>NZ_JBALFC010000044.1:0-97747 GCF_036917755.1 Nostoc sp.
CTGACTTTGGTTTGACTCTAGTTATTGGCATAGAGGATACACAATTTCTGGCTTTTGTCAAACCTTATGTTAAGAAAGATGTGGGTAATGGATAGGATAAATTGGGGGGTTGGGGGGATCGACTCAAAACCTACGCAGTATTGCACTACAATCGCATCCAAAGCGGTAGCGATCGCATAATCTAGTTTTATCAACAAATCTCTTCTGTCCTGGGGAACCGTCTGTAAAAGTTTGAATGCTGTTGTCTCGCCTCTGTTCTTGAAATTTTGATCGTTGTTCACGAGTATCAAAGGCTTGTTAACGGAGTTCAAAGGCTCATTAACGGAGTTCAAAGGCTCGTTAACGGAGTTCAAAGCCTCGTTAACGGAGTTCAAAGCCTCGTTAACGGAGTTCAAAGCCTCATTAACGGAGTTCAAAGCCTCATTAACGGAGTTCAAAGCCTCATTAACGGAGTTCAAAGCCTCATTAATGGAGTTCAAAGCCTCATTCATTGGTATCAACTTAAGCCAAAACCCTTTTAAAACCTCGTTTCCAGCCAGAGGCTGGAAATGCATCTCATTGGGCTGCTGCCGCAAGTCTTGAGGCGGCAGCCCCCTCGGAATGCATTAAGAGTCGGAGACTCTTAACGAGACAATCTCTAAATGCTGCTTCTAAACTAACTTTCACCTGAAGTTGACACGTATGAGGATTGCTGTGCTGACAATTCAGGTCATGTGGAAAAGCCGACGAAAGACCTAACCCCCTAGCGCGTGGTCTATTTAAGACGAAAATAGCTGTAAAATCTTACCAAACGATGTAAAGGTTTCAAACTCAGGGATGATGAATAATTAGCAATTAAATTGACAAAATCACACTATAAAAAGTGATATTAAGCGATAGACAGCGATCGCAAAGGACTGAAGGGCATGATTAAATCTTGGATGGTGATTGGAGGTGTGGCTTTCTTAGTTGCCTTGGCAGCTAACGTAATTACGCCTACCGATCGCCAATGGTTCAACCGCTTACAACGACCCAGATGGCTAACTTTTGAGGGTGCGATTCCAATTATCTGGACTGTAATATTTATTTGCGGTGCTTGGTCGGCTTATATTGTCTGGGAAAAAGACCCAGGAAGCACCTCAACCTGGTTAATCATGGGTTTATACTTGCTTTTAGAAATTATTACCATTGCCTATACGCCTGTAATGTTTAAGCTTCGCAGCCTGAAAGTGGGTACAATTCTTGGTGGCACAGGTTTTTTCATTTGTGCTTTATTGATACTTGCAATCTTAACTATTTCTGGTTGGGCAGCATTGTTACTAGTTCCTTATTTGCTTTGGAGTCCCATTGGTACTTATACCACTTGGCAGATGATCAGTCTCAATCCTCAAGATGCCTAAGATTCGTACCAGCGAATGATTCAACCTAAGCCCTAAATTGTCAAACTTGCAATGTATGACTTGACAAAATACACAAAGCTTGAGTGCATTATGATTCCATCTTGGATAATAATTGGGGCTGTAACTTTTTTGATCGCCCTTGGTAGTTTCTTAATTACACCGCGTGATGTTAAATGGTTCGCACAGTTAAGTCGCCCTCGCTGGCTAGTTTTTGAGCCGCTAATTCCAATCATCTGGACTGTGATTTTTATTAGCGGTGCAGCTTCAGCTTATATTGTCTGGCAAAAAAATCCCGGAAGCCTAATTACTTGGCTACTAATGGCTTTGTACCTCTTGGTGGAAATTATCACCGTCGCCTACATACCTCTAATGCTGAGGTTTCGCAGTCTGAAAACTGGGGAAATTCTTGGCTTAATCGGTTTGATTTTAGCCGTTGTCCTGGGAATCTGCGTTTTACCAATTTCTCTAATGGCGGCGCTGTTACTCCTTCCCTATCTAGTTTGGACTCCCATTGGTACTTACACCACTGACGAGTTAAGGGAGTTAAACCCTCAAGATGCCTAACGCATCTATACAAGACGCCCATAACGTGCAGTGACAGGATTGGCTGGATTGGATCGATTATTCAGCCAAGCCCACATTTGATCGCCAGCAGAAAAATGCCACCACTCTCTAGGATTGCGTTGAAAGCCTGCTTTTAACATGACATCCCGCAATAGCTGACGGTGAGCATGATACTTTTGTGATTTTTGGTAATAACTATTGGCATAATAATCGGGATGCGATCGCTCTGACATTTCATCAATCGGCGAACCCATATTCACTATTTGTCCAGCATCATCTACCAGCGTCACATCCACCGCCGCACCAGTACTGTGAGGAGGGGGAGTTTTTTCATCTAAACTTGGTACAGCCCAAATTTCATAAACCGCTTTCCAAATCTCTTGGCGTTGCTTTGGTAATAATTCCACTTCGGTCAGTCCCCTGTCCTGGACTGCTTGGGCGAAGCTGTAATCTACCATAAACTGTTGGACTGCGATCGGGCGATAGGCATCAAAGATTTGGATACGCCAGTTAGGATGCAAAAGATAAAGGTAATTTTGGGCTTGGAGCAAATTTTCAATCACGCTTTCACGGAGATAATAAGGGGAGTATTCGCCATAAATAGCACCTAATTTTTCATAAGGATGGGGAGATTCCACCGCAAATAGTTCTAAAGGAATCTCTATTAGGGGTTCACCACACTCGAAAATTGGGATTTGATGATAAGCCCTCATTTAGTCAGCAACACAAAAATTACAGATTTTAACGAAAGCATAGCATTCTGTGTAAGGAACTTTCAAATCAAAAAAGACTCAAATTAGAAATAAAGTATATGCCGAGAAATATGAATGCGATCGCATATCATCTATGCTGATTACGGTTTTTACAGTAACTAGACGGCAAATAATCACAAGATGGTTTTCGGTGTGTTACGGCTTCCCCAACGCACCGAAGATAGAAATTATGGTATCTTCAAAGTGGATACGTACAATAGTTCTAAGTATACGTGTCAAGCTCCGAAAGTTTTATGTTTGGGTGTGTAACTATCTAAGAAAGCATTTTGAGGTAACTATGACTACATCTGTTGCTAAGTGGGGAAACAGTTTAGCTATTCGACTTCCGAAAGCGTTAGCTGATGTATTTTCGATTGTATTGAAAGTAAAGCTGAAGTTGATCGTGACCTCATTTTAGTTCGGGAGGTGAAGCATTGGGGCGAATGGGGGGTAGCTTCTGCGATCGCGGCGATAATGTTTTCCTATGCTTTTTCAGTATACAAGCGTTTGCGCCCAGTATTTGCCGATGTTTTGTAGCAAAGTTTCACTAGTCAACTCACCTGAAATTAGCCCAATAATGTAAACTATGTAATACAGATAGCAATATTATGCAATAAAGCTTAAAAATTTCGATGACCTCGTTGATAATTTGTGATCTGATTGATAAAGTTATACCTCTGGGTATGTCCTATTAGCAAAGTGTTCAGTGGTATGGGTGAGGAAATTGCTATTTCGTTGAAGAATGTCTCAAAGTCCTACAAGCGGTATGCTCATCCAGTAGATCGATTAAAAGAAATTTTGCTACCCGGTAAGAGCCAAGCTGAGGAATTTTGGGCATTGCGGGATATTAACCTAGAGGTTTATAAAGGTGAGACTTTAGGAATTATTGGTCAAAATGGCTCTGGCAAAAGTACATTGCTACAAATTATTGCTGGAACCTTAACACCAACTATAGGGGAGATGTGGGTTAAGGGTAGAGTCTCAGCCTTACTCGAACTAGGTAGCGGATTTAATCCCGAATTTACTGGCAGACAAAATGTATTTTTCAATGGGCAAATTTTAGGATTAAGCCGAGCAGAAATAGAAGCAAAGTTTGACAAAATTGCTTCCTTTGCTGAAATTGGTGATTTCATGGAGCAGCCAGTCAAAACATACTCTAGTGGTATGTTTGTTCGTTTAGCATTTTCAGTAGCAATCAACGTTAAACCAGAAGTTTTAATTGTAGATGAATCTTTAGCAGTAGGCGATGGCATCTTTGTCCATCGTTGTATGGCCAAAATTAGAGATTTTCAAGATGCTGGAGGAACAATATTATTTGTATCTCATGATATAGGATCTATTTCACGCCTGTGTTCAAAAGCTATGTGGATTAATCAAGGGATTATTGTAGACACTGGACAACCTGCTGAAGTATGTAAACACTATCAAGCATGGGTGCATGAAGAAGTAAATAAAAGAACTAGTATAAATTTGGATTCAAATAATAATGAGAATATTCCTGCCAATGAAAAAGAAATTGATTTGGCTAAAATCACCATTAAAGAATTAAATCCGTTTACGAAAAAGCCGTATATGGCTTTTTATGGATTTGAGAGATTTGGTACAGGACGTGCAGAAATTGAGCATATCTCTGTGTTAGATAGTGAGGGGCAATCTATTAAGTTGGTTTATCCTGGAGATATATTAAAAATTAGAATCACTACATTCAGACACGATAAAGTTAGAAAACCAAATGTTGGCATAGCACTACTGGATAGATTGAGAACTGTTTTATCAGGATGGAGTACAGAACTCTTAGATAAAAATTTTGCTAGCTACTGGCTATCTAAATCAGAAATAGGAAGAGCAATAGTCGATTTTGAGTTTATTTGGCCTCACTTAGCTGGTGGAAATTATGCTTTAGATATCGCATTTGGAGATGGAACACACGAAGATTTAGAAATGCTGGACTGGATTCAGAATGCCATAGTTATACAAGCAGCAGTAAATGATTTGGTAGAAGGAGTCTTTCAAGTATCTGGCAGAAAGATCAGACTCTACGAGGAATCACTATGTACACAATAGTTAAAAATTATTTTAAATCTAAGCTCGAAAGCTGGATTAGATTATATTTTGATATTTACCTCAAGCAATCTCTCACGCAAGGCTATTTTGATCAGCGTATCAAAGATGTAAGCTTAAAACAATACTTGGTTTTTGGCGAACCTCAAAGACTAAAATTGTCACAAACATGCGTTGTAAATAATGCATTATTTAACTTATCTTCGGGAAATATAGTAATAGGAGAATATGTTTTTTTTGGGCACAATGTTAGTGTAATAACTGGAACTCACGACTATAGAAATTTTGGGCTAGAGAGGATGAACAATTTTCCAACTGAAGGAAATGATATTGTAGTTGAGGAAGGGGCTTGGATAGCAAGTAATGCCACTATAATTGGCCCTTGTAAAATTGGTAAGAATTCTGTAGTAGCGGCAGGCGCAGTTGTGAAATGCGATGTTCCTAGTTATCAGGTTGTAGCAGGGATTCCAGCAAAAATAGTCAAAGAAATAATCCCGTAAAAGTGAAAGTTTTATATATTTTGAAAATATAAATGATGATTGAAGCAAACAATCCAGAAATTAACGTTGAGGAATTAATACAAAAGATTTGTAACGAAGTGGCTAAACGTCAAGTTAAATCTCAGCCACTAGATTCAAAATCTAATTTCGACACATCAAACATGATGTTAAATATTAGCTATATTGAAGCTTTGCTTAGAAATGCAGAGTCTCGATCATGTATTCGGACAAAGTGGCCTGATAAGCTGAATCGCTTTCCTTTTAAATTTAACACTAAGTTACAAAAGTTTATTTTGAGAGCGATTAATTTTATTTTTAAAGATCAACGAGAAGTCAATTTCAATCTAATTAATTCTCTAAAAGAGTCTGTAGCGCTGAATCGCCAGCTAATAGAGCAAATCACCACTTTAAAGGTGCAAATGGATGAGCGCCTGGATACTCTGGATGGAAGCGTCCAAAGAATAGATAACAGCTTTAACACTATTGATACTTTAGTTAATAGTTTATCAACTAATATTCAACAGCGCTTGGATGCTATGAATATTAGAGTACAAGGAATAGGTGAGCATTTGGGTGTTGTAGATACTCAAATGCAAGGAATAGGTGAGCATTTGGGTGTTGTAGATACTCAAATGCAAGAAATAGGTGAGCATTTGGGTGTTGTAGATACTCAAATGCAAGGAATAAATGAGCGTCTTATTACTACAGACACTCGTATCCAAACAAGAGATGAACTTTACATCAGAAACGATAGCTACCTGAAAAATGACCTAATGCAGCAGAAGCGTCTAGTAACAATGTTTCTGGAAGAGGCAAGAAAACGTTTACCGGAACCTTTTAGTCAAGAGCAATTAAAAACTTTTATTAATGAAGATATACATTTTTTAGATGCTTTTTATGTTGCTTTTGAGGATAAATTTAGAGGTAGCCGTGAAGAGATTTTAAGTAGGTTAAAAGTTTATTTGCCATTGATTGAGCAAGCAAAGGTAGGCACACCTGAATCCCCAATTTTAGATGTGGGTTGTGGGCGGGGTGAATGGCTAGAACTTCTCCAAGATTCAGGATACATTACTAGGGGTTTGGATATTAACAGAGTAATGATAGAGCAGTGCCGAATCAGAGGACTAGAGGTTATAGAAGGAGATGTAATTAGCTATTTGCAATCTTTGCCAGATGCTAGCTTGGGTGCAGTAACTGGTTTCCATATCATTGAACATTTAGCATTTGAGGTATTGCTAAAGTTATTTACTGAGACTATGAGAGTGCTTAAGACAGGAGGATTGGTAATTTTTGAAACACCAAATCCAGATAATATCTTAGTAGGTAGTAACACATTCTATTTAGATCCGACACATCGTAATCCACTGCCAAGTTCTATGATCACATTTGTGGCAGAATCATTTGGTCTATCCAAAGTTAGATGTATTAAGCTTCATCCTGATACTACTCAACCTAGATTAACTCAGTCAGAACTGGCTGAACGTTTCAGTGATTACTTTTATGGGCCACAAGATTATGCACTTGTAGGATTTAAACCATGAGAGTATTGATAGTTACGACTCAAGTTCCCTTTGTTAGAGGAGGTGCAGAGATACTAGCAGAAGGTCTTCTAAAAGCTATATCTGCTGCCGGTCATGACGCCGAGATAGTTGCAATTCCCTTTAAATGGTATCCTCCAGAGCGGATTCTGGATCATATGTTGGCTTGTAGATTATTAGACCTCTCAGAATGTTGTGGTCAAGTAGTAGACAAAATTATAGGTTTAAAGTTTCCTGCATACTTAATACCTCACCCTAATAAGGTTATGTGGCTTTTGCATCAGCATCGCACAGCTTATGATTTATGGGATACAAATTATTGTGATTTAATTACATTTCCCAATGGACTACAGGTTCGTGAAGCAATTATTAATGCTGATAATCAAGCATTAAAAGAATATAAGTCTATTTATACTCTTTCTGGAAATGTTTCTCGAAGATTAAAGAGATTTAATCAAGTAGATTCTATCCCGATTTATCACCCTCCTCAAAATTCCGAGCTTTTCTATTGTGGAGATATAAATGATTATCTGTTTTTTCCCAGTAGGCTTACAACTATCAAACGACATGAACTTGTAATCAAAGCCCTTGCAGAAACAAAGAATCCTGTAAAGGTATTGTTTGCAGGTAAACCAGATACAGAAAGTTATGGTGAATACTTAAAGGATTTAGCTAAAAAATTAAATATTGCCAATAGAGTAGTTTTTTTAGGTCAAATTAGTGAAGAAGAAAAAATTAGAACCTATGCAGAAAGTATAGGAGTTATTTACCCACCTTTGGATGAAGACTATGGTTATGTCACTCTGGAAGCAATGCTAGCGTCTAAACCCGTTATTACTTGTACAGATTCAGGAGGTTCCTTAGAATTTATCCGTCACGAAGAAACGGGTTTATTTGCTGAACCTACTTCTACATCTCTAGCCGCAGCGATGGATCAATTATGGGAAAATCGCTCTTGGGCACAAGCTCTTGGTAAGGCAGGACGAGATTATTATGATAGTCTCAGCATTTCATGGTCTACAGTTGTTCAAAAGCTAGTCTCATGAAAATTAACTGGTTTTCCCCACTATCGCCTACAAAGTCCGGCATTGCTGAGTATACATCTCAATTGATTCCTACGTTGCAAAAATATGCTGAAATTGTGCTGTGGACAGATCAACAGCACTGGAGTTCATCTTTGGAGAAGTACGCCATAGTGCGTCATTATGATTTGGCTAATATTCCTTGGGTTGAAATTAACCAAGCGGATTTAAATGTATATCATATAGGCAATAATCCAGACTTTCACTTCGCAATATGGCAGGTTAGTCGTCAATGCCCAGGTTTAGTTGTTTTACATGATGTTAGATTACAGCACTTTTTTGCTAGTATCTATCTACATCGAGAACAAAAGTCGAATCTAGATGCTTATTTATTTCAGATGAAAAAATACTACGGGATTCAGGGTGAGCAAGCGGTCTTGAAATTCTTGAGTGGTAATATTTCAACTGAGTTCATGAGTGAATTCTATCCGCTAACATTTTTAGCTTTAGAGAATGCAGTTGGAGTTGTCACACATACAAAAGTGGATTTCCAAACTATTAAGCAAGAGAAGCGATGGTTTGTCGGCTATGCGCCACTACCGTACATAAGTGAATGGCAAGCAAATCCACAAAGTAAAAATAATAAAGCACCCTATCGCTTAATTGTATTTGGCTATATTGGTGCTAACCGTGGATTAGATTTTTTGTTCAATGCATTATCTAGCTTACCTGAAAAAAATCAGTTTTTCTTAGATATATATGGGCAAGTTTGGAATAAAAATTATATTGAGGAACAAATTAAACTATTAGGACTTACTAATCTAGTAAAACTACATGATTTTGTTGCGGATGCTGAGTTAGACTTGGCTTTGGCAAATGCTAATTTAGCGATTAATCTACGCCATCCGACTATGGGAGAAGCATCACTGAGTCAACTTCGGATTTGGAGTCACGCACTTCCTAGTCTAGTTACAAAGGTTGGTTGGTATGCAGAACAATCGGAAGACACTGTTGCATTTGTGCGTCCAAATTATGAAATTGAGGATATCCAACAGCACCTCAAAAGTTTTTTGGCGAATCCCCAATTCTTTACAAAAATAGGAGAAAATGGTCAGCAGCTTTTACAAAATAAACATAACCCGGAAATTTATGCTCAGGCGATCGTCAGCTTTGGAGAAAAGATTCAAAGGTTTAGATGTAGTGTATTAGCGTATAAGTTGGTAGACAAGATAGGAGAAGAACTAAGTAATTGGATGGATTACAAAACACTGGATATGCAGATAACAAAAGTTGCAGAAGCTATATACTTTATTAGTAATTAATTCCCTGCTGAACTATCAATTAGAGGATGTTTTAAAAGTATTTTTCGTAACATCAAAGCCTCGCAAACCTAAGAGGATGTTTGAAAAGTCTAATTTGTTACTAGCCCTGGCGACTAGAAGTCGCGGCTACACAAACAAAACCCACCTCCGTGGGTTAAAACCCTTGATTTTGTATTAGTCCACCTCCGTGGACTAAGTTTTGTGTAGTAGCGTTCGCGTCAGCGTGCCGGAGGCTCTATTATATTCGCCCAATACTTTTCAAACATCCTCTAAGGCACTGTGACTCCCTTACCTATGAGGGAATGGGGGTTTCAAAGCCCTCTTTGCTTGCCTAACGGCAGGCTGACGCCAACGGGGAGAGGAATGGAAGCGAGGTTTATAGTATACTTTGTGACTTTTCAAACATCCTCAAAAGCTTTAATAAAACTTAAGTTACCCTGATTAAAATTCGTACTACTTTTAGCCGTGTCATGCCACTATAATTACCCCTGTATCTTAGTACTTAGCTTTCCCAAAGGTTGTTACTGTGACTAAAAAAGCTCTCATTACTGGCTTAACTGGGCAAGATGGCTCTTATCTTGCTGAACTACTACTAGCCAAAGGCTACCAAGTCTTTGGTTTAGTCCGCCGCTCCAGTACCAGCAACCTAGAGCGTATTTCCCACTTTTCAGATGACATTCAAATATTATCAGGCGACCTGTTGGATCAGTCCTCCTTGATGGATGTGATTGCTGAGGCTCAACCTGACGAAATTTATAATCTCGCCTCTCAAAGCTATGTTCCCCTTTCTTGGACACAACCTGCTCTCACTGCCGAATACACAGCCCTTGGTGTCTCCCGTCTCTTAGAATCCATTCGTCGCTGCAAACCTGATGCTAAATTTTATCAAGCATCCAGTAGTGAAGTTTTTGGTCAACCCGACGAATCACCCCAAACCGAACGTACCGCTTTCCGTCCCCGTAATCCCTACGGTGTTGCCAAAGCTTATGCTCACTGGATGACTGTCAACTATCGGCAAAAATATAAGCTCTACGCCTGCTGTGGTATCACTTACACTCACGAATCTCCCCGACGCGGTACAGAATTTGTATTTCGCAAAATCACGCACGCAGCAGCCCAGATCAAACTGGGTTTGGCAAATGAACTAAAATTGGGCAACCTAGATGCTCGTCGTGACTGGTGCTACGCTAAGGATGCTGTTTATGCAATGTGGCTGATGTTGCAGCAGGAAGAAAAGCCCAATGATTACATCATCGCTAGTGGTGAAACTCACTCTGTCAGAGAAGTTGTTGAGTGTTCCTTCAACTGTGTTGGTCTAAATTGGCAAGATTATGTCTCTGTTGATCCTGCATTTTACCGCCCTGATGAACCAGTGCAGTTGATTGGTTCTATTGATAAAATTAAGACCGAGTTAGGATGGCAGCCTCAACATTCATTTGAGCAAATGGTTGAGTTAATGGTTGATTATGACCTGAAAAAGTAATTCGTAGCTAAATATCTAATGCTAAAAGTTGTAGTCGATGCCACTCCAGTAGATTCAAAACCAAGTGGAGTTGGCTTTTATATTACTAATTTAATTTATTCACTTGAGGCTTTACAATCTCAAGAGAATTTTCAACTGGCGATCGCTTATCAACCAAGCTTTAAAAAATGGCTTTTAGGCAACTTAGCTTTACCTGATTGTTTAAATCAAAATTCTTCTATTCATATACTGCCTATACCTGTCAAAATTTCTGATTTATTATTGACATTAACTCCAGTTTCAGATTTATTTCTTGATTATTTTCAGAATTATTTTGAACAATCTTTGGACTACCCAAATATATTACATGGGACAAATTATTCAGTTTATCCCTGTAATAACAGCTTAAAGGTGATGAATATATATGATTTAACTTTTATAAAATATCCTAATTATATAGACTCAGTTGTGAAAACATATACAAAAAGAGTTAAGCGTTGCTTAGAATGGACAGACTTAGTATTAACTATTTCCGAAAGCTCTAAAAAAGATATTATTGAGCATTTGCAAGTAGCTCCAGAAAAAGTATATGTTACTCCTCTAGCTAGTCGTTACCATCCTGATTATTTGTCTAGTCAAAATATTCCAACTTTAGAAAAGCAAGTTAGCTATGATTTTTCTAAACCTTATTTACTTTTTGTCAGTACGATAGAACCGAGGAAAAATATTAATACTATAATTACAGCATTTAATTTCTTAAAGGAAAAGTATAAAATTGAGCATCAGCTAATATTAGTTGGTAGGAAAGGATGGAATTATGAACCAATATTCACGGCGATTGAGACATCTCCTTGGAAACATGAAATTCACCATCTTGACTATTTAGCTGATGAATTAGTAGCATTATTTTACTCAAAAGCCGATGTTTTCGTTTATCCGTCTCACTACGAAGGTTTTGGTTTGCCAGTATTAGAAGCTATGACTCTAGGCGCACCTGTTGTCACTGCTAACACTTCGTCACTCCCGGAAGTGACAGGAGATGCTGCTATCCTAATTGACCCGAATGATTTTATCCAACTAGCTGAAGCTATATTAAAAATAATTAGTGATTCTCAGTTCCGCCAAGAATTAATTAAGAAAGGCAAAGAAAGAGCAAAATTATTTTCTTGGGAAAGAACAGCAAAAGAAACGTTAAAGGCTTATAGAAGTTTTATTTAAAACCTCGTTTACAACTTCTGGCTGTAAACGCATCTCATTGCGGCTCTAACGCAAGTCAACTTAACGAGAGAAGTTTCAATACTGCTCGGTTGAGCCTAAAAAATAAAAATGTGTAGGTTGGATTGAGGCTTTGGGAAACCCAACAAACCCCGCAAAAATGTTGGATTGAGGACAATACGGTTCAGTTAAGGCTAAAACTCTTTGTCAAAGTCAATTTTTTTAACGAACCCCAAAGTATAGGAAGCCAAAAAAAGGACTAACCATAATAGATCAGTCCTTTCTTTTTTCAAACAAGAGTGATGATTAGGAGAATGTAAAGTCCCCAGCAGCCAGCGTCGTAGTAACGCCAGCGAGTTTAATCAGTAAATCCCCTTGATTCAAAGTACCTACAGTGGCATCATTACCCAAGATATAGGTATCACTCCCCAATTTGAAAGCACCAAATTTCCCAGCGCCAATTGCCGTAGCAGCATTTGGAAGTGCGGTGCTCAAGGTGGTTGCACTACCGACGGCTGTCTGTACTGCCGACTCACTAATCAAACTAGTGGCATTGAATACGCCTCCGCTGAGTTCGATTTTATCTGTTCCTTCCGCGAAAGTACTAGCGGTATCATAGGTATCGGTAGTACCTCCCGTAAAGCTTCCGGCATTGGAACCTGCGATCGAGAAGACAAAAGTATTAGTAGTACCAGTACCACCACCTGTTAATAGGTCACTACCAAGACCACCTACTAATCTATTAGTAGTACCAGTACCACCACCTGTTAAGGTGTCATTACCATTACCACCTATTAATATGTCATTACCACTAGTACCACCACCAGTAGCGGTTAAAGCCCCTTGGAAACCAGTAGCATCAATGTTTACATTATTAATGGGGGTAGTGGGCTGTAGAATCGTGAGGGCGCTGTCACCCGTCACTTTGATTGGCACAGTAGTACCAGTGCCTAATGTGATCGAATTACTAGCAGTTGTAGCATCCTTCTTGTTAGATTGGATGTTGAGGCTGGTAGCGCCAGTTAAGTTTAAAGCGTCGATTTTGGCAGTATCTTGAAGGGCGATATTAGCAGCACCAGTCCCGGTGAGATCGAATTTATTAGCTGTAGAACCTGCCAAGGTAAAGGTATTGCTTCCAGTCGCGTTAGTAACTGTGATGTCACCTGCTTGCGTTAGTGTGAATATATCGTTAGCTTGAGTAGGAAGCTGACTGGCATCGACTGTTATAGCAGTACCTGATAAGTTCAGTACTTCAAAACCATTGATAGCCTTGATAGCTGCATATTGGGGGGTGGTGAGAGCAGTATTGATACCCGTAAGTATTAGTGTATCCGTTGTGCCAGTACCACCGTCAAGCTTATCGTTGGCATCGAAGTCGGTTAATGCTGAGGTAAAGGTATCATTTCCACTACCGCCCGTGAAGGTAGCATTCACGGCACCAACTGTGACATCAACACCGCCTGTGTTTGCGCTGGCATCAATCGTTGATACTGTCGTCGGGGTAGTACCTAAATCTAGTGTGCCGGCACCGGTAATTTTCAGGGTTGTCGTGGCCGCTGGTAGTTTTAACCCAATCAAATTCTCCCCTAAACCATCAGCCGCAATGTTAAGGGTAGTGAGTGCAGCGTTGCCTGTGCTTAGATCAGCCGTAGTCACTATGGCATCCTTGATGGACAAGTTTGCACTGGTGGCCGTACCAAAATCAGCCGTGAGCGCCGTGACAGTCGTGGTAGGGGTGGCACCGGCGGTAAGGGTGGCACCTTCAACACCAAAGGTAATACCACTAAGTCCTTTGGCGGTAAAAGCAGCTAGGGTACTAGAGAGATCTTCAATGGTGACTTGTTGAAGACCTGTAGTTTTGCCAGTGAAGTCAATTACGGTACCAGTAGTAGGATTTAAAAGTTCTACTTTTTCAACATTTAATAGAGTTGGCACAGCAGCAGCAGTACCATAAGCACCAATGTATTGGAAGGTATCAATGCCTGCACCACCATTTATCTTGTCACCAGTTTGGACTTGATCTTCTGATGCTGTACCAGTGTTAGCGCCTACGATCGTGTCATTATTCGCTGTAGCTACAAGGCTGTCAGTAGAGGAGGTAGTAAGGTAGCTAGTTAGAGCAATAGTTGTGTAATTAGCGATCTGTGCATCAACCGCCGCATTACCTGCTGTAAGCAAATTACCTGCTATAGTTGAGTCTGAGGTCGAGGTAATCGTATCGAGGATACTTGCTGAATCTGCAACTGTCTGCGGGCTGGTGGAGATATTACTATTACCACTATTGAGCAGTCCTAAAGTAAACCGTAGGGCAAGGGCTTCCTTATTTTGCAAAGCTATTATGTCTGGACCCTGAGCACCTTGGATTAATGTGAGGATAAAGGTCGAAACTTGACCGGGTCCTTCAGTCTTCAACTGATTAACCCAACCCGCCAATCCCGTGGCATCTGGCGCCCGACCGAAAGCATTGAAGTAAATTGAGGTGACGAATGCAGTCGGATCGGCGATATTAGGGAAGTCCAAGTAGGGATATTTCGCTGCAGCCTCTAGTGAATTACCAAAAGCATCGGCTATGGTTTCGAGCGATACGCCCGCTTTGGCTTGGCCTAACCAACCATCCAGACCAGCCACATCAGGGGCACGATCAAAGTAAGCTACATAAAGGCCAGTAATTGAATTAATGTCTGCTGTAGTCATGGTTGTATTTCACTCTTTATTAACGTTAAACCTGTTTTCAGTTTTAGCTGGTTCACTTTTTGAATTAGCTAGTGGATAGTTTCGCAAATCAAAGCATAAAATCATCTAGTGCTTACACTGAAGTATTTTGAGAGCTATTTTAGATAATTAAGTAGTTTTACGGTTGATTTTAGATAATTATTCATATTTGTTTTTTTTTTGTTTTCCCAAAGTGAATTGCTATGCCCTTTTTATACCTTAGCTGGAAAGGTGCGCCTCAGATCACAGTGGAAGCATCATCCCCGTAATTAGGCTAATAAAAAAGACCTCTCCCTGGTTTGGCTACGCAAAACCTGTCCCTCTCCGATGCGGAGAGGGACGGAGGTAAACTTTTAGACTTAAATAAAAATCGTTACATGCAGCATTGCAACGCCGACATCCAACATCCAAAATCCAAAGTTGAGTATGGAGTTAGGGGCTTTTTTTTGATAATATTGAGCTTTGGGGCGATCGCTACTAAATCCTTGTGCTAATTCGCTTTTACTCAGCGACTGGACGAGACTCAATCCAAGAGACTTACTAGAAATGCTTTGGGTGTAGGCGGCGTTGAGGTAAGAGACGTATTTTGGTCTTCTTGCGACGTAAGTTTGGAAGAAAGGTAAACTCAAAATATTCATGTAACGACGCGCTTGGGAAGCATCGCCAATCATATCGGCAGGTAATGCTACTTGTTGATTTGCAGGGTTGCCATTGCCAATAGTGGAAAAGTGCGTGCCACCTACAAGCATGACGAGATACTTTTGTGAATTCCTAAACCAGGAGAAAGGTAAAATTTGCTCGGCTAAAGCTGGTGCAACTGTATCATCACTACTGCTGACAATCATCACTGGAGTTTTTGTTTGACTTAAGCCAACTTTGCCGAAAATAGAACTAGTTATAGGATTAACTGCGATCGCGGCTTTCACTCTCTGATCCCGCAGGTTATAATCCTTGTGAGACTTGCTGATGCTCAGTTCCAAAGCACGACACTGGAGCAGTAAAGACATATTCCAGGTATTTTGCAGTGCTGCTGGTTGACAGTCTTGTTTTAGCTGCTGAAAGTTGATTTTAGCACCTGCCAGGGCTAAGGCTGTGTAGCCTCCCAAAGATTGACCAAATACTCCGACTTGTTGCAGATTTAACCGACCTTTAAATCGTGAATCAGATTGATTATCTTTTTCCAATTGATTCAATATATATGTCACATCCAAAGGTCGGTCTTTAAATTCACCTGGTTCTGCTACTTCAATGGCGCGTCTATTCAACAGCGAACGCAATTGTTTAGCATCACTACCAGGATGATTGGGAACGACGACGGCAAATCCGTAGGAAGCTAGATGAGTGGCTAAATATTGAAAGTTGCTGCTGTCTAAACCCAAGCCGTGAGAAATCACAATTATCGGTGCAGTGTTCTGGAGGTTGGGAATGTAAACATCAGTTAATAAAAGCCGATTGCGCGTTGAGTCAAAAAACTTCAGGGTGTATTTTTGTGACTTCAACTTTCCCGGAATCTGCAAATCGGGTAATTGTGAGAAATTTGGTTGTGAAATGGTAGTAGCTTCTATTTTAGACTTTTGGGAAACTGCTGCGATCGCACGATGAGTTTGATTAACAAGTTTCTCCAATTCCGTAGCTATTTCCAAAGTCTCTACGACATCAAGGCGAATGCTGCTGTTGGGATATTTACGCAACACATTCAAAAGTGTCAAGCCGGACGATTCCGCAGAGGCTAAAATTAGCGCCGAACGCAAAGCATCAAATTCTGGTTCTGACTGAGGATATTTGGCTATAATCGCTTGCGCCAACCGATGCAGTAAAAATTCTCCTTGTGGTGTGTAGAGAAGTTGCGAAACTACTACCGGACTAACTTTCACTCGATTAACTAAAATCCGCCGCAATCCCTGAAGCTTTTCAAGAGGCAGATATTGCTGATACGCTGCCAAATCGTTGTCAATTACACCTGTTTTGGCGTAGTTTTCTAAAGCAGTGACTGAAATGGAAAGTTCTAAAGCTGAATAAGATGCATAAATCCGCTCTGCTGCCAAGACAGAATTACTAATTCCAAAGGTTGGCAGCACCATTGAAAGAGCCAGCAATAAAGAATTTTTTCTAAGGGTGCTAGCCCAATTACCAAACAAACTATTCATCGCTCAACTATTTCGGTGGTCTGGTTTTATCAGGTGTTGGCTTTGGTAGTTATTCGGGCGCCCTGCTTGGTTTATTTAAAGTTATCGAAACAGAATAAAGGCATCAGTCGTCAGAATTCAGCATGAATTCTGGATTTAGCTTGCTTCAAATAAGGGGTATGAATAGGTTTAAAATCCCCATGAAATCTAGGATTTGGTAGTCAAAAAAAAGTAGTGATTCCCAATTAACCAGTAATTGATTATGATACCTCAGAGGAGCGTCTCCGGCTCCGCTCCTTAATTTTGATTTATGAATTATTACTCAAGGATTTTTTTATCGGACATAAGGTCAACAATTAAATCCTACAGAGTTACACAGATGGGTAAAGTATCCATATTGCAAGAGGCTGACTAAATAATTACGAATTACGAATTACGAATTATTTTGACTCCAGTAGGTTGCCTTCACTATTAAATCATAGCAAATAAAAAATACCCTGCCTCAGTATTTATGTTGTAGCTTTGAATCTGGCACGAATTTACTAGATGAAAAACATATAGTTTGGCGCATCTTCATGCAGAATTGATATAAGCATTCTGAATTCTGACGAATGTATTCTTCTTCAAGAATCAGCTTTTCCCAAGGCGATCGCTACTGAACCTGTGACTACTAAACCCGCTCCTAATATTGCGATGAAAGTCAAGTGTTCTGGTGATGTCCAATCAGGTGCAATAACTGATACAACTGCGACTGATCTTAATGTCACAATTGGAGCTAAAGCTAATACTGCACTCACTCGTGATGCTTCCCAATGTTCTAATGATTCGGCAAAAGCACCGTAGGCAATTAAAGTATTCAATGCACAAAAAACCAACATTTCTAAATGGAAACTATCAAGTATAAAAAGTGATTTTACTCTGGCTAGAGGAGTGAATAATAAAGCACAGTCTCCATAAATAAACAGCATAATATGAGGGGAAGATAAAGATTGTAATAACTGCTTTTGTGCCAAAGCATATAATAGCCCATGTTGCTGCTCCTAGCACAATCAAAATACTACCTAGTATATATGTGCCATGCGCTGTAACTAAATTTATTAGTTGTTCACGAAAAAATAAAAGATAACCGCAAGTCATTACACTTACACCAATCCATTGATACAGCCGGTAACGTTCTTTAAAAATCACTAACCCTCCTAAACCTAATAAAAGGGTAGATAATTGAACGAGAACTTCAGCGTTAGCAGGCGATGTAAGTGCTAAACCTTGCATAAAGAAAAAGTAATTAATCCCTAAGAAAAGTGTAGCGATCGCTAATAACTTCCAAGCAGCAGAATACAATTCTTCTAACTTTGGCAATTTACGGCGTATTCCTAAATACGCAGCAAGTAGTAAAAAAGATACCAGGAACCGAAACCAAATGATGGTATAAACATCAAGTACTTGCAGAGTTACCGTCAGAGCGATAGGTAAAATTCCCCACAATAAAACCGTCAATAGCGATAACGCTAGTCCTAAGCGCCACCGACCAGAACTTTGATGTAGCGACATTCAAATATCCTACTCAAAGTAGGGCTGATCATCAGTTAAAACATATCTAATTTGCATATCTGAATTTTATCAAACTCTTGTGGAGTAAGTATATTAACAGCCCAGCTAATCCAACTTAAATATAGAATAGCTTACCTACCTACCCAAGTTTTTGTAGTAATATGGCGTTTTTTGTTCACATAAAATTAGTAAATTACGTAATTACTTTACAAGAATAATAAATTTAAGACTTGCTCACAGATGTATAATTTTTTTCGTTGTTATTTTATGACAAAAAACTATGGGGATTATACCCATAATAAGCTTAGTAGTCTTTATTACTGGCTTATCAATTTATTTGCTACTAACCTCAAAAGGTCGATTTTTACTCAAATCTTTGGTGATAAAAATAAAGCGCCAAGGGCGGAGATTCAGAGATGGCAAGCTTAACTACCTCAGATCAAGATTTTCAAAGACTATAACAATTGCTGCCATTATTCTGGTAGCAGTAATAGCTGGAAATAGTGTATCAGCGCAGGTTACGGGGTCGCCTCGAGTTTCGCTCAAGAGCGTATCGGTTCCAGAGCCTAATAATCTTGGAGACTTTGTAAAAGACAAAGTAGCTGCAATCAAGTTAGGAAAAACTCTTTTTTGGGATATGCAGGTTGGGAGCGACGGACAGACCTCCTGTGCTAGTTGTCACTTCCATGCTGGAGCCGATAATAGATCCAAAAATCAGATCAATCCTGGGCTTTTGCGGGTCAACGCCGATGGTACACCGAATCCAGATACAGCTTTTAATGTCGGTGGCGCACCAAACTACCAGCTCAAGCCGGAAGATTTCCCCTTCCACAAGCTGTCGAACTCCAATGATTCTAAAACTGTTGTCTCTGACCGTAACGATGTCAGTTCCTCTCAGGGGGTCTTCAATACAAAGTTTGTTGATGTCAAACCTGGTAGTGCGGAAGACCAAGTAACAAATGAACGCGATCCCGTATTTAATGTGGGAGGTACGAATGTGCGCCGCGTCCAGGCGCGCAACACGCCAACCGTAATTAATGCAGCATTCAACTTCCGCAACTTCTGGGATGGAAAGGCGCAAAACATCTTTAATGGGGTGAACCCTTTCGGTTTAAGAGATGTTAACGCCTCTGTCGTCAAAGCACAAAACCCAAATCAGCTCCAATTTGTCAAAGTCAGCCTGAATAATTCGTCTTTAGCTTCTCAGGCGCTGGGTCCGCCACTCAGTTCCACCGAGTTGTCTGCTGATGGTCGCACTTTTCAAGAAATTGGTAATAAATTCGGACAAGTTAACAACGGAAAATCTGTCAGCAATCTGATGCCAGATATTTCGCTCGGACCACTACTCAGTTCCATTCAACAAATTGATAATAATCTCTCGCAAATTGGCAACACAAATTCTCTGAGCGAACTGTTGCAAAATGTTCTGTCAATTAGCGGTACAAAGCTCCCCCGAGTACTGGCGCAAAAGTTATCTACCCTCAGACCACTAGGCAAACAAGTTGTGCATCCACAAGACAGCGTTTTAGGTGCAAACAGTAGATGGCCTCAACCCGGACTGAAGGATAAAACCTACGAACAGCTGGTTAAAGATGCCTTTAAGCCGGAGTGGTGGAACTCTAATCGACTCATCCAAGTTGATGCTCAAGGTAGACGGACTTTTGTCAACACGCCTGATAACTCTTCCCAAACCAATGAGTACTCGGTGTTGGAGTATAACTTCTCGCTATTCTTTGGGCTGGCGATTCAGTTATACGAGTCTACACTCATTGCCAATGATACGCCATACGATCGCTTCTTGGAAGGAAACACCAACGCCCTCACTGTGCAGCAGCAACAAGGCAAGAAACTATTCGAGGGCAAGGGGTGCATCGGTTGCCATAGTGGGTTGGAATTAACCGGTGCTTCAGTCAGCAACGTGGCTAAAAGCGGACGAATCATACGTTCGCCGTTTGGTGCAAAATCCCCTGAAGACACTGGCTTCTTCAATATTGGTGTCAGACCTGCCACGGACGATCGCGGTTTGGGTGGTAATGACGGTTTCTCTGCTAACGGCCAAGGTAATCCCTTCTCTGAGGCACGGTTGGCTCAACTGGGGACATTTAATAATCTCCTGGGTCAAAACCCCCCGATTCTGACTCCACCGTTGAATTCAAGTGAGAGCGTAGTTGCAGACGGAGCTTTCAAAGCACCTGGGCTTCGCAATGTGGAACTCACTGCCCCTTACTTTCACAACGGAGGTCAGGGGACTCTAGAGCAAGTGGTTGATTTTTACAGTCGGGGTGGTGACTTTGGAGCTCTTCCCCCTCTGAATCTGTCACCAACGGAAAAACAGCAATTGGTCGCCTTTTTAAAAGGACTCACCGATGAGCGAGTTGTCCATGAGAAAGCACCTTTTGACCACCCGCAACTGTTTGTTCCTAATGGACATCCGGGTAACTCTACCTCTGTTACCAATAATGGCACTGGTAACGCTACAGATAGCTTACTGGAAATTCCTGCTGTTGGTAGAAACGGTGGTAGTGGCACTCGAAATTTCCTGAATTAATCCCATTTCAGGAAATACCTGATACAGATAGATATGTAGGGGTGTACAGCTAGCTGTACGCCCCTACATTTTCGGTAGTTACGATCGCATTGGCTAAGGAGTGCGATCGCCACCAATTATGATATTGCGGTAGTAAGCTGCTGGCTGGTGATAAAATTCATAAGGGCGATCGCAAATGCTCACCTGGTCAACTAGGATTGCCGATTGGACAGTGCCAGGTATGGTCACACCCCGAATTAGCAGAAGTGGTACAGAAATTCGGAAGAAGCAAATCGAGGTTGTAGGTTTGATGTGCGGGTGTGAGGTCTTATGTACTCACCTTTTCCGCCCCCCATTGCTTTACTCTCGGTCATTGTCCAGCTAAGTCAAGTTGTTAAAACCTACCCCCGCCCCCACATATAAGCCACTTATTGGCGGCCCCTCGGTAGCCGAGCCTACCGGAACAGCCCTAAATGCAATATCAAGACCTCCGACTACTTTTGATGCTTGGGAGTCATCTAGTTCCTCGAAAACTAAAGCTTGCAGATTTTCTTCGTTGGCTGTTAAAGCAAAGATTTCATTAGTCATAAATCACCTCCTTCATGTGTAGTTAGTCGATTGATATTAGTTAGCTAGTGACTGTATGCTTAATGTAGCAAACCGGAAATTGAGAAATCAAGGGTTTATACAAAAGATCCTACTAAACCCACTTTTCCTACCTTTTTTACGAAGCGTGACAAAATGGGATCGAGATAAATACGTAGGGGTTGTGAGCTAAAAGTTAATATGACTACGCATTATGGGAGATGGACATCCCTCTCCGTGGTTTGACTACGCAAAACCGTCCCTCTCCAACTAAGATAGGACTTACGCAAAGGGAACGGAAAACGAACCACAGAGGACGCAGAGGTCACGGAGGAATGAGAGTTTGAGAGGGTTTTTGCGTAAGTCCTATAAGAGAGGAACAGACTTGAACTAAAGTTCAACGCAGAGAGAGATTCGTTGACATCTCAGGTTAAAAGAAATCAGCCATCCAAGGAGAGCTACCTGCAAATATTTGCGTAGCTGCTGAAATAGCGGTTTCTGTCCCATGCAGTTTTCCCACTTGTTGCAAATGGTAGGGGGTGAACAAACTTGTATATAGTGGTGCTAGTTCTCGGATATCTAACTGCAACTCACCTTTTCCACCTTTTGTAACTTCACCGCGTCCGTTGGCGACAGAAAGAATAAATTTACCATTATTTCCAGTTAGCAAATTATCTTGAATATCTAAATGCAGTTCAGCTTGAATTCCCGAAGGATAACCCCGCATCTCCAGCGCCTTGACTACATCTACTACCCGCAGTAGCCAACGCATCGTATGCCTGAGCTTGGCAGTTTGCTCTGGTAGCAGTAATGTCAGGGAATCAATCACAGAACTTCTCCATCGCACCCGTTCAATTTGAGAGCGATGAGTGGCTAGAAAAGACCAAAAACTTTGTGCAGCCGCAACTGTAAGAATTACCCAATCTTTGATCCGCAGAATTGCGCCATCCTCTTTTGAATGTTGGCTAAAGAGGATATAGCCTTGGGGTTTCTCTTTGCTACCGATAAAATATGCGTAAAATGTTTCCTTCTCATCTGGCTGGATTAAGCGCTCCCAGATTGCGGGATGTCGGTCTAAATATCCAGGCGTTTGTCTCGCCTGCTGCTGATATAGTTCATAAAAGACTTGATGATTGATACTCACTATTGGTTGCAAAGGTAGGGGTTGCTCCCGCACTTGGATAGTGTTAGTAGCAACTTCCCAATTACACCAGCTACCCCCCTGCTCATACCCGACTTTTCGATACAAAGTTTGCACTGCTGGATAAAGAGCAGAGAGCGGTATACCCCTAGCATAAAGTTCTTTGAGGGTGTGCTGCATGAGTGCGATCGCAGCTCCCGAACCGCGATACTCTGGAGCAATGCCCACTACCGCGATTCCTGTCATTGGTACACGCACACCACCCCACCACTGACCCATATCCAGAGTTGCCAATCCACCAACTAATTGTTCTGACTCACGAATAATGCGGAAATTTTCTACGCCAAGGAGATTGATGTAAGCTTCCTCGCCACCAAGCCCACTGATGAAACATTGCTCAAAAATATACCCCAGATGCTGAATATCCTGGGGATGGGCAAGAGTGCTGTATTCAAATTTAGGTGTCATCTCTTATACGATTAATAATACAAAACCACAATCATACTATCCCAGCCCTTTTCGAGCCAGGACAGACATGATAACTCAGCCCTGCTGCGCCATCCAAGCGAGAAAACCCAAAATTTGCTCAACTGGAGGGAGGGGGTAATCTGTAAGGTCAATGGACGCGCATTGCTCTTCCAGCTTCAGAAACCGCCAAACCGTGCCACTACTCACTGTTCCGTAAATCGTCGAAATCGGCTGTTGCTTTTGTTGGTTAAAGCGTTGAGCTGCAACCATTTCGGCGAGGCATTGACCTAGCGCTGGTTTCAGGTCTTCCTTTTTTGCTTCCACTAGAATCACCGCAGGAGCTTTGATAAATAGCTGTTCTGGGGAACGACTAATGAGAAAGTCAACATAGCCAGTGAGTTCAGCCTCCGGTTCTACATTGAATTCCTCGCCAGAGAAAACGCTAATCTGTCCTTTGAGTTGGCGTTTCACTTCCAGTAAGACAGGATTGATGATGCCCTCAGAACGGGCTTTCTCACTACTCACTGCGATCGCCCAGGGAATTGTTTCTTTAAGAATATCCACTAGCAAAGCGGTAGGGGTGAGTGAGGGAATTTCTGGCAGGAAACGACCCCCTTCAACGATTGTGAGTTGGAAATCCTCTACAGCTTTTTGAAGAGTGAATTTATTATAAGGCATAGATTTATAATTATTAGAAAGTATGAAGATTAACTAAACATTTTACAGGCTTGTCTTCGCAATCGCTCGCTTGTAGAATGACCGTAGAAAGTAGCGAAGGTTAAAGGGCATAGCTGCGGGGGTTGTCTCTTTCATGGGGTGTTACTTCGACGTGAAAGCTATGCTGGTAAAGTATTATACTCTATTTTTTTCAGTCCCGATAACAGCTTTATAGCCCTGAAGTTGGACTTTAAAATCCAAAATTTTGACCTTCTGAGGCTCAACTTTGACCTTCCGAGGCTCAACTTTGACCTTCCGAGGCTCGACTTTGACCTTCTGAGGCTCAACTTTGACCTTCTGAGGCTCAACTTTGACCTTCTGAAGCTCGACGTTGACCTTCTGAGGCTCGACGTTGACCTTCTGAGGCTCGACGTTGACCTTCTGAGGCTCAAAACTTGGACTTCAAAACTGGCTGATATTAAAACAGCATTTACGCAAAACATTTGAGAATAAGTTGCACATTGCGTAAAGTACTTCTCAACGAAAATCGGCGGGAATCCCATCCCTTCAAGGGGTGGGAGGGATAGCCGCCCGCCGATTTAGTCATTAGTTATTAGTCATTGGTCATTGGTACTAATGACTTCGATTTGCCCCCGTCTTCAAGCCGGGGGATGAGTTAAAAACGATTAACTTTATTTAATATTCTAGCGAGACAATTTTGATGGCAATGTCTCAATTAAGTTGTACGATGGGAACAAACTTATCCAAAACATTTCTTCCCGGACTGCTAACGATAGAGTTTATGAATAGACGACACCACGTATTCCCTTAAAATAAGGCTATTTTGTTCCCATTTCTAGCTGGAAAGACCAAAATATTTTCGGGCAGTTGCAATTATAGCAGAATGGGAAAATGAAATGGATAACTGGCTAAACGCAAACCTCTCAACAAGGTTGATAGTGTGGCAGTGGTTGGAATTGTCATCGTTTCTCACAGTAAACAACTAGCTCTGGGTGTGCGGGAACTCGCCGCGCAAATGGTTCAAGGCCAAGTTTCCATCGCTGTTGCAGCAGGTATTGAAGATCCTGAAAATCCACTGGGTACAGATCCTATTCAGGTTTATGAAGCGATCGCTTCTGTTTTTTCTGATGATGGTGTCTTGGTATTAATGGATTTGGGTAGTGCTTTGCTGAGTGCAGAAATGGCAATAGAGTTTCTGTCACAAGCACAGCAGCAAAAAGTGCATTTGTGTGAAGCACCTCTAGTAGAAGGCGCGATCGCTGCTGTAGTAGCGGCGGCGGCTGGTAGAAACATTCACCAAGTCATGGCGGAAGCACGCGGCGCACTCGTAGCAAAAGCAACTCAATTGGGTGTAGTTAGTAGGGCATTGTCAATTGTCACCCCAACAACCCATGTAGAATCAGAATCACCAACGCGAGAAATCCGGCTGATTGTGAGCAATCGCTTAGGATTACACGCCCGTCCCGCAGCGCAGTTTGTGGCCACCGCAGCCCAATTTAAATCCCAAATTCGGGTGCAGAATTTAACGAGAAATACTGAGCTAGTCAGGGGTGACAGTATTAACCAAGTTACAACTTTAGGAGTGCGTCAAGGACACGAACTGGTAATTACTGCTACCGGTTCTGATGCAGATGAGGCACTGGCGTCATTACAGGCATTATTTGCAAATAATTTTGGTGAAGATAATGCTGCCTTGAATTATCCACCAGCATTTCACCATGCAGTTACCCCAGCAACTCCCGGCGAACTTTTGGGAATAGCAGCTTCTGGTGGAATAGCGATCGCACCTGTTGTTCATTATCTGCCTACCCACATTCAGATTACGGAATATCACGTAGATGATGTTGAGGCAGAGTGGCAACGAGTACAAGCAGCAATTCACATCGCCAGACAAGAAATCCAAGCAGTTTTCTCACAAGTATCTCTGCAAATTGGTGACGCTGAAGCCGCCATCTTCGATGCCCAACTACTATTTTTAGAAGATCCAGTACTGCTGGAAGGGGCTAAAGAGCGCATCTTAGAACACCATCTAAATGCTGAAGCAGCTTGGCAAGCTGTTGTAGATGAAGTAATTACTTCCTACCACACACTTGAAGATTCTTACCTGCAAGAGCGAGTTAACGATGTTGTGGATGTCGGCCAAAGAGTGCTGCGATTACTAGCTGGGAATGCCCCCGCTAAACTGCATCTTCAGGAAGCTGCAATTTTAGTGGCGACTGATTTAACCCCCTCTGATACGGCTGGACTAGATCCGACAAAGGTGTTGGGTATTTGTACTACTTCTGGTAGTGCTACTTCCCACAGCGCAATTATCGCCCGAACATTGGGTATTCCCGCAGTTTTGGGAGTGGATGCTCAGGTGTTGCACTTGGCAAATGGTACACTTATGGCACTTGATGGTGAAAGTGGTAAAGCTTGGATAGAACCAGAATCACATATCCTGGATTTGCTGGCAGCAAAGCAGTCAGCTTGGCAAACTACCCAACAACAAGCACGAGCTACAGCCCACCAGCCAGCAATTACTCGTGATGGTCAGCAAGTTAGCGTCTTCGCCAATATCGGTAGTATAAGTGATGTCCAAGTTGCTGTGGCTAACGGTGCAGAAGGTGTGGGGCTACTCCGCACTGAGTTTCTCTATCTAGATCGGACAAGCACCCCCACTGAAGAAGAACAACTAGCAGTGTATCAGGCGATCGCCCAAGTTTTAGATCATCGTCCGTTGATTATTCGTACCTTGGATGTCGGTGGTGATAAGCCACTTCCCTATCTGAGAGTAAGGTTTCCAGAAGCTAACCCTTTTTTAGGCTGGCGGGGAATTCGTTTCTGTTTAGATCATCCAGAACTCTTCAAAACTCAGTTGCGGGCAATTTTGAGAGCTAGTATAGGACACCAAATTAAGATCATGTTGCCAATGATTGCTACTGTCAGCGAGGTACGTGCAGCTAAGGTAATTTTGGGTGAAGTGCAGGCGGAACTAAATCAAGCTGGTATCGCATTTGATGCCGCGATCAAAGTAGGAATTATGGTGGAGGTACCGTCAGCAGTAGCGATCGCTGATCAGTTAGCGGCGGAAGTAGACTTCTTTAGTATCGGCACCAATGACCTGAGTCAGTATATCATGGCTAGCGATCGCACTAATCCCCGCGTGGCAAATTTGGTTGATGCGCTACATCCAGCAGTGTTGCGAATGGTGCAGCAAACTGTCCAAGCTGCCCATGCGGGGGGCATTTCGGTGGGATTATGTGGAGAATTGGCAGCAGATATTTTAGCAACACCAATTTTATTAGGTTTAGGACTGGATGAATTGAGCGTGAATCCCCAAAGTATACCTGCAATCAAACAGGCGATCGCTCGGTTAAGTATAGTTGAAAGTGAAGCGATCGTGGCATCAGCATTACAACAAGATTCCGCAGTTCATGTCAGAGAGCTAATCTCGACTTCAGTTACTCCCCCTGTGTAAATTCGTTGTCCTGAGCAAATATCTTCTCGATATCCCGCGCCCCATGCAAGACACTCATAATTTGAATTTCCGGTTGCAAGCTTTCTAGTTTCAATTGGTTAAACTCCTCTTCAAGCTGTTGCGATCGTTACAATTTGAAGCATTAAATTTTCTGACTGCCTTCTCGTGCTAAATTACTAAAACTTCGAGTTGGGAAACTCCGGTGAAATTCCGGGACTGTGCCGCAGCTGTGATGGGATCACCCAAGTCAGAATGCCAACTCTCAGGACACACTCACCATCTACTCTCCGCGTTGCACGGGGAAGGAGTTCTAAGTTTGGTTTCTGGATTTGCCACTTGTCCTGGCCTGTTTTATGCTACACCCGCCGCAGATGGGATCTTATCTCGCATTAGAATACCAGGTGGGATTATTAGTAGTCAGCAGTGCCGTGCGATCGCAGATATAGCAGAACAGCACGGTGGCGGCTATGTGGATGTGACTAATCGAGCTAACCTACAAATCCGCGAAATTCGCACGGGGATAAATGCTGAGGTTTTGAAGCACCTACAAGATATAGGATTGGGTTCTGGCAATCCTGTTATAGACCACATCCGCAATATTATGACCAGTCCAACTGCTGGTATCGACCCCCAGGAATTAATCGACACTCGCCTTTTCGTCCAAAGTTGGGATGATTATATTGCTGCACATCCGGCGCTTTCGGGACTGTCGGCAAAATTTAGCGTTTGCTTTGATGGTGGTGGGATAATTCGGGTGTGCGATCGCTTGAATGATATCGCCTTTGCTGCTGTCTTAGTTGACGGTAATGTTTACTTTCGTCTCCATCTCAGTGTAGGCGCAAAGGGTCAACCGCCTAGCGATATGGGAATTTTGTTACCACCAGATGAATGTTTGCCCGTCTTGGCAGCTTTGGCGGATGTCTATCTAGTTCATAGTAATACTACGAGTCAGGGTCGGCTACGTCTGTTAGATTTATTAAATACTTTGGGTTGTGAAAATTATCTCCAAGAAGTTCAGCAGCGTCTACCTTTTCCTGTTTTGTGCAGTGAAACAAGAAAAGACCTAACCCCCCAACCCCCTTCCCTTGCAGGGAAGGGGGAGGAAAAATATCAGCATATTGGCATCCATCCACAACGTCAGCAAGGCTTATTTTACCTTGGTGTCGTCTTGACCCTTGGGCGATTGGAGAGTAAACAGATGCGGGGTTTGGCAGATTTAGCAGCAAAATACGGCAGTGGAACTCTTAGGTTAACTCCTTGGCAAAATTTACTCCTTACAGATATTCCTCAGCAATGGGTTGTTGATGTTCAAAGAGAAATTGCTTTCTTAGGATTAGATACCTCTGCAAGCAATATCAAGAGTGCATTAGTTGCCTGTTCTGGGAAAAAAGGTTGTGCTGCTTCTGCAACGGATACCAAGAATCATGCGTTGGCATTAGCAGAGTATCTTGAAACTCGCCTTACTTTGGATTGCCCAGTGAATATCCACTTTAGCGGCTGCGAAAAATCCTGCGCCCAGCATAGCAAGAGTGATATTACTCTCCTCGGTGTCAGCATTGAGGCTGACAATGAAACTGTTGAAGGCTATCACGTTTATGTTGGTGACAGCAAGCACAAATTCGGACGTGAAATATATCAATATGTGATTTTTGCCGAACTACCTGCATTAATAGAGCGGATGCTATATGTATATAAAATTCAACGGATAAATTCTAATGAGTCCTTTGGAGAATTTGCTAATCGATATGCGATCGCCCAATTACAGAAGTTAATAAATACAGATGATTGATTACTCCCTTCACGGTGCAAGATTACCCAATTCCTCTGTTTGTCTTCCTCTGTGTTCTCTGTGCCTCTGCGGTTAATTAAATTAGGTCTTCTTCTAATGAAAAGTGAGTATCTATATTACAGCAGTTTTCATGTATTTGAACCACATCCGTCGTAGGGGCACAGCAGTGCTGTGCCCCTACCCGCGTGGTCTATTTACCTGAAAATAGCTGTAATTAACAAATCAATCCAAAATCCAAAATCCAAAATCCAAAATTGAATGCCCGACTACATCCGAGACGCCAACGAAATTTACCGTAATTCCTTTGCAATCATCCGGTCAGAAGCCAACCTAGATGCGCTGCCACCAGATGTAGCAAAAGTTGCTGTGCGTCTCATTCATGCCTGTGGGATGACGGATATTGTCACTGACTTGGGATATTCACCAACAGCAGTGCAATCTGCAAGGGCAGCACTGGCAGCAGGAGCGCCAATTCTCTGTGATTGCCGGATGGTTGCCGAAGGCGTTACCAGACGGCGGTTGTCTGCAAACAATCAAGTAATCTGTACCTTAAACTATCC
Organism: Nostoc sp.; assembly: GCF_036917755.1. Classification (GTDB taxonomy): domain Bacteria; phylum Cyanobacteriota; class Cyanobacteriia; order Cyanobacteriales; family Nostocaceae; genus Nostoc. The sequence goes on from NZ_JBALFC010000044.1 coordinate 29,413, forward strand.
AGAAGTGCCAGAAATTGCCCAGCATCTAAATACTACAAGGTCGGCGGCAGCTTTAGAATTATGGCGATCGCATCTTGAAGGAGCAGTGATTGCAATTGGTAATGCGCCCACAGCACTATTCCGGCTGTTAGAAATGCTCGATGAAGTAGCTGACAAACCTGCTATAATCTTAGGCTTTCCAGTGGGGTTTGTCGGTGCAGCCGAATCGAAAGCAGCACTGGCAGCAGACAGCAGAGATGTACCATTTTTGACATTACACGGTCGGCGCGGTGGAAGTGCGATCGCGGCAGCAGCAGTTAACGCCCTGGCAACGGAGGAAGAATGAATATGAAAACCAAAGGTCGTCTCTATGGAATTGGTGTCGGGCCAGGCGATCCCGAACTATTGACTCTGAAGGCGCTGCGGCTATTGCGTGCGGCTCCCGTGGTAGCATATCAATCAGCCACAGATAAAGCAAGTATTGCGAGAGCGATCGTGGCACAGTATCTTCCTGGCAATCAAATCGAAGTGCTATTTCACCTCCCCCGCGCTTTGGAGCCAGAAAAGGCAAAGTCTATTTATGACCAGGAAATTCAACCAATTGCCGACCATTTAGCGGCGGGTCGAGATGTCGTGGTGCTGTGCGAGGGTGATCCATTTTTCTATGGCTCATTCATGTACCTGTTCACACGGTTATCTGACAAGTACGAAACAGAAGTTGTCCCCGGAGTTTCCTCACTGATGGCTTGTCCGGTAGCCTTGGGTGTACCTTTCACCTATTATACTGATATCCTCACCGTCCTACCCGCCCCATTGCCAGCAGAAGAACTGACTACACATTTGCTGATCACCGACGCAGCCGCAATTATGAAGCTCGGTCGTCACTTTACCAAAGTGCGGGATATCCTGCATAAATTAGGGCTAGCATCACGGGCAAGATATATTGAGCGGGCATCAACGTCACAGCAACGCATCGTACCCCTAGATGAAGTTGATCCAGCCGAAGTACCCTATTTCTCGATGATTGTGATTCCAACTAAGAATCGACTATAAGTAGAGAACTATTGGCGCACTTCAGAGAAATTCTTCTGAGTTTCCATTAATTCCACTTCTCCGAAGAGAAGCGACAAAAAATAGCGAAATAGCTGCTTTTAATACTAGTATTCAAAGCAAAGTATCCAATGCTTTGGCAATATCTCCAGATGGGAGTAGAGAATGGAATTAGCGATCGCTATTTGTGCATGGAAAGAAGGCGAGTCTTTTAATTTATTGACAAAAGGCGCTTTATCTTAAACTTTCAGAGATAGGTTAGGGAGTTTAAGATCAAGCGCCATACTCTTATAGACAAAGAATTCAATCCCATTAAAGCTAGCGAAGTCCACCCGCGATGTACAGTGTTTCGCCAGTGATCCAGGCGGAATCGGAGGACGCGAGGAAAACGACAGCAGGTGCAATGTCCTGCGGCTGTCCAATGCGACCAAGTGGGGTTTGCGCTTCAGTCTGTTGGCGGCCTTGACTGTCGGCTGCGGATAGTCCTGCTGTTTGCGTACCCTCCGTTTCCACCATGCCAGGATTGATGGAATTGACGCGGATGTGGTGCGAACCCAATTCCTTAGCCAGGGACTTCGTTACAGCATCGACAGCAGCTTTAGTAGCGCTGTAGACCGAGGCATTTGCAGGCGTGAGGGTACTAACAAGCGAACTGATGTTGATAATGCTGCCACCCTCTGAACCGAAGTGCTTGACGGCTTGTTGTGAGGTGAGAATTAATCCCAGCACATTGAGATCAAACTGCTTGTGGAAGTGTTCTTCGGTGATGCTTTCGAGCGGGGAAAACTCGTAAATGCCAGCGTTATTGACCAAGATATCAAGCCTGCCGAATGTCTCCTGCGTCTTTGCAAACAGACGTTCGATTTCTGTCTTTTGGCTAACATTTGCTTGCACTGCGATCGCTTTGCCGCCATCACTGAGAATCTTGTCAACCAAGCGATCTGCTCCCTCTTTGCTAGAGGCGTAGTTGACAACAACAGCTGCACCTTCATCTGCCAGATCCAAGGCGATCGCAGCACCAATTCCTTTGGAGGCACCTGTGACAACTGCGACTTTTCCTTCTAGTTTTTTCATGGTTATGAGTCTCTTGAGGTTGTTGAGCTTGAAAAGCCGTCGGCGCGAATCATGTCGAATCAGCAAAGATGTTGATGCGATCGTAACAACATCTTCAATCAAGTCAGAGGGGATATTGCCAAGACGCTTGATGTCCCACCCGGCCACCCCGTGCCAGAAATAATCTCGCAGGGGCTGTAAAGGCTCGCAATAGAGCCACGAAACCAAGTGTAAAAGCAGCTGTTAGAGACATGAACATCAGAATGTGTAGTTTAGACGGCTAAATTGAGGATGGAACGAAGCGCTGGACGAAGGCAAGGGATATGTCGGCGACTTCTCGCCAGCCGCTATCGATTGTCAGCGCGTGTCCTCGGTTAGGGATCTCGACAATCTCAGTCACGCCACGATTGTGCTGTTGTTGCTGGAACGATGCGTTTGCGATCTCCCACGGAACCGTATTGTCCTTCTCGCCGGAGACGATCAGCAATGGCCCGCGCTCTGGGTTCTCGGTGTCTACCTTAGCCTCAGTCCACGGGTTGAGGTTGGCGGTTGCCGCCTGAAAGAGTGGCACACCTGATGCTGGCACAGAGAAGGTTTCGTAAAGCTCTTTAGCCTCCTCCTCGCTCACAGCATTGGCGAAACTGAAGCGAAACTGCTCATAGGTGAGCGGGATCGCCCGGTTACGATTCGCTGGATTGCCAAGAACTGGCCATGCGGACTTCAGCGCCGAGAACGGCAGAGGCAGCACACCTCGAAACGGAGCCGGATCGATCGCTACTGTTGCTGAGGACAGCCCCCGTCCGGCGAGGATCTGCACGAGCAGTCCGCCGAAGGAATGACCGATGATAGCAGGTTTTTTGTTCAGCCTACGGATAATCTCATCGAAGTGGTCTGCAACCTGCCCAACGGTCTTGTGTGCGAAAATTTCGGGGTTTGCATTTGCCTCGGCAACAGTCTCCGGGTCGTCGGGCCAACCGGGCGTGAGTACGGTGTAGCCAGCCTCCTCAAACACTACTGCCCACCGATCCCAACTGCTTGGCAGCAGCCAGAGTCCGTGGACAAAGACGATCGGTTGCTTTTTCGTTGCGTTAGCACGCTCAACCTGCTGTGCCTCATGTTCTGCGATCGTCCCCGTGTGGGTTGGCGGGGTTTGGAATGGTAGGCTAGTCATGGTTATCCTCCTCTCCTTGCGACTACGCGTCGCTAATAGTCAGTTTGGCAATCAAATTTTCGGCGGATACTTGCACATTTTTCAGCGAGGGTGCAGTCCAAGGGGGCAAATTTAGCTTGGAGACTGGCAATCGCTTGATAATTGAATTTACCTAAAAATGAAGACCACTTTTTACAAAGTTATTCTGTCGTTACAATACTTTTTCATCTCCTAGCTGTTAAAGGCTTTAAAAATTATCATTATCTTTAAAATTATTTTGAGTATTTTAACTGATTGATAAAAAATACTCCATCTTAAATTTATTGAAAGCGGCGGGAAACTCAATTCCCTTGAGTGGGTGGAGAGGGATAGCCGCCCCGCCTCTTGGCAGAGGAAGCAGCACTGGCAGCAGACAGCAGAGATGTACCATATTTAAGTACAAGAAAGAAAAACGAACCGCAAAGGACACAAAGGACACAAAGAAAGAAAGAAAGAAAGAAGTTAAAAGGGTTTGGCGCAGCTTCACAAAGAAATGGTATGGGGAGCATCTCAGTGAAAGCAAATACACTACACCATAGGAGAAAGAAGATTCCTGCTCCCTCTCCTTAGTAAGGAGAGGGCTGGGGTGAGGTTTAGGCTTTCTACGAAAGTGAGATGCTCCCAATGGTATGAGCTATTTCGATGAAAGTTAGACCTACCTTTCTTTTTGGTAAAGGTATTGTTTAGCATAAAGAAATACTTCAAGAAAATTTGATGGCTCCTAATAGCACCTTCACTCCTGAAACGATCACTGCTGGCTTTCATGCCCTATCTGACCCCCTACGGATTCAGGTATTAGAACTGCTGCGCTCTCAAGAACTATGCGTGTGTGACCTGTGCGACCTCCTGGGAACCACTCAGTCTAAACTGTCTTTTCACCTCAAAACCCTGAAACAAGCTGGTTTAGTTCGCGCTCGTCAAGAAGGGCGCTGGATTTACTACAGTCTCAATCTGCCGCAGTTTGTTGCCCTAGAGCAGTATCTAGCAGAATTCCGCCGCTTTAGCCCAATATTACCTATTCGTTCTCGCTGCGAGACATAAAAATCAATCAATTTTTTTTGTAATGTTTTGTTTCCTTCTACCTCTATAATTATTGACAAATCAATTTTTTTTGAAATGATAGAGATATACTCTTGATATAACTCACAGGGGTGTGTCTATGAAGACAACAGCAAAGGAATTGGCGATGCCTGCGGCACTGGGAATGTTGGTTTTGACGACAAGTTGCACAGCAACATCCAACCCATCCGTTCAAACTCAGCAGTCAGAGAATGTGACTCAGGTAAGAGATTCTGCTAAGGCTGCAACAACAATAATTGAAATTGATGGTTCTAGCACGGTATATCCAATTTCACAGGCGATCGCTAAAAACTATCAAGCTGACTCAAAGAATCAGGTGCAGGTTGCAGTTAATATTTCTGGTACTACTGGCGGGTTTGAAAAATTCTGTGCTGGAAAAACCGATATTAGCAACGCTTCCCGACCGATTTTGAGGGCGGAGATGGAAACTTGCAAGAAAAATGGTGTGGCGTATATGGAATTTCCCATTGCTTTTGATGCGCTTACCGTCGCTGTTAATCCCCAAAACGATTGGGCAAAAGACATCACAATAGCAGAATTGAAAAAGATTTGGGAACCGTCAGCCCAAGGGAAAATCACTCGCTGGAACCAAGTACGCGCATCTTGGCCAGATCGCCCACTTAATTTGTATGGTGCTGGGAAAAAGTCTGGTACTTTTGACTACTTTACAGAAGCGACTGTAGGTAAAACTAGAGCCAGCCGTAATGACTACACAGCGAGTGAGGATGATCAAGTATTGGTGGATGGCATCAGCAAAGATCCAAATGCTTTAGGTTACTTTGGCTATGCCTATTACGAAAAATCCCAAAATAAATTAAAAGCGCTGGCAATAGACAACGGCAAAGGTGCAGTCCTGCCATCACGTCAAACTGTAGAAAAAGTTCAGTATCAGCCCCTTGCTCGACCTTTGTTTATCTACGTTAATTTTCGGGATAACCAAAACAAAAAATTAGTAAACAAATTTGTAGAATTTTACATTTATAAAGCACCAACAATAGCAAGTGCTGTGGGCTATATACCTTTACCAAATGATAGCAAACACCTCAATTATGTTCACTTGTATGAAGGCAAAGTGGGAACAGTATTTGGAGGAAAAACAGAGATGAACTTGACAATTGGGGAGTTGTTACGGAAGGAAGGACAGTTTTAGGTATGGACAATCATCCAAACCAAGAAACTTGTTCATGATCAAACTTTGAATAATGTAATAGGTTGTTTGAAAAGTCTAATTTATTACTCACCGGGCGACTGGAAGTCGCGGCTACACGAGACTTTACCCACACAACGACCGCGCTCAGTGACCGCCGACCTGGGTTAAAAAGCCTTGATTTTGTATTAGTCCAAGTCGGTGGACTTTGCTTGTGTAGTAGCAAATTCTATTCGCCCAATAGTTTCAAACATCCTCTAAGCTGTATGAACTCCGTAATGAACAAAAAGACTTCAAAACGCCTCTCCTTTATTGACCGCTTCCTGACCTTGTGGATTTTTTTAGCAATGGCTATCGGTGTTAGTCTGGGCTATTTCTTTCCGGGAGTAGAAACGTTTATCAATCAGTTCCAGGTGGGAGCAACCAATATACCGATCGCCATCGGGTTAATTCTAATGATGTATCCGCCCCTAGCTAAAGTGCGATATGAAGAATTAGGGGATGTATTTCGCAACGGAAAAATTCTTGGTGTGTCACTAATTCAGAATTGGATCATTGGGCCAATTTTGATGTTTGCTTTAGCGACTATCTTCTTACACGGTTATCCAGAATACATGACGGGATTGATTCTGATTGGATTAGCTCGATGTATTGCAATGGTAGTTGTGTGGAGTGACTTGGCACGAGGCAATACGGAGTACACAGCTGGATTGGTTGCCTTCAACAGTATCTTTCAGGTCATCTTTTATAGTCCTTATGCCTGGTTCTTCATCACTGTACTGCCGCCACTATTTGGGTTACAAGGCAGTGTTGTTAATGTCAGCATTGCCGAGATTGCCAAAAGTGTGTTTATCTATCTTGGTATTCCCTTTTTAGCTGGATTTTTCACTCGTTACTTCTTAGTAAAAGTGAAAAGTAAGCAGTGGTATCACGATGAATTTGTGCCTAAAATCAGCCCGATCACGCTGATTGCTTTGTTATTTACAATTGTGGTTATGTTCAGCTTGAAAGGGAATTTGATTGTTCAAATTCCCTTAGATGTGGTGAAGATTGCAATTCCGATGATCATCTACTTCGTCACCATGTTTCTGGTCAGCTTTTACATGGCTTGGCGGATTAAGACAGACTATTCTAGAGCCGCAAGTGTAGCGTTTACATCGGCCGGAAATAATTTTGAACTAGCGATCGCAGTTGCGATCGCAGTGTTTGGCATTAATTCGGGTGTTGCTTTTGCCGCCGTTGTCGGTCCTCTGGTGGAAGTCCCTGTACTGATTGGTCTTGTTAATGTTGCTTTCTGGTTTGAAAAACGTTATTTTTTGCCATCTGAATCGAGGTCTTAAACCCTTGAATTTACGATAAATTTAGTCAGATTATTTGGAGAAGTTGAACCATGAAACGTGTCATGTTTGTCTGCAAAAAGAATTCTGCGCGTTCCCAAATGGCAGAAGGTTTTGCTAAAACTCTTGGTAAGGGAAAGATTGAAGTGATAAGCTCTGGGTTAGAAGCAAGTATTATCAGACCAGAAGCGATCGCTACCATGAAAGAAATTGGTATCGACATTACCGATCAACACTCCAAACCCCTGAGTGATTTCCAAGCGCAAGACTTTGATGTAGTGATTTCTTTGTGTGGCTGTGGCGTGAATTTGCCGCCGCAGTGGGTGACACAGGAAGTATTTGAAGACTGGCAGTTAGATGATCCAGCAGAACAACCGGAAATTTTTCCGAGAGTCCGCGATGAAATCAAAGAACGGGTGACTCAATTGATCGAGTCTGTCAATAAAGAAATTATACCTGTTCAATAAAGATTACAACGTTAAACCAATGGAGCAAGAAACAATTCAACCAATTTCAGAGAACCTGTGGTGGGTGATTCCAGGGAAACTAGGAGGGGTTCGCAAACCCACGGCTGATGAACTCCCAGCATTGCAAGCGAGTGGAATTGGTGCGATCGTCTCCGTTATGGATGATCCTTCTAACCTAGATTTGTATCAAAAGGCAAATATTCCTCATCTCTGGTTGCCAATCAAAGGTGGCACTGCACCCAGCTTAGAGCAGCTTCAGGAATTACAAAACTTCATTGACAGTCAAAAAGACATTGGTAACGCTGTTGCAGTTCATTGCACCAGTGGGAGGCGGCGGACGGGAACAATGCTGGCTTCTTACCTGATTTATACTGGCTCGTCTTATAACGATGCAATAGAGAAAATCCAACACGCAAATCCTGATGTCGAATTACGAGAAGCCGAAAGCACCTTTTTGCGAGAGTTGGAGGAGAATAAGCAATTACCATGACGACATTTGACCATCCCCCCAGAATTTTATTTTTGTATGGCTCCCTGCGTGAGCGTTCCTATAGCCGCCTCTTGGCAGAGGAAGCAGCACGCATCATTGAAGAATTTGGAGCAGAGGTGAAGTTTTTCGACTCGCGTGAACTGCCAATCTACGGCAGCGTACCTGACACTCACCCAAAGGTGCAGGAGTTGCGCGAATTAAGTCTGTGGTCAGAAGGGCAAGTCTGGTCTAGCCCAGAGCTGCACGGCCAGATTTCTGGCATGATGAAAAACCAGATTGATTGGATTCCCCTGACTATGGGAGCCATGCGTCCGACTCAAGGCAGGACTTTGGCACTCATGCAAGTGAGCGGTGGATCGCAGTCTTTCAACGCCCTCAACACATTAAGAATTCTTGGGCGCTGGATGCGAATGTTCACTATCCCCAATCAATCTTCAGTGGCTAAAGCATATCAGGAGTTTAACGAAGACGGCACTATGAAGGATTCGCCCTACCGCGATCGCGTCGTCGATGTTATGGAAGAACTTTACAAGTTTACTTTGCTATTGCGTGACAAAGTTGATTATCTCACAGACCGCTATAGTGAACGTAAGGAAAAAGCTGCCAAAGAGAAAACCTAATCAGTAATGATTAGAATCCCCGTACCTTTAGGTTAGGGAGAACGTCAAAACACCATAATAGCGATGTCTACGATGGTCCCTGAGCTTTGTCGAAGTGCGGGCTGTTCGGTGACGCACTCATAGGCAGCCCTTTGGTTCAACTCACTGTAATAACTGTTCCCACACTCTCATTCGCCAATCTATCTACTGCACACACGGCATAGGTTCCCGCTAGTTGGACAGTAGCGAAGGTTGTGCCAGCAGATAAAATTCGCCCAATTGTCCAAGTATCGGCACTCAGCCGATAAAGTGTCCAAGAACGAACTGGCTGATTATCTCCGGGCTGCCAACTCAGTTTGCGGTTATTAACTTGTAGTCCAATGGGTGGAGGGAGTGGTGTTGTATCCTGCCAAGACAAAGTTGGCGGTAATGCAGGTTTGTTATAAAGCAGACTTTGGAATTTATCAGCAATGCCTTGACTATTTTCCCTCAAAACACTGAGATTAAAGAAGATATTCCCCAGTGACAACTGTCCAGCTTGGCTACGACTAATTTTTACCTGCTTTTCAATCTCATCACTCTCCCGACTCTTGTTGCTTGGTTCTGTCAGATTGTTCCCAGCGTAAACGTGTCTTTGCTTTGTATTTACCTCTGTCCACCACTTTAGCAACGCCGAATAACTTTGTTGGGTTTGATCTGTGCGCCAGTAAAGTTGAGGAGCAATATAATCAATCCAGCCTTGTTCTAACCATTTCTTCGAGTCAGCATACAGCACATTGTAAGCATCCAACCCAGTAATCCCAGCAGGTTGTCCGGGGCGATAAATCCCAAAAGGACTAATACCAAATTTTACGTCGGGTTTGGTTGTTTTAATCCCCTGCCAGAGGCGCTGTACCATTTTGTTAACGTTGTCCCGTCGCCAGTCGCCAAGGCTGAGTGTACCACCGGTTGCTTTATATGCAGCGTAGGTTTTATCATCGGGGAAAGACTGTCCCTCGATGGGATATGGATAGAAATAATCATCTAAGTGAATCCCATCAACATCGTAGCGCTTCACTACGTCGATAATTACGTTGTAAGCTCTGTCCTGAACTATTTTCAGTCCTGGGTCCATCCAGCGTTGAGTTTTCCACAAATAAACGCTTTCTGGATTGGTAACTGCTATGTGGGGACGGACAGTTTTGGCTGGGTCGGTGGAAGTGCTGGCGCGGTAGGGGTTAAACCAAGCATGAAGTTCAATATTGCGCTTGTGACATTCTGCGATCGCAAACGCTAAAGGATCATAAAATGGTTCTGGTGCTTCACCCTGAGTTCCTGTAATCCAAGCACTCCAAGGCTCTAATTTGGATTCATATAAAGCGTCTCCCTCCGGTCGCACCTGAAAGATCAGGGCATTGAAGTTGAGCGCTTGTAATTTAGTAATAATCTCGCTGAGTTCAGCTTTTTGTTGGGCAACAGAAAGTCCCGGTTTGGAAGGCCAATCACCATTCCACACAGATACTACCCATGCCCCCCGAAACTCCCGGCTATGATTTACCCTAACACTACCGACAGGTGTGGGCGTGGGTGTTGGTATGGGCGTGGGTGTTGGTATCGGTGTTAGTATGGGCGTGGGCGTTGGTGTTGGTGTCGGTATTGGCGGCTGCACTAGGTAACTAGAAGCAATTTTTTCTGCCTGACCTAAAAACACCAAAGCTTGATAAATAATCACTGCCACATCTGCACGCGTGGCTGCGAGATTGGGATTAAGTAATTTCAGATTTGGGAAACTAACCACCAATCCAGCCCTAGTCGCAATAGCTATGTGATTTCTACCATACCCAGGAATCTGAATAGAATCTTCATAAATTTGTGGCAGTGCTGAGAGAAGGTCAGGTTTCACTTTGGTGGCAATTTCTAAGCCTGCTACCAAGGAAACGAAAACTTCTACTCTAGTAATTCGGTTAGCGGAACGGAAGGTATTATCAGGAAACCCGCTAATAAATGCTTTTTCGTAAGCTGCTTGAATGGCCGCTGCTGCCCAATAATTAGTGGGTACATCAACAAAGGGGACATACTGCCGCTTCTTGGCAACTGTGGGAAATGCCTTAGCAATTATGGCGGCAAACTCAGCGCGGGTGAGTGAGTTATCGGGGCGATAAGTCTGATTCGGCAATCCACTGACAATACCACGTTGGGCTAAGGCTGTAATAAATAAGCGTGCCCAATGGTTTTGAACATCCGAGAAGGGAGGAGTAATAGATACCATTGATGAAAAGCAGCTAGCTGGCCTTGATTTTGATTTCCTTAGTTAATTTAGCAATATTCACAGCGATCGCTGCTGCAATGTCTTTTGAAGTTTGGGCATGGGGCATTGGGCATGGGGCATTGGGCATGGGGCATTGGGCATGGGGCATTGGGCATGGGGCATTAGGCATTGGTTATTCTCCTTGTCTCCCTCATCTCCCTCATCCCCACCTCCCCACTCCTATCTACTAAGCAGTTTGGTCAGAAGCATTCGAGGTAGAACGCGCATTCAACGACAGCATCACCCGTGAAATGCCAGTGAAAATAATGCTGACACCAACTAGTGTCCCAAGCAGCCAGGGCGCATTGAAAGGCCACTGGAACCAAATCATTGCACCTAAGACCAGCGTAATAATGCCATCACCTAGTATCCACGTCCAATTCTGTTGCGGACGTAACTGGAATGCCAGAATTAACTCAAATGTGCCTTCAGTTAGCAAAAAAGTGCCAAGCAATAGAGTCAGTGTCAAAACACCCGTATAAGGGTAAACAAACAGCATTATACCGGTTGCAATATAGAGTCCGCTCAAGAGAAGCTTCCAAATAAAACCGCCTCGATCGCGGGTTTGAGTGGCATAAACTAGTTTTGTAAATCCGGCGAAAATCAAAATCGCTGCAATCCAAGTTTCGGCGAATATGGTGCTGAAATTAGGGACTGCGATCGCAGTAATCCCCAAAATACTCAGGAGAACACCAGTTATCAGTGACCCATTAATATTCTTGTTAGGATCTCTAGAAATGTCGGTTGTCATAAAAATCTTTTCCCTATTCTTAAACTCAACTCTACATTTAGGTTAGGGAATTTCTGAGTAACAGGGTATGAACCCTAAGATAGACTCATCAGTATTAACTTAATCCTGATCATAAGAGTTCTGCAAGATTGCTTAGGCGTTCATAAACAGCAATGAGACGATCGCCTTCAAGTTCAACAGAAGTATTTGGATAATTCTGAATGGCTCCAAGCAGTGTAACTTCACCCTTTTGTTTAATAGATGCACTTAAAGCGCTTCGCAACGCCTGCTGATCTAGTTGTCCTGCGGGAGGGTGAACTACTTCACCAATTTGGTTAACTAAAATTGGCCCAGCCCAACTAGACAGTAAGCTATTTAAAAAGGCAGGATCGGCTTTGATTGGGGCTTTCAGTGCCTTACGAGCTAATGCGGGGTCTTGTTGAGCCGCCTGCAAATAAGCCGTTAACGTCGGGGTAGTCTTGCCCGTTTCTGTAAACTGACTTAATTCTTCAACAGATATTTGCCCCTGAAAAGTACCATACTTTAAAACAACTTGCTCGGCAGCATTAGCATTAGTACTTGAGAATAGAACAATAGCGCCTATGCCTAAAGCTACTGTTTGAGTGAGTAACTTAGTGAAGTTCCTATTGTTTAATCGATTGAAAAGTTGATAAATCTGCATTTTGTCTAAGTTGATAATGGTGCGGAGTGTACATAGGCAAAAAACGCCTATGTTTTAGTATTAAGCGCTTTCATTAGGCGAAACAGCATGAGGTAGTATTGATTTATCTTCGTCTAAAGTTGGCGCAGGTAGTCCCAAATGCTTCCTTGCAGATTCTTCAGCTAGCTTTCGATCTTGCTCGTTCTCGAACTGACTCTCATCTAACAAATGAGGGTTTTTTGCCGCTTCATCTCGGCTTGGTCGATAGCCATTTTTCCATCTGTACTTCCAGTCCATAATTTGAAAAGCAGATATACTGCAATTTTATTTCCTAGTTCTTCATCGTAGGCGTTTCATAGAAAATGATACTCCTGCTATAGGTTGAAGAGGCTGATTCAGAGGGTACAAATTTAACATAATCTTAGAGTAAGAATACTCTAGTGGGCAGGATTTGCTAGATTAGCACCCTGAGAACAAGTTATGAGTGGCTCGCAAATATAAAATCCAGCAATACTGTAATTCCCCTTTTCTGGTGAAAAAGCGGGGCTATATCCCCTATTCCTGAGAGTACTTGGGAGGATATTGTCACTAATCTACAAGTATTAATTAATTATTTATAGCGTTTCCTAATCATATAAGGTAGATCATAATCCCCTCCTCGCTTGCGGGGAGGGGGGTGGGGTTCTTGGCCGAGAACCGCTATATTCAATTTAAACGCACCTACTAAAAGTTAGTTGTTGATTAAACCAACAGGTAGAGAGACATTTCCCACAGAGGAATTATTTAGGATAGGCTGGCGAGTGTTCAAGTCAAATTTGAAGCCATGTGGCAAAATATGAAGCTTTGCTCCGCAAATCGCCAAAGGCTCATCCTTCAAAATTTCGCCCATATTGTTATATGTAGCATCTGATTCATCAACAATCGTAACCGCACCTTCACCAATCACTTCAATTTGGTTATTTGTCACTACCATAGCGGTATTTTCGTCAATACCGAATCCCAAAACAGCAGGCTGTAGTATCAAAGCTGATATTAAGCGTCCCAAGCGTCCGCGCTGGGAAAAATGCTGGTCAATTACCACCCCTGGTAGGAAGCCTAGACCGGGGCCCATTTCGACAGCTTCAATCCGCGGATGTGTTTCTGAGTCGCCTTCCACAATCATTACGTCTGGCATCACGGCAGCTCCGGCGCTTGTGCCTGCGATAACTATACCTTCAGAAAACCGTTTGTGCATCGCCGTATCTATTTCGGTGTCTTTGAGGATACTGGTAATGCGAGCCTGGTTTCCCCCAGTAAAAAATGCCCCAGTTGCTTTATTAATTGCTTCCAATGCGGTAGATGAAGATGCATCTTCGCGGGTTTCTGTATCAATAATGCGAACATTCTCGGCTCCCAGCCGTTCAAATACTCTAATATAATTTTCTCCCACTTCTCTTGGTAATTCTGTCGCCGCCGTGATAATTACAATGTGCGCCTTCGTACCCCCAGCGCGTCGCACAAAGTCCCGCAGAATTAGGCAATCTCCATCCTTGTCTTCAGCTCCCCCAATAATTATCAACTGCCCTTTGGTATTACTTTCCACCATGATGCCTCCTGATTTGAGTTAATAAATTTCACTAAACCATGACAATTAAAAGTATCAAACCATCCCTTTGGTAGATTACTTGATAGAAGTAGGATTAAAATTTGCGTAGACGCAAAGCGGCTTGTCGTTAGACATCGCAATCAAACCAAGAGATTTTTCCGAGAAAGTTTACTTCATAAAATTCACAGTGCCAACTGCCTCTAGAGAGATTTTCTTTTCTAGAGGCATTGTTGACTATCTTGCTAATTGATTGGAAATTTATGGTGCGATCGTGAGTGATTGCGATTAACTCTAGCTGAGTGCAATTAGATAATCTGATGGCAAGTCCTAATGAATGCGACTTCTGTAAAGCAAGTTAGTTAAGAAAAAACGTGCTTGTTCTAGTGGGAGATGCCTGGGTTTGCCTTGGTAGACAATTTGATACTCATTTATGTCTGGGCCATCACCATGCCCAGAGATCAGCTTTTGGTGAAAAGCTTCCTCAGCAAGTTCTCGAATTTCATCTCTTAGAGCAGCTTGTGTGCTATTCATAACTTTGCTGTCTTTTTAATACCCCACATTTATTTATACAGATTTTTGGGTTGGTGTTGCACCTTTCAAAGGTTATATATTTGACTAATCATGAGGATGAATTGACTGTTCTTTATTATTTACTGAAGAAAGGGGGTTTAATTATGCCTTGAGATAGTTGAAAATGCTTACTAATAGAGTTACGGTGGATTCTGAATTAGAGCAATGGCTTTGCCATCACTCTCCAAAATTAATCTGAATCAATCTACAATCAATAAGTCTGAGTAACCATAATTCAGCATCTCAATTTCAGGGTGTTTAGCCAAAGGTTCGTAATCAATGGTTCTACAAAAAAGCAGTGATTTAGTCCGCATTAATGCTAGAAGAACGGACGTGTTTGATATTTTCAACTTCAAGCATTATATTGGGCCCAACCCCTATTTAGATACAGGGGCGCTAGTATTTGACTTTGCTTTAGTTGAGTCTAGAGAGCCATTGCCCATTGAAGATTATATTGCCAGAATTGGCACAGACGCAGAACGGCTTGTCGAGAGACATCACTATCGACACTTGTCCAGCCAAAGCTACGAATCTTATGCCCATCTATTTGCCCAAGTTGTGTCCGAAGTCGGAAAGCTGGACATGGATTTGCACCTTAACCGTTGGAGTGTCAAGCCATATCCAAATTGCGCGCGGATTAGTGTGCAATCGCTACATGAACGCACAACTAGGGAGATAGTTTATTTTGTTTGGGATTGGTTTGAAGCCATTACCCAAGACGAAGACTTTAGCTTTGATGAGCAGCTAGTGAAGCTGCAAAATAGATTCCGCGCATCGGTCTATGGTGGCCCCACGGTTTACGCCCTATTGCGAACAGCCTACGAAAAAGGTATTCCCGCCTTTTATTTGCGGGAAGAAGGATTGATGCAATACGGCTTGGGAAAAAAACACGTCCGGGGGGTAGCAACAACATTTAACTGTGATAGCCATCTAGATTCGGAGTTCACCACCCGCAAAGATGACTGCAAGGCATTTTTAAAGACTTTGGGTTTCCCAGTACCTGAAGGTGATATCGTCTTTTCCGAGAAGGAAGCTGTAGTGGCAGCCAGACAAATTGGCTACCCAGTGGCAGTTAAGCCGGTGGTGGGTCACAAAGGAATTGGTGTCACGGCTGACGTGCAGGACTCAAAAGAACTGGAATCTGCTTATAATAGGGCACTGGCAGCGATTCCCGAAGATCAGCTAACCCGGATAATTGTTGAGAAAAGTATCTCAGGATCAGATTTTCGCTTGTTGTGTGTGAATGGTAGATTTGTTGCTGCCACAGAACGCCGTCCAGCATCGGTTGTTGGTGATGGGTATTTAACACTTGCAGAGTTAATCCGCCAAGAGAACCGCAAACCTGCACGTTTAGACACGCCAACCTCGCCGATGAGTAAAATTCAGATAGATGAAGCGATGGAACTCTACCTAGAGGAACAGCGCTTATCATTAGACAGCGTGATTGAGAAGGGACGCACTGTTTACTTGCGTAAAGTCGCCAATCTTTCAGCCGGAGGTATAAGCATCGATGCAACCCAGACAGTTCATGATGACAATATTATTTTGGCGCAAGATATTGCTCAACATTTCCAGCTAACTTGCCTGGGGATTGATGTCATGGCCAAAAGTCTCTCAGAATCTTGGAAGTCCAGTAACTTGGCCATTTTGGAAATCAATGCTGCACCAGGCGTTTTAATGCATCTTAAACCTTCTGTTGGTGAAAGCGTTGATGTGCCTTCTCATATCTTAGAAACCTTTTTTGAGTCGGGTACAGATGCGAGGATACCAATTATTACCTTTAATAAAATCTCAGTTGAAGAACTGCAAGCAACGATTGACCATATCCTTTTGCAACATCCCAACTGGACAATAGGCGCTATTTGTCGTGATGCAGTTTTTGTGAATCGCTCGAAAAAAGTATTAAGCAAAAATTACAACAGCAATGTCCAAACTTTGCTGCGTCATCCCAAACTTGATTTGCTGATTGCTGAGTATGGGGAAGACATCCTCAATGAAGAGGGTATGTTTTACCAGAGTAGTAATATCGTAGTTTTGGATAATCCCACCGAAACTGAGATGATGCTAGTGCGGGATGTTTCCGATGGTTCTACTGTGGTGATTAGAAAAGGCAATGGCATTTCTGTGCGTCGCAAAGGGTTGATTGAAGATTATACTTTGGGTGAAGAAGAACCATTTACACGGGTTTATTTGAAAGAAACTGGAGCGATTTTGTAAGCTATAGTGGTTCTCGCTTGAGTGAGGTACAAGAACCCCACCCCCAACCCCTCCCCGCAAGCGAGGAGGGGAGTATGATGTATCTTGTATGATTAGGAAACGCTATAAGTAAATAAACGCTCAACCAAATATTTCTGAATCCAAGGGTTAGTCAAAGAATCTGGTAATGTGATAGAGATGGCTTTTGATGATCGATAACATTGATTGCTATTTTCAACCAATCAATATAAGTCTGTTCTCTTCGGATCACTAACTCCAGCACGAGCCTTTGCATCATCTGCTCACGGTTGGCAGACTCATCATTGAGTGATGGCAAATCGATGGTTTCACATTCAGCAAGCTTTTTGCTTCGAGCCGCCACTTGTTGCTCCAGTAGTTGAATTATGGTTTCATTCGACAACTGATCTGCAAAATGTAACTGGAGGAGCAAAGGTTCTCGGATAGTCGGTAAGGGCTGATGAGTCCCAAGCCATCGGGCAAATTCGGCTTTCCCTGGCTCCGTCACACTGTAGACTTTGCGGTTGGGGCGATCGCGCCCAATCTCAATCGTACAGGTAATCCAGCCTTGCTCAACTAGCTTATCAAGAGTTCTGTAAATTTGTGCCTGGTCTGCTGGCCACAAATGGGCAATGCATTGATCAAAGCAGCTCGTTTTCAGGTCGTAGCCTGTCATTTCTTGCTGCTGAAGAAGACCTAGAATTACATACGCTAGCGACATGAAGACTGTTTTCCCATAATTGACATTTTCTCGATCGGTTCTACACTATGTACTTCTTATAAGTTTATGCTAATATATGATTAATCCAATATAAGATATAACGGTTATAAAAAGATATGTTGATTATAATGCTTCTTAGCAAGGAAACCAAATACATCAACTGAGGTTGGGCAGATGGCTAATGGTGCTATTTGTACAAGACAGTCAGGAAGTGCCGCTCCTGTACCCCTACGGGGAAGCAAGCTATTTGAAAAGAAGGGAAGGAGGAAGTTCTCACAAGAGCGGCAAGCCTTCTAGCGAGCCTCTATGCCACCATTGGTTATGCTATTCATCGCTAGCGGATCACTCAACAAACTAGTTGTTCGCTACGGTCTATCGTGATGAATACCGAGGCGGAATTTATTTAAGGTATCGAAGATTATTGTAACGAGAGGATGGGTAACATTGACTTCTAACATACTTTCACAAAGAATACGTCAACATCAATATCTGCGTGATTTACGAAACAAATTACTCCACCTTCACAAGATGTTGCTGGAAACAGAACGCATTGCCTACGAACAGGTTAGTGGACGAGTATCAAGCGGAGAACTTCTTCAGCTGGTTATCGCTCATGAACAATTTGCTTGGCTACATCGCATTTCTGAGGTGGTTGTGCAAGTTGATGAAATGCTCGAAGCAGATGAACCGATAGCACTGGACGATTTCCAAAAGTTGATTGCTGATGTCCGCACGCTGATTGTACCGTTAGAAACGGGTAATACCTTCGAGAGAAAGTATTACAATGCTCTCCAGCGCGAACCTGGTGCTGTGTTGGCACATGCGGAGATATCAAGGTTTCTCACGTCTGAGGTTTAACAAACAGAATTCAGTAGTCAGGAGCCAGAATTCAGAATTTAATGGTGTATGAGTGGCGGATGAATAAAGAGGTTTTAATCCCCCACTGATTGATTCCGGCCGGAGGCGGAGCAATCCAAAGCTCCGCTCGTGAATTCTGACGCCTCGGCGGAGCAATCCAAAGCTCCGCTCCTGAATTCTTCTTCAATATGTCAATCTGCGTTTAAAAATTCCAAATACCCATTGCTAAGTTCTTTCACCGCCAAGTCATAAAATTGCTTACCGTGTTCAGGCGTTGCTAAAGCTGGATTTGATCCCATGCGTCCATCTGGATAACGCACTCGAAAGTCTACTGCACTATAAATCCTGTGTCCGCTTGCAACTTCTGGTGAAAGGGGTGCTTGCTTAATCGCCTCTGGATAAACATACTGCGTTAGCGCAACTTCACTTGGGGTTGCATGAGAACCTTCTTGATCCCCATATAATTCTTTGGCTAGTTTATATACAGAACCGCACATAAACCAGTTTGCCACTTGACATTGCACCTGTTGAGCATTAGCAATCTGTAAATCTTCTAAGTGCGCGTAAGTTTCTGAGAAAGCCGCTTTGAGAGTGGCGATGTTACCGCCGTGTCCGTTAAGAAAGTAGAACTTACTAAAACCAGCTTTGGCTAAACAAGTTACATAATCTCGCACTACTTGAATCAAAGTGCTGGGACGCAGACTGATTGTGCCAGGAAAGGAAGTATGATGTAGTGCCATCCCCACATTGATTGTAGGCCCAACGATCGCTTGGGTTGCATCACCTACACCAGATGCGATCGCTTCTGCACAAATAGCATCAGTACCAATTAACCCCGTTGGCCCATGTTGTTCTGTGGAACCAATAGGAAAAATAATACCCTTTGACTGCTGTAAATAAGCTTCGACTTCTTGCCAAGTACTTAAATGCAGTAACATTTTTGATGATTTTCCTCAATAAAATTGCGGTGGGACGAAACCTTTTTCTGCTAAACAGCATCTTCTATAATTAAACTCCCACTAACATGATTATGAACTCTCTGGATTTTCTCTGGCGGGGATCGTTATGAAATCCCATCATCTCTGCCAAACTTTTATCGGTTTAACTGTAGGCTTTTTGTTGATCAATAGTATTTATAGTCCTTCTGCTGTGGCGGGACGCTATGTTTTAAATCAAACGCCTCAAACAATCGAGCGCTATTTTGGTCGTTATATTACCAACAAACCAATAGCGATACCGTTACCTATACCTATGCTCCACAAGGCTTTAGACGGCTATTTCCTCAGTTTACTAAAAGCAATTTCTCTATCATCTTTGTGAACAATCAGGTCAAGTATATCAAATTAAATTTCAACAGTGATTTTTATCAATACTCAGGAAATTATAATTACGATCAAGCTGAATCAGTAAAATTTTACAACTATATTTTTAGTTATCAACCACCAATCTGGCAAGAACTTTCTGCCAAATTTGGGGGAAATGAGACTATCTATTTCGATGAATACTGTTTAGGGGATGGAGTTGCAACGAGTTTCGACAGATATGGATATAAGCAATTTACCGATTCTGCCACTTTATCCTATGACACTCGCTGCGAACCCCCCGATAGTAGAAATCCAAATTAAGTTATGAGATGTTGGTCTTCTGGATCATCAAGAAAACAAAGGGGATCAATGTTGAATCTTGACTAATCAAAGTAATAATGCTTTTTGACGTTAATTGTAATTTCCCATATACAAGACATACCAGCGGGAAAAATCACTAAATCGCCTTCACCCATTTGCACTGGTTGTCCACCATCAGGAGTAACAACTACATCACCTGCCAAAAAGTAGCAAGTTTCTTGAGAATCATAAGTCCAAGGGAATTTGGAAACTTCCTTTTTCCAAATTTCCCATTTATAAACACCCAATTCATTGAGATATTCAAGCCTTAAGTTGATGCTCAATTTTAATTTCCATATTGTGTTTTTTCTAGTTATGTTTAGCAGTAGGATTGAATATCCTCTCCACACTGATCTACTAGATAACACAAAGCGCGAAAACGCAAGTAGACAAGTTCGTTATAAAGCGGATTGAGTTTGCACATTGGTGGAATGTGGCCTATTTTGCGACCAAAAACCGTGATATCACGCTCGAATGGACACTGGGCGGGAATCAGTTTAGCAATAAATTTGGCTAATTTCCGATTCTGAATCTCAATTTTGTCGAGCCGTTGACGTAATGGTTGCAATAAATCTAGCTTATGTTGAGCAAATTGCTTTTTACTACCTGTTTGATTCCTTTCTTCAAAAGGTTTAATAAAAGCAGGCAGAAAAATACGCTGATTATTTATTTTAAGCATAGTTGTAGGCAAGGTTTTCCTTGTGTAGATGAACTATTTGCCGATTAGGAATCTTACCATGTAATATGTCTGGTCAATTTGCATTGTGCTTGTAAACTCAGAAGCAAAGTAAGCAGAATGCAAATAATTTACATGGATCTTTGGGGGGAGAAATGGTTTAACTAATTGTTATTTAAACCCACCAAATGATCAAGAACTGTCCCGTTAAATACAAAATAACAAAGAAAATATAAAAATGGCATTTCTTTAACTTATGAATTTCTAATCTGGAAGATAGTAATCTTATATATTAGATATAAATCCCTGGTTGGGAAACTGCCTAGTATCTAGAGATGTAGTTTATGGCAGATAAACACAGTTTTGTTCTGACCCCATATACATTTTGCTAGGATTAGCTGCTAATATCTCTCCATTTTAGGGTATTGAATATCCATAAATTTGTCTGATATACTACGCAAATTAACCGTGGCAGATTGAGGGTTTAAATTTAAACGTATAGCCGCTTCGCGTGACCGCAGGGTAGGGGCGTAGAGGTACGCAGAGTTTTTTAAGAGTATTCGCTACGAACTTGCAAAATTCTGCACTTAGTCCCTTTGAAGATCGGAATATTTGGCTGGTGAAATCTACAGGTGCAGTTAACTAACGTTTTGTTCTTTTGCCAGAAGTGGTATATTGGCACTTGACCCGACCGAGTATAAACTATGCATAAGCCCACAGAACAGCGAAGTCGAGGTGTTGTACTCAGTACTAGAGGACACTCAGGGGTAGCAGGGAGAGTGGGCAGATGAACAAAAATACTGGGCAAGATGGTCTTTTTTCCCTGTTTAAAGGCGTACCCCTAAGTTGCATCCTCGTAGGATTGTTCGTGCTGCAAATCATCCTAGCTGTGGGATTGACTGCATATTTATCAATCAGCAACGGGCAAAAAGCAGTCAATGAGGTGGCTAGCGAATTGCGCCGTGAAGTTGCCAATGGAGTCGAGCAGAATTTACAAACTTATCTGTCAACCCCGCGTCAGGTACTACGTAGTAATCAAAATATCATTGATATGGGGTTGCTGAAGATAGAGAATCTTGCAACCTGGGAACCATATTTAATCGAGCAGTTAAAGATTTTTCCAGATGCGTTGGCCTTAACGGCAAGCAATGAACAGCAAGAATACTTAGCGGTCCAGAAGCTCAACGATCGCCAATTTTTGCTCAGAAAAGCCTCTAAGTCAACTGGGTACGATCTCTACACTTATAGAATTGACTCTCAAGGTCAACGTACCCAACTACCAGAGGTGATCAAAAACTATGATCCGCGATCGCGTCCTGATTATCAAACGGCAGTTACCGCTAAAAAATTCAGCTTTAGTCAGATTTTTACACCCCTGACTGAACCAACACTCTTCATTAGTGCATCTCAACCCATTTATAACTCGCAAGGTGAGTTACTGGGAGTCAACAGCACTCTAACTCACTTATCACAAATTGGGGATTTGCTGCAAAATATCAAAGTTGGTAAGTCTGGGCAAATTTTTATTATCGAGCGATCGGGGCTATTAGTAGCAAGTTCTACAACGGAAGAACCATTCCGCTTACAAAATGGTAAACCAATTAGGTTCACAGCTTCCCAGAGCGGGAATTCTTTTACTCAAGCAACTGCTAAATATTTAGCAACTAAATTTAGTAACTTTGACCAGATTCAAAGTTTACAGCAACTAGATTTCTCCTTTGAGGGCAAACGACAATTTTTAGAGGTTAGACCGTTACAGGGCGAACCAAATGTCAACTGGTTGATTGTGGTAGCTGTTCCAGAAGCAGACTTTATGGGGCAGATTGATCGCAACATTCAAACGACAATTTTTGTCTGTCTGGGAGCATTGGGACTAGCTACTTTATTGGGGATTCTCATCGCCCGTTGGATAACTCAGCCAATTTTGGACTTCAGCACGGCGACAAAAGATTTAGCTGATTTTACTAATGGCGAAGATTCGGTGGTGAAAGTACAGGGCATTAAAGAACTAGAGGTGCTGGGTGAATCTTTCAACGAGATGGCGCAGCAGTTACGCAAAATTCTTACTACACTGACTACCAAAAATCAAGAGTTAGAATTGCAAGTTAAGCAGCGAACTCAAGAATTACAGCAAGAGATTCAAGAACGCATTAACAGTGAGCGAAGACTAGGACAACATAATCGAGTACTGGCAGAACTGGCAAATCACAAAGCGGTTTTTGAAGGAAATCTGGAAACAGCATTTAAAGTGATCACCGAAAAAGCAGCGAATGCCTTAGAAGTAGAGCGAGTGGGTGTATGGTTATTTAATAGCGATGCCTACGGCGGGCTGCGCCAACGCACCAAACTACAATGTATAAGTCTCTATGAACGTAGTAAACAGAGACATTCGACAGGTCTAGAACGCAACCTTGCAGATTATCCAATCTACTTTAAAGCTCTGGCGGCTGCCCATACCATCACCATCACCGACACTCGCACCGATCCCCGCGTACAAGAATTATGGAATGAACTACTAGAACCAAATAATATTGTATCCCTAATTGATACCGAGCTTTGGGTTGACGGCGAAGTAGTGGGAACAGTATTGTATGAGCAGATTGGTATTAAGAGGACATGGGAACTGAGTGAGCAAAACTTCGTTAGCTCAATCGCGGAATTTGTCGCCCTGACTTTAGAAATATGCGATCGCATACGGGCAGAATCCGCTCTGCGTGAGGCTAAAGAGGTGGCCGAAATGGCAAATCGTGCCAAAAGTACCTTTTTAAAAAACATCAGCGATGAATTGAGAACTCCCTTAAAGTCAATTCTAGAAATCACAGAGTCACTCCAAAATCAAGTGTACGGTCTTGTGAGTGAAGAACAGCGCCAGTCCTTAAATATCCTCGAATCCAGTGGTAAGAACCTACTAGAATTGATTAACCAGATCCTTGACCTTACCGACATCGAATCCAGCAAAATAGAACTGCAACTAGCTACTACTTCGATTCGGGGATTATGTGACTCCAGCCTAAGTTTTGTCAAACATCTGGCGTTCCAGAAAAATATCCACCTGAGTCTACAAATACCGGAAGAACTCGAACCCATCCAAGTTGATGAACGGCGCATCCGCCAAGTATTTATCAACTTGTTGACTAACGCTATCAAGTTTACTAAAGAAGGAGGCAAAGTCTGGATTGAAGTCCAGCCAAATTTCACAAATCAATATATCTTTTTCAGCGTGGTAGATACAGGTATTGGGATGCTTTCCGATGACCTTTTCAAATTATTTCAACCTTTTATGCAAGTTGAAAATGCCTCTACCCGACGTTCAACAGGCAGTGGTTTAGGATTAGTGATGGTGCAAAAAATTGTCGAGTTGCACGGTGGGACTGTCCATGCCGAAAGTCAGTTAGGGAAAGGCAGTCGATTTACAATCAAACTTCCTTGGAAAAAGGTGGGGGAGTAGGGAGTGGGGAGTAGGGAGTGGGGAGTTAGAATTAATTATTAATTTCACATCAAAAAAATGGCAGCAGAATGTTGTTTCTGTTGCCAGTTTTTAAGCGTCCATAATTCAATACGGTTTAGTTAAAAAAAATTTCCTTCTCTCTCTTCTCTCTCTTCTCTCTCTGTGTCCTCTGCGCCTCTGCGGTTCGTAAAAAAATAACTTTGACAAAGAGTGCTAGCCTTAATACCATTTCACACAAACCCTGATACATATAGATTTCTCGTAGGGGCACAGCATTGCTGTGCCCCTACCAACGTATTTGTATCATTATTAAAGTAAAACGGTATAACTGAAGCATATTAGCCTATAACTCTAAATTGTTATCTAGTTTCAGGCAAGTTTACTTGCGGCTGCAAACCGCTTATTAATCTCCTCCCAATTAACCACATTCCACCAAGCATCTAAATAATCGGTGCGGCGATTCTGGTAATTGAGATAATACGCATGTTCCCATACGTCATTACCCAAGATGGGATATTTGCCTTCACTTAAGGGACTATCTTGATTAGCTGTAGTTGCTACTTCCAACTTGCCAACTTTGTTACGCACTAGCCAAACCCAACCACTACCAAAACGACCCGCACCAGCTTCGTTAAACTGTTTTTTGAAAGCTGCAAAAGAGCCAAAATTTTGATTAATCGCGGCGGCTATATCTCCTGTTGGTTCTCCCCCACCTTTCGGCTTCATAATTGTCCAGAACATTGAGTGGTTGACATGACCACCGCCATTATTGCGTACTACTTTGCGAATATCTTCTGGTACATTGTCAAGTTTTTGCAACAGTTCTTCAACAGTTTTGCCTTTGAGTTCTGGATGTTTGTTTAAGGCCGCATTCAGGTTTTTGACATAAGTTGCATGGTGTTTATCGTGGTGAAACTGCATCGTTTTAGCATCGATGTGTGGTTCCAGTGCTTCGTAGGCGTAAGGTAAAGGCGGTAGTTGGATAGCCCCTGTTGTATTTGGTGTTGTGTCGGGAGTTGCAATGTTTGCCTTAGGAGATTTCTCTGCCAATGCACAAGCATCTAATGCAAAAGTACCCGCACCTGCTGTAAGTAAGAACAAGAAATGGCGTCGATTAATAGTCATATAAGTTTTTGCAGCGAATCCATTAACTCTCTATTGCAGTTTTTATTTTCTTAGATTATGGCGACAAAAAATTGGGAATTGGCGATTATTTCACACATCTTCTAAAGTCACACTCACTCATGAGGTAAGATTCTGTCGCCAGTTTTGGGATCAAAGACAAACAAATGATTTAAATCGAGTTGTAGAGAAAGGCGATCGCCTGAACGCAAACGCACATCCCCGCCCACCTGAATATTCAACACTACCGCCGAACCAGGTAAACCAGCCCGAATCAAAGTTTCCCTTCCCAAAGGTTCCACGACTTTAACTTGAACTGATAACAATCCTGAGTTTTGAGTACTAAGTTCTGAATCAGTGTTGATTTTTATATGCTCTGGACGAATCCCCAAATCAAAATTGTGTCCCTGACGCAACTGGAATTTTTCTTTCACAACTGCTGGAATTGCTAATAACTGTTCACTGATATCAAAACCGTTATTTTCATAGATTGCAGGCAAAATATTCATTGGCGGACTGCCTAAAAAACTTGCCACCATCTGATTAGCAGGACTTGCATAAATAGTTTGAGGATCGCCGATTTGTTGAATCCGCCCGCGATTTAGCACGACAATTTTATCAGCCAAAGTCATCGCTTCAACTTGATCGTGGGTGACGTAAATAGTTGTAATACCTAATTCTTGATGTAGCTGTTTCAATTCTGCCCTGGTATCATCGCGCAATTGGGCATCTAAATTAGATAAAGGTTCATCAAGTAAAAACACTTGTGGTTCACGAGCGATCGCTCTCCCTAATGCTACCCGTTGTTGCTGTCCCCCAGAGAGTTGTTTGGGTTTACGATCCAGCAGGTGATCCAGAGAAAGCGATCGCGCCACATTCATCACCCGTTCTTGAATGATTTTCCGGTCAACCTGACGCATTTGCAAGCCAAAGCCGATGTTTTGCGCCACACTCATATGAGGATAGAGAGCGTAGTTTTGGAAGACCATCGCCACATCCCGTTGTCTGGCTGGGATATTATTCACCAAGCGATCGCCAATAAATAGTTTACCAGATGTGGCAGTTTCTAAACCCGCGATCGTTCGCAAAATTGTCGACTTACCACAACCCGATGGCCCGACTAAAACCCAAAACTCGCCATCAGGAATTTCAAAGGTAATGTCCTCAATAGCGGTGACGTTATTGAATCTACGCTTAATGTCTTCTAAACGAACGTTTGCCATTATCCAATTTGATATTTTCAGTTTGGGATCTGCGCCAAGTAACCTCCAACTCAGCACTAGGGGCTTTTATCCGCCCCCTCTGAGGAACTGTGAGGCTGCTTTGTAAGTGTAGAAACTTGTTTGTCCTGCACAACTCTAATTAGAAATCTTAGAGCCTCATTGACGGCATCGGCATTAGGAAAAACCTCTGCAACATCAGGTTCTAAACGAATT
Source organism: Nostoc sp. (assembly GCF_036917755.1). GTDB lineage: Bacteria > Cyanobacteriota > Cyanobacteriia > Cyanobacteriales > Nostocaceae > Nostoc. The sequence goes on from NZ_JBALFC010000044.1 coordinate 55,776, forward strand.
GTTGTCTTACCAAAGCTCTTTCGTTCAGGGCCGAACTTTCTCACCCTTAAACTCTTTAAGTCATACTCTGATCGCAGATCATCTTCCATTTCTGGCTTACCCTTCTTCATAGGCTTCTCGCTCGGATCGCGTTACTTCTCTTGCGCTAATGAGACGAATCGAATTTCCTCTCTCCGTATATGACGTGATGATTAACCGTCCCCGACTTGACTCTCCAATAATCAGGTAACGCTCCTCATTATCAGAGTGGTCTGGATCATATAAGTCAACATAGAGCGGATCATCGAAAACAGTTTTGGCTTCTTCAAATGAAACCTGATGTTTTAAAAGATTTATTGTCGCTTTGTTTTCGTCCCACTCAAACTTCATGCAATTATCAAATCACTACCTTTTGAATACCTCCAAATTCTGGTATTTTTTCATTTTGTTTCTAAACAAAGTTCAATTACTTCTTTCATATTAGCCATCAACTCATCAATTGTTTCTCCCTGACTGTAACAGGCTTTTAGCTGAGGGACTTCTCCGACATAGTAGCCATCTTCATCCCGTTCAATGATCACGTAGAATTCTCGGTTGTTGGGATTGATCATAATCTATTTGTACGTAGGCTCAAAATCATTTTTCTGAATCCTTCAACCAAGCTGGGTGAGAGAGTAAAGAAGCAAAGACTCGTACCCCGCGAAGTTGATTAGAGAGGGGTAAGTGACCTCTCGGCGCACTCAAATCCCAGGTAAACTCGTTAGGGTATCGCGTCCAGGTATTACCTGCTTTCCAGCCAATTTTCGGCCAGAAATTCTCCCAATTTTTACCCAAACTTAACCAGATTTCTCGCTGGACTGAAAAGCCAAATTTACCTTCGGAGTGGACTAACCAGAGGTTGTTAATGGTTTGTAAGTCAATAGCCGAGGTATTTTCCACCTCAGTAAAATACAACCATTTTCGTTGTACAGCCGTTGTCCCTGATAGTTCACACATTTTTTCTATGGTGACGCGATCGGCTGCTTGGAAGTCTTGAACAGCCAGTAGTTGTTGCAAAGAATTGTAGTTAATGCCGCAGTCTGATTTTAGAGGTACAATTCCCTCAGGAAAACAGGAGCGCAGAAATTCTTTGACTTGAGGTGCATCAGAGTTATAAAGGACTTGGTAAGCTTTGCCATCAACCCAAGTCGCTGGGTTCTCACGTCGTTTCAGTAAAAATTCCATCAACACGTCTAATCCCTCATTACCCAATTCAGCTAACTGTGGGATTATCTGTTGTTGGACTTTTTCAGACCCAGCGATTAACGGTCGTCGGAGGGAGTCGATGTCATTTGCAGGGTCTGATAAAATCATTGGGTCTGTCATGCCATTCTCGTGTTAGCGGTCAGTGAAAGAGTGGTAAGCTATCGGGCATTCTCCAAGGCGAATCACTGATAGCGAAAAGTAGTTTACTATTTTTGATCGTACAAAATTGCGATCGCTTCACTCAATCCCACACTTAATCCCCAAATAAGGTACAAGGAGAATAGGGGGAAAATCTGCGCTTCATGCTTTGGTAAACAAAAGACACAGCAACATATACAAGCCTGCTAGATAAGGATTTTTTGACTAGCAGCGTATCGATTAGGAGTGTGTGAACTATGTACGACAAGATTACCCCCCCCGCAGCCGGAGCAAAAATCACCTTCAAAAATGGTGAGCCAATCGTACCGGACAATCCAATTATCCCCTTTATTCGTGGCGATGGTACAGGTATAGACATCTGGCCTGCTACCCAAAAGGTGCTAGATGCTGCTGTAGCCAAAGCATATAAGGGTCAGCGTCAAATTAGCTGGTTCAAGGTTTACGCTGGGGACGAAGCGTGCGATTTATACGGTACTTATCAGTATTTACCTCAAGATACTCTCACGGCAATTGAAGAATATGGTGTAGCTATTAAAGGGCCTTTGACTACTCCCGTGGGTGGGGGAATTCGTTCTTTAAATGTGGCGCTGCGGCAAATTTTTGACTTGTATACCTGCGTGCGTCCTTGCCGTTACTATGCAGGTACGCCCTCACCCCACAAAAATCCCGAAAAGCTGGATGTAATTGTTTATCGGGAGAATACGGAAGATATTTATTTAGGGATTGAGTGGCGACAAGGTAGCGAAATCGGCGATCGCTTAATTAAAATTATCAATGAAGAACTGATCCCCGCCACTCCAGAACATGGGAAAAAACGAATTCCTCTTGATTCTGGTATTGGCATCAAACCGATCAGCAAAACTGGTTCTCAGCGTCTAGTCAGACGTGCGATCAAACACGCCTTGCTATTGCCCAAACACAAGCAACAAGTGACTTTGGTGCATAAGGGCAACATTATGAAGTACACCGAAGGCGCTTTCCGCGATTGGGGTTATGAATTAGCAATTAGCGAATTTCGCCCAGAAACTGTCACTGAACGGGAATCTTGGATTTTGAGTAATAAGGAAAAAAATCCGAATATTTCCCTAGAAGAAAACGCCCGCCAGATTGATCCTGGGTTTGATTCTCTCACCGAAGAGAAAAAAGCCGAAATTGTCAAGGAAGTTGAAACTATTCTTAACTCAATTTGGGCAACCCACGGCGATGGCAAATGGAAAGATAAAGTTTTGGTGAATGACCGGATTGCTGACAGTATTTTTCAACAAATCCAAACTAGACCGGATGAGTATTCGATTTTGGCGACGATGAACTTGAACGGCGATTACTTATCTGATGCCGCCGCCGCCATTGTTGGCGGTTTAGGAATGGGGCCAGGGGCAAATATTGGCGATGCTAGTGCCATATTTGAGGCTACCCACGGCACCGCACCCAAACACGCTGGTTTAGATCGGATTAATCCTGGTTCACTGATTTTATCTGGTGTGATGATGCTGGAATTTCTGGGTTGGCAAGAAGCCGCAGACCTAGTTAAGAAAGGTTTAAGCGATGCGATCGCAAATAGTCAAGTCACCTACGATTTAGCCCGGTTGCTAGAACCGCCAGTTGAACCCTTAAAATGTTCTGAATTTGCCGAGGCAATTATTCAGCATTTTGGTTAATTATAGGACTAGTACAGTTCTGCGGAAATAAACCACCCATTCAAAATCAATGAAACGCTTACTCTGTATTCATTTTGAATTTTGAATTCTGAATTTTGAATTCCGCCTTGCGGTACTAGCCCTTTCAAGGTGGGTAAAATTTTTGGATAATAATTGCTCTTTTCTCTGTGTTCTCTGCGTCCCTGTAGTTCAATAAATAACTTTTAAACCGCTCCAGGCACGGAGAACGCAGAGAGGAAAGCAGAGATTTTATCAGTGACCTTGAAAGGGCTAGTCCTACTTACTTAAACCGACAGGATTGGTCTACAGTCGGAGTCTCTTCAAGTTGCACTATGATCAGAACAGCTGGCGCATCGCCTACTGTACCAGATAAGTGGCCTTTCTGACCTTGCGCGTCTGCTTTTGTACCTTGATCTTCTCCAAATGAAATTTCGCCTTCCCCCATCTCGACTCGCTGTCCGTCCATAGTCTCCACAAACCAGCGTCCCGACAAAGGTATGATCCACTGAGGCTTGGGGTTCTCATGCCAGTTGCCAATCCAACCTACAGGTAGCACAGTAAAGGTGATTGTCGCACCAGACTGCTTCAAATTAGAAAGCCACTGCGGCGAGGTATCCGGGGCTATGCCTTTTTCGATGAAGTCCTCAATTTGACAACGGGACTGGTGACTTATCCCGTCGTGGTCAGTCCAGACGTGCCAGTAGTCAATTGTTGGCTTGGGTGATGAATTATTTTGCATGAAAATGGCTCTTTTTGATTGTGGGGTTATCTGACTTTGATTTCGTTTATTCGCTGATAGAGCTAGTGGTCTGTCAAACCCATTTTGACGGTTGGAGAGACGCGATAAATCGCCGTCTCAACAGAAAATTTATTCGTCAATTATTTCTTGACAGACTACTAGTACCGCTTCGCGTAATTCGTAATTCGTAATTCGTAATTACGTTATAGCAAGGGTTTCAGACATTAGAAATGGGTGGCTTATTTACGCCGTGCTGTAGTAGTAAAGCGATCGTTATTATTTGATAATGCCTGCTTGCACTGGTCTAATACCAATTCTGTATGAAGAATGCGCTAAACCATATTTAAGTACAAGAAAGAAAAACGAACCGCAAAGGACGCAAAGGCAGCGCGTTGCGGGGGTTCCCACGCCACTTGACGCCAGTCGCGACAAGTCGGCAGAGCCGCCCAACGCGCTAGTTAAATAATTCGTAATAACGCTGTAGGAGAGAGATTTAGAGAGAGGTTTTCCATATCCCGTGAAAAGTCAGAATAACGCTCTCTACGAGACGCTAAAAGCGAACGCGGACTCGCTACCGCTACGCTAACGTAATTAAGTTTTGTAACGGAGATTTAGACCCCGCCACAAAACTTGCTGCTTGATAGTTGTTCTTTACTTAAACCCACCGAACTGGTTAAGCGACTTGCTTTACCCGTGATTTTGCTAATTGATCAGGTGCGATCGCTCCATTCTCTGTAATGATGGCTGTAATCAACTCAGCCGGCGTGACATCAAAAGCTGGGTTGTAAAAATCTACACCCGCAGGTGTGAGAATGGTATCGCCAACTTGATAGATTTCAGTTGGTTCGCGTTCTTCAATGGGAATTTTGCTGCCATCGGCTAATGCAAAATCAACGGTAGAAACAGGTGCAGCCACAAAGAAGGGTATATTATGGGCTTTAGCTGCGATCGCTAAACTATACGTACCAATTTTATTAGCAGTGTCGCCATTAGCCGCAATGCGATCGGCACCCACAACTACAGCATGAATCAAACCCTGTTTCATGCAATGGGCTGCCATATTATCAGTAATTAATGTCACGGGAATACCTTCTTGGATACATTCCCAAGTGGTGAGTTTTGCGCCTTGTAAGCGGGGACGGGTTTCATCGGCAAACAAACGTTCTAAACGTCCTTCCCTCCAAGCGGAACGCACAACACCCAAGGCTGTGCCATATCCAGCCGTAGCTAGCGCCCCAGCGTTGCAGTGGGTAAGCAGCGTCAACTTTTCTGGGGTATTAGGTAAGACTGCCAAACCATTGTCGCCGATCGCATGACAAGTTTGCAAATCTTCAATATTAATCGCTTGGGCTGTTTGGAAAAGGGTTTGCTTGATGTCTTCCACAGTTCCCAGCGTTTCGTAGGCGGCTGTCATCATCCGGCTAATTGCCCAAAATAAATTTACTGCCGTCGGACGAGTAGAACGCAACAACTGGGCTACTTTATCTAAGTGTTGCAAAAATTCGTGGCGATCGCTTGTGGCAATTTCCCTTGCACCAAGATATATTCCATATGCCGCAGCCACACCAATTGCCGGCGCACCTCGGACAATCATGGTTTTAATCGCCCGCGCCATATCTTCACTGCGATGAATTTCCACAAATGTATATTCGTTAGGTAAGCGAGTTTGGTCAATTAGTGACACCGAGTTGTTGTGCCAAATAACGGGATAAACTTGGTTTGTAGAAGGTGTCATAGAAAGAAGCCTGACTAAATCCCTTAAAATACCATAAAGTATGATATCAAAACGCTAACAAGTCTTTAATTCAGTTTGGGGGTTTAAGTAAACAGCCTAAGAATGGCAGAACGTTTTGGGTCGGGGTTTGTCTTGCAAAGTTGCTCCTCTACAGCGCTTCTGGTGCGTCCGCAAAGCGATCGCGCATCCTGCGGCGAGGGAGACCCCAAGACCGCAATGCAGCGCTAAATCCTCGTCACAAAACGTAATTGCGAACGCGAGTGCGTGCCGGAGGCTCTATTGCGAATTGGTTTAACAAATTCTGGGGGTTTAAGTAAAGAGCAACTAACAAGCAACAAGTTTTGTGGCGGGGTCTAAATCCTACAAAACTTAATTACGAATTACGAATTACGAATTACGAATTACGAATTACGAATTACGAATTACGAATTACGAATTACGAATTACGAATTACGAATTATTTTAACTCTCTTGATTGCCTCGTCTTAAATAGCGGACTTCTTCTAACAAAATATTAAATCTCTGATCATTTTCTTCTTGTCGTTGCTTTATTAATTCCATATCTCGCTGACTTTGAGCAGCCACTTGTAATAAAGCTTGAACAGTTATCCTCAGACCATCAACACTATCACGCACCTCAGTAACGCTTTCCCGCACCTCAGTAAGACTTTCCCGCAGTTCAGTAACGCTTTCCCGCAGATTTTCTCGTAGTTCCGTAACACTATCACGCACCTCAGTAACGCTTTCCCGCAGTTCAGTAACGCTTTCCCGCAGTTCTGTAACGCTTGAAGCCAATCCATCCACCATCTCATCCGTCCATCTCTCAACCCTCATTTGATTTTTCCAAATTTAATCGAGTTTATTTTTATTCTAATTTATAAGAAGAATTCAGAACTCAGGAGTCAGAATTCAGTATTCTGACTCCTGAGTTCTGACTCCTATTTTATTGCGATCGCCCACACCTGAGTAACAAGTGTGGGCGATTCATTCTACAAAGAATTAGCTAAACAACAGTGGATAGTTGCCGTTTAAAGAAAGCTTCTAAAACTCTCTCTGCTATTTGATGACTAGTTAAACCTAGTTCTGTTTTAGATTCATTGGGTTCAGCATGATCTACTAACACATCTGGTACACCAAATCGCTTGACAGGAACTAGAATATCTGCATCTAGTAAAGCTTCCGCGATCGCACTACCAAAGCCACCCATTACACAGCCTTCCTCCAAGGTGACAACGCGACCGATTCTCTTAGCCAAAGGCAAAATCAACTCGGTATCCAAAGGCTTAACGAAACGGGCATTAATTACAGTTGCTTCAATGCCGTGTTCGCTGAGAAGTTCAGCAGCTTGCATTCCTGGATAAACCATTGTGCCATAGGCGACGATTAACACATCATCGCCTGTACGCAGAATTTCGCCTTTGCCAATTTCCAAAGGTTCCCAACCTTCCTCCATCAGGGGGACACCGTAGCCATTGCCACGAGGGTAACGCATAGCGATCGGTCCACTGGTATGGTTAACACCAGTTACGATCATGCTTTGCATTTCTGCTTCGTCCTTGGGTGCCATCATTACCATGTTGGGAATGCAACGCAGATAGGCAATGTCATACATACCTTGGTGGGTGGGGCCATCAGCACCGACAATTCCTGCCCGATCCAAGCAGAAGAATACTGGCAGGCTTTGGATGCAGACATCATGAACTATCTGGTCATAGGCGCGTTGCAGGAAGGTAGAGTAAATAACGGCGATCGGGCGCATACCCTGAGTTGCAAGTCCCGCAGCTAGGGTAATCGCGTGTTGTTCAGCAATGCCGACATCAATATATTGATTGGGCAATTTTGCTTGAAGTTTATCTAAGCCTGTCCCCGTTGCCATTGCCGCAGTGATCCCGATGATTTTCGGGTTTTGTTCGGCAAGTTTTACCAGAGTGTGAGAAAAGACTTTGGCATAAGCCGGGGGTTTGGGTTTGGTGGAAGGAATGGCTTTGCCAGTTGCTACATTGAAGGGGCTTTGGGCGTGGTAGCCAACTTGATCTAGTTCGGCAATTTCATAGCCTTTGCCCTTGACTGTTGCTACGTGTACCAAAACTGGGCCTGGGATCTGATGTGCCTGTTGGAAAGTGGCAATCAATTCTTCGAGATTATGCCCATCCACTGGCCCAATGTAGGTAAAGCCGAGTTCTTCAAAAACTGCACCTACCTTAGGAACAGCCAAGCGCTTCATACCTTCTTTAATGCGTCCGAGTTCAGGTGACAGGGATTCGCCAACGAAGGGAATTTGCTTAAACTGTTCCTCAAGATTATCCTTAATAAATTGCACCGGTTGACTGAGGCGCATTTTGTTGAGATAGCGGGGAATCGCGCCGACGTTGCGAGATATAGACATATCGTTGTCGTTGAGAACAACCAACAGGTTCGTTTTTGGCAGGTGTCCAGCATGGTTGATGGCTTCTAAAGCCATACCCCCAGTCAGCGCCCCATCGCCAATCACAGCAACGGCTTTAAATTTTTCCCCTTTCAAGTCTCGCGCTAAAGCCATGCCCAATGCGGCGGAAATACTTGTAGAAGCATGTCCAGCCCCAAAGTGGTCAAACTTATTTTCACCGCGTTTGAGATAACCGGCAACTCCGTCCTTTTCTCTGAGGGTGTGGAAGCGATCGTAACGTCCTGTCAGCAGTTTGTGGGGATAAGCCTGGTGTCCTACATCCCAAATCACTTTATCCCGATCTAAGTCCAGTGTCTGGTAAAGTCCTAGTGTTAATTCAACAACACCCAACCCTGGCCCCAAGTGTCCACCGTTAACTGCTACCGTTTGGAGATGCTTATCTCGAATCTGACGGGCAATCTGTTGCAGTTGGCGAACAGATAAACCGTGCAACTGATTAGGATGGGTGATTTCGCTCAGATGCATATTATAGGGTTTTCCTCTCTAATTTCGAGTTTCGGTATTTTGATTTTCCCACGGCCGGGTTGTTCACAGAATCAAACTCTTACATTGTTACTAAGTTGTAGTGGAAAGTATAACTTCGTAATTAATAATGGTGAAAAATTTGTTCCCTATTAACAATTCGTCAAAATGAGCTTGCAATCAGCTAAAGTCATAACACATTTTTGTCAATAAGTAATGTTACTTAAAAATAGTCATTTAATCCGTATACAAAAATAAGCTTTTCAGGAGCAATTTGGGGAAATTCCATAAGTAGATTACTCAGTTTTGCCTTTTAAAGTTAGTCCAAAAGAAAGTTAAATATCTCATTTATAACTATATATTCAGCATAATTGCTGATAAATATTTTCCTATTGTTTCTTTTATTCTTCGTTAAGAGTAGCTAATTTTCTCAGCGATCGCTAGTTGATCTGAGCGCGACAAAAAATATGTATGTAAAAATACTTAGTTATTTTATGGAAACAGAATTCAGGAGCGGAGCAATCCCAAGCTCCGCTTCTGAATTCTTCTTCAACTAAATTTCAGCATTTGTTTAGTAAATTAATATTCCTAAATTAATGAGTAAATTTTATCGTTCATTTTATGTAAAATTTTTGAGTATTTTACTGATAAAGTAGAGCCAAAAGCCCGTCAGGGTGATTTGGATAGTTGGAAACTAATGTCTCATGCTTTATGAAGCTAATGTAAAAATATTGGCTGCCAAATTAGAAAACTTTATAGTTACTTAACAAATCTGTTGCCAGCAATTAAATATTTACTCCAAGTACATCACGAGAGCGGCGATGGAATCTGAATATCTTAATTTGCTAACTCCTCAGCAATTACCAACTCAGTTAACCCTGAGTGATGAGATGGATGAGCGAGTGTCTGAGGCACTCAAGTTGATATTAGAAGCGGTTAACCATTCCTGTGGTGACCTAGCAGGGGATAAGCTGAATCAAGCCTTAATTATTATCGGGGAAACAAAGCGATCGCCAGTTAATGATCTACTAACTCATAATAGCTTCTTAAGTTTAGAAAAAATCGACGACTTTGATCGCTACTTTCAAATAGTCCACGTTCAAACTGAGGATACTGCTATTGTTCTTATTTCTAGTCTCCTTGTTGCCCTTCGAGAATTTTTGTTGCTCTCTCAGTCGAAGGACTTTAACTCTAGCAAAGTCGTCGATTTAAAGAAGGGCTATCAGGAGTATGTAAAGTTACTTACAAGAGTGTTTACTCTATCTTGGGAAGAATAGCTAAATGTCACCACAATCATTAGAGATTTGGAAAAAACTTCACTGGTCGTTTTTTTCGATGATTCAAGCTTTAAATATTGCGTTGCAGAGGTTTGAGCAAGCAATGATTAACGAAAATCTCGCTTTAGCTCAAGTAGAATTAGAATCTGCTGCCACTCTCATGTTAGCCTCTGGTGCAGCGATGGAACTGGCAGCGAGTTTTAATCCAGCAGACTATGACCAGCATATTCGTCCGACAATGATTCCTCCTTATGTTGAGTCTCATGACTTTAGTGGTTTAATGTTATGGGATCATTTTTTCCTGGTGGCAATTTGGATGCGATTAAAGCCCATTTTTGAAAATCTCCCCCCGGAACTGCAATCGAGCCATGAACGGTTTGTTCTAGCCTACAGAAGTTTAGCTCACGCCCATAAGGGAGTTTGTTCTAAGTTTGGGGGTGGCGAAACAGGTAGTATACGTTCAAATTCAGTCGGAATTTCTGCCCAAAAAACTGCGGTTGAGACTTTAGAGCAATTTGAGAAAAATCGTGAACGGTTACTCGATCCCCAACATCGGGTAATGTCAGGTTATCGGTTCGATCATCAATCCGCTTAATTTAACTAGGAGCAATCCTTTGAAGTTATCCCTAGCAAAATTAAGCGGATTATAAACCGATCAAGAAAATCACAATGAATGCAACCATCCGTATTGATGAAGCCATCTTCAATAACTATCCCACCTTTCGCCGAGGAATCGTCATTGCAACACAACTACAAAACCAAGGGCATTCAGAGAGCTTAGAAAATACGCTCAATGAAGTCATTAGTCAAGCATCTCTGCATCCCATTGATTTAAAAACAGATCCTCGGATTACTGATTGGGATGAAGCTCATCGTCAATTTGGCTCAAACTTCAATAAATTCATCCCGGCTCATCGGAATTTGCTGAAAAGAGTTCAAAAACCAGGCACATCTATTCCTTTTATCAATAAGGTGGTTGCAATTATGAATATCAACTCTATCCGAGATGTTATTCCTGTAGGAGGAGATGACTTAACAAGTGCAGGAACTCTCTTAGAACTGCGTTATAGCAATGGTAATGAACGTTTTACTCCGATAGGATTACCAGAAACCATTGAAAATCCTGATGTCGGGGAAGTAATTTATGTTGCTGCTGATTCAGGAGAAGTGATGTGTCGTCGCTGGAATTGGCGCAATGGACATAAAACCCGGATTACAGAAACAACTCAAGTGATTGTAATGAATATTGATGCTCTCGGAGAAAACAGTGAAGAACGAGCCATTACAACCCGAGATTCCGTGGCCGAAATGTTAGCAAAATTCTGTCACGCTCACGTACAAACGACTCTTCTATCGCCTGAAAACCCCTTTTATCAATTGGAAAACTAAGCGATCGCATATCGGAGTAAAATTTTTCTGTTCCCTAAATATGGAGCAGTTATTCTATCAAATATCTAACTTTTGAGGAAAGATTGAAATGTTGAAAAATTGGCAAATACCTGAAGGGATACGTGATTATATCTTAACAATCTCACTACACGAATCTGATATTTTACGTCAAATCCGGGAGGAAACAGTAAAATTGCCATATGCGAGTATGCAAATCCCTGCCGAACAAGGTCAGTTTATGGCGTTTCTCGCTCAACTAATAAATGCCAAGAAAATCCTTGAAATCGGTGTGTTTACTGGTTACAGCGCACTCTGGTTTGCCTTAGCGTTACCACCTGAAGGTCGGATTATTGCCTGTGACATTAGTGAAGAATGGACAAACATCGCTCAACGCTATTGGCAGCAAGCAGGCGTAGCCAACAAAATTGACTTGCGGGTGGCACCTGCACTACAGACACTAGATGCTTTATTAAGTAACTCTGAAGCCGAAACTTTCGATTTGATTTTTCTTGATGCAGACAAAGAAAATTACCTTAATTATTATGAACGCGCACTACAGTTAATACGTGCTGGCGGATTAATTATCATTGATAACGTGCTTTGGTCTGGGAAGGTAATTGACGAAGAATTTCAAGACACTGAAACCGTAGCCCTGCGATTACTGAATGAAAAACTCTACAAAGATGAACGGATTGACATCACCGTTCTAGCGATCGCGGATGGGCTAACTTTAATAAGGAAGCGTAGTTAATAACCCCTTCGGGGCGGGAGTAGGGAGTAGGCAGAGACGCGATTAATCGCGTCTGTACTAGGGAGTGGGGAACACAAGAGAAAACTAGAGATAGAAAACTTGGTTTTATGCCTCGCCCGATGTTAAGCGGCTTAGTTTCCCCACTCATCGTGGTAGGCACAATTGATGAATTGTGCCTACCTCATTTTCAGATGTCTTCTCTACTTGCTAAAAGCATCCTTGATGTTATCAACAGTGCGTTCAACAGCATTCTTTGTCTTGTCTACTGCTTTTTTAGTACGACCGGCATCTTCGTCTGCTCTTTCCTGAATTCGAGCCGCATCTCTCTTGGCTTTGCGTTCAACAAAACTACCATTGTCATCGGTTGCTCGATCAACTTTATTGGCATTGTTCTTGGCAGTTTGCTTAACTTTATCTGCCGTATCTTGGATGAAATTTTTGGCTCGTCCAGCATCTTCGCTGGCTTTTTCTTGAACTTGATCGCCCGCGTCTTTCGATGCAATCAAGGTTGCAGTGGGATTAGCCATTGCTGAGGTGTTCGAGAAAAATGCACCTTGCCAAACGAAAGCGATCGCTAACATACAAAACAGTGTTGTAGCCATCCAGCGTTTTACGGTGGAAAACTGTTTTGTAAAATAATTCAGTTTCATAGAATACAGTCTCATGTGATTTAGTATACTATTTTTACTTCATTTAGCTGATTTGCCATATCGTTCCCTAGATAGAGGTTTTTGCGTCATAAGTTGTTAAAGGAATTCACTATTTAGATAGATTGAATTTTGAGTAAAGATTTTTTCTCTGGTAATCAAGGAGCGAATTAAACATTTTAGAGCTTTTGGCATGAGCGATCGCTGTTCACTTAATGGTTATATCTTGACTAATTCCGAACTTACGCATTGACAAATTAGACAATAAATGCAGTAGTGACAACCAGAAAAGAATAGGCGATGCGGGTTAGTTCTACCCTAGCCAGTAGGGGACTGGAAAGATGGATAATTTACGCTGTCTCTATTGAGGGCATGAGCAATCAGAGTAACTACCAAAGCATCCACGGCAAAGTGTGACCTCAACACTTATAGCCCTACTTAATCATTCGTGAAAAGTTAGATCCCGGACTTCTCAAAGAAGTTGGGGATCTGGACACCGAGAATTTTCACAAATCATTTTCCACCGACAATGAAACAACTCAAACAACATGTTAGTGGGGTGATGGGACACTATAAAAATAGCCCAGTTTTAATTTCTTGGGATATCACTAATGAAATTATTGCAGCCAATCCAAACGCGACAAGCGATCAGGTTTATGGTTTACTTCCAGGATTAACACCGGAATATATTCTAGAGTTGTTTAAATTTGCGGCTTCGGTTGATAGTACTAAGCTATTTTACCTAAACGAGAGTAGTATGGAAGGCGCTTTATGGAGAACAGACCGTTGGTTAGCATTGATCGAATACTTGAAGAATAATGGAGCTAAAATCGACGGCGCGGGTGTCGAATCGCATCTATGGTTTTCTACTGCCTATAATTTTGACGCTACAGGATTTAGTTCTCTCTTAAAAAGACTTAACAAAATTCGGTGGGTTTAAGTCCCCGGCTACAAAAGAAGCCGCAAGTATGTAAGTCTTGTTCTAAATCCCCGTTACAAAACTGTACTTCCGACTTCCGACTTCCGACTTCTTTAATAATCTTGGAGTTAAACCAATAATTTCAGAATTAGATATTATCATTGATTTCCCATTACCCAGCACTATCCAAAAGTTAGACCAGATGGTAGCTGACAATTACAAGCGATATCTTGACCTATGTTTTGCGGCTGATGTTGATACTGTAATTACATGGGGGATTACTGACAAATATTCTTGGATATTTGATCCCAATTATTTGCCAGCAACATTTCAAGCCAATCAAAGCGCCCAGCAATTTCTGCGTCCGCTTCCCTACGATCGCAACTTACAACCTAAACTTGCCCGCAATGCTATTGCCCAGGCTTTTCAGCGAGCAACTTAATACTATACTGCACCTAAGCGTAATTGACACTCAACGCAGGCTAACATACGTTCTGATGAAGACAAGTGCCGCAGCTACGCCCGTCGTAGACATCGCTAATCTTCTAGACTACGTTAGCTCTGGCGTCAAGCTGACATCAATTGTTGGATGCGCTGTGGTTCGTCTCCCAGCCAATCTGGATTTTGGGCAGTGCTGTCAAAAATTGATGAGGTTTTGAATGGCTCAAACTCGCCGCGTGATGCCGCTTCTGCTGTTTTTGCTAAGAGCGATCGTAGCTGCTCGTCGTTCATTGGCTGGAATGTTTGCACTGCTTCAAAGGCTTGCTCTAAAATCTCCATGCTATCAATTCCGGTAATCACAACTGATGTCGGTAGATTCAAAGCATAGTGTAAACACTCAATTGGTGTTACAGTCTTTGATCGTAAAAGAATACCGTTTGCTAGGCTTTTCATCCCCAGAACACCGATGTTTTGTTTTACCAGTTCTGGTACAACCAGCTTTGCAAAGCTGCGGTAGTGAGCATCCATCACATTCAGCGGCATCTGCACTGTATCAAATTTAAACCCGTGAGTAGCTGCAACTTCCAGCATGTGCAGATGAACATGGGGATCTTTGTGCCCAGTGAAGCCGATGTATCGGAGTTTGCCAGCTTCCCGCGCCTCAATTAAGGCAGCATTCGCCCCTTCTTCGTCAAAAACTCGATGCGGGTCTTCATAACGAATGATTTCGTGATGCTGCACAAGATCGATGCAATCCACTTGCAGACGTTGAAGTGATTCGTCTAGTTGTCTTGCTGCTTCTTTCTTAGAGCGACCGTCGATTTTCGTCATCAGGAATACTTTATCTCTGTAGCGATCGCGCAGTGCTTTTCCCATGCGAATTTCGCTGACTCCATCGTTATAATCCCAACTGTTATCCATAAAAGTGATACCGCGATCAATCGCTGTTCTCACAATGCGGATACCCAATTGCTCATCAACGTGCTTCAAGCCAATATGCCAACCACCCAATCCGATAGCGGAAACTTTCTCTCCTGTACTGCCGAGAACTCGATATAGCATTTCTGAATTTGACGTAGTTCCTGACATATATTCTCCAAGTCTTTCAGCTATTGCTTAAGTAGATATAGCTGTGTGGCAATTCAAATACAAGGGAAAGTTGAGAATATCTTGCTGAAGATAGACTTTTCAAGCCGATCAGAAAAAGACTCAAGAAGCCAAAATACCGATGTCAATTTGGGATGTTTGAGGTAAACGAATTGAGTTGATGGGTTAAAACGGCGGTTACAAACCGCCTCTACACAGGCAAAACCCACCTCCGTGGGTTAAGAATCCTTGATTTTGATTAGTCCACGGAGGTGGACTTCGTTTGTGTAGCCGCGACTTCCAGTCGCCCTGGCTCTAAATTGACTGTGCCCCTACAACATATATGGTTCAAATAAATGAAAACTGCTGTAAAACATCAACTATTTGCCAGCATAAAAAAAGGCAATTTCTTTTTCTTTTAACGGTGCGAAACCAGCATCTACAAGTAATTGGTCGAGTTCTGCTTGGGGAATGTGTTTTGCACCAATTCGCACAATGCGCGATCGCATCGTATTAGAGACGCCACTACGCTGTCTATTGCCTTCTAGCGCCATGACTTTACCATAAAGTTCGAGCTTGGCGGGCGGAATCGGAGAACCATCAAAATCGATTCCCTGTGCGATCGCTTCATCAATAGCATCAGCACCTGTGGTAGTTTGATTCCCTGGGTTAGTTTCGGTAGGCATGGTGATTTGCTCTTATTCGCTACGGGTAGATTTTACCAGTCTTGCTGACACCAACGCTACTTACTAGCTTTTTTGCTATGGATCTACAGATGGGCATTAGTGTCAACTTAAGGTTAAAAGGGCGGTTCAAAACTGGTGAATGACCTTCCGCCAAGGCTAATTACGAATTTGTCGCGTCACCAAACCCCCAGCAAACGCCCCTAAGATAGTGCCTGTCCATAGTCCTGTTGTGCTACCTTGCCATATTGCCCCTGGTGTCATCCAAGCGTTGCACATCTCCTTTAAACCCCAAGGTTGGTTTTGGCACTTTTGGCTATGCAGCATTATGGTAATTTGCCCACTAGTGTAAGCACCAAAAAAACCTGATGACAGCGCCAAAAAAGTGCAAATTAAAATTCTATTTTTTGTCATTAGTCATTAGTCATTTGTCATTTTTCCCTTATTCCCATGCCCCATGCCCAATGCCCCATGCCCAATGCCCCATGCCCCATGCCCCATTCCCAATCAACCAGTATTTCTCATCCCAGCAGCAATACCATTAATAGTTAACAATGCCCCTCGCAGTAACTCGCCTTTGCTGTAACGAGAGTGGATGACTCCAGAAGTAGCACTAGTATTTTGGGACTGTCGTAGGCGCTTGAGTAGGGAAACTTGAATAAATCCCAAGGGTACAATTGTGCCATTGCGTAACTGCACAGATCGTTGCAATACAGGATCACCATCTAACAGTCGATTGTGATCGGTGATTTTTAACACCAAATCCCTTGTCAGATAGAACTCGCTGGCAATTTGATCAAAAACCTTGGCAAAACGAAGTTTATCTTCTGGTTTTGATAACTCCTGAACGTAGTGATGTGCCATTTGCATATCTACTTTTGCCAAAGTCATCTCGGCCTTAGAAATCACCATCTTGAAGAAAGGCCACTTCACGTAAAAGTAGCGCAGCAATTTCAAGTGTTCTTCTGGTTCTTCGTTCAAGAATTCTTGTACAGCTGTGCCAACGCCGTACCAGGAAGGCAGTAAAAAGCGAGTTTGTGTCCAGCTAAATACCCAAGGAATAGCTCGCAAACTACTTAAATCTTTCTTACCAGATGGGCGGCGGGCTGGACGGGAACTGATTTGTAGCTGGCTAATTTCTTCAATGGGAGTTACTTCGTGGAAGAAGTCAACAAAATCAGGCTGTTCGTAGATTAAAGCACGATAATGTTGACGCGATCGCGCTGCTAATTCTTCCATAATCTCATTCCAGGGTTCAATATCATCAAACCCTGTCCGCAGCAAGCTAGCTTGAATCACAGCCGTGGTGATGGTTTCCATGTGGTACAGTGCCAAGTCCAACAAGGAATATTTGGAAGCTAAAACTTCTCCTTGTTCGGTAATCTTGATTCGCCCATTGATACTATGACCCGGTTGAGCCAAAATCGCCTCGTAAGCAGGTCCCCCACCCCGTCCCACAGAACCGCCGCGTCCGTGGAAAATCCGCAAGCTTATATCATAGTTTTCTGCTATTTGTTGCAGTGATTTTTGGGCTTTATGAATTTCCCAGTTGCTGCTTAAAAAACCAGAGTCTTTGTTACTGTCAGAATACCCCAGCATGACTTCTTGCAAGTTCGGGGTGAGGGGGGATGAATTTTCGTCCACACTCTCTGGTTTTGTCTGTTCGTAGCCTCCGGCTAACAAAGCGCGATATAACGGGAGTTCAAAGAGTTTCCGCATGACGCTTCTGGAGCGTTGTAAATCTTCTACTGTCTCAAATAGGGGGACAACTTGAATAGTTCCGACAGCAATAGCGGGATCAAAAAGTCTGGCTTCTTTGGCTAACAGTAGTACTTCCAGCACGTCGCTGACATCGCGGCACATGCTGATAATGTAAGTTTGACAGATGTTAAGACCAAATTCTTGTTGGAGCGATCGCACGACACGAAAAGTCTCAATTACATCGTTGGTTTTTTCCGAAAATGGCAATTCTGCCGGAATTAATGGCCGACGGGTTTGCAGTTCTCCTGTGAGCCAAGCGACTCTTTGTTCCTCAGAGAGTTCGTTGTAAGGTTGAGATAATATTTGCAGGTATTCTAGGATCTCATTGAGCGCATCGGCGTGGCGGGATGATTCTTGGCGAATATCTAACTGTGTCAAGTTAAAACCAAAAATTTCTACCTGACAGATCAGATTTTCTAATTCTCGACAGCTTAAACCTGTTTCTGTTAAGTTGCGCTCAATCATCCGCAGTTCTGCTAAAAAATCGGCTCCCGAAAGATATAGGGGGCTGTCTTGATTTTTTGGCGTTTCCCGATTATATAAAGCTAAATTGCGATCGCGAGTATTTTCCAGCCGTTTCAGTACATAAGCCAGTTTCAGCCGATAGGGTTCTTGTCGATAACGTAGCGCCAGTGCATCATAGACTTCACTCAACTGCGACTGATCCAACTCTAGAGATTCCAGTAAGTCTGGTAAAACATCACTCCAGTGCATCGACACACTTAACAATTCAATCAGATTTTTCACTGACTGAATATATCTCCCTAGCACCATTTTGCGCTGATAGCAAGCTGTCTGCCAGGTAATTTCGGGTGTAACTGATGGGTTTCCATCCCTGTCTGAGCCTACCCAGGAACCGAAGGAGCAAAAGTTTTTACTCGGTGGTTCTAGCCAAGGAAAGGTATTGGATAAGGTGTGTTTGAAACGTTTATATAGTTGGGGAATGCCATCAAATAAAACTTCTTGGAAGTAGTGCAGGGCATAATCTACTTCATCTAGCACCGTCGGTTTGAACTGGTGAAGTTCGTCTGTGCGCCACCACAGGCGAATTTCTTCGAGCAATTGTTCGCGGACATCTGCTGCTTCCCAAGGATATGCTCCTGGTGTGCTACCAGAGTGGTTTTCCAAGGCATCCAGTTTTTGCAAGAGTTGCACCACCTGTCGCTGCTTATCTCGGATGGTATGACGCACAATTTCCGTCGGGTGCGCGGTGAAAACTAAGCGCACATCCAGATGGGCAATTAGACGTTGAATTTGCTGGGGTGGTACATTCAGCTTGAATAAATAGGGAAACAACGCAGCGAAAGTACCTTTTGGTTTGACTAATTCTTTTTCTAGATAATTCTTTCTCAGCAACTCTGCTGCTATTCCCCTGCTAACAGGCGCGTCATCTTCTCTTTGATTGGAGGAATAGTTGACATTGGCTGGTGTTTGCGGCTCTGTAGCCTCTGTTTCTGCCTCATAGCGACTCAATTGCTGCCGTTGTTCGTATTCCTGCTCTATGATGTTAATCAACTGAAAATAGAGAGCGAAAGCACGAGCCGCGCGGATTGCTTCGTTGATATTTAGTTGTTCAATCAATTTGACGGCTGAGGATGCTTGATCATTTGTTGCTTGTCCTTCTGGTGAACATAAATCGCGCAACTGCCCCAACAGGTCTACCATATTTTGACCGCATTCTTGCCGGAGAACTGACTCCCACAATTTTTCCACTACCTGGAGACGATGGCGCAAAAATAATTCCGACACCGGGTATATATCAGCAGTTTGAGACGAAGAGTATAAAAGGGAACCCATATTCTCTATTCTTGTAAAGCTAATTACTGTTTACGGTTCTAGGCTTTGCACTTAATGCTCACCGGGTTGTTCCTGAGCAAATAATTATTTGGTGTATATATTCTCATCGGGATTAGTTTCGTGTTCATCTGGGAAGTCGAGATTGGGTAGGCGATCGCCGCGAAATAATTCTTCACTGGCTTCCCCTATGGCTTCTAATGCTCTGACTGTAGTTTTTCCGGTAACGAGCAGCAGTAATATAGACGCTGTACCTATTTGTAAAAGGAAAGATTGGGGAATGGTAAATAAATCCAGATTGGATGCGGGGTTAGGTGAAGATTGTTGTTTGGCAGGAGGCATTGCTAATTTTTGGTTATGGGAATTATTGAGAGACGCGATTAATCGCGTCTGTACAGGAATCAGGAATTGGGAGTTAGGATGACTCCAACCATCAAGGGATGCAGTTTAAATGGGATAAGCTTGTTGTTTGTTTCGCTCATCAGGGGCGTTAGCGCAGTGGTAAGCAAGTCCGGCTTTAAAGGACAAGTGATCAGCTAGTCATATAGAATTATTCTGACTCCTAGCTGCTAACTCCTAACTTCTGAATTTTGACTCCCTATTAGTAAAATAAACGCAAAACTCAACATTAGTCAGACTTGCAACCTGTACAACACTATCTTGTCCGATTTTGTGAGCTACGAAGGTAACAAAATTGTTAAAAAAAAACCGTCAGAGTGTGATAGACCTATGGTTCTAGTTTACAAGTGCAGGCACTATCCCCCAACGATCGCTTTCTGTAAATTTAACTTCCGATGAAAATAGTATTACCAGATCGCCAGCAATCCTTATTGCAATGGGTAAGCCAAGCAACAGGGATCAACACTTTCGGAGTGAAAGTCCGGTTGCGGGGAAATGACCTTCATATTCTTTGTGAAGGTACAGAATGTCCGCAGCGTTGGCACACTTTGTCTGACTTGCTGCAAGCATTACAGCAAACTGACTTGGATATCCTCACAAGCAACGAAGAACCCTCAATATATCAAGTATTTGTCTATGGCCGCAGAAAAGGGGAACAGCGCCCCAAATGGTGCCATCGAGTTCACTTAAATCAAATAGAAAAGCATCTTGAGCAGGTGCAGCAAGCGCTGCTAGCAGACTCGGAAAAATCAAAACAATCGGCTGGGGCGCTAATTGTCTCTAACGAAAGTTTGGCACGCCAAGGCAACCCAGAAGCGATCGCTCGGTATCTGTCCGAAACTCTGAGTGTGTTAGGTGTATCGGTACAAGTAAAGATTAAGCTATATAAGCCAAAGAACTCTCAGCCGGAAGAAAATCGCCTGTGGATATTTTGTCAGTCCAGCTATAGCCCTGATGCCTCATTGCTTGCTGAACCAATAGCACAAAAGTTGCGCCATCTCAAGCTTTCCGGCTACCAAGATGCAGTAATTGTTTCCCAGGTGAGCGGCGAAACTGCCCCTGATTGGCTGCTGCGGGTGGATTTGACACCACCAGAGGTAATGCTGAAAGAGTGGGCGCGTTGGGGGGATATCCAAGCGATCGCTCGATTATTAACTGAGGTATTGTCAGAGTTAAAAGTTGCTGTCCAAGTTTCTCTGAAAGAATCAACTTTACATATTTTTTGTATTCCAGCTTATGATCCCTTGGGAACTGCCCCAATTCCAGACAAGGTAGTGTGCTTAGAGGCGATTTTACCCCAGCTAGAAGCGATCGCACCTCAAGGCATTCTCGCCGCCACCGTATACGGACAAAAAGCCGGTGACAAGGAACCCACTTGGATTGATTGGCTAGCTTTACCCGCCACAAAGCATCCCGCCTTTGCCACATCACCGCTAGATTTAGCGAATACTGGCGACCAACCAGCGATCGTATTTTTACTGGAGCGTTTACTCAATCCTGATTTGGATTGGCGGCTATTGACAGGTGGAATGCGCGTACTCCTGTTGGTCAAAAATGATTTATTGCACATCATGTGTGATGCACCTGTTTGTCCAGGGCGGGAACAAGTAGCAAATAAAATTACCCACTTTATCCGCCAGTTAAAGATTCCTGGTATTATGGGGATACGTGTCTACGGTCGCCGTGCTGGGAATAAAGAACCTTTTTGGCACTATGGCCTTGATCTTGAGCATCGCCAGCGTTTAGTCCCCGAAGCAACCCCAGAATTTGCTGCTACTTCTGAATACGTTAACGATCTAGTAACTTCTGAAACTAACGAACCAATTTTGCGCCCCGATTTAACGACAGAAGACGTTCAAACTTTTGTGACAGAAGTAGCGCGAGGTTGGATAGCAACAGCCAGTGCAACAGCGAAAAAATTCCTGTTGACAAGCCAGCTATTTACCGAAAGCCACAAGTCAGCCGAGACAAACCCTGATGCTCAAGGACTTAAAGTGGTTCTTGTTTGGGGAACACTGGGATTATTACTCACCCTCCAAACTGATTGGGTATTGGGTCAAATTATCGCCCACACTACGCCCACTAATATTTTACCCCCATCATCCTCTGGGCAAAAGGCATCTTTGACATCGGGGAAAAATCAGAGCGATCAAACGAAAATTTCTACCAACACTGCTAAGAGAAAATACCCTCCAAACCAGAGTTCTGTATTTAATGCTTCGGAATTTACTCAAAGTGATAATATCCCGATCAAGAATTTGGCAGCCGCACCACTGAAGGAAAAAGCAACCGCTACCGCTATTCTTTTAGCAGCGCGATCGCAGATGCCAAGTTTCAATGTTAGGCAGTTAGACGAGCAACTAGCACTGTATAAACAGCGTTTGGCTAGAACTGGGACACCGCCAGATGTGTTGGTTATTGGCTCCTCCCGCGCCCTCAGAGGAGTAGATCCCGCAGCACTTTCTAAAGCTTTAACGACTCAGGGCTATCCAAATCTTGACGTGTTTAACTTTGGGATCAACGGTGCTACTGCACAAGTTGTAGACTTTTTGATTCGCCACGTACTGGAACCATCAGAACTGCCTAAAATAATTATCTGGGCAGATGGTGCCCGTGCTTTCAACGGTGGACGCGAGGATATTACCTTTAAATCGATCACTGCATCAGCTGGTTATAAACAAGCATTCCAAAAAACACCAACAATTGCAAATAGTAATGATTTGCCACAAAATACAGTAAATCCGCCAGAAGAGAAGACAAACGAAGAAAAACCAGAGATTAGTATCTATGAAGCCGTCAATCAGTCGTTAAATGAAGCTCTAGCATCTGTTTCTGCTAGCTATAAAAACCGCGATCAAATTAAAAGTTTACTGCAAAAACAACTGCTCATACCTAGTCATAATCAGACAGTTGCATCAGAAAAACAGCTAACAGATGGTACTTCAGATGAGAGTACTTCTCAACAAGCAGTTGACTTTGATGGCTTTCTACCTTTGTCTATTCGCTTCAATCCCGCCAGATACTATCAAATACATTCTAGAGTTCCCGGAAATTACGACAACGACTATAAATCTTTCCAAATCGAAGGACAGCAAGATGCTGCCCTTCAAGAAGTGCTTCAGTTTGCCCAGTCTCATAAAATTTCCTTAGTGTTTGTGAACATGCCTCTGACGGGAGATTATTTAGATCCAGTGCGTAGACAATATGAGCAAGAATTTCAGCAATATATGTTGCATTTGGCTACTAATCCCAACTTTATTTATCGTGATTTGAGCCAAAAGTGGATAAAAGCAAATGACTACTTTTCTGACCCCAGCCACCTGAACCGCTTTGGCGCATACGAAGTCTCGAAAAAGTTGGCTAATGATCCGATGATTCCTTGGCCAGTGAAATAGGGGAGTGGGGAGTGGGGAGTGGGGAGTGGGGAGTGGGGAGATGAGGGAGATGAGGAGAATAACCAATGCCCAATGCCCAATGCCCAATGCCCAATGCCCAATGCCCAATGCCCAATGCCCAATGTTCAATGACAAATGACTAAAAAATGAACTTTATATCAATTTTCTATGGGCTGTTCTTGTTGAGTGTGTTAGGAATTTACTGGTCTTTAGCACAACAGAAATTGCGATTGTGGACGCTGCTAATTGCTAGTTTGGTTTTTTACGCATCTTTGCAGATTCAGTACATACCATTACTATTAGCATTGACGTTTATTAATTTTCGTGTGGGGCTGGAGATTGGAAACAACACATCACCAGGTAAACATTCTCGTGACTGGCAAATTTCTAACGAAGAGTGGCAATTTGCCCAAACTGACTGGAATCTTCGCCGTCTAAAACTTTTGTGGCTGGGTATAACGCTAAATGTTTTACTATTATTAGGTTTTAAGTATTTTACCCCTTTATTCAAGTTTGTTTTTCATCTCCAAACAAACTCACCAGATAGCTCTTTTAAATTGATTGCACCCTTGGGAATTTCATTTTTCACCTTTGAATGCATTGCCTATTTAATAGATGTCTATCGCGGTGCCCCTGCTAGTGAGCAGTTTCTCAAATTTGCCACCTACAAATTATTCTTCGCCAAACTGATTTCCGGCCCGATCACGCGCTACCACAACTTAGGAAATCAATTCAATACACTAGATTTCCCTAGTAGCGATAGAGTCGCCCAGGCGCTATGGTTGATTGCTAGAGGCGCAGTCAAAAAAGGTATTTTTGCAGACCACTTAGGAATTTTTGTCGATTTATGTTTTGGTAATTTGCAACGGGCGGGTAGTACCGATCTCTGGTTAGCTACATTCGCCTACGGGTTACAGTTATATCTAGATTTCAACGGTTACGTAGACATTGCCCGTGGTAGTGCTTTGCTTTTCGGCTTGGTTCTACCTGAGAATTTCGACTTTCCCTATTTCAGCACCAATATTGCCCAATTTTGGCGGCGCTGGCATATCACTCTCGGAGATTGGCTACGTAACTATCTCTATTTTCCTTTGGGTGGTTCCCGTCGGGGTTTAGTCCGTACCTGCTGGAATTTACTTATCATAATGCTAATTGCTGGTATTTGGCACGGTGCTGCTTTGGGTTATGTCGTTTGGGGCATATTGCACGGGTTAGCCTTGGTGGTTCATCGACTTACAGATGCAATGAGCGATCGCTTTGAAAGTTTAGAAGAATTCTGGCAAAATCCTCTGGGGATCTTTGTCGCTTGGTTATTGACCCAACTGATGGTTTTTACTTCTTGGATTTGGTTCCGCCTACCTAATCTCCAAGACTCTTCTTTGGTATTTCGGCATCTTTGGGGTTATCCAGCTGACGCCCAGTTTGCTGAAAAGGTCTATGTGGAAGCCTTAAATATGAGCCAATACCAACTCACTTGGGTACTTCTAGCGATCGCTGCACTTATGGGTGTAGTCTATGCCTTCAACCGAATTCTGAAGTTAGAGTTCAACTGGCCTCTTAAGCTTGTCTTCGTGCCTCTATGTTTCTACGCTGTTTGGTTATTAGCTCCTGAAGGCAGTTTGCCATACATCTACTTTGATTTTTAACTCAAACATCAAACAATATAGAACTTATTGTCTGGTTACAAATCAGCAAGACTTAAAATTTTGACCACAGGCTAATTGTAAAGAAGTGTAAAGGAAAGTAGCTAGGCGATCACGTCATTGAAAGTTACATTTCCTTTGGTGTTGAAATACCTTAATCAAGCCTCAATTCATTATTATTTCATAGTAGGAAAAGTTTACAGTTTGATGAGTTTGTTAAATAACAATATTACAGAATATTAAGTCACAGATCGCGTCAAAGTAAATTCATGTAAACTGTATGTTCAACAGGCGATAAAATCCGCTTGTTCCATATTTAAGAACCCATTGCACTTATAAAACCATGACCACAACCTTACAACGGCGCTCTGACGCTAGCGTATGGGATCGCTTCTGCGAGTGGATCACCAGCACCGACAACCGTATATATATTGGTTGGTTTGGTGTTTTGATGATTCCTACCCTGCTAGCTGCGACCACCTGCTTTGTGATTGCCTTCATCGCTGCTCCTCCTGTGGACATCGATGGTATCCGCGAACCAGTTGCAGGTTCTTTGATCTACGGAAACAACATCATCTCTGGTGCAGTTGTTCCTTCTTCAAACGCCATTGGCTTGCACTTATACCCAATCTGGGAAGCTGCTTCCTTAGATGAGTGGTTGTACAACGGTGGTCCTTACCAATTGGTAGTTTTCCACTTCTTGCTCGGTTGCGCTGCCTACCTGGGTCGTCAGTGGGAACTTTCTTACCGCTTAGGTATGCGTCCTTGGATCTGCGTAGCTTACAGCGCACCTTTGGCTTCCGCTACCGCAGTATTCTTGATCTACCCCATCGGTCAAGGTTCTTTCTCCGACGGTATGCCTTTGGGTATCTCTGGAACCTTCAACTTCATGATTGTGTTCCAAGCAGAACATAACATCTTGATGCACCCCTTCCATATGTTAGGTGTGGCTGGTGTATTCGGCGGTTCCTTGTTCTCTGCAATGCACGGTTCTCTAGTAACTTCTTCCTTGGTGCGTGAAACCACCGAAACCGAATCATTAAACTACGGTTACAAGTTCGGTCAAGAAGAAGAAACCTACAACATCGTTGCAGCCCACGGCTACTTCGGTCGTTTGATCTTCCAATACGCTTCTTTCAACAACAGCCGTTCACTGCACTTCTTCCTAGCAGCTTGGCCTGTCGTCGGCATCTGGTTCACCGCTTTAGGTATCAGCACGATGGCATTCAACCTGAACGGTTTCAACTTCAACCAATCAATCATTGACTCTCAAGGTCGCGTCATCAGCACTTGGGCAGACGTAATCAACCGCGCTAACTTGGGTATGGAAGTAATGCACGAGCGCAATGCTCACAACTTCCCCCTAGACTTAGCTGCTGGTGAAGTTTATCCTGTAGCAATGACTGCTCCTGCTATCAACGGTTAATACTTCAGTATTAGCTAAATAAAAAGCGCCCTCCAGAAATGGGGGGCGCTTTTTAGTTGTAATTACTTTAAAAAAAATGAACCGTTTAGAGCAGAAATCATGTATTTGAACCACATCTGTCGTAGGGGCACAGCACTGCTGTGCCCCTACTGCGTGGTTTATTTACCTGAAAATAGCTGTAATAGATCGTGTAGGAGAGTTTGTTCGATAGCGATCGCGCCACATCACGAAGCCAGTAACGAATAAAATTAACGGTGCAAGTCCGACAAAAACGTAGAAAATCCGAGATGGAAGTCCCCAAAAAGTGCCGTAGTGCAGAGGTATAAAAGAATTGAGGACGCGATCGCCCAATGGCATCTTTAAAGCATTATCAACTCGCAAAACCTTGCCACTGTACTGGTCAAGATAAATATTACTATTCCCATACTCTTCATTTTCCTGCGGTAGCTTCATGCGAATTTGTAAAGCATCTTCTGGTTTACTGGGAAAATAAATGCTTTTGGTAACAGCACCAGCTAAGGCAGCATCAGCAATTTTGAGTTGTTCTGTCAGTCCTAATGTTGATTTACTAGGAATTGGCTTGGATACTGGCTCAGATGGTTTTGAGGTGAATGTGACAGCGTAAATAATCGGCTCAGTCAAATCGTAGAAGTTCCAGCAAAAGCCCGTAAAGCCAGTAAAGAATAAAAAAAACACAGTGATAATGCCAGCCACTTTGTGAATGTCAAAGTTCACCCGCTTGGGATGAGCATCAAGCTTGATTTTGAAGCCTGCAATCAATTTGCGCCAACCAGGCCAGAGAACTAAACCTGTGATGGTGAGTATACACATTAAAAAGGCAGCAATGCCAACAATTACAGTTCCGGTTTCGCCCGCCATCAAGCTGTAGTGCAAACTAAGTGTTAGACCAATTAGAGTTTTATCCGTTATCCGCTCACCGATAATTTTGCCTGTATAAGGGTTGATAAAAACCTCTTTCCTTTGCACATCAGTTGATGACAACTGCCCCACATAGGGAGAAGAAGGATTATCTGGCAAATAAATCCGAAAAAGATGGAAATCACCTCGCGCGGGATACTTCGCCTCAATTGTATTCACCACAGACTCTGGAGATAACTGCACCTGTTGGGGAGTAATGTGTCCATATTGTTGACTAATCATAAAGTGGTCAAAATCTTGCTCGAACACTAACAGGCTACCTGTCAAGCCAACGACAATTAGCAACAGTCCAACACAAAAACCGATAGAACGGTGCAGGTAAAAAACGATATCACGTACTTTTTTCCGGTTCATAATCGCTACAAGAGCAAGTTGGGTTTTTTAAACTCTGTTGTTCCCTCACCTTTGCATTGAGGAGGGTTAGGGTGAGATCAAAACTCCACAGAAATCGTTCCCAGAACAGTCAACGGCGCACCAGGACGCAGATAGTAGCCTTGAGAATCGTAATACTGAGTACTAAAAAGATTCTTAAAGTTCAGCCCAACCCTCCAGTTATCCCGTTTATAGAAAATGGTGGCATCAGCACGCACATAGGAGGGGATTTTAAACGTGTTGGGGAGTGTAGCTTGGCGATCGCCCGTGTAAAATACTCCCCCACCAAACCCCAATCCTCTCATACCACCGGTTTGAATTTCATAAGTCATCCACAGACTACCCCCAGCACCGGGAGCATTTACAAGAGAGTCACCTACAGGGTTATTTTCGTCACCTACACTTACAAATGCGTCGTTGACGAAGTAGGATGCAATCACATTCCAGCCTGGTAGAATCTGCCCAGAAAGGTCAAATTCCAAACCGCGACTTTTCACCTCTCCGATAGCGATGGAATAGTCAGAGTTACTAGGATTGGGATCGGTTGTAGCGACATTTTCCTTGGTGATATCATAGGCGGCAAAGCTAGCGGATAGCCTGTCTTTAATCAGTTCTGCTTTGAGTCCCACTTCATACTGAGTGCCGCGTTCTGGTGGTAGTTGAGTTCTATCTACTGTCTGCGAAGAACTGGGATTAAACGAGCGGCTGTAGCTGGCGTAAATAGAAATTGGCTCAATTGGCTGATAAACAATGCCAACGCGAGGGGAAAAAGCCTCATCATAAAGCCGTTCAACTGTAGCATCATCAATCGGCTCTCTACCGAAAGAATCCAGCAATTGAGAGCGATTTTTGCGGTGAACAAAGTCATACCTGCCGCCCACCAATAGCTTCAGATTTGGCAGCAATGTAACTTGATCTTGCAGATAAAGGGCGATCGTATTGCGCTCAAAACGATCCCTTGATGCGGCCTCATCAAACTCTGATGGCGGGGAAGCACCATATACAGGATTGAATAAATCAATACTGGGAGTCAGTGCAGTAGAACTTCGGAGATAATCGTAGCCATAGATATATTTATTCCACTCCAACCCCACAAGAACTTGATGTTGGATGGAACCTGTATTGAAATTACTGATTAGATCGTTTTGCAGAGAATAGTTTTGTAAATAACCCGGACCAGCCGCAAACCTTCGCCGCACGGTACGACCATCTACAATGTTATTCGGTCGAAACTCTGACTCTTCAGAATCATCCAGCGTAACGGAAAAGGCACTGCGGAGCCGGATGTTTTCACTGAAGCGATGATTGACGTTCAGAAATACAGAGTGTGTCTCTTTGGAGAAATGATCGTCCGGCTCCCCCAAAAAACGACTGATCGGAGCTTTAAAAACGATTGGATCGGGCGGAAGACCATCATAATAGGTGCGATCGAGTTTGAGGTATTCATATTCCAGTGTCAATGTTGTCGCATCACCAATTTTGTAGCTCAGTGCTGGTGCGATCGCAAATACTTTCTGATTACCAAAATCGATAAAACTACCGGAGTTCTCGTATGCAGTATTCAGACGATACAGCAACGTTTTGTCTGAGTTAAGGGGTCCTGAAATATCAATGGAGGGACGATAAGTGCTAAAACTTCCGGCTGTAAATTCAGCGGAGTAATAAGGCTCGCTGAGTGGTTGTTTGGTAATGTAATTCACCACACCTCCCGGCTCAAACTGTCCATATAGCACTGAAGCCGGACCCTTGAGAACTTCGATCCGCTCAATGTTAGTCGGATTCACAAAGTTGTCCTGAGCGTAAAAACCGTTTCTCAAGTTGTCATAGGTTGTGAATCCCCGAATGTTGTAATTATCTGTAGCCCCGGCATAGCCCCCTTGTGGAGTCACACCACTGACATTCCGTGCTGCATCGCTAATCCGTGTAATTTGTTGATCTTTGATGACTTGTTGGGGGATAACTTGAATCGACTGGGGAATGTCACGGGTTGGGGTATCAGTTCTTGTAGCAGTCGATGCATCTGGTACGCTGTATCCGTCTTGTTCACCCGTTACTACCAACTCAATCGGTTCATCACTAGATATAGATGGTTTTGGCTGTGTTTGACTTTCTGGCTTTTGTTGTTCAGGAGTTGCTTGAGTTTGCGCTGGCTGCTGTGTTGGCGCTTGGGATGCTGCACTAGCCACAGCGAAGATCAGACCCTCATTTGGACTATCAAACAACTCGACTGTTGGTACACTCCCTTCACCAATCACTGTGACTCGGATAGTATTGGCATTCAAATTCGTGACTGTTATCTGTGCAACACCCGCAATTGGTTTTTCAGAGCGGAATGTAAATGCTTCGCCACTCGGTAAGTGCAGTTGAGCATTAGGAATATCAGTGATGAAATTGCTACCAGCACTGCGATTGACTAGTTGCAACTGTTCCCCTTTGGTTGTCTGTAAAATAATCTCCAGACCTTTGGCGGTGGGATTTGCCTTAACTGAGATAACTTGCACAACTGAAGTTGGTGGCGTGTTTGGTGCTGGCGACTGTACCAGTAACATTTGGCCGCTGGTAATAGCGGGTTCTACCTCACTTAGTTGCTTAAGAATGCGAGTTACTTCATCTGCTTTAGCTTCTTGCACTACTTTCGCAGGACGAAGCCAATTAACCAATGAATTAGATTTGGGTATATCTTGCGCTTTCGCAGGCTTAACCACCAAAACCGTTAAAACTATCAACAGCCACTCCAGTCTGCAACTGAAGATTTTGAATATTCGCTTGCTCATTCCTCACCACATACCGTAGTATCCTAGATTCCAGGAATCTTTATTTAGGATTTATTATCAATAGAATACAGTAGTTTGTAGCAAAAAATCCTATTAACGGATATGCCGAAACGGATTCTTTTAGGTGTTTTGGTGAAGTTGCTCCTGTAGCAATGACTGCTCCTGCTATCAACCAATACGCTTGGGTTAAGGCTAAAACTCTTTGTGAAAGTTAATTTTTTTTAACGAACCGCAGAGGCGCAGAGAACACAGAGAGAAGGAAGAAATGCTTAACTGAACTGTATTGTGCTATCAACGGTTAATATTTCAGCAAGCCCTAAATAAAAAGCGCCCTCCATTTCTGGAGGGCGCTTTTTAGCTTGAATAGCAAGAAGCCTCTCGCCGTTCCCGTTGGGAGGCGATGAGATGAATTGCGCGTGAGTGACGAATTGACATTTCCCTGCAAAATTGAGCATCGCTCAATCAGCAATATTGGTCGATGAGGAACGAACTAACTCAAGTTTTGAGTAAGTCTATATCCCCATTACAAAACTGTACTTCCGACTTCCGACTTCCGACTTCCGACTTGTTTAATTCCGAGCGATACCTTCTTCACGCGCTGCACGTTGCACAGCAGCAGCAACAGCAGTGACGACGCGCTTATCAAAGACTGAAGGAATAATATGTTCCCGATCCAAGTCTGAAGGCTTGACTAAGGTGGCGATCGCACTTGCAGCTTCCAGACACATTGTGGTGGTAATTGTCTGTGCCCGACAGTCTAAAGCACCACGGAATACTCCAGGAAAAGCTAGGACGTTATTGATTTGATTGGGATAGTCGCTGCGACCTGTAGCGATCACAGCAACATCTTCACTGATTAATTCTGGCTGAATCTCTGGGATGGGATTTGCCATTGCAAATACAATTGGGTCTTTCGCCATTGAATGCACCATTTCTGGTGTCAAAACTCCCGGTACACTGACACCAATAAACACATCTGCCTCTGACATTGCACCCGCTAAGGTACCCTGAGCTTTCACGGCAAATTCGAGTTTTTCTTCTGTCAAGTTGGTGCGACTAGTAGAGATAATCCCTTTAGAGTCGCACATCCAGATTTTTTCTGCCCCAGCTTTACGGAGTAACCGAGCGATCGCTACTCCCGCCGCCCCAGCACCGTTAATCACGATCTTGATTTCCCCTATTGACTTTTGTACCAACTTTAGGGAATTAAACAAGGCGGCTAAGGTGACTATTGCTGTACCGTGCTGGTCATCGTGAAAAACCGGGATATCTAACTCTTGGCGTAATCTCTTTTCAATTTCAAAGCAGCGAGGGGCAGCAATATCCTCTAAATTCACGCCCCCAAACACCGGAGCGATATTCTTAACTGTCTGGATAATCTCTTCTGTATCTTGGGTGGCCAGACAAATGGGAAAAGCATCCAGCCCCGCAAATTCCTTAAACAGCATTGCTTTGCCTTCCATAACTGGTAGGGCGGCAGCTGGGCCGAGATTTCCCAAACCCAAAACGGCACTACCATCGGTAACAATGGCAACAGTGTTTTGTTTGATGGTTAAATTATAAACTTCCTCTGGGTCTTGAGCGATCGCTGTACAAATTCGACCGACTCCGGGCGTGTAAGCCATTGCTAGATCGGAAACACTCTTCAGGGGAATTCTGCTGACAATGCTGATTTTGCCACCGCGATGCAAATTAAAGGTGCGATCGTAGAGACTGAGTAACTTGATATCTGGCAATGCTTTCACTGCTTGTACAATAGTTTCAGCGTGTTCAGTACTAGCAGCATCCACAGTCAGATCGCGGATAGACTCTTTGCGGGTTTGCTCGATTAAATCAATTTGACCGAGATTACCGCCAGTGGCTGCGATCGCGTGGGTTATTGACGCTAACATCCCGATGCGATTGGGAATCTGCAAGCGCAGCGTCAAACTAAAACTAGAATTAGGAGTTAGGTCTGCCATGTTGATTTTGGATTTTAAGTTTTAGATTTTATATTGAATTGAGACAAAAACTAAAATCTGAGATTTGTTAGTCAGTGAAAACCCAATGAATGTAAACTCTTGAGATAACCGTCAGTAGTTAGTTTACTCACTGCTGACATTTTTGATAAGTATTTTTATTTATACCAATGCATTTACTAATATAAATGAGTAACAATTTAGTAATTGTACCCAAATACACCAGATATTTTTTTAATATTTTATCTATGTAAATATTTGTATAACGCAAAACATCAGGTTGTGGTTCATTATCTAAATCCAAGCGCACGGTAGCATTCTCACCTAGCGCTACGCCTAGAGTGGAAACTTTGTAATTTCCTAACCAGACAATTAAGTTTCCATGAGGTTGGCCATGACTTCTAAAACGCAGTGGTGAGGTCATGTAGACGACTCCTTCGATTAATTCTGCTTTTTTATAAGGCATTGCTGTATAACGACGCTCAAATTCGTGGCGGGTTAAGCGATCGCCACTTTCTAAAGGAGGAATAAAAGCGCTATTATTTAAGCCATGTTCCACAGAAGCCGCCATTAGGTGATTCCTCATCCGCAGGAGTTATAGCTTGAATTTAACATAGTGCGATTGCTGACGAGGCAAAGACTATAAGGAGCGATCGCACATGAACCATTAACAATTCAAAATTAAAAATTCACGCATTAAAGACATTTTCCGACGTTAGCGGAGCCTCTTGTGGAGAAAAGGCTCCGCTAACGTCATCCGTAATTAATAAACTCCGATTTAATCAGCATTTCGGGGTTTGAAACTGTTGCATTGTTTTGGAGAATTAGTATTACAGCTATTTTCAGGTAAATAGACCACGCGGTAGGGGCACAGCACTGCTGTGCCCCTACGACGGATGTGGTTCAAATACATGAAAATTGCTGTAAATTTTTGGTTTAGGGGACTTGAATTTCTCCACCTTGTGGTTTTGATAATGCTTGTAATTCTTCCCAAGAATAGTGACGGGGTAGTTCAATTGGTTTGTGATTGGCTCCTAATCCCAATCCAATTGTCGGCTGGAGTTCTTCAATGAATTCTCCAGGGTACTCTACCAACTTCTTGGCTACAACGCTACCAGTAATTGCCCCTGCAACCATACCAATTGCAGCACCCATTTTACCACCAATGGAGCGACCTAGTGCGGCTCCGGCAACGCCACCTCCCACAGCGCCTAGATTTGTAGCCAGGGGATGAGGCAAATCTGTCGCTTCTAAATCCTCCTGTTGAGATTGAATCTCTGGTTGCTGTTGTGGTGTAATTTGCCCTTGATCATTTGTCATCATGTTTCGTCCTTTTTGTCCTTACAAATAACTAATCATCCTTGCAGGTTCAGCACTTCCTTCAAGTCTCTTAACCCGCCCAACCGAGTGCCTGATTATTTCAATTGTTCAGCTATACGATCGCCAACACGTAACGCATTCGCCATAATCGTTAATGTCGGGTTAGCACCGGAATTTGACGGAAAGAAACTACTATCTACCAGATAGAGATTATCGACATCATGGGTACGACAATTGACATCAAGGACTGAAGTTTTGGGATCTGTGCCAAATCGACAACTACCACATTGATGGGCAACTGCTTGTTCTGGTAAATGTGTGCGAGGATAAAGACTAAATGGTAGGACGCTTTTAGCACAATGAGGGATTGACTTCAGCACAGATGTCCAGCGATGGATTAAGCGATCGCTTGCTTCGGTATTGTTCAGTGTATAGTCAACGTGAATCTTGTCACCCACCACGCGAACCCGATTATTCGGGTCTGGTAAATCTTCTGTTTGCAACCACCAACCAACCGATCGCTCGGCCAGCAAATGGCGCTCATAATGAGGAATCAGCTTCACAAATGGAGCCATTAGTGGTGGTGCTTCTCCGGGAATCATATCGGCTAGCACATTACCTGTATTCTGCACCATGCCCATCGGATAAGGAAAATCCGGCTCTCCCCAATAAAAATCGTTGACAGCGATCGTTTTTTGAAAGTTGGCGTGATTCACTTCTAGATGTATGGAAACTATAGCTGTCTCCAGTTGCCTCATGAAATTCCGCCCCACCTGATCGGAACTGTTTGCTAATCCGTTGGGATGTTTGTCATTAGCAGAGCGTAACAGCAAAGCAGCTGAATTGACAGAACCACAGGCAACAACCACAATATCGCCTGTAAACCAATGTTTTTCCCCGGCAATTTCCGTTTCTACACTCGTCACCTCTCGCCCCGACTCACTGGTATGCAACCGCAAGACTTTAGCATTAGTTAAAAGGGTGAAATTGGCGTATATGTCGCGGGTAGGACGAATGGCGTTAACATCGGCATCGGCTTTGGCACCTACAAGACAAGGATATCCATCAAAAGTATCGCAGCGAATGCAGGGACTCTTGGTGCGATCGCTTTCATTGAGCTTTAATCCTAGTGGTAGATGGAATGGGTAGTAACCCAGTTCACGGATACCATCAGCAAGGGACTGCATATCTGGCTCATGACTGACTGGCGGATAGGGATATGGTTCGCTGCGAGGTGGTTCGGTGGGGTCTTCTCCTTCTTTGCCATGCACATCATACAGCTTTTCTGCTTGCGTGTAGTATGGCTCAAAGTCCTGATATTTCAAAGGCCATTCTGGAGAAATTCCTCCCTTGTGAATTACCCTTTCAAAATCTCGCTCCCGCAATCGAATTAAGGCTGCACCGTAGAGTTTAGTATTGCCACCAACCCAGTAACCTGTCTGGGGCTGAAATGCCTTACCTTCCTTGTTATACCATTGCTCATCTGTATGGTAACGATGTTTTTGATAAACCTCCTCTGGATTCCAGTTAGCTTTTTCTCTCGGTAAAAAGTCGCCTCGTTCCAGCACTAGAATTTTTTTACCTGTAGGTGCAAGGCGGTGAGCCAATGTACCTCCACCGGCTCCCGTACCGATAATGATGATGTCGTAGCGCTCAGTGATGTTCGTCATATATGCAGGAGGTTGCAAATTATTTTTATCTCGAACTTTATTAGTTTACTCTGGTTCTTAGTCAGTACTAATTCTGTATGAAGATGCGCTAAACCATATTTAAGTACAAGAAAGAAAAACGAACCGCAAAGGACGCAAAGAACACAAAGAAAGAAAGAAAGAAGTTAAAAGGGTTTGGCGCAGCCTCACAAAGAAATGATATCAGTACTAAAGTGCTTCAGCACCCACTACAAACTCCGCTAGCGCTTGCTACTAACTTAAGGCTGTTTGTGAATCAAATCAACTACACCGCGCCGTAATTCCTCAACAGTTGGCATCTGGTTCAAGCGCATCAATTCCGAGATAGCTGCTGTTTCTGTATCCCGATGGCTGGTTGCAACTGCCAAGACTTGATTGTTTTTGATGTAAAAAGCAATGAATTCCTGTTTTTCCAAATCCCCATCTACAATTATTTCATCCCAACTTTGGGCGTGTCCAATATAGCGCAACGGAAACTTGAATTGCATTGTCCAGAACAAAGGAAGCCCTCTAAATTTAACTGCTTTCCCTGCCATGTTATAAGCTGCAATTCGCCCGTGTTGTGCTGCAACTCGCCAATGTTCAACGCGAATCGATTCGTTTGTACGCCAATCGGGATAACGGGCAATATCGCCTGCGGCGTAGATGCTATCACCTGCACACAAGTATTCATCAACAACAACACTGCGATCTTTGGGATGCAATTCGATACCTTTAAGAAAGTCTGTTGCAGGCTGTACGCCAACTCCGATAATTACGATATCTGCTTGTAAGCGATCGCCATTATCTAAAATGACGGCTTCTACTTTGTCGCTACCTTCAAATTGAACCGCTTTTCTACCCAACTTAAAGGAAACGCCGTTTTCCTCATGAACTTGCTGAAAGATTTTGCCAATTTCCTCGCCAAGGGTTTTCTTAAAAGGTACAGAATCCGGCGAGATCACGGTTACTTGTAAGCCTTGCTGACTCAGCCCAGATGCCGTTTCCATACCGATAAAACTGGAGCCAATCACTACCGCTTGTCCTTTTTGCTTAATGGTTGCCAAAATGCGATCGGCATCATCAAAACTGCGTAATGTCAAAATGTTTTGCAAGTCTGCACCGGGAATATCTAGCTGGCGTGGTTTTCCTCCTGTTGCTACTAGTAAGGCATCATAGGTTAACGAATCTCCATTAGTAAAGGCGATCGCTTTATTTGTTGTTTGCACCTGTTCAACTTGGTGATTCAACAGCACTTCAATGGCGTGTTCTTTGAAGAAATCGGGCGATCGCAGGGGCATTTCCTCCGAGGATGTTTTACCAATAAAGTAGTCTTTACTCAGCTTGGTGCGATCGTAGGGCAGCTTATCTTCCTGAGTAATCATGACGATTCGCCCTTGATATCCAGCGACTCGCAAAGTTTCTGCGGCATGGACACCCGCCGCTCCTGCGCCTAAAATAACAAATGTGCGCCCATCAATGTTGGGGTTAAATTGTGCCATTGTAGGCGATCGCAATCCCGTTGTTTCCTCTGGTACGCTGACAATGACGTTTTCACCTTCAATCCGTACCTGATAGGAATCTAAAGAATCCAAGCCAGGTGGCTCTAGTTGATCGCCAGTCGTCACGTCAAAATAGGCATTGTGCCAGGGGCAAACAACATGATGTCCGTTCAGCACCCCCTCTGCCAGTGGCGCTTTATAATGAGAGCAGTATGCGCCGACAGCATAAAACTTTCCATCTATACGACTCAGTAAAATTTCTGTCTCGCCGACAGATACCTGTCGCATTTCACCATCATTTAGATCGTTGATATTGGCAACAACTGCTTCTATCTGTTTCATAATCAACTCTTAAATAATTCGTAATTCGTAATGACGCTCTCTACCAGACGCTAAAAGCGAAAGCGGACTCGCTACCGCTACGCTAACGTAATTAGGTTTTGCAACAGGGATAAAGACAAGAGCCACAAAACTTGCCGCTTGATAGTTGCTCTTTACTTAAACTTACGGAACTTGTTAATGGGCTACTAGTTTCCTTTAAACTTGCTTGGCTCACAAACTTGCAACCGAACCACCATCTACCCGATAATTAGAACCAACCACAAAGATCAAGCCGATTAACTGAGAAATATTCAGATAGTTTTTGCTTGCAAACTTTACTTTATGTCACAAACTCTGATTTTTTCAACTCATCAATGGTATATCTATAAAATCATAAATTCAGCCTTTGGATATATAGCAATTCTATTGGAATTATGAGAATTATCGAACCGCCAAGAGCAGAAAATTTAGAACTGCTATGAGTAACCTTTAAAAACACGCGAGCTAAAATTTTAGACTCTATCCAATGGCCTAATTTTCATTTATGCCTAAAGGAAGGCTAATATTTCCTTTTAATTTCATTGATGTTTATATATTATGTAAATCAGGCATATTTGATAATTATAAAAATTAAGTTTGTATTAACTTGAACCTGCCATTTATCGCCAGTAACCAAGTTAAATAACAGGAGATTCCTATGGCTGAAGCCATTGAGATTTATGACGATCGCCTGCTTGCTATTGTACGCCCCGGCGCTTCACTCCAGGAGCTAGCTAACGGTGCCGTTCATAGTGAGGGGCCTGTTTACTTCTACGAAGACGATAGCGTTGTGTGGAGCGACGCTCACGGCAACCGCCTGTTGCACTGGAGTCCTACCGATGGTGTGAACGTCCTGCGATCGCCATCTGATTACCAAAGCGGTAATTACCGCGATTTAGAAGGTCGTCTAGTTGCGTGTTCCTCCGGTCTGCGTGCCATCATCCGACGCGAACACGATAGTGAATGGAAGATTTTAGTCGATCGCTACCAAGGCAAACGCCTGAACAGTCCAAATGATTTGGTAGTCAAAAGTGACAACACAATTTGGTTCACCGATCCGCCCTATGGTATCACTGAGCCGAACCAAGGTTATGGCGGCGAACAGGAACAACCTGGAAGTTATGTGTATCGCTTCGACCCGGCAACAGGTGAAATTTATCCGGTAGTAACAGACATGGTGCGCCCAAATGGGCTGGCTTTCAGTCCAGATGAAAGCCTTTTGTATGTCTCAGATACAGCTGCGTTTAATATTCCTGGCGGGCCTCATCATATTCGCGTCTATGAGGTTGTAGGTGATCGCCATGTGAACAATGGCCGCGTGTTCTGTGTGATTGATCCAGGACAACCGGATGGATTTCGGGTTGACGAACATGGCAACATTTTTACTAGTTCTGAAGACAGCGTACAGGTATACGCGCCCGATGGGACTCAGTTGGGAAAAATTCCCATACCGGAGACAAGCACTAACCTCACTTTCGGTGGTAAGGAAGGCGATCGCCTATTTATCACAGCCGGTCATTCCTTATATGCTATTGACCTTAATACCCGTGGTGTACAACTATGATTTATCAATTTGGGCTGGGTGTGGCGATCGCCTTTTTTCTAGCTGCATTTAATTTCCCACAGCTAGGGTTAAACTTGTTCAGTTCACTCTCTCCTGTGTATCCTGACGGACTCCCAGGATTGGCACTTTTACTACTAAGAGTTAGCCTTGGCGGGTTGTTTCTACTACACGGCTATCCAAAGATAACGCATCTTCGACAGTGGGCTGAGTCTCTAAAAATGCCTATCTTTCTTTGCTTTTTATCAGCTGCGTCTATGTTAGGTGGCGGACTTTTTCTAATCATTGGATTCCTCACACTCTTAGCAACCTTGCCCATTCTCGGCTCAATGATTTATGCGATATATTTAGACATTTCTGGAAGTAAGCCCTTTGTAGCCCAAGATCCCTACTTAATTCCTGAAGGACAGTATCAGGGGCTTTTAGGAAAAGGTGAACCACCAAGTTGGGAAAAAGCCTTTATGTATTGCGTTATGCTGATTGCGATCGCAGTTTTAGGCCCTGGTGCATATTCCCTAGATGCTTTAATTTTTGGGCGTTGAATCGAAAAATTTAGCGATCGCTTAGTCGAACAACTCTCAGGTGGTGAAAGACAACGAGCTTTTTTAGCTTTAGCACTAGCGCAAGAACCAAAAGTTTTACTATTAGATGAGCCGACAACTTTTTTAGATATCAACTATCAATTACAACTATTAGAACTGCTTAAAGAACTGAATCAGCAGCAGGAATTAACTATTGTCACAGTTTTACACGAACTGAATTTAGCAGCGCGATATAGTTCCCGCATTGCATTATTAAAACAGGGTCATATTTGGGAAGTTGGTACACCTGAACAAGTTCTGACACCAAATGCGATCGCCCAAGTATTTGGTGTGGAATCAGTGATTATTCACACACCCGTTGGTTTACAAGTGTGTGCCATTTCTGCTGTGTCATGATGACTTAATTTAGGTAGTTCACTGATTAAATTGCACCAATAAAATTATCCTAGCTAATGGCTAAAACAAATCAAAGGATGGCCAAA
Source organism: Nostoc sp. (assembly GCF_036917755.1). Lineage (GTDB taxonomy): Bacteria > Cyanobacteriota > Cyanobacteriia > Cyanobacteriales > Nostocaceae > Nostoc. The sequence goes on from NZ_JBALFC010000044.1 coordinate 95,287, forward strand.
TGGTGACTTTGCTTCTAATTTTCCACATGAGTCGGTCGAGGTCGCTATTGAAGCCTAATTTTTGACTGCGGGTATTAACTAACACTGCCCAAGAGAAACCATCACTAGTATTGACAAGAAACGCCTGTTCTCCTGGTAAGCTGCCGTTGTGCCAATAGTTGCCACCAATGGAGCTTACACACCATCCCTTGGCGTAAAGAGGGTTCACACTTGAGCGTTGATACATAGTTGCAAGCGTACTAGCACCAAGAATATCAGGTTTGGCATTTAAACCATCTACCCGCACAGACAAACGCACTAAATCAATCGGTTTTGCAATCCAACCACCGTGAGCATCCATTCTTGCCACTTTCATACCGTAGGGATCTTCACCACCTTGACCGTAATAGGTAACTTCGTTGGCTTTTTTCTCGGCTAGGGTATCGCCACCAATTTCCATATCGGTGACATCGGATGGTTGAAGGATATTAGTTTTTACGTAATTTTCGTAGGTTTGCCCCGTCACCTTTTCAATCACTCGCCCCAAAACACAGAAACCAAAATTAGAGTAATCATATTTGGTTCCCGGTGCGTTATCTAGGGTACGGTTATCTAATACCCAACTAATTAATTGGGTATGCTTCATTGAAGGATTAGAAAACATCGGGTCATTGCTACTGTTAGACCAACCACCACCTAAATGGCTAAGTAAATGCTGCACAGTGATTTGATCGACATTGGGTTTATAGGGAGTTGTGCCGTAGGTAGTGCCTAAAATTCCACTTTTACCGAAAATGCGATCGCTTAACTTTAGCTTACCTTGTTCCACCAGTTTCATGATGGCGATCGCGGTAATAGGTTTCGATACACTGGCGACGCGGAATCTGTGGCGAGGTGCAACTCTTTCACCTGTAGATTTATCCGCCAAGCCGTAGGTTTTGGCTAACACTAAGCGTCCATCACGAGCAATAGCCAAAGAAAGACCAGGAACATCATAATCTTGCATAAACTGCGCCACAGTTTGATCGATAGCTGTCAATTCTAAAGAATTATAGCCGTTTTGACTTTCCCAGATGGCTGCATATCTGTCTTCACCATTGACGGTGTAACCATTGACCCATACAGGACGGTAGCCTTGATAAAAGTTACGTTCAAATTCGTCTTGATATGCTTGGGAACTCATACCATGACGCGCTATCCAAGCCCCACTACCAGATTTTTCCCAGAGTGCAGCATATCTATCTTGACCGTTGAAACTGTAGCCACTAACTTTAATTAAGCGGAAGCCTTGAGCTATGTATTTGTTAAATTCACTTTGATATTCTGCTGAAGTCAACCCGTGACGTGCTACCCATGCTGGTGCATTAGCTGATTTTTCAAAAATGACAGCATAAAAATCTTGATTGCCCACAGTGTAGGCACTAATATCCACAGGATGAAAACCCAGGGCTGTGTATTTGTTAAATTCGCTTTGATATTGTGCTGAAGTCAACCTGTGACGTGCTACCCATGCTGGCGCATTGGCAGTTTTTTCAAAGATGACAGCATAAAAATCTTGATTTCCTACTCCGTAGCCACTCACCTGCACCGGACGAAAACCCTGGGCTGTGTATTTGTTAAATTCACTTTGATATTCTGCCGAAGTCAATCTATGACGCGCTACCCATGCACGCGCTACCCATGCAGGTGCATTGACAGTTTTTTCAAAGATGACAGCATAAAAATCTTGATTTCCTACAGCGTAACCACTCACCTGTACCGGACGAAAACCCTGGGCTGTGTATTTGTTAAATTCACTTTGATATTCTGCCGAAGTCAACCTATGACGTGCCACCCATGCAGATGATGCTGCTACCGCTACTGAGCCTTGATTTGGGAATAAATCACTGAGGATGATTGCGGTTGAACTCATCCCCATCAATTGCATAAATCGACGACGGCTTTTTAAACATAAATCCATATTCATCTATACTCCGGTAACTAAATTCATTCTTAAGACAAATCGGCAAAAGTTTTTAGATATAAGACTAGTACCGCAAGGCGGAAGTCACGCATTTAAAAGGTTGATATATCAAGGCTTGTGACTGTTTGAAATGGTAGGTTTATTTACGCCGCGTTGTACTAGTATTTGATTTTTTAAAAAGCTTTCTACATCTGCAATACCTAAAAAAGTTCGTGACTTTTTAATATTGGCTTTAACAATTCAAAACCAGGTATAGAAATAGTATTTTTTTAGATAAAGATTTAGTGGATACTTACTTATATCTCCAATCCTTTTGTATTGGCTTACCACAGTAAAATCACGGGAATTGGGTTATGACGTTTCAAATTTATAAATACTCACCATCCTACCGTAATCCTACAGTAATCCTATGATTCTGCCCTACATACAGCGTATTGCAGGTTTATGAGGTACAGTAACAGCAGTTTGTAAACCAGTTTTTTAAATGCACAGGATTAATCAAATCGAGTGCAGTTGCAA
>NZ_JBALFC010000045.1:0-14431 GCF_036917755.1 Nostoc sp.
TGTTTCTCATGAATATCACGATGTTTCTCATGAATATCACGATGTTTCTCATGGACATCACGATGTTTCTCATGAATATCACGATGTTTCTCATGAACATCACGATGTTTCTCATGAACATCACGATGTTATAGCGTTTCCTAATCTAGTGAAGTACAGCTTAACCTCACCCTGGTTCTGCTACGCTTTCACCTGTCCCTCTCCTTAGTAAGGCTACTGTGTACACACAAGTCTGAAATAGCTGATTAACCAAGGTTTTACCCCACCCTAACCCGGACCTTATATATAAAGGGGAGGGAACTAGATTCCTGTTTCCCCCCAATATATCGGGGGGATTAAGGGGGCTAATTCACCGTAGCCGTGAGTTCGGAGAGATGTCACTTAGTCATTAACATCACGCTTTGCCAAATATTGATACATCTGCCAACGTGCATCTACTTCAGCTTGAGCTTGTTCTAATAAGTGCTTGGCTACGTCGGGTTTGCTCTTGGTGAGCATTTTGAAGCGATTTTCTTGATACATCGAATCTTCTACCGATTGCTTAGGCGATCGCATATCCAATTGCAAAGGATTTTTACCCTGTTTGAGCAATTCTGGATTATGCCGATACAGCAACCAACGACCTGATTCTACCAGAGTTTTTTGATGATTCATCCCTGTAGTCATGTTAATCCCGTGGGCGATGCAATGGCTATAAGCAATAATCAGTGATGGCCCATCATAAGCTTCTGCTTCTAGAAATGCTTTGAGAGTATGTTCATCTCTAGCACCAAGGGCTACACTCGCTACGTAGACATTTCCGTAGGTCATGGCAATCATACCCAAGTCTTTCTTAGGTGCAGGCTTACCACTGGCGGCATATTTAGCAACTGCTGCTCGTGGGGTAGCTTTGGAAGATTGACCGCCTGTATTAGAATACACTTCTGTATCCATCACCAAGATGTTGACATTTCGACCACTGGCAATTACATGATCGATACCGCCAAAATCAATATCATAAGCCCAACCATCACCGCCAACAATCCAGACGCTTTTTCTCACCAAGTAGTCTGCAAGGGATTTGAGATTTTGAATTTTAGATTTGAGATTGGGCTCGAGAGTTACGATTTCATCTAACTTCTGCTGCAACAGTTCTATTCTTTCGCGCTGTTCCCAAATGTCAGCTTCAGATTTTTGTTCAGCTTTGAGAATGGACTGAATTAAATCACCAGGAATTGTTGATTGGTGAATTTCCCCACTCCCCACTCCCCACTCCCCACTCCCCAATTGCTGCAACAATTCCGCCGCGAACTCAGCTTGTTTGTCCAGAGAAAGACGGAAGCCAAAACCGAATTCGGCGTTATCTTCAAATAGATTATTAGACCATGCGGGGCCGCGTCCTTGGGCGTTGGTTGTCCAAGGAGTTGTGGGGAGGTTCCCACCATAAATTGAGGAACAACCTGTAGCATTGGCGATGACGGCGCGATCGCCAAACAATTGTGTTAATAATTTTAAATAAGGTGTTTCACCACAACCTGCACAAGCACCAGAGAATTCAAATAAAGGTTCTTGCAGTTGTTGTTGGCGAATCTGGTTTAATTTTAGCGATCGCCTATCAGGATTGGGTAAACTCAAAAAGAAATCCCAGTTTTTCCGTTCTTGCTCTTGTAAAGGTAGCTGCTGCGCCATGTTAATCGCTTTACGCAATGGCTGAGATTTATCTTTAGCAGGGCAAATATTTACACAAATAGTGCATCCTGTGCAGTCTTCTGGGGCAACTTGAATGGTAAATTTTTGATTGGCAAAGTCTTTATCTTTTGCACCAGTTGATTTAAAGGTTCCCGGTGCATTGACTAACTCATCCGCTTGATAAGCCTTGGCACGGATGGCACTGTGGGGACAAACCATCACGCACTTACCACATTGTACGCAGACATCCGGCTCCCATACAGGTATCTCTTCAGCAACATTACGTTTTTCCCACTTGGCAGTACCTACGGGAAAAGTGCCATCAACGGGTAGGGTGCTAACAGGTAAGTCATCGCCTTCCCATACCATGATTTTGCCCAGAACTTCTCGCACAAATTCGGGGGCGGAGTCTAGCAATTTTGGATTTTGGATTTTGGATTTTGGATTGTTGATTGTCTGTGGTACATCTACCTTATGCAAGTTGTCTAGGGTGTTGTCTACAGCTTGTAAGTTCATGCGGACAACTTCTGCGCCTTTTTTACCATAAGTCTTGTCAATCGCTTGTTTGATTTTAGCGATCGCTTCTTCCTGTGGCAAGACACCCGCTAAAGCAAAAAAGCATACCTGCATAATAGTGTTAATACGTCCACCCATGCCACTTTCGCGGGCAACCTGGCTAGCATCGATTACGTATAACTTCAAATGTTTTTCGATAATTTGCTGCTGCACCTTGAGCGGCAGATTTTCCCAGACGGTATCTGCATTATATGGACTATTAATCAGCAAAGTCGCCCCAGAAGTAGCAGCTTTCAAAACATCTATGCGTTCCAGAAATCCCCAATGATGGCAGCCAATAAAGTTGGCTTGGTCAATTAGGTAAGTGGAGCGAATTGGCTCTTTGCCGAAGCGTAGGTGAGAGACGGTCATTGAGCCAGATTTCTTGGAGTCAAACACAAAGTAGCCTTGGGCGTAATTGTCGGTTTCTTCACCAATAATCTTGATGGAGTTTTTATTAGCCCCAACAGTACCATCGGCGCCTAATCCATAGAACATAGCCCGAACAACATTATCCGATTCTGTGGAGAAGTTGGGGTCAAAGCTCAAGGAAGTATGAGTAACGTCGTCATTAATCCCAATAGTAAAGTGATTTTTTGGTTTAGCTTGAGCAAGGTTGTCAAAAATACCCTTCACCATCGCCGGAGTAAATTCTTTGGAAGAAAGACCGTAGCGACCACCAATGATTTTGGGGGATGAGGGGGATAAGAAAGATTTTGCTCCCTCATCTCCCCCTACTCCCTCATCTCCCCCTGCTCCCCACGCTTCATGGATAGCAGCAACAACATCCAAATACAACGGTTCCCCGGCGCTACCTGCTTCTTTGGTACGGTCAAGAACAGCGATCGCTTTTACACTAGTTGGCAATACTGCAACAAACCTTTGGACATCAAAGGGGCGGTAAAGTCGCACTTTCACTACACCAAGTTTTTCACCACGGGCGTTAAGGTAATCTATCGTTTCATGGACGGTTTCACAACCTGAACCCATAAGAACGATAACGCGATCGGCATCGTTGGCGCCGTAATATTCATAGATTTTATAATACCTTCCCGTGCGTTCTCCAAATTGATCCATGATGCGCTGGACAATTTCTGGACAAGCGTTGTAGTAAGGGTTAGCGCTTTCACGTCCTTGGAAGTAGACATCGGGGTTTTGGGCTGTACCGCGCAATACTGGACGATCTGGGGTCAGCGCACGGGCGCGGTGTGCGAGTATTAGGTTATCGTGAATTAGCGATCGCAAATCGTCATCTGACAGCAATTTGACTTTCTGCACTTCATGGGAGGTGCGGAAGCCGTCAAAGAAGTGCATAAACGAGACTCGCGCTTCTAGGGTAGCAGCATGGGCGATGAGAGCAAAATCTTGACTTTCTTGCACTGAAGCAGAACACAGCAGGGCGAAACCAGTAGCACGAGCTGCCATCACATCGCTATGGTCGCCAAAAATAGATAAAGCATGGGTAGCCAGGGAACGGGCTGCAACGTGAACCACAGCGCTAGTCAGTTCACCAGCAATTTTGTAGAAGTTGGGTATCATCAACAATAACCCCTGAGATGCCGTGAAAGTAGTACTCAAGGAACCTGTTTGTAATGCTCCATGCACAGCGCCTGCGGCTCCTCCTTCGCTCTGCATTTGCACGACGCTGGGAATAGTACCCCAGAGGTTAGAACGACCTTCTGCTGACCAAGCATCCGCCCATTCACCCATTGCTGAAGAGGGGGTGATGGGATAAATGGCAATCACTTCATTTAATTTGTAAGCGACACGGGCGACAGCCTCATTCCCGTCAATAGTTGCAAAGGTTTTGTTCATAATATGATTTTTGTCCCCGCCTTTAAGCTGGATTATTCAGAACGTGTGAATATAAGAATCAGAAATAGCCAGAGCCAACAAATTAGTGAACACGAATTACTGATAACTGTAAAAAGAGGGATATTATCCGAACCGTAGCGAGATTTACCCTTGTTTAAAGGATGATTTATTGATGACTTTCGGCTCTTAAGTTAACTCTAAATAAATACTGCATCTATTAATATCTCATCTGCAATAGTGCATCTATTAATATGTATTAATAATGTACTCAATAACTAAAGTCTCTGTTTGATAAGACTTTAAGCTAATTTATTCTTTTTTGTGGGGTATAGGGTCGGGAATCTCTGAATCCAAAATATTCCCGAAATGAGGAAATTTCCCAAAATGAGGAAATCTTATTGACTTTTGACTTCTCAATTAGCGACTCTATCTGTAACAGAAATTTTATCTGTACAGATAAGTAGTAGCATCAAAGTACGCGAAGTTATCAAACGACTAGAAGCTGATGCTTGGTATCTTGATAGAACTAAAGGTAGTCATCGACAGTTCAAACATCCAGATAAACCTGGTACTGTAACAGTGTTTGGTAAGCCAAATATGGATGTGCCAATTGGCACTCTGAAAAATATCTGGAGACAAGCTCAATTGGAGGAAGACTGATGCTTTATACAGTTGTGATTGAAAAGGGAGAAACTAGCTACGGCGCTTATGTCCCTGATTTACCAGGTTGTGTAGCTGTGGGTGAAACTTTAGAAGAAGTCAAGCAGATGATTGCAGAAGCTATTGAATTTCATCTAGAAGGAATGCTAGAAGATGGTTTACGACTCAGGAGTGAGGACTATAGAAAGAGCTAGTTGATAGAGTTGGCGACGGGGAAGGAAAGTAAATTTTGCTAACTGACGGCTAGCTTGCGATCGCGATATTCCCTGACTAATTAACTGTTTCAATTCGGCTTTCAATTCCTCTTCTGTAAGCTGGGGCTGACTGGCTGGAATTCCCGCCACGACTAATGTATATTCACCTTGGGGTTCTCGCTGGCTGTAGTGAGCGATCGCTTCGGCAATTGTCCCCCGCCAAAATTCCTCATACAATTTAGTTAACTCTCGTCCTAGCACAATTTGGCGATCGCTTCCCCAAACCTCTGCTAAGTCTTGCAAAGTATCTCGCAAGCGGTGGGGTGATTCATAGAAAATCAATGTGCGAGATTCTGTTTGCAGAGATTCTAAATGTTGTTGTCTCTGTTGACTTTTAGATGGGAGAAAGCCTTCAAAAACAAACCGATCCGTTGGTAATCCAGCTGCACTCAATGCTGTAATTGCTGCACTAGCGCCAGGAATGGGAACTACCGGAATTCCCGCCTCAATACAGGCTTTCACCAGTTCATATCCCGGATCGGAAATTCCTGGCATTCCAGCATCACTCACAAGAGCGATCGCTTTATCGTTAACTAAATGCTCTAATAATTCTGGGATGCGGCTAGTACGATTATGTTCGTGGTAACTCACCTGGGGTGTCTTAACTTGAAAATGCTGTAGCAGTTTCCCTGTGTGACGAGTGTCTTCCGCAGCAATGATATCGACAGTCTGCAAAATTCGCACCGCTCGAAAGGTCATATCTTCCAGGTTGCCAATTGGTGTGCCGACAACGTAAAGTGTTCCTGGTTTTGGATCGGTTTGCATGAGTCACACAATTTTAGATTTTGCGAACGCGAAGAGCGGGTCGGAGACAAAAGTTGCGTGCGGGGGTTCCCCCCGTTGAGCAAACTTTTCAAGACAGATTTTAGATTAAAGAATTGAAAAGAGCAATCAAGTCACTTGCTCTGTCAATTAATTTTAGATTTTGGGGAAAGTTGCGTGGGCGGGTCTACCGCGCCACTTCCTACAACCGAACGCTTTTGAATCTTCAATTCCATTTTCCAAAATTTAAAATCTAAAATTCGGTGAGAAGTTCTGGTAAAACTTGTTTACATATTTAGGACGAACGAACACTGTTAGAAGCAAGTCTGATTAATTCTTCAACATTGTTTGAGATTGTATTGCAAATCGCATTCAAAGGTAAGTCATTGGGATCAAACCCGAAAGGTTCTTCGATTTCTGAGCCAATTTGTTCAATACTTAATAATGTAAAACTTACAAAAGCCATTACTATACCAGTCCACCAATTCAAAAAGCTCACAATTTCCAAAGGTAATATTAGACAAAAAATTAATAACAGTTGCCTGAGTTTAATAGTATATATCAAAGGCAGTGGCGTTTTTAAAATGCGTTCACAACCACCTAAAATATCTACTAAATCATCTACGCAGTTATGTAGAGTCGTCAGTTGATAGACATTTAGACAATTCTGGTCATGCTGATCCTGCAAATAATCTCCTATCCAGTAAGCAATTTGTAGCGCGGGATGATTAGTATCTTGGAGTTGTAAATATTGTTTTTCAGACATTAAGGATGCTAACTGAGTGTCTAAAGGTGCTGATCTTAGATGTAACTTCATTGCAACTGCAAAAGCAGTTACTAACCGAACTATTGCCTCTTTCTCTACTCTATCTTGCGGTGTCTTCTCTTTAACTATTATCCAAATCCCCCTAGTTAAGTTCCGAGATGTATTAACTAAAGATCCCCATAGTTGACGACCTTCCCAAAATCTATCATGGGCTGTATTCGTCCGAAAAACTAATAGTAATGTAAAACCAATATTAAAACTTAAAACAGCATTAGTAACAATACTGTTAGGATTTGAAAATGCTATTGGTACTCCTAAATGATAGAAAAATGATATTAAAACTCCATAGGCAGTACAAAAAAGTACCCAAGGAAAAATCAGAGAAATAATTGACCTTTCAAGCCGAAGAGTTACTTGAAGCCAGTTCAACTTTTCGCCTTTGTAAAGGTGATACTTTTCTATTAAAGAGTTTTTGGAATTATTTTGAAAATAGTTAGGTCGTTTCATATTGGTAAGGTTTGACGATTACATCAATTAGGAAACTAGCTTTTTTAGCTAAAGTTATCTTGCTGAAGCCAGATAAGCTGAAAAACATCTAATTTGCATAACCGAATTAAACATAACTCTTGTGGGGGAGCCACTGCGTTGGGCGGGTTCCCCGACTTGAAGCAAGTGGCGTTGGGCCTCTTGCCCGCCCTAATTATGCAAGTTAAATGTGGAACAGCTTATATACAAGATGTAGGTTTCCAGATAGCGACTTTCGTGCAACTATAATCAACATAAATTGTAACGTTAACATTAAAATTTATTTCTGTGAACCCTCTTTCGGTAGGAAAATTTATGACTGTCTTTCCATTCTTTACCATCAACTTGGTTTTCTACTTATATTGGTTAAACTTCGTGGTATTTTCCGATTTATGAGATAATTAGCCAAAATTTAGATTTATTTACCGTAAATACTCAGTTTTTATCACCGACAGAGCGATGTCTACCACGGGCTACGCCTACGCATTTGGGTTAATAATTAATACAGTGTAATTAGATAATGCTTATCTCTCAAGCTATAAAAAGGAAATCAACTCTATGAAATTTGGGATTGATATTGGACTCAATGGGAGCATCTCAGTTTTGCAAATTACCAGATGAGAAACAAGATTCTTGCTCCCTCTCCTTACCAAAGAGAGGGTTGGGGTGAGGTTTTACAAGGCTTTTTACACTCATTGAGATGCTCCCGGACTCAATTGCCCTCCAGATATAGGAGCAACAGGTTAACTCTATCTAAATCATTCCTCAACAACAAGATTCCCGGCTTCTGAGATAAGTTGGGAATCTCAGGAAATTTTAAAATTCCTATTCCAAGACTTTTTCAGAGGACAAAGTGATGTCATTACTAGATAATTTGGTTAATAATTATCTTCATCAGGATTTAGCAGTAATTTTTACCAAAGTTGGGATTGAAGCTGACAAAATTTCTGAGATAAATCGGCAGATTTTAAAAGAAGTTAATCTCGCTCAGTGGTTGCTAGAATCTGCTAGGGGCGAAAGTTATCTAGCTGTGAATGCTAATAATTTTGCTGGATTGAAATGGCGAGAGCCTGATATGAAAGGGTTTGCCAAGCCTTTGAAAATGAAAGTTCCTTCAGAACCAGAAGAAGTTGAATTCTGTAAATTCGCAGATGTTAATGCTTTTATTTTTGGTTATTGGAAGTTTTTAGCTCGTTCTCCTTATAAAGGCTTAGAAGAACATACAAATACGCCAGAAAACTTCCTTGGCTTTCTAAAAGGTAAAGGCTATTCAACTGATTCTAACTATGTCAGTAAAGTTGTAAACTTGCTTCCAGAAGCCCAGAAATTGCTGGCTAATGCAGAGAGAGTTGTCATTCCCACATTAGTGGAAAAACTTCAGCTAATTCGTGCAACTCAAGAAGTGGAAGTAGGGCAAAGTTTCAGAATTGAAGGTGTAGCACGTTTAGCCGATAGTGGTAAAGTTTTGTTGGTAATGATTGATGATAAATTTCCAGCCCCTAATGTACCAATCAGAGAAGATGGCAAGTGGAAATTTGATTTCGTCTTTAAACAAGAAGGCGATCGCGCGATGATAATTGCGATCGCTGATCAAACTCTCAAGCTCCAGATTAAAGTGATTCTTCCTTACGATCATCAGGATGATGAGAAGACTCAACAACCTACAGCATCCAGTTTATCAGGAGCGAAGGTAATTAAACTCAGTGGTAGTGTGGGAATTGGCGCAGTAAATAAAGCTGATGATGTGAAGGCAATTAAAGCGCGATTGCATCAACTAGGCTACACATGGGTAGGCGATCCTAAGAGTGCAGACAGAGACAGAGGACTATTTGACGCAATTAAACTATTTCAGTCAATCATTGCAGGTCGCAGTACTGTTAATGGTGATGGTCGAGTTGATGTTGGTGAAACGACTCATCGATGGTTACAAGCAGCTAATGCACCACGCTGGGTATTAATGCCAAACAGCGACCCTGACAATGGTTTGATTAACGGTGAACTAGCAGAAATCCAAGATAACCACGATTATGGGACACACTGGTTAGCTGATGTAATCAAAGAAATTGCCCAAGACTATCAAAATAGTTATCGCAAGACTCATCCGAAAGCTGCCTTATTTGCAATTAATGATGTTAGCCTTCCTCATGGAGGCGATACTCCCGACCATCATGGACATGAAACTGGCATGATGTGCGATGTTTTCTTGCCCAAAAATAATGGCGATTTTGGCGGCATTTTTTGGTCGAGTTCTGAATATGATCAAGATACTACGCGAGCTATTCTCAAGTCTATTCGCAAACAAAAGCTGGTACAGACGGGGGCGGTTTTCTTCAACGATAAAAAGCTAATTAAAGAGGGGCTTTGTACTCCGATGATTGGTCACGATCATCATATTCACTTTGAAATTAACCCACCAATAAAAAGCTAGACAAAGCCCGACTTTAGCAGAATGACTCACCAATAACTGAGAGCATACATTTTGGCGCATCGAGAGGATATGGATTGTAACTTCTGCTCTACAATCAAGTGAGGAATCTAGCAACACAAATAGGGGATTATGTATGTCCCATCCTATACCCAGTAGTGAAGAAGTCGCTCGACGTGCAAAGGGACTCTATGAAAGGAGTATCCGTGCCAAAGTTGAGATGGAACAGAACATTGGCAAAATATTTACTTGATGGAAGCTGAAGGTTATCACGGGCTAATTCCAGCCTTACAGGGTAAAACAACAACCGTTGTTACTGCTGCCAAATTAGTACCACTAAGAGAAGAGATTGACTGGCAAGCCAAAACTGATGCCGGGGTTCGATGGTCTGTGTTAGCCGTTTTTTACTAGATGTCGTTAAACACTTTTTTAGCTGCATTATACCCCACTGCTTGACTTACCAGCGCCGCGCTTTTTACACTTCATCTTAATCTCGCTTTTTGCGAGTTGAACGGCGAGGTGCTATTGCGCTAGGATGAGCCGGGTGACTGGCATTCGGTACATAATTAGGATGATTGGAATAATAAGGATGCCCTTGAGACGCGTGTTTAATTTGACGTTTTTGTCGTTCTGCCTGATCTATAGGCTGTTGGAAAACGGCATCAACAAGTTGCCTGGCTTCTCGTTGCTGAGTGTTTGTACCATTTCCTGTATGATGTCTTCCACCTTTACTTACATGTTCCGCATGACTAATTAACTGGAAATTACTAGGCCATGCATGAGCTTGTTGGTGGCGTGCGTCAGTACTTCCAGGCGATAAATTTCCAGCCGTTGCAAGTCTGTCAACCTCCGGTATAATGTCAACTGAGTCTACTTTATGATCCATTTCTAAGGCATGTCCACTTGCAAGCCTGCCTGTAGGGTGGTTTGGATCTACGTCATGTCTGTTGCCGAAAGGTGATGTATAGTGTGTTTTGCCCGGACTTAATCCCTGATTAAAATGCTGGATTCTCAATGGCTCTGGAATTTTTAATCCTAAAGCATTCCGTCTGTTAGATTTCGGTTCAATATATTCTGAGTCCTTATCATCATCTTCTGAGTCCTCATCATCAGTATCCAGTCCCACCAATTGAATAACTCCAGCATTTATAGTTCCACCATTTCTCTTTGGCTGTACTGCTTGAGATGTAAAGGCACCCATAGACTGAATGTTACGAAGATGATGACCGTAACGTTCTTTCTGGATTAGAGATGTCTTCAAATCAGGCAGAATTGATTTTTCTGGAGTTTGCTGTTGCATCATAAAAGGACGAGACTCAAACGTTCCCTGGACTGTATTAGTTGAAAAAGATGGTGTCCTATGAGTATTTTTTGTTTGGGCACTTAGTAGTTTTGACATTTTCGTACTCTAACTTAAAATGGACAATGAGCTTCATATTCATCCAACTCACCCTTCAAAGCTCCACCTTGTTGTCTCGGTTCTAAATGACCTTGAATTTTATTCATGGAGAGTAGTTTTTTTACAAAGCTTTTGGCTACACCAAATCTCTCAGCTACTTTTCTGATTGAGGTGTTACCTTGAGACTAAGCCTTTACTATTTTTTCTCGCAAGTCGATGAAGTAAGGTTTCATTATGAATATTGTATAGTGACACTCCCCAGTTTAGAAAACGGGGGATTCTTGGGTCAATGGGGAGCTAGTGCTTAACCCCTCGCCAAACATCTTGACCGTGTGCCCTACGGCTCTTAGTCCACGCTGCATCACTACCATAGCAGCAGCAATGTCTCTACTAGTTTCAAATCCACATTCACCACAACGATGAACCCGTTGGTCTGAGTCTTTCTTACCTGTCTGGTGATTGCAATTAGGTATGTATGTTTAGTTTTGTAAAAACTGTGGAATTACTCATTTATAAGCTGTTTACTGATTTTACATTTCGTCACATAATTTGATTTTTTAACGCCGACTTACTTAGATGACCTAAATCTATTGCCTGAGAATCTTAGCTGTAACTTGCGGTGTTATCATAACCCTCTTGGTTGACTTCTGGCTCCTAACTCTTGCCCAAACCGTGAGCGGCTGTCCAACTTGCTTATACAGCAAGCTTTCTAAAATCACGCCATTATTATTGGCCGTGAGAGTTTTATTCGGTTGACGCAAAGACTCATAAAAACCATTGTACCAGCCATCTTTTGACTTGAGATTAGCTTGGACAAAATCAAATAACTGGCGAGTATAAGCAGTGTTATAAAGCACATGCCAGCCGATCGCAGCTTTGGCACTCAAAAATCGCAAATCGTTGCGCTGTTGTCGGGTATCTGTAATGGTTGCCCAAGGTTTTCCGTTGACAAACAAGCTGCTGTAAACAAAGTATGGAGGGCGATCTAAGTTGTCTTCGGTGACAGCAGTTAATTGTTTTGTGGCTTGATAACGCGCTACTTGAGCAGCTAAAATCCGATCAGCATAAGTTTTAGGCAAAGCTTGAAACCCAGTTTCGATGCCATCTAAAATATAGGGTTCGCTAAGAACGTAGTTATTAGCTCCAGAGTTTTTATAGTCGCGGCGATCGTAAGGAATTCCCTGTCCGTAAAGATTAACAAAGGCAGCATGGGACTGATAATCTAAGGCTTGCTTAACATCCAAGCCCCAAAGCTTTAGACCATAGGCAGCATAATTCTCATAACCCAAGCGACCTTCTTGGTTATACTGTTCTTTGCCTTTGATCACGGCAGTACCGTACATTTGGCCATTTTTAGTCAGACGCTTGACTTGCCAATGTTTCCAAACTGCTGCCGTTAGCGATCGCATTTGTGGATACTTTGCCCCGACAATTTTTAGCCAGATTGCCATCCTTCCCAAATCGATGGCTGACCAACCAATTTCTTCGCGTTTTTCTAGTTGACCATAATTAACAGGTACAAGGGTTTTTGCATTGTAGACCTTGTTAGGTAGTTCACCTTTGTATAAGGGCATAGATGCCAGTGTTTTCAACATTTTGCTCATTTTGGCTTCAAATTCAGCCGCAGGCACGATATTGAGTTCTCTAGCACTGACCAAAGCTGCGATCGCTGCTGTCTGATCCCACATACTTACAGAGGTAAAGCCATCAACGGAATTCACCAAGCCAGTTTTATCGTTCCAGTTGCGCTGGAAATATGACCAAGCCAGACGCGCAGTTGTCGTTTCCTCTGGGGTGAGTTTTCCAACTCCAGGAGCAAGATAGGGAATTATCGCTACTGTTAGTTGCTTCTTAGGAATGGGTTTACCTGGGAAAACTACAGATTTCGCATCCAGGCTGGCAATTATTTCAGCTTTTTTAGCACCAGAGACAGGGCGTTGGGGTTTTTTTGGTTGTAGCAACTGCCGTGAAGCAGTTTGGAATGCTGATATTTCCGGTTTTTTTATAGAAGTCTGGGAAAGTTGCTTAGACCAAACATTTAAAATTGCGATCACGATCGCAGCTGTAACTACTCCTCCTACAGAAGCTAGTATGGACAAGCTCTTAGGCGGCGGTTTAAAATCAGAACTCATGCTTTTTTAAAGCCTCATCTTGTAAGTCAGCGTTGCTTGCGTAATTTCACCAAATACATTCTTCCCAACTTTTATATCTAACTAACACCCAGAAGTTCACCTGACTTTTCACGGGATGTGGAAGTGCGACTCCCGAAAGATTGTCAACAGAATTTAATTCTGAATGCTGACTCCTGAATTCTGACTCCTGAATTCTATTTTCTTAAAATTTACATTCCGCCCCGCAAGGATAATTATTTACCGGAATTAATGGGTTTAAAGCCCCGTCCTAAAGGAGCGGCTTTTCTTCCTGTAGTCTATCAATCCAGTCTTCAATCAACTGAGTCATCGTCTTGCGTTTCTGTTTGGCAACTCTTCTTAATTTCTCAAGCCTTTCAGGGTCAACCCGTATACTCAGCCTGTCTTTCATCTTGCTATCCAATGGCTACCCATTCATGGTATCATGGCTAATATGAAAACACTGAAGTTTAAGCTCTATCAACACAAACGGAATAGATACCTCAAGCGAATTATCAATGCATCTGGGGTGATTTATAACCATTGTATTGCTCTCCATAAACGCTACTACCGAATATGGGGGAAGCATTTAAGTTGTGCAAAACTTCAGTCTCATATTGCTAAATTGAGGAAGCGTAAAGATTTTTGGCAATCCGTAGGTTCTCAGGCGGTACAGGATATCTGTCAACGCATAGAGAAAGCCTACCAATTGTTTTTTAAGCACAATAAGAAAGGAGTTAGACCACCAGGATTTAAGAAACTAAAAAAATACAAATCATTCACCCTCAAGCAAGCGGGTTATAAGTTTTTGGGTGGCAACAGAATAAAAATTGGTAGTCGTGTTTATCAGTTTTGGAAGTCTAGAGAGATAGAAGGAACAGTCAAAACACTAACCATTAAGCGCACACCGTTGGGTGAGTTGTTTATGGTTGTGGTTGTTGACAATTGCGCTGAACCAGAATTTGAAGTTAAGACAAGTAAAATTGCTGGCTTTGACTTTGGTCTGAAAGCATTTCTCACTTGCTCAGATGGGACAACAATTGAGTCTCCCCAATTTTTCAAACAGTCGCTAACCCTGATAAAAAAAGCCAGTAGACATCACTCCAAAAAGTTAAAAGGTTCAGCTAATCGTGAAAGAGCTAGAAAGAATCTGGTACGTAGATACGAAGATATTTCTAACAAAAGACGCGATGGCGCGTGGAAATTAGCCCATGAGTTAACTGACAGGTTTGATGTGCTGTGTTTTGAAACCCTAAGCCTCAAAGGGATGCAACGTCTTTGGGGAAGAAAGATATCAGATTTGGCTTTTGGTGAATTTCTACAAATACTGGAATGGATTGCCAAAAAGAAAAACAAACTTGTTGTATTTATTGATAGGTGGTATCCATCCACCAAGACTTGTGTGCGATTCGTTTAATCTAAACCGAGAAATCGGGGGATGATTAGCCTCTATGGGGTAATCCTCAAAAGGAT
>NZ_JBALFC010000046.1:0-5887 GCF_036917755.1 Nostoc sp.
TTCAGCCTTTAAGTGACAGTAATCTGCTGTCAGGCTGGATTAGTTATGTACGGGCTGACTCCCGTGATTCACTAATCAACGAATCGCACTATTTCATATCTTGCATTTGCTGATTGGTCGGACGCTCCAACTCCAAATCGTCCCAAGAAACTGGATCTTCTACAGGTTCCAAGTGAGTTGTAACGTGGGTTGAAGGCAGTACCCGAAGAATAGCAAGCTCAATTATCTCGCACAAATCATGCCCTTGTTGCACTGTCCAAGATCCAGGCACAAGAACATGAAAGGAAACAAAGCGGCGGGTTCCAGCAGTGCGGGTTCGCAAGGCATGGAACTGAATGTCCTGATGTTTGTACTCGTTAAGGATGCTCTTGATTGCGTCAATTTCTTTTTTAGGCAAAGCTGCATCCAGTAACGCGCTACTGGTTTCCCGCAGCAAACGAAATCCTGTCCAAGTAATATTTGCTGCTACTATCAGTGCGACAATTGGATCAAGCACGAGAGCGCCTGTTACCTTGACGAGGATGATTCCAACTACCACACCACCCGAAGTCACCACATCGGTAAACAGGTGGTGAGCATCAGCCCTCAGTGTAATAGAACGCAACCGTCGCCCTGCCCGTAGCAAGATAAAGGCAACAACGCCGTTGATTGCGGTTGCAAATAGGGAGAGTGCCAACCCCAATCCAAGCTGTGTTAATGGTTCTGGATGCAACAACCGTCCCCAAGCTTCAACAGCAATGCTAATGGATGCCACTATAATCAACGCACCTTCTGCACCACTGGAGAAGTATTCGGCTTTAGAATGCCCAAAGGCGTGTTCGGCATCGGCTGGTTTATCAGCATAGGTCAATGCCCATACAGCGACCAATGCAGCTACGAGATTTACAATTGACTCAATAGCATCTGAAAGCAAACCTACTGACCCGGTTAGCAGGTAAGCGCCAAACTTTAGGGCAATAGTGACGATTGCCGCTGCAATCGACAAGAAAGCGTAGGAGCGGGCTGATCGACTACTCATCTCGGTCACGGACGTAACTACAGTGATTCCGAGCTAAGAGTACCAAATTCTACTTTAGTCGTCATCAACCCTGAGACTTCTACTGATTCGCAAACTAGAGGATATCATTGCCGCATATGAACTTGTTGCTCATACTGGTAATGTAGCGATCGCCAATCGTGTGATTGAGCTTTCATCGTTTCGGCGATGCCTACGGCTGGCTACGCCGGAGCAAATCTATCTACAGCAGCTTGTCTAATGTAATTGGCAAATCACGGACGCGCTTACCTGTGGCATGATAGACAGCGTTAGCGATCGCCGCCGCACTTCCAGTAATGCCAATTTCACCGATTCCCTTAACACCAAGCGGGTTAATATGTGGATCGTGTTCATCAACGAACAGCACCTGAATATCAGGAACGTCTGCATTCACTGGTACGTGATACTCAGCTAAATCATGGTTGACAACGCGCCCCCAATGAGGGTCTGTTACTGTGTGTTCCATTAACGCCATGCCAATACCATAGATAATCCCACCGATCAGTTGACTGTTGGCTGTTTTCCCATTGAGTATGCGTCCGACGCCAAAAGTTCCCACCCAGCGCGTTACTCGCACTTCACCTAAATCAGGTTCAACGCGTACTTCGGCAAACTGCGCTCCAAATGCGTGCATTGAGAACTTCTTTTGTTCCTCTCCGGGCTTGGCATCTGCACGCGCTTCGATCATTTTCATTCCATGCCTTGCCAAGATTGCCTCATAAGTTTCGGTTGCTGACGCTTTATTTTTTAAGAAAAAGCTGCCATCTTCGGCAATCACATCTTCAGCCTTTGAACTATAAAGCGGTGATTTTTGATCGGCAAGCGCTAATTGCAAAAGCTGACTGCGAGCTTGATTTCCCGCTAAATGCACTGCCGAACTCACACTAGCGGCGGTTTGCGAACCACCGGAAACGGGGGTTTCTGGCATCTTCGTATCGCCTAGTTCAAAGCGGACTTTGTTAACTGGTAGACCGAGTGCCTCAGCTGCGACTTGAGTCATCACAGTATAAGTTCCCGTACCAATATCTTGCGAACCGCTCCGCACTACGGCTGTACCGTCTGCCATAATTTGAGCGATCGCAGCTGCTGGGGAACGGTTGGTAGGATAAGTAGCTGTCGCCATACCCCAACCGATCAAATAGTTACCGTCTCGCATCGAACGGGGCTGAGGATTGCGCTTCTGCCAGCCAAACTTTTCTGCCCCTAATTTGTAGCATTGGATGAGTGACTTGCTTGACCAGGGCAGTCCTTTGCTGGGATCGACATCAGCATGGTTACGCAGACGCAGTTCCACGGGATCGATATTCAGCGCATAAGCCAGTTCGTCCATTGCCGATTCTAAGGCGAACGATCCAGAAGCTTCTCCAGGTGCCCGCATAAAGGTTGGTGTTCCTTCATCGAGTTGAACCAGACGGTGGCTGGTTTCGATATTCGGGCAAGCGTAGAGCATCCGGGCGCTTTTACCAACAGGTTCGATAAATTCATCGAAAGTTGAAGTTTGGGAAGTCCCAGCGTGTCGCAGAGCGGTCAATTTGCCTTCGCGGGTTGCACCGAGAGAAACCTGTTGAATTGTCTCTGGTCGGAAGCCGACAGGCCCATACATCTGTATGCGTCCCAGAACTAATTTCACTGGGCGATTAACTTGGCGGGCTGCGATCGCCGCTAGAGGCACATGCGACCAAACCGACCCTTTGCAACCGAAGCCACCGCCAACAAAGTAAGACATAATGCGGACTTTCTCTGGCTCAATTCCTAATACCGCCGCAACTTTTTGTTGAGCCGAAAAGATTCCCTGAGTTGCGTCATACAGCAGCAGTTCATCGCCTTGCCAAACTGCTGTTGTGGCATGAGGCTCCATTGGATTGTGATTTTCGATCGGTGTAGTATAAGTTTGCTCGACGCGGACAGCAGCCGCAGCTAGTCCCTGGTTGACATTGCCGTGAGCTAAATCAGGCGGCTCATTTTTAGGGATTTTACCTTTAGGCAAGTATGCCTTAGCGAGGTTGTCTCGCATATTGATGGTCGGTTTCTCTTCGTCATAGCGAACTTGCACCAGAGAAGCAGCGTACATAGCTCGTTCAAAGGTATCGGCAACCACAACACCAATGTGCTGACCGCTATAAAGCACAGCGTTATCTTGCAGCACTTGCAGCTTATTACCGTTGCCCTTTTCGCCAGATGCCTTGGGTGCGTTGAGGTGGGTAATAACTGCTATCACACCCGGTACTTGTTCCGCCGCCTTTGTATCGATTTGGGCGATCTTACCTTTGGCGATCGTGCTTTGAATCGTGACTCCATAAGTCATTTTTGCTATCGGAAACTCTGCCGAATAGCGTGCGCCACCCGTTACTTTGAGATGTCCATCGACTCGATTTAGCGGTTTGCCGACAACTGTATTTGTATCGCCTGTATTCATGCCATTCCTCCCACTGTCGTCAGCGCCTTAACAATTGTGCGTTTAGTCAGTTCCACCTTAAAGCCGTTGTATTTTTGAGGTTTAGCTCCAGCGATCGCAACTGACGCTGCTGCTTGAAATGTTGCCTGATTTGCGGGTTTGTTCAAAAGTGCTTTTTCAGCTTCGTAGGCACGCCAGGGCTTTGTTCCCACACCACCAAGAGCAATGCGTGCCGAGCGAATAATCCCATTTTGAATATCCAGCGCCGCCGCAGCCGATGTCATTGCAAAGGCATAGGAGGCGCGATCGCGGACTTTTAAATAGTGCGATCGCTTCGCAAAGTTTGAAGCCGGTATGTCAACGGCAACTATTAACTCTCCGTGTTGTAAAACTGTCTCCCGTTCTGGTGTATCGCCAGGTAGAAGATGAAAATCGGCGAGGGGAATACTGCGCTCTCCATTCGGCCCGCGTGTTTGCACAACTGCATCCAGTGCGATCATTGCCACAGCCATATCGGAGGGATGGGTGGCAATACAGCGATCGCTTCCGCCGAAAATCGCGTGAATCCGGTTGTAACCCTCGATTGCCGGACAACCTGAACCGGGAACGCGCTTATTGCAGGGAAAAGCTGTGTCGCGGAAGTAGTAACAACGGGTACGTTGCAGCAAATTTCCGCCTACTGTCGCCATGTTTCGCAGTTGCGGTGATGCCCCAGACAGCAACGCCTCCGACAGCACCGGATAACGCTCCCGAATTATCGCATCATAGGCAACATCGCTATTACGTGCCATTGCCCCAATCCGTACACCGTTACCTTGGATTTCTATCTTGGTTAGCGGTAGTGGGTTAATATCAACCAACTCTCTTGGGGTCTGTACATTCAGCTTCATCAAATCAATTAAGCTTGTACCCCCTGCCAAGTAAGCAGCTTGCACCTCTGGGGCGACCAACGCCACGGCATTCTCTGCTTGTCCTGCTTTCTTATAACTAAACGGCTGCATCTTTTTTCCCCTCTAAGACATCGCGGACAGCAGCCACGATATTTGGATAAGCACCACAACGGCAGATATTGCCGCTCATCAGTTCCCGAATGTCAGCATCGGATTTAGCGTGTCCTTCGTTGACTAAACCCACCGCCGAACAAATCTGTCCCGGTGTGCAATAGCCGCACTGAAACGCATCGTGGGCAACAAACGCGGCTTGCATCGGGTGCAAATTGTTTCCTTGCTCCAGCCCTTCAATAGTTGCGATCGCGGCGTCAGTGTGCATAATCGCAAATGTCAGGCAGGAATTAATCCGTTGCCCATCAACCAGCACCGTGCAAGCACCGCACTGACCGTGATCACAACCTTTTTTAGTACCAATTAGCCCGATGTATTCCCGAAGTGCATCAAGTAACGTAACACGCGGTTCAATCTGCAAAGTATGTGCTGTTCCGTTCACTTGCAGCGTTACCTTCATCGTCTCAGGTGTCGAAGTTGTCAGCATTGGAGTAGTTTTTTTGACTTGAGTTTGTGCTACAGCTTTCCCTACAAAATTAGCGATCGTAGCTGCTACTGTGCTGACGACCATCAATTGACCCAACCTGCGGCGTCTTAGGACAAACCTCATTTGTTTACTCCATTCTGTTTTTGTTGGTAATAATATTGAGTAATTCTCTTGACTTCAATTCTTTATAGAAAACCACTTTTTATTAGAAGCATTTTTCTCAAAATGACATTGTTAATAGAATACAATTTCATCTTGTGATCGTCTCTCTATCAGAAGATTTATGTCATAAGTCTCATCTATAGCAGTCTGCTTTGATTTTTGAAATTATTTGCATAGACAGGGAGTAGGGAGTAGGGAGTAGGGAGTGGAGAAGAAGCCTTTTCGGGGTGTACTGGTTTTTTTCAAAAATCAAATACGAGTCCTATATAGTCATCTATAATTATTTAGATAAAATCTAAAATTGGCACGGTGAAAGGAAAAGAAAAGCGATCGCCCCAGCCTTGAAGCTAGGGCGAAAAGACAAATCACCGGAATGTGCCGCCCTTTGTAGAGGAAAGGGGAGCAATGCCGACGCTGATCAAAAGCAGAACTAGAAAAAAGACTCCAGCACTCAGATGGATCAACGGTTAACAGTAGTCATGTCAGGGTAGCGATCGCCTGCTGCTATATCTTTTGGTGCAACTGCTTCAAGTCGATTCAACTCTTGTTCAGTCAGGGTGATTTCGGTAGCTGCAATATTCTCCTCCAAGTAAGTACGGCGTTTTGTACCAGGAATTGGCACAATATCTTCTCCTTGAGCCAAAAGCCATGCTAGTGCAAGCTGACTAGAAGTTACTCCTTTTTCGGTGGCAATTGCCTTGACTTGCTCTACTAAGCTGTTCCACATTTAAGTCGCATAAAATAGCAACAAGATAAACCAAGGGTGTGTGCATCATGCCAGTAAAAAGATTCCTGAAAGCGGAACA
>NZ_JBALFC010000047.1:0-45816 GCF_036917755.1 Nostoc sp.
ATGCTTAGGTCTTCCTATAGAAAATACACAATCTCTGGCTTTTGTCAATTTTTCTGTGAAGAAAGATGTTTATAATGAATAGCTTTTTAAGGGGGTTGGGGGATCTCTTCTGCATAAGTCCTAAGTTAGATCAGCAGTTGCCACAAAACCTCAATCTTCCTCTCTGCGCCTCTGCGTGAGCTTTACTAATTTACCAACGCCAACCACCATAACTCACAAAAAGCGTGTCAGAATCAACATTAGCCATCAATAAATGTGAGTATATGTTCTGGCGAGACGGACAGCTAATATACAACAGCAAATACAAAATAGAAAAATACTTGGGTGGTGGCGGTTTTGCAGTTACCTACCAAGCGATGCATACCAAGCTAAACCGCCGAGTTGTCATCAAAACCCCCAACATCAGCGTCCAAAACGATCCAGACTATCCCAAGTATGTTGAACGCTTCAAAAAAGAGGCACAGATGCTGGCAATGTGTTGTCCAGACTCACATCCTCATATTGTGCAAGTATTCGACTTTTTTGTTGAAGAAAATGGTCGCTACTGCTTAGAGATGCAATATATAGCAGGTCAGAGTTTATGGCAATACGTGCAAGACCAAGGGAAATTAGCCGAAACTGAAGCTATAAAATACATCCGCCAAATGGGTTTAGCCTTGGTAGATGTACATAAAAAAGGAGTTTTACATCTTGATGTCACTCCTCCTAATATTATGCTCAACTTTAATTCAGGGATTCCTAACTCTGGCAAAGCGGTGTTGATAGACTTTGGTATTGCCGGCGATATGTCCCCACCGAGTACCCTGTCTAGGTCTTTTGGTAACAAAGCATTCGCACTTTATGAGTTAATACACAAAGGAATCCGTCACCCAACAGTTGATATCTACTGTTTAGCTGGATCATTGTACTATGCCATTACTGGACAACGCCCCACCAATTCCTTTAACCGTAAGTATGACCAAGAGGAATTAGTACCACCAAAGCAACTTGTCCCCAGTCTCAGCGATGCGGTAAATGAAGCGATTCTGCAAGGCATGGCATTAGAGGCAAAAGACCGGCCCCAGACAATGGAAAAGTGGTTGAATTTACTCTCCTCCTCGCAAACTAATCTAACAGAAGTGATATTAGCTTCAGATGTAGGGGTAAATTACCAAAATCTAGAAAATTTAC
The DNA here is from genome assembly GCF_036917755.1 of Nostoc sp. Lineage (GTDB taxonomy): Bacteria > Cyanobacteriota > Cyanobacteriia > Cyanobacteriales > Nostocaceae > Nostoc. The sequence continues at coordinate 1,171 of NZ_JBALFC010000047.1, forward strand.
TCAAAGCGGGTCAATGGAAAGCAGCAGACGAAGAAACCACCAGAGTCATGCTGAAAGTAGCCAAAAGAGAACAGCAAGGCTGGCTTAATTATGAATCCACTGAAAATTTTCCCTGCACAGACTTACGCACAATTGACCAATTGTGGGTAAAATACAGCAATGGTCATTTTGGCTTTAGCGTACAAAAACGCATTTGGCTAGAATGCGGTGGCAAAGTAGATTATAAAACGGAGTATCTTTTGGGCGATCGCTTAGGCTGGCGCAATAACGACTCTTGGCTATCAAGAAATGAATACAACTATTCGCTAGACTCTACCCAGGGACATTTCCCTCACTGTCTTTACATCACATCTCCCTTAATGCAGACTTTTTACGACTCCATTAAAATAATTTTTCTCTCGCGTCCAGATTTGTAAATTGTAATCTATAAAGGTTTTCGAGATTTGTAAAACTTTGTGAACAAGATATATTCCACGAAGCCTTGCAGGTTCTCGCTTTTCGTTACCTGGCACTGTTTAAATAGGCGATGCACTAAGGCGCACGCTTGGCAAACACAAAAAGCCGAAATCAATATTTCAATATTAGATAATATATAAATGTAATATATAAATCAATACCCAGTTTTTCAACCTTGTAAACACAAGGCTAATAATGACTACTAAGGAACAAATTAATCAAGAACTAGAAAAATTACCTGAACCCTTATTACAGGAAATTTTAGATTTTGTGCAATTTTTGCAAGCCAAACATCAAACAAACAGCATATCTTCAGATAGCCAATCTGCTCAAACGGTTACAACAGAGCATACCTTAACAGGTTCTACTGCTGAAGATTTATTAGAATTTGTGGGCAGTTGGGAAGGTTCAGATATTAGAGAATGCCTGCAACTAGTTCATGACAGTCGGATACCTCTAGAATTTTAATTATGTATCTCTTGGATACTAATCACTGTTCCTTCTTGATGGAAGGTGTGTCTAGCGTTGTAAATCACTTGCGATCGCTTGGTCAGATACAATTAGCAATCAGTGTTATTGTTGCTGGTGAGTTGCACTTTATGGCACAAAACTCACATCAAAAAGCTGCTAATTTAATAAAAATCAATGCATTTCTCAAACGAATTAACCTATACGGAATCGACAAAGAAACAACAGAAATCTACGGTGATTTTAAATCAGAAATTATCAAACAATTCGCCGCAAAAGAAAAAAATAAACGTAAAAAAACCAAACTAAATACCATAGGCATTAGTGAAAATGACCTCTGGATAGCTGCTACATGTTTCATCTGATAGCGACTTTGAGCGAATGCGATAAGTAAGAGAAATTTCTTGGGAAAGTTGGGTGTAAATTAAACAGGGTAAAAAAACAGCTAATTTACACCTACTCAATTAATTCAAAAACTTCTCCACACATCTCACAAATATTTCCACACCCATTCCCAAGGCGGTTTCGTCAAAATCAAACCGGGGATGATGATGGGGATACGCCAAATCTTTCGCGGGGTTAGCAGAACCTAAAAAGAAATAGCAACCGGGAACCTCTTGCAAGAAGAATGACATATCTTCAGCAGCCATAGTTTGGCATTCTGGCACAATACCCATCGGGGTCTCTACCACTTCTTCTGCTACTGTTCGCACCAATTCTGCTATCTTAATATCATTAATTACTGGTGGATAAAGTGCCCAGTATTCTAAGTCATAACTCGCACCATGACTTTGACAAATTCCAGCAATAATCTGCTCGACGCGCTGGTTGAAAAAGCCTTTCAAACTAGGATTAAAATACCTGACAGTAGCACTCATTCTCGCTGTATCAGCAATCACATTCCGCTTGGTTCCAGCATGAAGTTCGCCCACTGTCACCACTGCTGAATCAATGGGATTAACATTCCGAGCGACAATGGTTTGCAGAGCATTTACAATTTGGGCAGCAACTACTACCGAGTCAACAGTTTGATGGGGTAGTGCGCCGTGTCCACCTTTGCCCAAAATTGTGCAGTTAAAGCACTCCACAGCTGCCATCAACGCCCCAGCACGTACACCCACTGTTCCCAAGGGCAAATTATTCCACAAGTGCAAACCAATAATCGCGTCAACATCAGGATTTTTCAGAACTCCAGCTTCAATCATCGGCTTTGCGCCTCCTGGTGATTCTTCTGCTGGCTGAAAGATAATTTTCACGATACCAGAGAAGTCTTGGCGATGCTGCTGGAGATGGTAAGCTGTACCTAAAGCGATCGCAGTATGTCCATCATGTCCACAAGCGTGCATCACTCCATCATGCTGCGATTTGTACGGCACTTCGTTGAGTTCTTGGATTGGCAAAGCATCCATATCTGCCCGAATCGCTAAAACTTGGGGAGTGGGGAGTGGGGAGTGGGGAGTGGGAAGTTTGCTACCTTTGATGGTGGCAACAATGCCAGTGTGGGCAATGTCAGTTTGATGCTCAATTCCCCATTCTTGCAGCTTTTGTGATACAAACTCAGCCGTCAGTTTTTCTTGAAAACCCAACTCTGGTTGTTGATGCAATCGCCGCCGCCACTCTACTAATTGCGGTTGCAATGAACGGATTGTCAGTCGGATGCGAGATAGGTCAACAGAAGAGGGATTGGGAAAGGTAGAAACCATTATAAAGACAAACTAGTTTAAGTACAGCTAACGCAAGTTTATTTTCCTAGTTTATCGTAGGGAATGGGGAAGAATCAGAATCTTCTCAATCACTCAATTCACAACACTTTCGGATTTGGTGAAGTGCGAGTGGAAAGCACTATTTTTTTTTCGGCTGGCTTTTCTAAAAAATTTTCGGATAGTAATTTGGTCAAGGCATCGGGGTGTAGTTGCCAATTTAATAATCCAGATAAGCCCATGACCAAGCCAAATATAGTTGGAACCAAGGCGAGGTAGAACAACCATTTTTTCTGAGATAGAGATGTGATGGCAAATAGCGAGACAGAGAGCGATAAGGAGGCATCAGCTAGGTCAAACTGGTCGTCATGGTAATTCAGCTGGTCATAGGTTGTTTGATCTTTTTCGGCAACTGCCTTCTGTTCCTGCTTTTTCTGGTCTTCTTTATCAGCAATTACTTGATAAGCCGCAATCTGTTTTTCATAGTCAGCCCTCACCGGAGAAGGTTGAGAAACAGATTGCAATTTGAGTTGCGTCACATTAGATTTGGCTATTTCTTCACGAATATTACGAGCTTGGTATAACGCCCAATCGTCAACTTTATTTGCTTGAGCTTGCTGCATTGCCTGAACCAGATTATCGTCTTTGACTTTGCAGATTCCCATAAAGGTTGCGATCAATGCAACTGCAATTGCAACAGCACTATTTAAACGACTTTTGCGTTTTTCGCGGTTAGCTGACGTTTCGGGTTCATCGTTTTCCGGCTCAACTAGGTCAATCGGGTTTATGTCCATATTGTTATACCAATTTCACAACCCCTTTCGGGGTGGGAGTAGGGAGTGGGGAGTGGGGAGTGGGGAACAGAAGAGAAAACTAGAGATAGAAAACTTGGTTTTAAGCCTCGCCCGATGTTAAGCGGCTTAGTTTCCCCACTCCCCACTCATTTCAAGATAAAAGAATGTTTTTAGTGCCGAAAAACTTTTGGATTATTCATGTAATACTGCTGCTCTCAGTTTTCTGTTCCGATGCTACTAAGCTGTTCTACATTTAACTTGCTCCCATTAGGGCGGGCAAGATGCCCACCCCACAATAATTATGTTTAATTTGGTTATGCAAATTAGATGTTTTTCAGCTTAATACTCCATTATCAGTTCAAATCAATTTTGCAACCAACCAGCCATCACAGCAACTATCAAAAATACACCCATTGCCAAGCGGTAGAAAATAAAAATCAAGGTACTGTGTTTTTCCAGGTAGCGTAGGAGTCCCCAAATTGCTAGAAAAGCGGAAATGCTGGCGGAGATTAAGCCCACCAACAAAGTCAACCAACCAGCCGCACTCAGTCCGGCTTTCGTAAGTGTGTGGAGTTCTACAGCACCTGCCAAAATCACGGCTGGTAAGCCCAACAAAAAAGAAAATCGGGCTGATGTCTCCCGTTTCATGCCCAAAAATAACCCGGCGGTGAGGGTGGAACCAGAGCGAGAAACGCCAGGGATGAGGGCAAAAGCTTGAGCAACTCCTACCCAAATGCCATCCCAGAGATTGAGGTTGTCGAAAGTGCGATCGCGTCCTCCGCGTTTTTCAGCGATCGCCAGCAATCCTGACATAATAATTGAAGCCGCACCAATAACTACTAACCCTCGTATTGGTGAATTACAAGCGTTAAGAATTGGTTTGAGTAGCACACCAGCCACAGCAATGGGCAAAGTTCCTATCAATAAACCTAACATCAGTTGCAAAGAACTAGATTGATAGTCTTGCCTGCTAATTGCTCTAATTGTCTCTCCGGTTAATTTTTTTAAGTCTTGCCAAAAATAGACTAAAACAGCAGTTAAACTAGCTAACTGCATTGCTGCGGAAAAAGCAGACCCCGGATCTTTCAGTCCCAGTAGAGTTGGCACTATCCGCAAATGAGCAGTACTGCTAATTGGCAGTAGTTCTGTAATTCCCTGAACGATGCCTAAAATAATCACGTCAATCCAGCTAAAGTTAGCAAAGTCTAGATTTACTTCGCTACCGTTGCCACAGACTGCACTCGCCACCGCAAAAGAAAGCATCATGATATCAGGCGTAACTAATTTACTGTTAATCAAATACCGACAAACTAACTTATGCCAGTGACGTTTCTGTGACTAAGATATGGCACTTGGATGACATTTAATATCAATACACCGTGTAAATGTATCGTGTATTCGCGCAGCGTACCGTCAGGCAAGGAATACCATTTGGTAATTCTAAAAACGTCTTTAACTATTCATATTTCGCACAGACAAAGCTGCTAATGAAGTGGTGTTTTAGTCCCAAAGATGAAATAAGGCAGGTAAATCCTGCCTGATGTGTCACTAGAGTTAGGTTAATTTCATCCTTACTCACCATTGCACGTCTTATTGACAAAGGTATTACCGAGTTATGTCAAAACTGTGACTGCACCAGTTGTAAACCTTCTACCTTTGCCTTGATTGTAAAATGGGTGAAAAGTGACCAATTAGGTGTCTTTTCTAGCCAAAATAATCATCCTATTATCAAGAAATTCTATATCTTGAGGGTACATCCAGATTGGAGTTTTTTTTAGTTCCTGATCAAAGATGATTTTATAAGGATATTTTTCACTAATTAAGTTATTAAAAAATTGCTTACTAGTAGGATAATATAAGCCTGCTCTTCCCCTTATAAACCTACCAAAAGTCATAGAGTTTATCAAAATATAATCGGGTTTTCTGGATATTAACTCTTTGAGAGAGTACCATTGTTCATTTGGCTCTTTCTCCGCAAATTTTAGTTTTTCCAGAAGCCATTTATTGTCTTTAAATTGTTGTTTAAATACTCTATATCTTCCTCCAATGAACGGCATTCTTACAACTGTAAACTTCATCTCAGGCAATTCACTCATATCTGGAGTATACGTTGTCTGTTCTATTGAGCTACCTTTTGGTATATTTTCTTTAATCCATTTCCTAGCTATCATTCTTGGTTCTTCTACAAAACTCTTGCCTACATTTACACTACAAAGTACGTTGTAGCTGATTAAAGCTATTAGAAGTATTGATACAGCTACCCTCTTATTTCTTAATTTTTCCCAAAATGGCGCAGACATTATTAGTAAATAAGGTACGATAGGCAGCACAAAACGAGGAACTATTCGTGGAAAAGAACCAAACTTATAATAATAAATTAAAAATACACCCATAAGTAATAACATAGCTTTCTTTTCCATCCAGTTTTGATTCCTAGAAAAAACTAGATAAATAGAAATCAAGATAGCTATAAAGAAAATAACAACTGATGGCCACCCAATAATCGTTGGAATAGTTACAAAAAATTTCCAATAAGAATTGCCTGTGTGTTGCCCCTCGTATACAGGAGTAATAATATAGTTATACAAAAAATCAGATCGAAAAGTGGGATAATCAAGTATTGCGAAGGGATTACCTACTATAAAACCTATAACTACCATAGATAATCCTACTATTAATTTCTTGCTAAAAAGTAATTTTTTCCATAATAAATAATTCAATGAAAAAATATGAGCCAAAACAATTGCTAGTCCTATAGGCAACCCATTATATTTAGTAGCTGTAGCAATACCCGTAAAAAAGCCAGCTAAAATATAGTTTCGTAAACCTCCATGCAACAGTATGTTTTGACTAAAGTAAAAAGCTAGTAACATGCCAAATGTTACTGGTATATCTGTCGTTAAATAGTGAATATGAACTATAAAGGTAGCGCTAGTAGCAAAAACAACTGTGATAATTCGAGCAGAAAACAAACCAAAAAAATTTTTGGTAATTTGGAAAACTAGGACAATTGAACCTAAAAAAAGAAAACCTGTTAAAACTTGCGCCCAAATAAGGATAATAAAATCAAGAGTATTTTGAGGTATATGTAGAATTGTACCTAAAAGTCCTAAGGGGAATCTATCTAGAAAAAAAATATAATATGTATAGAATGGTGGCTTTAAAAATTCGCCAGGATTTAGTGGCATTTTCCCTGCAAGAAATAAGTTTTTAAATGCCATTTGATCGGGATGCCAAGACTCGACTATACCCCAATTAATTCCATACAGACAAGAACAAAAAGTCAAGATCACAACTGCTAATAAAAACCTGTCTACTTTCAAAGAATGGAAAATTTCAATTTTCTTAGACATAAACTTATTCTCTACGCACTCAGTAATATTGGGAAGTATTCAAGCAAATTTTGGTATCGGCTCAACAATCAGGGGTGGGCTGTTTGGGTCGATGGTTTGCAGGAGCCTATCTACTGGTATCTGCGTCAACTGCTTTTGCATCATGCATCATATTCTATAATGCCGCACGACCTCTAAAATCATAATTTTCTTGCGCTACCCCTACTTATTGAGCCGATACAAAAAATCAATTTAGCGATCGCCTGACGTTTCTGTTCGTCGGTCACTTCTAAATAACGCTACTGTTAATACCTAATGCCCAATCCCCAATTTAAAATGTCAGCGTTTCCCAATCTAAATCTGATGCTATTTGAGCAAGTTTATCTAAATCAGTCAGGTTATCTAAATAGGGCAAGCAGCCTAAAACTGGCGTGTTGGTGAGTGATTGAATCAATTGCTGTGGTGTCCAGTCGGCTATTTCTGCATCCGTTCGGGGTTGTACGCAGTTCAAAACAATGCCTTTGAGATTGACGCGCGATTGTCTAGCTAATGCTACATTCGCCACTGCTTGAGCGATCGCACCTAATCTAACGGGCACTACCAATACCGTTGGTAAACGCCATTCTCCCGCTAAATCGGCTACCGTTAATTCTTCTGTTACTGGCGAACCTAATCCTCCCAAGGCTTCTACAAGCACAAAATCACGATGCGATCGCAATTTAGATAAAGCTTGCCACACAAGTGCTAAATCTACTCGGCGGTTTTCCCGTGCTGCTGCTATCGGAGGAGCTAAAGGTGCTTGAAAGTATAAAGGTGTAATTTCTTCTGCGGTTTGTTCTAGTGTAAATAGCTTTTGATACCACTCGCGATCGCCAATCCCCGATTGAATCGGTTTCATGATTCCCCAGCTACGCTGCGGATAATATTTTTGCCAATAGGCTGCTAATGCTGTTGTTAAAACAGTTTTACCAGCTTCGGTATCAGTTCCAGTAATCAATAGTGTGTTTAACATTAATTTCTTTGGCCAGAAAACGGTTGTGTTCCATCAACCGGGGGAAAAGTTGGCGTTTCACCACTCGGAGGAAGCAGGGTGGGTGTTTCTGTCGGAATTGGGAAGGGTGTCTCTGTTGGAATTGGAATCGGTGTTTCTGTGGGAATTGGAATTGGTGTCTCTGTGGGAATTGGAATCGGTGTTTCTGTCGGAATTGGGAAGGGTGTTTCTGTAGGTGTTGGTTTGACTGGTTTTTCTAATGCAACATTGAGATTGTAATTGCTTTCGGCTACTCCTGAAACCAGTGTTAACTCAATAGTATATCTACCAGTAACCAGTAATGTGCTTTCATAAGATGTTACTTGCTGGGCATTATTATTAATTGGTTGTTGATTAGGACTTAAGACTGTTAGCAAAACGCTGTTTCTTGGGTCAATAAAAGCAGTTAACTTGTCACCTTCCTGACCAAAAAAAGTGTACCGGATTATTTGATTTGTTTTGAGAGTATCTTGAACCGTGGCTGTGTTATTAAATGCTGCCAGATTGAGGCGCTTAGTAGATACAACAGGTTGATCGTTAGTGGGTGTGGGTGTGGGTGTGAATGTAGTACCACCAGAAATCACTGGTGAAGGGAAATTTTGTGGAAGCGTCTCAGTTGGTGGTGTTTTCGGCTGACTGCGGATGGAACTTACCAGCGCCCAAGAACCAAATCCCGCGATGATCACTACAGCAGCGCCAATTGCGGCGATCGCTAAGGGATTATCCAAGACTGAGCTAGTGGAACTTGGTGGAATCACAGGATCGGGTTGTTTCCTGGGCGAAGTTGCTGGTCGTACTAGCTGAGGACGGCGACCAACAGCCATTGTTTGCAAGTTCGATACATCGGGAGTAGAAACACTGGGTTGAGCCAGAGATTGCAGTGCTTGGGATACATTAGCAGCACTTTGATAGCGATCGCTCGGTATATGATTCAACATTCGATTCAAAACCAAGGCAAATCGCGGATTAACTCTTACCCACCGTTGCCAATTCCAAGTTAGTTGGTTTTCGTCAAATAGCTCCCTTGGTTCTTTACCAGTCAGCAAAACAATTGCACTCACCGCTAATCCATACAAATCACTACTAGGATAAGCTCCCCCTGTTTGCATTTGTTCACTAGGAGAGTAGCCTAATTTTCCCACAGTGGTTTCTGGCATTGCACTCTCTGGCGATCGTAAACGCGTTGCCAGTTCCTTTACCACCCCAAAGTCAATTAATACAGGTTTAGCGTCACTATCTCGCAAAATAATATTTTCTGGCGAGATATCCCGGTGAATAATCCCTCGACTGTGAATATGCTCTAAAACAGGCAGCAATAATTGTATCAGCCGCAAAACTTCAGCTTCTGTGAAGGTTTGACCCATAGCTTGACGTTCAGCCAGCAGAGTTCGGTACGTTTGACCTGCAACGTAGTCCTCCACCAAAAATAAGCGTTGGTCTTGCTCAAATCTTTCCCGGAATTTAGGTATTTGTGGGTGTTGTATTTGATACAAAATAGCCGCTTCTCGGTAAAAAAGCTCTTGTGCCTTCTCCCAAGCCAAAGCCTCCGTTGCTGTTGGAATCAATTCCTTGATCGCGCAAAGTTCGTTAAAACGCCTCTGATCTTCTGCCAGATAAGTTCTACCAAATCCTCCTTGTCCGAGAATTTGAATTATGCGGTAACGGTTTTGCAAGACAGTGCCAACTGTAATGGGTGGTTGCATGATCGAATGATTGAGTGTAGTAGCAACTGAGGAGAAAGTCACCCACAAAGATTAAGTCCAAGAGGCGACATACAGTTACCTGCGGCAATATTCTACTATACCCAATGGGTATATCCCCAGCAGGGCAAGGTTGTTTCCTACTGCTTGAAGGAGAATTCAGGAGTCAGAATTCAGGAGTCAGAATCAAGACGCTTATTCAGCGTTCGATGGTTCCTGAGCGAATGGCACTAAGAAAAGATATAGCCCCTGCCCTCACTGTTTAAGAGCCTCCAGGCTCTTAACCGATTCTGGGAGGGCTGCCGCCTCCAGGGGCTTGACCAGAGGCAGAGCCTATGAGAATACATTCCCAGCCTCCCGGCTGGGAATGAGGCTACACAAGCCTTTGGGCTTTACAAGCGTGCCATTCGTTCAGTAACCATCGTACAGAATCTGCAAACACCACCAGGTTTTTTGTCCATTGTCGCGGTCGCATGGCAGCTAAACAGTACGCCGACTTCTTGGAACTAGTTGCTATGGCAGTAAAGATTTTTCTACTACTGAAGTCGGTCGAGAGTTCATAAGTATGCTGTCGCCTGCCTGTGTCAGGAGAATTAGATTGAACAACTTTCCCTGGTTTTTTGAAATTTATTTATCTTAGTAAAATTACTTACAACTTTTTACCAAGCTGATAGTAGCCTTGTTGGGTAATATTTTGATATTAAAAAATACATTTTTATACAATCTTTATCTAAAAATTTATACGTGAGTAAATTATGTTCAGTGCTAGAGAATCATAGACATATTCTTTTTTGTCAATGCGTAATTAGTAGAACAATAAGCTACATTTTGGATACTTAGACAGAAGTGTTATACTCTTATAAGAACAAACTTCAATATCACTTAAGTTATAAATGAGGTAGTTAGCAGAAGCTATCTAGCAAACCAATTTTTAAGAGATTGGGTTATTTACCTCAGCTCAAAAAATTTTAACTATAGACCTAGTGGACGGTCTTGATGTCCGTTAAGCTATCAATAGCTTGTAAACCTTAGAAAATTAGACAATTAGCAAATTATAATTTTATGGAAAAATGTTTTAATTTTGTATGGAAGCTTCAACAAAACTCACAGATGTTTTTTTAAGCGATTTCTCGGTTAAATCTATTAAATCTCTAATGAGAATATTGCTATGAATGCACATAGAGGATCTGCTGTGCTCAGTTCTGCAACTTTCAAAGTGCAACCATCTGTAACAGGACTAACGAATAATCATCGCCTGCGGCTGTTTTCTGGCTCTGCCAATATACAACTGTCTCAAGAAGTCGCTAGTTATGTGGGCATGGATTTGGGGCCAATGATTCGCAAAAGATTTGCGGATGGAGAACTTTACGTTCAAATCCAAGAATCGATTCGGGGTTGTGATGTCTATTTAATCCAGCCATGTTGTCAACCTGTGAACGATCATTTGATGGAATTATTGATTATGGTTGACGCCTGTCGTCGAGCTTCGGCGCGACAGGTAACGGCAGTAATTCCCTACTATGGCTACGCCCGCGCCGATCGCAAAACGGCAGGACGAGAGTCAATAACCGCCAAGCTGGTTGCTAACTTGATCACTGAAGCCGGTGCCAACCGCGTTCTCGCAATGGATTTACACTCGGCTCAAATTCAAGGCTATTTCGATATACCCTTTGACCATGTTTACGGTTCGCCAGTATTGCTGGATTATCTAGCAAGCAAACAACTGCCCGACCTGGTGGTTGTTTCCCCCGATGTTGGTGGTGTAGCACGAGCTAGGGCATTTGCAAAAAAACTGAATGATGCTCCACTGGCAATTATTGACAAACGTCGTCAGGCACATAATGTTGCCGAAGTGTTAAATATCATCGGCGATGTTAAAGGCAAAACGGCAGTGTTGGTGGATGACATGATCGACACTGGGGGCACGATCGCAGAAGGGGCGCGATTACTGCGTGAAGAAGGAGCGCGTCAGGTATACGCCTGTGCAACTCATGCGGTGTTTTCTCCACCGGCGATGGAGCGGTTATCCAGTGGCTTGTTTGAGGAAGTCATTGTGACAAATACGATTCCCATACCAGAAAACAACCGCTTTCCACAATTAGTGGTGCTGTCTGTAGCTAATCTTTTAGGAGAAACTATCTGGCGGATTCATGAAGATACTTCAGTCAGTAGTATGTTTCGCTAGACTGTCATTCGTGTTACTGGCGTAAATTACCCACATTGACCCCTTGATCGGGTACAATGTGGGCTTTTAGTTACATAACTCAATACGCTTGGGTTAAGGCTTAACTGTTTGTCAAAGTGAATTTTTTTTTAACGAACCGCGAAGGAAGAGAAGGAAGAGAAGGAAAAGAAGGAAGAGAACGTCCCTTGTGGGCGATCGCACCTCTGCTCCCAGTACAAGAGCTTTTTCATGTGCGCTAGTAAAATGGATGCAGCACTGCCAAATTAAAATACTTTGATTCAGTTTGGACAATTTGGGTAAAGAGGACAAAGGGATGGTTACAACTCCTAAAAAAGTGATTTCAGTTTTACCTCTGGAAAATGGCGATCGCTTATCTCGCTGCGAATTTGAGCGTCGCTATCAAGCAATGCCGCATTTAAGAAAAGCTGAACTGGTTGAAGGAGTTGTATATATCATGGCATCCCCACTCAGAATTAAAAGTCATGGGGAACCACATGGAAACCTGATCGGGTGGTTGTGGAACTATAAAACGGCAACGCCTGGCCTTGTTCTGGGAATTGAACCCACAGTGCGTTTAGATGCGGATAATGAACCACAGCCTGACGCGGTACTATTCATTCCGGGCAGACAGGCGTTGATTAGTGAGGATGATTATATCCAAGGCGCACCCGAACTGGTGATAGAAGTGGCAGCAAGCAGTGCAGCCATCGATTTACATGATAAAAAACGCACCTATCGACGGAATGGAGTACAAGAGTATATTGTCTGGCGAACATTAGATAATCAGTTGGATTGGTTTAGGCTGCAAGCGGACGAGTATGTTTCGCTACCAACCGATGAGCAGGGAATTATTCGCAGTCAGGTGTTTCCGGGGTTGTGGTTGCCGGTACCTGCCTTACTGTCAGGAGAAATGGCAACGGTGTTATCTGTGTTACAAGCAGGTTTAGCTGCCACTGAACATCAAGAATTTATGCAAAAGTTAAAATAATTCCTAATTCGTAATAGAGCCTCCGGCAAGCTACGCGAACGTAATTAAGTTTTGTAAGGGGGATTGGCTCTGCATGGGAACGAGAGACTCCCTACTTCCTTACCGATATAGCCAAACCCGGAGTAGTGAAAGCAGTTGCTCAGTATCTACAGGTTTGGTGATGTAGTCAGAAGCTCCAGCTTCGATGCACTTTTCCTTGTCGCCTGGCATGGCTTTGGCAGTTAAAGCAATGATTGGTAGTGAGCGAAACTGTTGTTGCTGACGGATGGCGCGGGTGGTTTCGTAACCATCCATTTCCGGCATCATGATATCCATCAAAACTATATTAATCTCAGGATTAGCTTCCAGCCTCTCGATGCCATCTCTACCATTTTCGGCAAACAGCACTTGCATTTGATAGCTTTCTAAAAAGCTGGTGAGAGCAAAAATATTTCGGAGGTCATCATCTACAATCAAAATTTTCCGATTAGCTAGCACCGGATCAGTTTGATGTAGTTGCTCTAGCATTTGACGCTTTGGTGGGGGCAAATTTGCTTGCACCCGATGCAAAAACAGGGCAGTTTCGTCTAACAATCGCTCTGGCGATCGCACATTTTTAATGATAATTGTCTCTGCTAGTCCCCGCAGTTGGGTTTCTTCTTGTCGGCTGAGTTCTTTGCCGGTATAAACGATGATCGGCAGTTTCAAAAGTCTGGGTTCAAGCTTGATCTGCTCAATGAGTGCAAACCCGCTCATATCCGGCAGACCGAGATCCAATACCATACAATCAAAGTGATGCGATCGCAAAATCGAGAGCGCTTCTGCCCCCGTACCCACTGCTGTACTCTGGACATCACTATTACCGATCAGTTCGATAATACTTTGGGCTTGTACGGGATCATCTTCGACGATTAAGAGAGTTCTTACCTGACGCTCAATAAAGCCTTTAATCTCAGTCAATACTTGAGTTAGCGCTTCTGGAGAAACGGGTTTTTGCAGATAGGTAATTGCTCCTAGATGTAATCCCCGTTGCTGTCTTTCATCAACAGAAAGTATATGTACTGGGATATGTCTGGTATCTGGCTTGTGTTTCAGACGATCCAGCACCGTCCAACCATCCATCTCTGGCATGTGGATATCTAGCATAATCGCATTGGGTTTAAACTGTTGCGCCAGTGCTAAACCTTGTTTGCTCTGTAAAGCAACGATGGTTTTAAAGCCCTGCTGACGTGCCATATCTAGTAAGATGCGGGCGAATTTATCGTCATCTTCGATAATTAGCAAAATGCGATCGCCCGGTTGAATTATTTCCCGATCATCTGGAATTTCGTTTGGGAAGCTACTAAGTATTTTCGCGGGTGGAGAGGTATCTACTGTTCTGGCTCTGTTTTCGACCATTGACACTTCTTTGATGGTCGATGCCGTGCGGATAGAGGTGATTGCCTCAGAGGGTAGTATGGTGAGAGTATTTTGACCATTCTTTTCCAGTCGCCTGGGCAAGTAAAGGGTGAAGGTGCTTCCCTTTCCTGGTTGGCTGACTAGTTCAATTCTCCCTCCCAACAGTTGAGCTAGTTCGCGGCTGATGGACAAGCCCAAACCAGTCCCCCCATACTTGCGGCTGGTGGTGCCATCTGCCTGCTGAAATGCCTCGAAAATAATCTTCTGCTTCTCGGCTGGAATGCCTATACCCGTGTCGCTAACTGCAAAAGCAATCATGGGATTATCAACTTCGGCTGCCTCAGTTGCCATGCTAATTTGTAAGTTCACGCCTCCTTCTTCGGTAAACTTAAAGGCGTTAGCCAGGAGATTTTTCAGCACTTGTTGCAGGCGTTTGGAGTCGTTAGAAATTGTCGAGGGTAACTTCTCATCCAGTTCAATAGTAAAATTGAGTTTTTTATTCTGGGCAACTTCCCGGAAAGTCTGCTCTAGAGATGTCTGCAAATCTGCAAAATAAATTTGCTCAATATCGAGCGACATAGTACCCGACTCAATTTTTGCCAAATCTAGAATGTCATTGATCAACTCTAGCAAATCAGTTCCAGCCGAGTAAATAGTCCGGCTATACTCAACCTGTTTGTCGGTCAAGTTGCTAAGAGAGTTATCTGCTAGCAGCCTTGCTAAAATTAACAGGCTATTTAGCGGTGTCCGCAACTCGTGGGACATATTCGCCAGAAATTCTGACTTATATTTGGAAGACAACGCCAGTTGTTCAGCTTTTTCTTCCAAAGATTGCCTCGCCCGCTCAACTTGCTGGTTCTTGCGGGCAACTTCCTGATTTTGAACTTCTAACAATTCTGCCTTTTCTTCTAACTCCTCATTTAATTGTTGTAATTCTTCGTTAGACTGCTTGACAAGAAATTGTGATTCCTCTAACTCGTGCGCCTGTTCTTCCAGGCGTTGATTGCTCTGCTGTAGTTCTTCTTGCTGGCTTTGCAATTCCTCTGTTAAAGTAACAGACTCTTCAAGTAGTTGCTGGGTTTGCACTTGTGAGGTGATATTATTTAAAAATACACCCAGATTTTCACTCAATTGCTCTAGAAATGTTAGGTGTAACTCGTTAAAAGACGCAAAAGAGGCAAGTTCAATTACGGCATTTACCTGCGTCTCAAATAGTATGGGCAGCACAATAATATTTAGCGGTGGTGCTTCTCCCAAGCCGGAACTGATGCGGATATAGTCATTAGGAACTTCTGTGAGCAGGATTCTTTGTTTTTCTAGGGCGGATTGTCCCACCAATCCCTCACCCAAGCGAAACTGATTTGCCAGATTTTTCCGCTCTTTATAAGCATAACTACTCAACAACTTCAGTACAGGCTGGTCGTCTATTGAGTCCATTAGATAAAAAACGCCTTGGGATGCTCCAACCAGTGGTGCTAAATTCGACAAGATCAGGCGAGATACACTTTCCAGATTTCGCTGCCCTTGAAGCATCTGGGTAAATTCAGCTAAGTTTGATTTTAGCCAGTTTTGCTCCTCATTTTTTTGAGTTGTGTTTCGCAAATTAACGATCATCTGGTTGAAGGTGCGCGTCAACACACCAATTTCATCCAGGCGATCGCTATCTGGTAAACTCACCGATAAATCCCCATCCGCCATTTTTTCTGCCAAATCAGAAACTTGCTTGAGCGGTACTGAGATATTTCGGGTCAGGGCAAACCCGATCAAAGCTAAGATCAAAGAAAATAAAGGAATACTATAGACAATATTGGCGATCGTTTGCTGGGCAGCTGCTCGTGCCTTACCAGAGCGCTTTTCCAGCAATGTATTCTCCTCAGTTTTCATGGTCTGGATAACTTTGCGGATTTCACCCATTAGCTGCTTGCCCCGGTCTGTCAGAACGACCTTCTGAGAAGCTTCAAAGCCTTGGTTCTGGCGCAAGTCAATAGTTTCTTTAAGTTCAGCCAGCTTTTGATCGATTAATGGCTGTAAAATATCAAGCCGACTCTGTTGATTGGGGTTATCTGCTGTTAACCTTTGAAGTTCCTTGACTTTTTGATTCAGTACTTGAATGGCAGCGTTATAAGGTTCTAAATAACGCTCTTCTCCAGTAATAATGTAACCACGTTGCCCAGTTTCAGCATTTGTCAGTTGCAAGTTGAGGTCTTCAAGCTGACTTAACACTTGGTAGGTATGGCTTTCTTGGCGCGAAGTTTCGATTAGATCGTTGGTGCTTTGGTAGGAGATTAGACCAATGGTGGTCAGAGTTGCCAAACTCAAAGCAAAACTTACTCCAATCTTGGTTCCAATCTTCAAACGGTTCAACATTATTCCAGGCAACTATTCAAATTATTTCTGTTTTTGAGACTTTTCTGATTATGTTTTAACTATCCAAAACAAATCTATAATATTTCGTTTACGTAGGATATGTCTAGTTTTTTGCACACCAGACATTATTATATATATCCTAGTATATTTAAAAATGTAACGCTATTTTAAATAACAAGTATATAAATAAATTTTTTCTCTAACATTTTGATAATTTTTTCACAAATTTTAATAGACAGCAGAAATTATTACAAAATAAGCAACCAGCTTATTTTGTAATTGAATCTAGCGGTGGATAATTAAAAATTTGTTATTAGATTATAAATTTAACATCGGGCTTTACTAAAAAATGGTGGTTTTTATGAGCGCAGTAATTGACCTAGCAAGACCAAAATTCTGCAATCAAGAATTCAACCTCATTTTATATTACTAAATATAGTGGCTTTTGCGGTTGGATATGACATCAATGCTATTGTACATCACTATATAGATCAACCCTATTAAGATTAACTAGGAGTTCGTAATAATCTGGCGATCGCTTCTAGCCGCATCAAGTTCAGATTGGCTATAGATCCCAAAATGTTGAATCTTGTGACTCTCTAAAATAGCTCTTGCACCGGCGATGTAGATATCAGTACTATTTAGAACTAATAGGTAATTGCCAAGGGTCACTTGATGTTGATAATATCTGGCTATATCGTCAGGAATACCTAAATTAGTGTAGTTATCTTTGGAACTGCTAATATCTACCTCTGTAATACCACTCAGGCTATTTGTATCCTTAGCAATCACCGACACTTGACTCATGGCAAAGCCAGCAGTTTTCAGTTCAGTAAGCGCTCTTTGTGTGTCTTGGCGCGTAGAAAAAACACCAACTGCATTTTTATAGCGACTATTTGGGGTCGAGTATGGCTCATAAATAACCCACTGTTGAATATTACAGCGATTAAAAATGCTCTTAGCAAGACGAATTTCTATGTCTATCCCGGTTACAATCACCAAATAGTAACCTTTACAAACTAGATCACTGTAACCCTGTGCTTGCTCTTTAGGAATTCCTAAAGCTAGCAACACACTATGCAAATCACCTGCGGTTACATTGATCGCACCACCTGCTAAAGTGGTAGCGATCGCTATTGCTTCTGCTCCGGCTAGGATGACTCGGCCTATATCAGGAATTACCCAGAGGACTAAACCGACTAATAAGCCAGTAATCTCTCCAGCAGTATCTTTTGAGGATATATTGCCAGTGCTATCTTTGACTTCAACACTAGCAATATCATTTTGTTCTTCTGCATCCCGTGCAATTAGGGAAACTTTGTGCATTGGAAAATTAGCAGCTTTTAGTTCCTCAAGTGCCAATTGTGCATCCAAACATCTAGCGAAAACTCCTATAGTTCTTCGCTCTTTTTCTAATGTCATTTTATCGGTTTATTGCAGCTAGAAGTGATTCCCAAAAGTGTTAGCTAATTTGAGGTTATTACACAGCCCGACGAGTCAGTACACCCCAAAGGAAAATCAGTAGCATAGCACCAAGAACAGCAAATAAAATGCTTCCAAGGGAAAAAGCTCCTACAGATGCGGCGGCTGCCGAACTACTTCCTAGCAAAGTTTGACCCAAATAACCCCCGACAACGGCTCCAAGGATTCCCAAAACAATGGTGGAGACAATACCGCCACCTTGGGTTCCTGGATAAAAGACCTTAGCTAACGCACCTGCAATTAAACCCAAAACCAGCCAAGCAATAATGTTACCCATTGAATTTTTCCTTACGTGAAAATCTGCTTTGTTTGCTTTTGACTTTTTTATCTTAAAGTTTGGCGATAAAATTTCTGATCTATCTAGAGAATTAATACCAGAAATCTTTAGATATCATTTTAAGATTCACTAGGTCGTCTTTGAGGATGAATATATGAATTAGTGAATTTACCAAACCAGGGAAACTTAAAAAATGGCTTGTGTATTTTACTTTCCTTGAAATCTGCTGTAATTTGTTGCACCAAACTAGATCATTTGATTTGCTGTTGTGTGTATCAAGTTGTAATCGGACGGTGGGTAAATACCTTTGTATAACTTTAACGGCTTAAAGCTTTTCGAGGAAAGTAGTGAGAATAGTTCTTTTTTGATTTCTTTAGATTGGCATCCGTGGTACGTGCTTTTGCTGCCGCAAGTCTGGATTACCTTTGTATGGCAGACGTTTTGCACCAACGATGTATCACTAGGAACATCTGCTTCCATGCTTTTAGATTACAAGCAAATGGAAATTTCTGTTGCGATCGCCTGATGAATCGAGCGGCTCAAAATGAAATGCTAAAGTGAATAATCAAGCTTTTCCAGAGCTACATTACCCTGATCACAGATAAAATTTATATTATGAACGCTACACAAGAAAAACTAAAACTTCAGCTTGAGCAGGCAATAGTTGCGGCTTTTGGCGCTGACTTCGCTGGATTAGATCCAATTTTGGTTCCTGCTAGCAATCCTAAATTTGGTGATTATCAGGCGAATGTGGCTTTATCCCTGAGTAAAAAGAAAGGATTGCAACCAAGAGCGATCGCAGCTGCGATCGTTGATAAATTAGATGTATCCGAAATCTGCGAAGCA
This sequence comes from Nostoc sp., assembly GCF_036917755.1. Classification (GTDB taxonomy): domain Bacteria; phylum Cyanobacteriota; class Cyanobacteriia; order Cyanobacteriales; family Nostocaceae; genus Nostoc. Next base: position 20,173 of record NZ_JBALFC010000047.1, read on the forward strand.
CCGGAAATCGCTGGGCCAGGCTTTATCAATCTGAAACTAAAAACAGCATACTTAGAAGCGCAACTAAACGCGATTCAAGCTGATTCCAGACTGGGAGTTCCAGCCGCGAAAACGCCGAAGCGGGAAATTGTGGATTTTTCTAGTCCGAATATTGCCAAAGAAATGCACGTCGGACACTTGCGTTCTACGATTATTGGTGATTCCATCGCCCGAATTTTAGAATTCCAAGGACACGATGTGCTGCGGTTAAATCATGTAGGTGATTGGGGTACGCAGTTTGGGATGTTAATCGCCTATCTCCGGGAAGTCTACCCAGACGCGCTTACCACCGCGAATGCTTTAGATATTGGTGATTTAGTCTCTTTTTACCGTAAAGCCAAACTGCGGTTTGATACAGATGCAGCTTTTCAAGAGACAGCACGCCAAGAAGTCGTCAGATTACAAGCAGGCGCAGAAGATACACTCCATGCTTGGAAACTACTGTGTGAACAATCACGGCGGGAGTTTCAAATAATTTATGAGTTGCTGGATATCAAGTTAACTGAACGCGGAGAATCTTTCTACAACTCTTTATTATCTGGCGTTGTGGAAGATTTAGAAAAATCTGGGTTACTGGTAGAAAACCAGGGGGCAAAATGCGTTTTCTTGGAAGGGTTTACAAATAGAGAAGGTGAACCTTTGCCCTTAATTGTGCAGAAATCAGATGGCGGTTATAACTACGCCACTACAGATTTAGCATCCCTCCGCTACCGAATTCAGCAGGATCAAGCAAAGCGGATAATTTATGTAACCGATGCTGGACAAGGAAACCACTTTGCCCAATTCTTCCAGGTAGCACGCAAAGCCGGGTGGATTCCCGATGATGTGGAATTAGTGCATATTCCCTTTGGGTTGGTGTTAGGAGAAGACGGTAAAAAACTCAAAACTCGTTCTGGGGATACTGTACGGTTGCGGGATTTATTAGATGAAGCTGTTTCTCGTGCCCATGCTGACTTAAAAACTAGATTACAAGAAGAAGAACGCCAAGAAACTGAAGAATTTATTAATGAAGTTGCTAGGGTAGTTGGAATCAGTGCAGTTAAGTATGCAGACTTAAGCCAAAATCGCACCAGTAACTATATCTTCAGTTACGACAAAATGCTAGATTTCAAAGGTAATACTGCACCCTATATGCTGTATGCTTATGCCCGGGTTCAGGGGATTAGCCGCAAGGGTGATATTAACTTTAAGGAGTTGGGAAACAATGCCGTTCTGTTAGAGCATGAAACAGAATTAGCGCTGGCAAAATATTTACTTCAACTGGATGAAGTTGTTAGTAGTGTAGGGCAAGACTTGCTGCCCAATCGTTTATGTGAGTATTTGTATGAACTGAGTAAAAAGTTTAATCAGTTTTATGATCGGAATCAGGGAGTTCAGGTGTTGGAGGCGGAGGAACCGCAACGAACATCTCGCTTGATTTTATGTGATTTGACTGCTAGAACCCTGAAGTTGGGACTATCTTTGTTGGGAATTCAGGTATTGGAGAGGATGTAATACTAATTCGTAATTCGTAATTCGTAATTCGTAATTGGTGGAGTTGTCAGAGGGCGTTTTGTTGGAGGCGATCGCAAATGGTACGGACACCATCTAAAAACATAACTTTGGCGGAGTTTCTAATGCTACCAGAAACGAAGCCCGCTAGCGAGTACATCAATGGTGAAATTATTCAAAAACCTATGGCACAGGGAGAGCATAGCACTATTCAAGGTGAACTCATTATTACTGTTAATGCTGTCTTGAAACCTCAAAGAGTTGCACGAGCATATCCAGAACTGCGGTGTACATTTGGTGGCAGATCAATTGTCCCGGATGTAGCGGTATTTACTTGGGAAAGAATACCTCGTAAAGAAAATGGCAGGGTAGCAAATATATTTTTAGCCGCTCCCGATTGGACTATCGAGATTCTATCGCCTGATCAAAGACAAACGAAAGTTACAAAAAATATTTTACATTGCCTGAATTATGAAACACAAATGGGTTGGCTGATTGATCCAGAAGAACAAACCGTATTTGTGTACATCCGCAATCAACAGCCAGTCATGTTCGATGAATTAGAAGCTTTACTCCCTGTGCCAGATTTTGCAAGTGAGTTGAGGTTGACAGTAGGAGATTTATTTGGTTGGCTGTTGGAGTAAACCAAACCCTGACGAACTAAGTAAGAAAATACATCAAGTGCAACAGGTTTTATGGGTAGGAATTGGTTGTAAACGGGGAACCTCATGGCAGTTGATTGATCGGGCCATTGAGCAAATATTTCGAGAAAATCAACTTATTCAACGTGCGATCGCAGGTCTTGCTACCATTGACACTAAAGCCTCGGAAGTTGGTTTAGTAGAACTTTGCAACCTCCGCAATTTGCCCCTAAAAACCTTTTCTGCCCAAATCCTTCGCTCTGTCTGTGTCCCCAACCCTGCCACAATTACCGACCACAAAGTAGGTACACCTAGCGTAGCAGAAGCAGCTGCTATTCTTGCAGCCGCTCAACTCACATCGTTGACTGTTTTCCCATTTACAAGCATAGAGGAATTGCAGGTGAGATTCTTAGTTCCTAAACAAATTTTCCGACTACAAGGGCAGCCAGGAGCGGTAACACTAGCTGTTGCTCAAGCCTCAAATATTATGAGTATTACCGAAGAAGAATTCAGAATTCAGGAGCCAATACGCTTGGGTTAAGCTAAAACTCTTTGTGAAAGTTAATTTTTTTTAACCAACCGCAGAGGCGCAGAGAACACAGAGAGAAGGAAGAAATACTTAACTGAACTGTATTCATTCAGGAGCCAGAATTTAGAATGGATATAAACTCAGAGTTACTGTTGGCAATTGTGTTCGTGATTGAGAAATTATTCCTAAAACAGCCTATGCTGAAGAATTAAGCGATCGTGTTCAATACTTACCTTTGTAAGGCTCGTGGAGAACATAAGATGGAAACGAAAAGTGCAAATAAACTGTAAAAATCTAGAAGAGCGCTCTTATGGGTTCCTATCAATGATAATTTTAAGGATTGGGAACCCCTAAAAATCAAAGTTTATGAACGCAGCCGACGACAAAACGATTGTTCGCGAGTATTTCAATTCCACAGGATTTGACCGTTGGAAGCGAATCTACGGCGATGGCGAAGTCAACAAAGTCCAACTAGACATCCGCAATGGACACCAGCAAACCGTGGATACAGTTCTCGGCTGGCTGAAGGCTGATAACAATTTACCAGAGCTATCAATCTGCGATGCTGGGTGTGGTGTCGGTAGTCTCAGCATCCCCCTGGCGGTAGATGGTGCCAAAGTCTATGCCACCGATATTTCTGAAAAAATGGTCGAAGAAGGCAAGGATAGAGCCAAACAAACCTTGCCAAATGCCGAAAATCCCACTTTTGCCGTGCAGGATTTGGAATCGTTGAGTGGTAGTTACCATACCGTTATTTGCTTGGATGTTCTCATCCACTACCCCCAAGAAAAAGCCGATGAGATGATTTCTCACCTCTGTTCTTTGGCACAGTCGCGGATAATTCTCAGTTTTGCACCGAAGACCTGCGCCCTAAGTATACTCAAGAAAATTGGCAGTTTCTTTCCTGGCCCAAGTAAAGCCACTCGTGCATATTTGCATCGTGAGGCTGATGTGGTGAAAATTTTAGAAAGTAATGGCTTTTCATTGCAGCGAGAGTCTATGACTCGGACTCGTTTTTATTTTTCCCGCCTACTGGAAGCTACACGTAAGTGAAGTTAAAATCGCAGCAAGATGAATACTATCCTTATATCTTGCACCAGGCGACTGGAAGTCACGCGCCAGGTGCAACAAGAGTGGCTCGCCGGACGCCAGTCGCCTCAAGTCGGGAAACCTGCCCACAGCGCTGGCTCCCCAACGCACTGGCTTGGCTACACAGGCAAAACCCACCTCCGTGGGTTAAAAACCCTTGATTTCCTCTTAGTCCACGGACGTGGACGAGAGTTTGTATAGCCGCGATTTCTAATCGCTAGGGCTAGGTGCAAGATGAATACTATACCTTTGCTGCGATTTGATAATCTTAAGGCTGAAGCGCTTACAAAGCTATCATCAGGAGTAGATTGATATACTAGATCCTTTGCGAAAGTCAGGTTAAAATCGCTAGCAAAGTGTAAATCTAAAGTGGAACTATGAAAACTGCTGAAAAATTAGCTGCCGGTTGGCTACTGACACTCGGATTCATGTTTTTAACGCTATCAGCAACAGCGACATTGGAAAAATTTGCTGCACGTAAAATATACATACCAGTGCAAGATGCGGATACTTTTACCGCACCAAATGCTACTTATGAAGATGATAATAGTGCTATTGGTGGTCTAATTTTTGGCGTTCCTACTCTAACACTGGGTACATGGTTAGCATTGGGATTATACCGTCAAAGCCGACAGGAAAAAAAGGCGCTTAATCAACAAGTTAGCGATCGCCTGCAATCAATTTTTTATGAGATGCTACAAGAAAATCAGGGGCGCGTAACTGTTTTAGGGTTTGCAATGCAGTCACAACTACCCGCAGCCAACGCCAGACAATATTTAGATGAAAAAGCTAAAGAATTCAATGCAAACTTTAAGGTGAACGAAGAAGGGGCTATATCATATCATTTTGATGTCTAATTGCCATTTGTCATTTGCCATTTGTTATTCACTAATCACCAATGACCAATGACCAATGACGATCTTAAACTTACAGCTATGTCTAATGACGCAGATTTTTTTGAGCGTAGCTGCCATTTTAGGCGGTTTGTCAGTTGCTGCTGGGGCTTTTGCTACCCATGCCTTGCGGGAAAAAATTAGTGAGCGATCCCTAGAAATTTTTGAAACTGGCGCTCGTTACCAAATGTATCATGCTCTGGCACTTTTTCTCGTAGCATTACTAATTAGTCGCACCGAATTTCCTCAACCCACTCTCGTAGCCAGTGGATGGCTGTTTATCACTGGGATTGCTATTTTCTCAGGCAGCTTGTATGTCCTTAGCTTAACTGGTATTAAATCCTTGGGAGCGATCGCACCACTAGGCGGCACAGCCTTGATTGCTGGTTGGGGTGCTTTAGCTTTTGCTGCTTGGAGTTTGAAGTTGTAAAAAAGTTAGGAGTTAGGAGTTAGGAGTTAGGAGTGGGTACAGACGCGATTAATCGCGTCTGTACTGAGTTAGGAGTTAGGAGTTAAAAACTCTTAGAGGATGTTTGAAAAGTATTTTTGGTAACATCTAAGCCTCCCAAACCTAACCCCCCTAGCCCCCCTCCCGAAGAGCGGGGAGCAGGGTGGTTTCATACAACGAGAGAAAAATGATAATACCTATAAAGGGTATTAAAACATCTACGGTGGGAGAATCTTTCGAGTTAAGTTGCTCCTTATGGGGACAAATTGACCCAGCAGAAGAAGATGCACAAGGGACGACATAATTTCTATTTCAACAAGCAAAGAATTCAGTCAAGTCAGCTGCAATACCAGTAATTAAAACTTCTAATCATCAAATGAATAAAGCCAAAATGTACGGTTCTTCAGTATTTATTATGCTAAATTATTAGTTACGAATCCAAAACGATATTAAAAAATAGAAATCAACACCAGAACTTTTAACTTCTGGTGTAGCACTTAGAATTGCAAACCCTAATATTTGTAAAGGTTTTTGAAATATCAGGATGGCAAGTCCTAATATCAGCGCTAAAATTCCATGCTGTAAACCAATCAGTAATGCCGATTGGTTATCTTTACGCCAGCGATCGCGTCGCTCGAATGACCCGATTAAATTTGCTCATTCTGCTGATGGATGGGCGATAGAGTGCGCCATACAAAGGTGGATGAGCAATTTCCTTTGTATGGCGCAGTGTTGTTAAGATTAAACCTACTTGATGCTCAACTCCCGCCAATAACTTTTCCGTTTAGTAAACTTATAATAATTTTAACTTCACCCGTTACCCCCTATGACTTATGGCAACACTTCAACTGATTGAACCATTAGCCAAAGATTTAGGCGGTTTTTTTGTTCGCCGCAGTTTGCCATACCCTGATCGCCAAATGGTCGGGCCGTTTATTTTTTTCGATCATTTTGGTCCGTCCGTTTTGCCGACTAACAAAGGAATTGATGTACGACCACATCCTCATATCAATCTGGCAACGCTAACTTACTTATTTGATGGTGCTATAATGCACCGCGATAGTTTAGGTACTGTACAGGAAATTCAATCGGGTGCAGTAAACTGGATGACGGCGGGTAAGGGGATTGTACATTCAGAACGCTCTCCCGACAGTGACCGTTACAATGAAGCCACCATTCATGGCATTCAAACCTGGATTGCTTTGCCGATTGAACATGAAGAAACCGAGCCTTGGTTCACTCATTATCCTGCCCAAACCCTTCCCACCTGGGAAGAGAATGGCGTTACCATCAAACTTATTGCTGGAGAAGCATACGGTTATACCTCTCCTGTGAAAGTTTTTTCACCCATCCTCTATTTAGATGGGGTGTTGTCTGTCAATGCTCACTTCACTATTCCTGCTATTTATTCAGAAACAGCAGTATACAGTGTCACAGAGGGATTAAGCATTAACGATGAACCGCTAGAGGCACACCATCTCGCCATAGTACAGCCAGGTCATGAAATCAAGGTTTCTGCTGCTGCTGCTGCTCGGTGTATTGTGATTGGCGGTGAGCCATTGGGTACACGTTACAAATGGTGGAATTTTGTGTCTAGCCGACGGGAGCGAATAGAGCAGGCAAAAGCCGATTGGCGTGACGGTCGCTTTCCTAATATGCCAGATGAAACAGAGTTAGCTCCACTACCAGAAGTGGTGACAGAGGCTAATCCTTTATAATAGGCCCTCCCCTAAACCCGTTAACAGGTTTACTTGATTGTGCTCTGGGAGATAATTTACATTGATTGCGATATGTCAGTGAGTGGTGTAGGCGATCGCCTGAGTAGCTGTCTAATGAATTGTCGTTTCTGTCCCTTGGCAAATTGCTCCCGGGGCACAGGAGCAGAGAAGAAAAAGGATTTTCGGTACAAGCCCCGTATATTGTGGGCGGTACAACTTTTCCCCTCAGCAGGTTCTGCAACAAAAGTTTACAACGTGTCCCCTTCAGGCACATACCTTAGTGGATACCCCTTCAGCTATGAAACACGATAAGTTGGACAAATCAATGAGATGAAAATCACAAACCAATGCTCACCGAACCTCTAAAATCTGTTGCGATCCGAACAGCATTACCAAACGCTGAAGTTGCTTGGTTTGACGACCTTTGTGGGGGCGATACACAATATTTAGGTGTACTAGACAAAAAACGCCGGAGCAACTATGAACACTGCCGAAACATCATGCTGAACGCCGAGCGAATGGGCTTTGGTAATATACTGCTGCCGACCTCATACCTCGTTGGGCAGGAAGTGATTCCGTTTGCCTCTGCTATGGGTCCGCAAACTGAGAGCATCAATATGCTGACGGCTTTGCGGACAGGCGAAATTTTCCCGACCATGCTGGCGCGTCATATCGCTACCCTGGATCATATTCTCAAAGGTCGATTGACTATCAACATTATTAATTCCAATCTGCCTGGTGTAATAGAAAGTCCCGAACTGCGTTACAAACGATGCTGCGAAACTATTGAAATCCTCAAACAAGCCTGGACTAAGGAAAGTATTGATTTTGAAGGTGAAATCTATCAGGTCAAACTTGATACCACAGACCCGGTGAAGCCCTATCAGCAAAATGGCGGACCACTGCTATATTTTGGTGGCATTTCAGAGGGTTCAAAAGAGGTGTGTGCCAAATATTGCGATGTGTACCTGATGTGGCCGGAACCAGAAGAAAGCATTTACGCAACCATGCAGGACATGAGTTTTAGAGCAGCCAAATATGGTCGTCAGATTGACTTTGGTTTCCGTGTTCATGTTATTGTGCGCTCAACCCAAGAAGAAGCCCACGCCTGGGCACAGAGTCTGATGTCAAAATTTGATCCAGCTGGCTTCAACCTTAAAGAACGTACACAAGACCACAAATCTTTGGGTGTTTTACGGCAGGATGAGATCCGGGCAAAATCCACATCGGATTACTTAGAGCCTCTGTTGTGGGGTGGTATTGGTCGGGCGCGATCTGGCTGTGGGGCAGCATTGGTTGGTACACCAGAGCAAATTCTCTGGAAGATAAATCGTTATATGGATATGGGAATCAGGGCGTTCATCTTGTCAGGTTATCCTCTGATTGAAGAGTGTGAACTGTTTGGAAATCATGTTTTGCCACACCTGTCAACGGTCAAATTATCAATGGTTCAGGGACGTACACCTGTATCCGAGCCTGTGACTCCCTTGACCACGGCAGTACTGCGGTAGGGTAGATATGGCAGATATGACGAGATTATTCCCACGGAGTTTGAGGAGATAACAAAAGGTTTAATGTCTGCCAAAACTTGGCAATCAGGGAATGATTTTCGCCATCCAATCCACCCAATCGGGCGCATCTGTCACCAATTGAGCAAACAAGTCTGGGCTAGCGTCGCCACTGGTCTTTGGGGGGAGCGATTTTGTGAGCGTTCGCACCGGGAGTCAGTCGTGAATCCGTTCCAAAACGGTTTACCGTCAGTAAGAGGAAAAGGGTCAGGGAGGGAGCATTTCAGGCTGCTATTTGGTCAATATCTTTTCTTTAGGGGCAAACCTACTGGTTAAATTAAGCCTTGGTGTAATTGAAAATATTGTAGAGTATAGAATTGTCCTCAGTATTGACCGGGAGCAACTCACCCTATGACTACCGCACCCTTAAGCTGGGAAGAACTAGAAACTCTCACGGACTATCAAATAGATACCGTTAATGGTCTCACCAACGCTAGAGCCAGGTTGCGCTTGTTTGGTCAGCTAGAATCTGATGTGCGGGTAACGCTGTACCGCGATAACCACGCTTGGTGTCCTTACTGTCAAAAAGTTTGGTTATGGCTAGAGGAAAAACAGATCCCCTACCGCATCGAAAAAGTGACAATGTTCTGCTATGGGGAGAAAGAAAGTTGGTACAAACGTAAAGTCCCATCAGGAATGCTCCCCGCGATCGAGCTAGATGGACGGATTATTAAGGAAAGCGATGACATTTTGATCGCTTTGGAAAAGGTTTTTGAGCCATTGAGCCAAGGGATGGAAGACCGCACGGTACTGACTCTACGTCAATTAGAACGACTTTTATTTGGAGCCTGGTGCGCTTGGCTCTCCTCTAGAGCAGAGAACTCTCAACAAGAACAACGCAACCGAGAACAATTTATCGGAGTGGTGGCTAGGGTTGAGTCGGCTCTAAGTCGCACCCCAAGCCCTTACTTTCTAGATAAGTTCGGTATCGTCGATGTGATTTTTACGCCATATCTCGAACGGATGAATGCGAGCCTTTACTACTACAAGGGCTACTCCCTGCGAGAGGAAAACCCTCGCTTGAGCGCATGGTTTGCGGCAATGGAAAGCCGACCGACCTACTGCGGTACCCAGAGCGACTTTCACACCCACGCACATGATTTACCGCCCCAGATGGGGGGCTGTTGGGAAAACGGCGAAATCCAGATGCTTCTCAATAAAGCGCGGGTAGATAACGGCCCGTGGTTTGGGCTACCAGATGTTACTTATCCAGAACCCGAAAACTCCCGCATGGAAGCTCTTCAACGAACTATCGAACACCGGATCAATATTATCCGAGTCAACCCCAAAGATGATAAATTGTTTGATCAAGCCCTACGTTGTGCTTTAACACAGATGATGACTGGTGAAGACTGTGTACCTCCATCGGGATCTGATGTCGCTCTCCGATATTTGCGCGATCGGATTAATGTACCGCGAGACATGTCCATCTACGCAGCCAAGCGATTGAGGGAATCCCTGGAGAAAACCGCAGCCCTTGCGGGTGATGGGCAGCCAGACCCCATTCCCACTAAGCATCGACGAGATCAAGACCCGTCTAACTTTGTCATCAAGTAAGATTACCGCACTCATCCTGGCATAGAGCGCGACTCTAACAGTTAACAATGAACAGTTATCTTGGTTTCAATCTTTGACAAAGAGCTTTGTATCAACTTAGATGAATCCCAATACTACAGGGTACTGAGTAATCCTTTAACTGATTCTACACCGTACCCCACCCGCTCAATCGCCAGCCGCAAACAGAGGCGAAAAATGCTTTTAAAAACCTCAAAGTAAGAAAGTTTAGAACTTAGGTTTTTACTTGGGTTGCCACAATGGAGTGATATCAAGGTTTTTAGCAGCAGATACGGCATTTCTAACCTACGCCGGTACGGTTTACACCCCTTTGATTTTTGTAAAGCTATCGTAATATTTATTTATATAAAGCAATATTTGCTTACATAAGCAAACTCAAATAAAAGAGTAAGTAATAAAAGCGATGAATCAACCCATTGAATTATCTTTAGAACAAGAATTTAGCCTGAGAACATTTGCAGACCAAGTGCAGCAGATGTCCCGTGAACAAGCTCGCATTGTTCTTGCTGATGCTCTATAAGCAGATGATAGTTAGGGAAGCGACTTACCAAGAATTGCTCAAACATCAGTGGGAAGTTGATTCTGACTTTTCCCGTTATCTCCTTGACGGAGCGATCGCTAATTTGAATAAGTTTTAGTTAGTTTCAACTTTTACAACTGCTGACATTCCGGGAGTAAATCGAGATTCATAAGCTTGAATACTTGACTGATCAAACAGAATCTTGACGGGAATCTCATGTCGTGAATTACTAGAAGCTGAATTGCTCGTCAGATTATCTTGTGGCATCAAAGCGATACTATCTACCTTGCCTTGAAACTGCCGATTAGCAAAGGCTGAAACTGTAATTTTTACCTTTTGCTCTGGCTGTATTTTTTCTAACTGCTTTTCGGGAAAATAGGCAATAATCCAAGGATGTGGCTGTATTATTGATAAAAGAGTTTGCCCTGGAAGCACCTGCTGTCCTACTTGGACGTTTTTATTGCCAACGACTCCAGCGACCGGAGTTGCTATGTTAGTGTAACTTAAATCAAGTTCCGCTTTTTTTACCTCTACCTGCTTTTGAGCAAAAGTAGCTAATGCTATCTTTAATTACTTTCACTCATCGCTGGGAGAATCCCATTTTTGCAGAAATACCGATTGCTGAGTGTAGTATGGGGAGAACACAATACTCACTTGAGTCATAGCCATGACCCCCGAAGAAAAAGAACGGTTACAAGCAGCAGTAAAAGAAATCGCGGCAATCCTGTATAAAAATACATCACCATGCAATTGTAGACTTTAGATAGAATTAATAATACAGATGTCTAAAAAATCTGATTTTTTAAAATATGTTTTGAGTTGCCTACTCTCAACGACTTTGGCTGTGACTTCTAATTCTCTTCAAGTAGAAGCAAAAAGTATACCCAGAGAAAAAATCTTACTTTCCGAGAATTATGGGAGACTAAGAAACCAGGGACAGTTACGTACTTACTATATATATACGCCAAAATCTTACAACCCTAAACACGCGATGTCGCTAGTTTTAGTGTTTCATGGAGATCGGGGTAGCGGTAATTCTATTGCTCAAGTTACTCGCTTTAGTAATTTAGCAGAAGCATTCGGGTTTATTGCAGTTTATCCAAATGGACTTGACCATCAATGGAGCTTTACAGGACATCTGAGAAAAAAGATAGATGATATTTCATTTGTTGCAGCTTTAATTGAACACCTTCAACGAATTAGAAATATTAATAGCCATAAAATCTATGCCACTGGTTTTTCTCAAGGTGGAATACTCACTCAAGCTTTAGCCTGTAAGCTGCCGAATAAAATTGCTGCTTTCGCATCAGTAGCTGGCTCTCTAACTGCTCGACTTGTGCCTAGTTGTCATCCTTCGCTGACTGTATCAATAATGATGATTAATGGTACAAAGGATTTAAGTGTAGATTATTATGGGGATCGCATCAGTCAAAAAGAAGCACTTGTTTCTATTCCAGAAACAGCAAATTTTTGGCGAAGGCATGATCAATGTACTTCCTCATCTCAATTTCAAAAGTTAACTGGGACTAAATCTAATAATCGCTTGCGAGTCAAAACTCTTCGTTACTCAGGTTGTAGAAACAGCTCAGAGGTATTGCAGTTAGCTGTAGTCAACGGTGGGCACTTCTGGCCTGGTGGTGCTTCAAGTGATACTAAATTAAATCAGTTAAATATTCAGCTTGGTTTGAATGCAAGTAGGGCAATTTGGAGCTTTTTTCAACGCCATAGTTTGAGTAGTTTAATCAAGGGAAAAAACCGTTAATTGTATAGAGATACAATGGATTCCGTCGTTTAACGAATTCGCTTTATCAATTTTATAGGTCTAAAACCCCGTAATCAAGGACGGCTTTAAGTATGTTAGGCTCTTGTCTTTATCCCCGTTACAAAACTGTACCCAACTCTTAGAGAGGCTTCTCTTTCAGAGACGAATTAGGCGAACGCCAACGGCGTAGCTCAGGGCATCGCTTCAGACGAACGACTTATTGAAATTTCCTCCAACACCTGTGAAAAAGTCAAGCCGGATATTTGTTTTAAAGACACGAATACAGCACAACTTGCTGGTTTCCGTGCGCCTAAGTGATCTAACACGGTAGATTGTGGACGAGTTCTGATGCGATTTTCACTGCTGGTTTTGCACTGTTATTGCTGGGGACAAGTGATGGGATTAAATGCGATCTTTGCTTTCGTCGGGTCTGGTTTTGTGGTAAGAATATTAATTAAAAATCACATTGGGACTGGTACTGAAGCAACAACTACATACACTTGGATTTACACGCATTTGTTTAAACCTTGGGCAGGTGCGCTGAATGGTTCGCTGTTATTTGCGATCGCAACCGGATGTTTTTGGTGGTTGATTCTTTATTTCATGTATCGCCATAGTTGGTATTTGAAAATTTCATCTGCACATCAATCCCTTCGCCAAAAAAAGAGTATAAAAAACTCCACCCACTCTTGGGTTGGAGTTTTTGGGCATGGGGCATGGCGAAGAAGTTGCTTTCTTCCCAATGCCCCAAGCGGCGCTTTGAGCAACCTCGACCACCCACTCAAGGGAATTGAGTTTCCTGCCGCTTTCAATGAAGAGATCGGGCGCTCCGTAGTAGAGTTATTGGTATCTCCTCAATACTTCAGGGTAGACAATTATTCTGGTTTCCACGACCAACCGAAGGGATTAAGAGAAGATTTATCGCAAATAATAGTCGCAAGAGAAGGGATTCTTCCAGTCTCAGAAATCCGGTCACGCACATATTCAAAAAAGCTGATTCCTAACTTCCGAGTAGTAGCGACAAGAGACATAAAAGTGTCCCAAGCCTTAGTACCCTCAGTGGTCTGAGTTGCATAACTAATATTACGTCGCTGCACCATAGTTCTAGCAGCTAACTCAGCGGGATTGTTATGCAACGGTAATTCTGGATGCTCTAAAACTAAAAGCAACTCCGAGGCAATGGCCTCCGTTAATCGTTTTCGTTCATCCAACTGTTGATAACCACTGTCGGTGTCAAAAAGTTGAGAAAACTCAGACCGGAGTTTTTCTGCCCCTGGCTCACTGGGAGAATCTCTAAGCGATCGCGGTTAATGTCAATCTGGTACTGGGGAGTGCTGGCTGTGAATTGAGTGAACACTTGGCGCAAGACGGGATTTTGATTGGCTTTGGCAATTATTTGTTGCGCGATCGCCAGAAATTGATCGATACTCAGTTGTCCGTTGCTGCGGTCTTGAAGTTGAAATTCAAAGCCACCTGTTACCCCATAGCCAGAGACGGCGGGCAGGTTGGATGTAAAGATTAACGCATCCTGATTTTGGGCAAAGATGCCATTTAGCCGTTGCACGATCCCCTTCACCGAATGTTCGTCACCCTAGCGCTCTTTCCAATCTTTCAACCTAAAGAAAAATGTCCCCTGATTTGGGCCATTGCCATTCAGACCAAAACCGGCAATGACTAGAGACGCTTCCATCTCCGGCACTTCTTTTTTCAGGGTTTGAGACACAGTGTTAACAACTTTTTCGGTATAAGCGAGGGAAACACCATCGGGAGCCTGAATCAGACCGACGATAATACCTTGATCCTCATCTGGCACAAATCCACTGGGGACGGAAATATACACAAACGCCGTTGCCGCCAGTCCGAGGATAAATAGCCCCAGCACGAACATTCGGATGCGGATCAGGAACTTGCTCAGACTCTCGTATTGCTCCAGTACCCAGCTAAAGCCCCGGTTGAACTGACGAAAAAACCAGCCCAGCGGCCCTCGCCCTTCACCCTCAGTATGATGCAGGAAGAGTCCAGACATACTGGGGGTGAAACTTAGGGCATTGAATAAAGAAATGCCGATGGAGAAGATAATGATCAATGCGAACTGCCGATACATGATGCCAGTCGCGCCCGGAAAAAAGGATACTGGGATAAATACCGCCATCAGCACCAAGGAGGTGGCAATCACCGCTCCAGAAAGCTCCCCCATCGCCTCAAAAGCCGCTTGCCGTCGGTCTAAGCCTTGTTCCATCTTGGCAGCAATCCCCTCGACAACGATGATCGCATCGTCTACCACCAGACCCGTTGCCAGTACTAATCCAAACATGGTTAACGTGTTGAGTGAGAAGCCGAAGAGATAGGCAAAGGCCAATGCACCAATCAGGGATACAGGAACAGCGATCGCCGGAATAATTGTCGCCCGCCAATCTTGCAAAAAGACGAAAATCACTAGCACCACTAGGGCGATCGCTTCCATCAGCGTCTTGAGTACTTCTTCGATTGACACTTCCACAAACTTGGTGGTGTCGTAGCAGATGACGGCTTTCACCCCTGGAGGAAAGTTTTTCTCCAGCTCTGCAATTTGCGCTTCCACGGCTTTGGCAGTATTCAACGTGTTGTTCAAGTTGTGCCTGGGCGGTTACTACAGCCGCCCGATTGGAGTTAACCAAAGCAATGGCGCTGGAGACATTGGCTGTAGTCTGATCCAAACTTAAAGATAGAATCGGCGTTCCCTTGCTGACGCGATCGCCACTGGCTACAATCATATTTGGGATGCGCTCTTTCACCCAATGGCTAACCAAATATGCACGGTCGATTTGCAACTCTTCGATGTTTTCAAGAGTTATTTGTTGGGCATTTAAATCAGACTCAATATCTATAGTTACAGATGCTTCTGGTGTGTTTGCCCTGGTGACACCAACAGCCCTGACCATTTGTAATTCTAAGTCTTTGAGAACATGACGTTTGTAGCCATCAAATTTTTGACTGCGGCTTTTACGCCCATGACGCATATCCTCATCTTCGATGGAAATACGTCTATCCTTGGCCACAGCTTTACGTTCGCGTAGCGTCCCGTAGGGAAGCTTTGGGGAACCATCCGATGTCCCCTTGTTTTTGTGCCATATAAATCGTTTTTTCAATTAACCGTCGGTCAAACGACTTTGACATTAAAAGCGCACGAAATCTCACCAGTGTTCCTTTCCCAAAAGGTGGTTGCTCACAATCAAGACAATCTAAAACTAGCTGCCATCGTCTATCCATTTCAATTGCTTCCATTGCCTCGTCATCTGAAACCCCTGTATACGCTTGTAGAATGATTGCTAATGCTAATTGTGCGGGTGGTACTGGGCATAACCCGACGCTACTATCCTTAAAAACCGTTGCTAGTTCTGTTTGAAATTCTGCGTCAAATAATTTGTGACGTATCTGCCTTAAAAATACAAACAGTTTAGCTTTGCGTATACGTTTTGTGACTTTTTCTTCTTTTGCTGACAGTTCTACGGGACGGTTCCAAACTAACGGACGCATGGTAGCTGCATTCCTGATAACGTGTTCTCCTCTTTTTACACTCTGCAAAAACTGTGCATCTTGTCAACTACTTTTACTGGACTGCCTCTTTAGGGATATTCACCGCGATCGCGCGAGTTTTTGTAGTAATACCATTAATCCCAGAGCCAGGTTCCAAAACAACAACGATTTTCCAAGTTGATTTAGGAATCGTTACTTTTCCTTTGAGGGGTTCACCTTGGCTCCCTAATAGCCCAGCAATGATGTAAAGTTCTTTACCTTCTTTTGTGACAAGCTCCCTAGAGTATTGTTCTAAACCTTCCCAAGAGCGTCGGTTATTATCGGGAGTCTGGGGAACCATATACAGAGGTTGTATGGCACGTTTCATTCAAACGCAAGATCCGTCTGGCTTATTTACTCGACCGCCGTCACCCAAACAAACCGAGTTACGCCGTCCTATTCATTTCTCTTTTTGTGCGGTTACGCGCTTCAATCTCAGTTAGGGGGTATATCACGAGAAGTAACAGCATTCATCCTCAAGGCTATTAATAATTGGTTCTGTTGGTAGATGGAATGTCAATGTTTGGATTGCTATTGTGTATTTGTCAGTAAAAAATGTTGGCTCTCCTAGACTAGTTATAGAAAATTAATACTTGATATCAGGTTAAGTCCTTACATAGTAGGGGATTCAATAATCAGAAAGCATATTTTTATTAAATATGTGATTCTATTTTAGCAGAATCTTGTTATACCAAGTGTTTTAGGTGTTTTTTAGTATTAATTTATCAAACGAAGTCTAGGAGAGCCAAAATGTTTATCAAATTAAAACAATGAATATTCTTGCTTGGATTGTTTTAGGTCTAATTGCTGGTGCTATTGCAAAGGCCATCTACCCTGGTCATCAAGGCGGCGGAATTCTAGGAACAATCTTATTAGGAATTATCGGTGCTTTTGTTGGTGGGAGTTTGGGTGTATTCTTCAGTACAGGAACCCTGACATTAGCTGCCCCCACACTCAGCATTCCCGGTATTGCAGTAGCGGTTCTTGGCACAATTGTCGCTGTTTTCTTGTGGAACTTGCTAAATCGTCGCAGTGCTGTGTAAGAAATTAAATTGGAATTAATTAATAGTAAAAATCTCTTAATTCATTTCACTATATTTTCTCCCGGAATTGAAATTATTTGAATAGCGCCTGCCTGTATTTAGGTGGGCGCTATTCTTTTCTTAGAGTGCGATGCCGTTCCAGCGATGCCCAACTCTTAGAGACGCTGCGCGTAGCAAGATCCCGTTCGCCCCTGGCGTCCCGTAGGGAAGGGTACGGCGCAGGTGTGACAGTGAGCCTGTCGAACTGCTCAGCGTAAGACCTACGGCGCTCGTAGAGAGGAAATTGAGAAGTAAATACCTTGGGGCAACGGCGGCAAGCAACGCTTTGGCTCTACAATCAGTTTATTAGAATTATATTGGGGATAAATATGTTTTATTTATGTCATCAATATTTCCCTCAAATCAGCAACAAAAATTATCTATATGAGAAACATTGTTGAGATTTTATCTAGATTTTGATGTTCCGATATTTGGAAAATTAAACCTACAAACAGTTCCCCCGTTGAATTACATCTTTCAGATTAATATTTCTATAAAGTTTGCAGATTTAAAATTCGGAAATAAATTAGCAATTTTTAGTGACATAAAAGGATTATTAATATTTTTTTATCTTCGGAGAATAAGAGAATTTTTTTTATTTTTAAACTACGATTTAAATCAAGGATAGTTAACTGTCCTTGATTGAAGTCAACAGTATGGAATTAATCTGATGAATAGAATTAAAATTGCAGATTTAGTATCAACTCATTCTGATAACTATCTCCAGAATTTATCGGAAGAAGAAGAAGCAAGAGTGATTGGAGGTTTACCGCTTGTAGTTATTGGGATTGCTATTGCATGTGCTTTACTTTTAGCACATGATTAATAGGTAGTAGATAGTAGAAGCCACTCCACACAACTTCATAAAATTTCTCAGGTTCTAGAATGCAACATCCTTCTAGACCTTAGCCCCCATAAACTCATCGGGGCTTTTATTTTTATCTATCATACAGCGCAGCCAAAGATTGACACCAGAGGAACAGCTACAATTAGTATTACTCTAATCAGAAAATAAAGCAGCAATTCTATGCCAGTTACATCTACTGATAATCCTCATTCCTTGCTCTATGGTTTAGCCAATGGGTCAGTCAAAGCACTCGAACATGATGAAGCGATCGCTGCAAACAAGACTTTGGCACTACAATTACAGTCTAGACTTGAAGATTTTTGGCTTTTGAATTCACCTGATGGACTTTGGGGGGCAAAATCCGCTAGGGCGCTAAATGCTTATAAACATTTTCAAAATCTCAGTGAACCAGGGATAAATCCCCATATTGCTGCTAGCCTGCTCAATACCAAGCCGACTGACTTAATACCAGGATTTCAACTCAACGGCGACTGGCCGAGTCGAACCGTAATGTGGATAAACTTACATAATCAACAAATTAGTACTAACGGCAACAAGGGAGAAATCAATATCGTTTATTTTCGTGGGTTAGACCGCAAGGGAGAATGGAATGGCAATGCACCATTTGTCTGGAATGACCGACGTTGTGTATTAGTAATCAAAGATAAAGCACCAACTTTTGCAGGCAATTGGTTAGCAACTTGTGACCCCGGAGAATATTACTGGGACAATCCCATGAACCAGGAAGGGTGTGCAGATATCAAGGCATGGCAATACCAAGCTTGGAGCGTTGGTCATCACCACGGTAGCACCGGAGATCAATTGGCTCTAGTCCAAACTGGAGATATTACAGTGTTGCGTGGCTCTGATCGCTTGCCGGATGAGGGTAATAACTTTAGCGTAGACCAACACACTACTAACAATCCAGATGGGGCTAGCCCTGATCAACAAGTCTTAGGTTGGTCTGCTGGATGCATGGTGGGCGCCAGTTCTAATGAACATTACCATGAGTTTATGTCTCTGGTACAAGCAGATCCGCGAGAAAAGAATGCTCCAGGAAAATATCAGCACTGGACAACAGTGATTAATGGCAATGAATTTCTAGATATTTTTCCTGGGTAAATGTTCACAAAGCTATCTGAGTCCGGCGTATGAACTTCGCATGGCTTTTAAATGTGAACACAAAGCCGTAGCACAGATAACGTAACTGATAATATTACACGATGATGTCGGTGTTTCCCAATCCTTGCGAGGGTGAATACTTTGTATCCTCCCGCCCAGAAACTTTCTCCGACGAAATTCCCCACCCCTACCATCTTCGATAGTGACCCCATCTGTGGAACCCTCCTCCAAATCCGAAGTTGATGCCAAAAGTAGGATAGGGCGACCCATAAATGGCATAAGGGTTGTAGATGTAAACAGGAGCAGGCGCTACGGTGTAATAACCATCTTCATTACAAACAGTAGTAGTATGTTGCACAATTGTTTTAGGTACAACATCCGATTGCCCAGCATAAGGTAGATTCAAATAACCATCCTCAAAACCACGAGCGAATTCACCTCCCGCAGTCCGAGGTTTATAAGCTTCTCTATTCCGAGCGCTTTGTTCTCCTTCTCGAAAACCATTTGCATAAGCATGGGGGTGGTCAGCCGCCGATTCTTTGATCACCCTATTGTCAGTAACAGGATGACAGTAAACAACCCTATCACCTTTAGCGGCTTGGGGAAAAAGTAAAGATGTTGAGCCAGCGATTAAGCTGAATATTGCAGCAACAACTATTTTCTTCACAGCCTTTAACCTCATTTATGCTTAATGCTCTAAGCCCTTTAACTTTAATTATAAAACCTGAATCCTTGCGGTGACATGAGCCAAAAATCATAAATCCCCTGTCAACACTTCTGCCTAAAGGCTAGGGGGATTCTAGCCTAAAGTCTTAGGAATACCACGGCGAAATAGTGTATTTCTTCTCCGGCGAGTTCTGGCGCAATGTCCATGTTTGCTGCTAGAACGCACACGATTTCAACGGGTTTTTCACCTCGGTATATCAAGCAAGAAATAGCGCTAACCCTGCGAGGAGAGCGGCGGGCGGTTACGCCATCGCCTCGGTTAATAAATGCGGCTTACGGGTGTGGCAGATGCACGGCGAGATGAATATTATTTTATGTGCGATGCCCCTGGTGACATTGGATAGCTGCGGTGAAGCACTCCCCACCTAAGCCGCTTCTTCTGGGTGGGGCATTGAGATCATTGATCTCATTTTTGGCACAACGAGAGCGATCGCTTAATTTAGCTATGATGAGCCAATACCCAATTCTCGAAACTGTGTGGGGGTAAATGAGCAATCGTACAAAGAGTACAGAGAGTTACGCGCTTGGCTGAAAACTTTACTAGGTAAGTATTCTATCAATCAATATTTTTCGTAATTCTCAACGTACCAATTAACATATACTTTTGACTGTATAAAGCTATTCTTTAACTGTAATGCTTAGTAACAGCATATAAGAGCAGTCCTATGTTGAACAGATACCTTAAAGTAGTTCTTTCGTCTACCTTACTCCTTAGTGTAGTAAGTAGTTTTAGTGAAAAGGCCAAAGCTCAAGTTTTCGTTAACGATACTTTTACCGACGGTGGCCGTACTAATGGTGCTGATCCGTTAGATATTTCCTGGTTTGAAATTTCATCAAATTTTTATCAAACAGTTTCAACTCCTCTTCAAATTCAATTAGGCGTAGTTGATGATCCAATTCTTGGAACTGGAAACGCTTTGAACCTTGACACTCCCTCTTTTGTTACCTTTAACTCCTCTTTTCTTCCTCCTCACTTTGCGCTTGGAACCTTTGCTGGCGTTAGTTTGGGGAATAATATAGGCGATGCCCTTGATTTAAGCTTTGATTTTCGCTTCACCACGAAGCCTAGTCTTTCCAGCACCTCTGCTGAGTTGACGCAAATTCGTGGTAGTGGCTTGCGGTTTGGTTTATACAACTCTGGCGATACACCTGTCACGACTGATATTTTAGCTTCACTTGTTGGCAGTGGCACTCCCGTCGAAGATGACGGTGGTTATTTGGTGTCGTTTGGTCTAGCTGGTACCAGATCACTGGGAGTTAATAAAGAAAACTTCGGCTCTGGGGATAGCATTACTGGTGGTGATGGAAATGTTCAGTTAGCATCAACTAGCTCTGTACCTACTATTAACGACACAGCACCTCATACTGCAAACCTCGTTCTCGAACGCTTAACTCCGCAATTAGTTCGACTAACTGCATCAGTTGATGGTTTTTCTGTAGAAACATCTGATTCTGGTTCTGGGATCATTAGCTCTTTTAACGAAATTGCAGTCAGGAGTGTTTTCAGTGACCTCGATATCAACATCGACAACGTGGTACTCCAAGCGCGTACAAGTACCTCAGTTCCAGAGCCGTCTACTAATATTGCAATTTTCGGCTTCGGTCTAGGTTGGCTACTAAAGCGGAAGTTCAATCGCTCCATCGGTGGAATTCGTAGAATTTCCGGTTCGTAGTCCAGATTCACACAGGCCAATTGACTAAATTGTGCTAGCAACCGCCGCTCAAACTGCCCCAGGCGTTCGTCTGTTCAAAATCAATCATTATCGCTGTGTTGATATGTTAGCCGTTATTTTTACCTATAACAATCCAAATTGAGAAAATAAAGGGATTAAACGAAGTCGGAAGTCGGAAGTAAGTTTTGTGACAGGGATTTAGACCCCTAGTTAAAGAAATTGTCAAGGAAAGTCGTGCTTTTAGTCTACGTAATCTGTTAATATTGGATCTTCAACAGTGTTATCTGAACCTATTGGGCGACTACCGTCTATCTCTAGAGTATCTGAAGATAGAAAATTACTTTTAGCGATCGGACGTTGACCGTCTATGTCAATAACCGCTTCAACCTCTAAATCGCTAGGGTCAATTGGACGCTTACCGTCTACAGTTAGCATCTCATGTTCTTGAAAAGCGCTCTTCCCGATCGGGCGTTGACCATCTATATTAATTGTTTTATCATAATCGGTTTCATTTTTCCCAATTGGTCGCTCACCATCTATATTAATTATTTCTTTAATTTCAATATTACTTGGATCGATTGGACGCTGACCATCTATATTAATTGTTTTATTTGTCTGTGTCAGTTCGTTAGATGATGAATCTATATCAGTTTCAGCCTCTATTTTATGCTGACCCAAATTATTTTTCGTACTATCAACTTCCTTTGTGTTATTCATATTTCCTAATCGTGCTTCTAAAACTATTTATCTACTACCAATATGACCTGAAAAATTGTTTGTCTCTAAGCAAAATCCATTAATAATTAGGTAATCAAGTAGAAAAATTATAATTTTTATTACATACAGTTGTTTTATCTAATCTAAATAGAATACTCAAGTATGAGCAAAAAATCATCTATCACAGCACATAATGCATCTCTAACTTGAGAGGGATTTGTCATCTCTCAATAAACATACAGCAGGAGAGAAATGCGGTTTTGTTGCAGACATTAATACAGGAGACTTATTTGAAAGATGGTGCATCAGCCTAAAAGAGCTACTAAACCAAATCTCCGCGCCAGATTTCCCACCAACTCCCAACTCATGACTCCAATAGTCCACATCAGCAGAACTTTCGGCAATAAGAGAGAGAATCGATTGGGGGGCGATGGACTACGCCCTGCTTGAGCAATCGCACTTCAACAGTTAAGGAAATTGCAAATCAAAACTCTTTTACTTGTCGCGGGTCTTCATCAGGTGGATGCCAACCACCTTTGAGCCAAAGACGACGAGCCTTGACACTAGACCCTTCATTACGACGTTCATCATTGAGGTCTAAACGATTACTTGTAGCTGGGACTACAGAACTAATGCCAATAATTTTTAGACCATCTGCTGACCAAATAAAGTGGTCAGACCACTTTTGCTGGCGTGGATTAAACAGAGGTAGCATCTGGACTGTATCTGGATCAATTCCAGTGGTGAAATTGTAGCGATATCCGTTACAACGCTGACAAGCTAACGCTAGGTTATCAGGGTCATCCGAACCTTTAAGAGACTGTGGGATAATATGGTCAATAGAAAATAGAGCAGCATTTGCTTCTTCTGAAGAATGACAGTATTCACAAAGAAATTTTGCTCTTTGTCCGACTAATTTTTTGGTCGCATCATTAACTGTCATAATTCAGAAATGATTTTGGCATTAAGCAAGGTAAAAATTCTATCCAGTTCCAATATGCCTGCCAATTCAGCATCTTCCTCTCCTGTTAGCAATCCAGCTTTCTTTTTCTCAGACAATTCTTCGAGTCTAGACTGTAATTCTAAAGACGGCCTGGAATAAAAATTCTCATTTTAAGTTTCCTGTTCTTAATCGAGGTATATTATATTGGATCGTGTTGACAACTGCCGTAAGTTTGTTCAAAAAATCCTGCTGGCCATCCCAATTCTTCTGGTGTTTTTGGGGGTGCTGACGGTTCTAGCTGTTGATAGGTTATTGGAAATCAAATGCAATCGCCAAAGTAGCAATAGCAATCTTCCAGAATCTCTCTGTGGGTACTTTCATGCATTTTTTCTGCCTTCAAGTATCGCTTTGCAGTCAAAATTGAAGTTAGTCAGTTGAAGGAATCATTCATAACGCTAGACTACCAATGCAAACCAACAATCAACCAAATCCAAGTGATTCACCCTCCGGGTTCGGCAGTTCGGACTCGACGGGAGCCGCCAAGACTCCGACTGCCTCACCGCAAGTATCGGGTCAAATACCTCATCAAAAGATTCTGCCCACTGCCCCATTACCAGAATCTATTAGTCAAAATATCGAGACTATCATCGCATTGCATAGACGTTCTGAAAAAAATGTCTCACAACACCAGCGCTTTGTAGAAACGATAACCGTCTTTTTTGGTCGTCCTGTATTCTTGTATAGTATTCTGCTTGGGATTATTCTCTGGGTAACACCCAATTTCTTACCACGACGTTTAGGCGTACCAAAATTTGAGGAAGTTCCATTTCCTTGGTTACAATTTTCACTGACTGCGGGTTCATTGTTGGTGACAACAGGGGTATTGATTAAACAAGAGCGACAAGAAAAGTTAGCAGAGCAACGGGCGCAACTTAGCCTTCAACTCAACCTACTTTCTGAGCAGAAAATCGCTAAACTCATCGCGTTGGTTGAGGAATTACGCCTAGATATTCCCAATGTCAAAAATCGCTTTGATCCGGAGGCCGAAATAATGAAGTCCCCTACTGATGCACATGCAATTGTAGACTTATTGGAAGAAACCTTAGAATCGGAGTTAGCAAATTTATCGCAGCAAGAAATATCAACTCAGGAGTAACAAAGTAAGCTTAGTATTACAACAAGTACTAAAATGAGCAACTTTTTGATTACATCTATGTTCCTGGACGAAAGCGAATATGATCGGGTATATGATGGCGATCGCCTAATATTTCTAACAAGGGGCCATTAACGTCAAATTTAACCATACTTACTGACGCGACCAAAATATTCACCCGATAGCGATAGCGTCCTAAATCAATTCCCAGTAAACTGCAAAGCATAATCCGAATCGTAGCTTTATGGGAAACTACTAAAACATTACCTTGGGGATGTTTTTCTTGAATTTCAGCAATTACAGGCATAGAACGGTTAGCAATATCTACCGCAGTTTCTCCACCAATGGGTGCATTCCAAGCGGGTTCTGTCAACCATTTTACATAATTTTCTGCGTAATTCTCTTGGGCAAACGATTTACTCTTAGTTTCCCAAGAGCCGTAACTACCTTCTCTAAGTCCGTCACGCAACTGCATATCCATACCGATAGCATCACAAAATGGCTTGGCAGTTGCAATTGTGCGTTTCATCGGGCTAACATAAACAGCCGACCACAACAAGCTTTGATAAACATCGGCAAAACCTGATGCCATCTGCATCCCCTCTGTTGTCAACTCCGCATCAGTTTCACCGCAGAAATTACCACTTTGACTAAAAGTAGTTTCTCCATGTCGCAGTAAATATAAATTGAGTGTCATAGCTTGTATCGCAATTGTGATCAAGGAGTTTGTGTAAAAATAAAATACCATCAATCTCGCAATCGAGTCTGTGACACCAGGACAAAGTAATCAACCAAAAAAGTCGATCAACCACAAACTTTTGATTTCGTTGACAAAAGTAGCGGTAAGAGCTAGTACTCTAGTTTGAGCCGGGATACGGATACCGTTGACGAATCCCCTAAACACCTAAACTGAACTGCTCCTTGAGCTTTCTGAGCAATTTTATACCCAGATGCAAGATTCCCCAACTTCAGTTCAAATGGTTCAGAATTTGATTGCAGACTCCCGCACAATAAACCTGTTAACAAGAATATTTTTGTGAAGATGAAGGATAGCGAAAAGCAGCTAGTTCTAGGGGAAAGTCAGTTAAGAGCGTAGTTTACCGCCGTAGGTCTTACCCTGAGCCTGCGCCGTACCCTTCCCTACGGGACGCCAGGGGCGAACGGGATCTTGCTACGCGCAGCGTCTCTAAGAGTTGGGCATCGCCTCAACAAATGGGAACCCTGATAATAGTTGCGTTTACCAGTCTCATGAAATTCTTGAACTTCCTCAAACCCAAACCAGCCCAGCCAACTATTCTTATGCTACGGACAACAAAACTCCGGCGTTAGCCAAGAGCAGATTCAATCGCTGATGGAATGGTTGGAGAGCTAGTTTAATGGCGGCTGAATATTTCGGTAAATCCCATATTATCTGGTATGACGACGCTAACCCAGACCCCGCAAGAGAGCAGATGATGATAATAGTAGCTATGAATAAGCCTAATTCGGATTTAGTAATAAATACCGAGGGATGGAAAACTGTCAATTGGCGACAAGCTGAAAGATATGTTTTT
>NZ_JBALFC010000048.1:0-59360 GCF_036917755.1 Nostoc sp.
AAGCTAAGAACATCGGGAGCCGTGTACACGGAAACGGGTACGCACGGATCTAACTGAGAGGTGCGGGGAATAATATCCCCCATCGACTCAACCAAATCTATATATAGCAGTCTGTTTTGATTTTTGAAATTATTTGTGTAGACAGGGAGTGGGGAGTGGGGAGTGGGGAGTGGGGGGATGAGGGAGATGAGGGGGATGAGGGGGATGAGGGAGATGAGGGAGATGAGGGGGATGAGGGAGATGAGGGAGATGAGGGAGATGAGGGAGATGAGGGAGAAAGAATAACTAATATTTAATGCCCAATACTTCGGCAACGCTCAGTACAAGTGCCCAATCCCCAATGCCCAATGCCCAATGCCCAATGCCCAATGCCCAATGCCCAATACCAATACCCCATTCCTTTGAATTTCTTTACAGCGCGTTAGCCTAACACCTAAGCTGGATTTAAGATTTATCCAGAGGATTTACACAGGCGATCGCTCGATGTCTATTCCCCAAATTAGTGAATTTACTATCCGCCGTCATGCCAACGCCAAATCTTTCCAACAGGGCGAGGCATACTATGCGGCTGGTGCTGTTAATGCTGTTACCCAACGTGGTCATCTGCTTCAGGCAGATGTTATGGGCAATCAAAATAGACCTTATCATGTCAATCTGAGTTTCGATAGCAGTGGGTTAACCTCAGTCAACTGCACCTGTGGTTATAACTTTGAAGTTTGGTGTAAACACGTTGTCGCAACGATGCTTGTCTGTGCGCGTAACTCCGAAAATATTCAGCAGCGCCCTACCTTAGAACAACTACTCGATCGCTTGGATCATATCCAAACTCAAAGGCTGCTGCAAAATTTGGTAACAGAATACCCACCACTAATCGAGGCGATTAACCGCCATGTTAATTGGATGATCAATCCTGCTGTCGAGGAAACAACCACAAAATCTCTGCGCCGTAGTAGTATTGATCCGGCTCCCTTTCGGGGACAAGTACGGCAGATTCTCCGGGATGCCGTGCGTTACTTTGAGGAGGGCTGCGAAGAAGACCCGATTGCCGGGGAATTGCTGAGTGTAGTGCATACTGCGGTAGATTTTAGCGAACAGGGAGAGGGTGAAAATGCGATCGCTATTTTAGAAGTGATTACCTCTACCTGTGTGGAAAATTGGCATGAGGTTGCAGAATATGGCGCTGAAAATGATCAAATTGTCGGAGAATTAAATAATGCTTGGTGTGAAGCAATTCTCAGTGCCGATTTGACCCCAGAAGAAAAAGTTGATATTCAAATAAATTTGGAAACTTGGCAAGATGAATGGAATGCTGATTTTGGCCTAGTTATGGAGGCTTTACGCCAAGGTTGGGATTATCCGCCACTGGTGCAAGTTATCCAAGGTCATATCACCGAAAGGGGAGCTTGGGAAGAAGACGTGCCAGATTATGCAGATGATTTGGCACTAATTCGCCTGAAAATTCTCGAACGTCAGGAACGTTACCAAGAATACCTATATTTAGCAGAAGCGGAAGGACAAACGCAGCAGTATCTCACAATGCTAGGGCGTTTAGGCATGGTGGCAGAAGCAATTGATGCTGCTCAAACCCAGATGAACTCAATGGAAGAAGCCTTTGCTCTTGCGAAAACACTCAGCGTTCAGGGGGCATTACAGCAGGCACTAGATATAGCCCAGAGTGGATTAAATTTACCGGGTAATTGTCAGTACGAATTGGGAATTTGGACAAGTGATTTGGCTCTGGAATGGGGTAATAGTCAAGCTGCTTTATTAGCAATCAAGGCGGCTTTTCAAGTCAAGCCTTGCTTTGTAGACTACCAAAAGATGACAGAATTAGCTGGGGAAAACTGGGAAAGTCTCAAAACAGACCTGCTGAAAATTGTCCGTACTGATAGTGGTTGGGGAACAGAATCAGACAAAGTGGATATATTCTTATATGAAGGGCTAATTGATGATGCAATTGCGATCGTTAGTGAACTCAGTTCTTATTATTCCGAGTTGATTCACCGAGTCATGGATGCTGCTATCCCTCACAATCCTGATTGGGTGATTGCTAATGCTCGTCGCCGTGCCGAAAAGATTATAGATGCAGGTAAAGCCGAATACTACTACTACGCCGTTGAATGGTTGAAAAAGGCACGTAATGCCTACTTAGAATCTGGCAAGAAAGCTGACTGGTTAAGCTATCGGGAAAACTTGATGCAAACCCACGCTCGTAAACATAAATTGATGGGAATGTTTAAGCAAAGGGGTATGGATCTGTAGGGTACACACCCGACAGTATCTTCTAATTATTTGTGCCTACTTGCTTACCTTCGGAAGTAATAAGTGTAACCTGGATCGCGTCATAGACAAAACCCTGATTTATCCAAATATTTTAGGTCTATTTCTCCCGCAGCCACAGATAATTCCAACATATCTGCTTGCTGATGGGGCTCGAATACCATCATACTTTTAAGTCTGCATTGACACTCTTTTAGCTGAACAAATATGACATTTACCTTACTCATACCATTTCAGACAAACCCTGATACCTATAGATTTCTCGTAGGGGCACAGCAATGCTGTGCCCCTACCAACGTATTTGTATCATTATTGAAGTGAAACGGTATCAGTGCTGAGTAAATTGAGAATTGCCCAAGATATCAACTTTAGCAACAGTAAGATTCATATCTGAAGTAGTCGCCGTATAATCCCACAGTTCCTAACAAAAAATAGTCTAGTGCGATGATTGATAAATATCCTCAGAATCTTATAGTGTCCTGCTTACCTTTGAGTATGCTTCTATCACTCAGCAGCATATCTTCTAGTCCAGAGAAAGCTCAGGCTATTGATACTACACAATTACCAGCTAGTAATTTCATCCTGTCGCAAAAACTCCCACCACCACAGGATATCCAACCACCTGCACCTTCGCCACTTCCCTCACCTGAACTACCACAGCTACTCCCCCCACCAGCAGAACTATTTCCCCCATCTGCCCCAACTCCCACACCTGAGGAACCACTTCCTGGGAACCTTCCTGAAACTATTGTTGTTCAACGCTTTGAAGTTGTTGGTAGCACAGTCTTCAGTCCCGAAGAGTTAGCCCAAGCCACTGCTGAATTTACTAAACGACCGATCTCACTAACTGAAGTGTATCAAGCACGTTCTAAAATCACTGATCTATACATAAAAAATGGTTACATTACTTCTGGTGCGTATATTCCACCCCAAACAATCCAATCCGGTGTTGTCAAAATTCAGGTGGTCGAAGGTAAATTAGAAGATATCCAGGTAACTGGGACTCGGCGGTTGAATCCGAATTATGTCCGTAGCCGACTAGCAATAGCGACATCACCGCCTCTGAATCGCCAGCGTCTACTAGAGGCACTGCAACTTTTGCAACTTAATCCTTTGATTCAAAACGTGTCTGCTGAACTCTCGGCAGGATCGCGGAATGGTGTGAGTCTGTTAGAAGTTAAGATCAGTGAGGCAAAAACCTTTAGTAGCCAAATAATTCTTGATAATGGGCGATCGCCTAGCGTTGGCAGTTTCCGCCGCCGATTACAATTAAATGAAGCCAACTTACTCGGATTCGGAGATGGTCTGAGCTTAGGATACACTAATACCGATGGTAGCAACTCCTTTGACGCCAGCTATACATTACCACTCAATCCCCACAACGGAACCCTTAGTTTCAACTATGGCACTACCTCAAGTAATGTCATTGAACCTCCTTTCAACATTTTAGATATTCAATCGGCTTCTCGCTATTACGAAATAACATTTCGCCAGCCCATAGTTCAAACTCCTACACAAGAATTCGCCGTGGGGTTGACAGCCTCCCGACGGGAAAGTGATGCCTCCTATTCCCCCTTGGGAGAGCGACTACCTTTCCCCGGTTTAGGTGCTGATGAACAGGGACGCACCAAGGTATCTGCGTTGCGATTTTTTCAAGAATGGACGAGTCGTAACAGCCATGAAGTCATCGCCCTCCGCTCTCAATTTAATTTGGGCATAGATGCGTTGAGTCCCACGATTAATCAAAGTCCTCCCGATAGCCGTTTTTTTGCTTGGCAAGGGCAAGCGCAGTGGGCACGCCTTTTAGCTCCTGAAACCTTACTGTTACTTCGTTTAAATACGCAACTCGCATCCAGAACACTATTACCTTTAGAGCAATTTGGCTTAGGTGGACAGGATAGCGTTCGAGGCTATCGTCAAGATTACTTGCTGACGGATAATGGCACTTTTGTTTCTGCTGAAGTTCAAGTACCGATTCTGCGCTTACCCCAGATAGATAGCACCTTACAGGTTGTCCCCTTTGCGGATTTTGGTGTTGGCTGGAATAGTTCTGGTAGAGAGAATCCCGATCCTAATATTCTAGCTGCTGTTGGACTGGGTTTGCGTTGGTCACAGAGCGATCGCTTCACCGTTCGTCTTGACTGGGGCATTCCTTTAATATCTGTTGACTCAAATGAGAGAACATTACAAGAAAACGGTCTGTATTTCAGTTTATTCTATAATCCTTTTTGAATTTTGAATTTTGAATTGTTAATCTGGGTATCCTAAGAAAGACAAGGTTGGATGATATAGACGAAGGGAAAAAGTTTATAACTTATGTATGAGTGGAGAAAACGGCTAGAACTTCTACCGCAAAAACTAACTGAACAATTAGCCATCTCATTCCAGAAGATGAAGAGTGCTGAATTTCGTTAGCGGGGCGTTTAGCCCGTGCGGAATGTGGGTTAAAAGACCGCCTACAAGCGGAGTAATTGCTGTGCGGAGTATGTACCAAATAGATAACTACTGAGTAATTTTTAATTTACTCAGGACTCACGACTGAGTGCGGTTAATCATCAAGATAAAGGCTAGTTTGCACCCTCAAACCAATTTTGAAATCACAGACGGTGACAACTTTGATTGATAAAATTTCCCCAGAAGTGCAGCCTGAAAGTCTGCACTTCTCTTAGTAGTATTTTTCAGACTAAGACATAAAGATATAAGAATTTAAGGAACAGCCATGCTAGGAAATGAGCGGGAAAAAATACGCCATCTGTTGGTCATTCAAGACCTAGAAGGGCAGCGAACTGTCCCCTTACAAGAGACTACTTATTCTCTGGGACGGCATCCCGCAAACACTATTGTCTTGGCTTCCCGGTCAGTATCAATGCAACATGCGATTTTATTGCGAGTAACTGTTCCACAAACTGACCAATACGGCTTCCAGATTATTGATGGCAACTACAAAGGAAAAGCAAGTACTAATGGCTTATTTGTCAATGGCACTAAATGCTTTTCTCATAATCTCAGAAATGGAGATGTCATTGCCTTTGGCGGTAATAAAGCTCAAGCTAAATATTATGCTATTTCCAACCTCTCAGAAGAAGCATTTTCAGAATCTTCTGATGTTGAAGACTTATCTGGTTTCCTATTACAGCAAGCCAGTCCTGCCAATCCTTTTCAAACCCTAGCTATCGATCTCAGCTTTGAAGCAGCTAGTGAGTCCGCCCTAGCTCGCCTAGCATCCTTCCCTGAACTGATTCCCAATCCAATTATTGAGATGGATTTCGAGGGAACAGTGACTTATCTCAATCCAGCCGCCGCTCTCAAGTTTCCCAAACTTCGGGAAGTTGGGACACAACACCCGATCTTAACAGGACTATTGAGTGGAGTTAACAATCTAGAAAAAAATTCTTTTGTGCGGGAGGTGGAAGTAGGCGCAGAAGTTTTTGAACAATCCGTTCTCTACCTTCCTGAAAGTGATTTAATTAGAACTTTTATTATTAGGGATATTACAGAACAAAAACAAGCTACAGCTGAATTGCGTCAGCGCGATCGCTTGCTACAAGCAGTTGCGGAAGCCGCTAATTATTTGCTGGGGGAAATCAATTACGAAACTGGTATTCATCGAGCCTTAGCTGTACTGGGCGAAGCTGCCAAGGCAGATCGTGCCTATCTCTTTCAGAACCATCCTCATCCTGTTACAGGGGAAATGGCAGTCAGCTTACGGTTTGAATGGACACACACCTCTATTGAATCTACCCACCACCATTGGCAGAATCAGCTTTATCAACCTTCTGGATTAGCCCGTTGGTATACTGTTCTCTCTAGCGGCCAGTCGATTAGCGGACTCACCCCAAAATTTCCGATCGCCGAACAAGAATTCCTGATTCGAGATGGCATTCAATCCCTTCTCCTAGTGCCTCTTTGCTTCGAGAAGGAGTTCTGGGGTTATCTTGGCTTGGCAGACTGCACCGTTGAGCGTCATTGGTCTAGGCATGAAGAATCTACACTTTTGACAATGGCCGCCAGTATCATTGGTACGCAGCAGCGTCAGCAAGTAGAAGAAAAGATTCGCTATCAAGCCCTCCATGACCTGCTGACAGGGTTGCCCAATCGCCTACTATTTAACGAACTGCTCAGTAAAACTCTGCTCAACGCTACTCGGAATGGCGAAAGTTTAGCTGTGATCTTCCTCGATCTAGATCGTTTCAAGGTGATTAATGACACTCTGGGGCACACTCTAGGAGATCAATTGTTACAAAGCGTCGCTCAAAGATTACAAGACTCACTCAGAGGCGGAGATACCATCGCCCGTTGGGGAGGTGATGAATTCACTATCTTACTCCCGCGAGTCAATGATATTGAAGAGGTAACGCTGGTAGCGAATAGAATGTTACAAGCCTTAGAGGATGCTTTCTATCTCCAAGGGCATGAACTTTATGTGACTGCCAGCCTCGGTATTGCGTTGCTTGATAGCAACAGTCCTGATGCCGAAACACTAATCCAGCACGCAGATGCCGCTTTATACTACGCCAAGGACAAAGGGCGGAATAACTACCAATTCTATAGTGTTTCCCTGAGCGCGAAAAATCCTGAACTCCTGACTTTAGAAAAGAGCTTGCGCTATGCCCTAGAACGCCAAGAATTTACGGTGTATTATCAACCTCGTGTGAACATTGCCACAGAAGAAATTACTGGTATGGAGGCTTTGTTACGTTGGCAGCACCCAGAGATGGGATTGGTCGCACCCAGTGTCTTCATTCCCCTCGCCGAAGAAAGTGGATTAATTGTCCCCATCGGCGAATGGGTGCTGCGGACAGCCTGTAGCCAAAATAAAACCTGGCAAGATATGGGATTACCACCGATAACGCTCGCTGTCAATCTTTCTCTGAAGCAGTTCCGCCAACCCAAATTGCTGGAGATTATAGCCGAAGTTTTAGAGCAAACGGGGCTGGAGCCGCGCTTTTTAGAATTAGAAATTACCGAAAGCATAGCCATTGAGGATTTAGATTTTACTAGAATGGTGTTAGAGAATCTACAGCAGATGGGTGTTTGCATCTCTATTGATGACTTTGGTACGGGTCATTCCTCGCTCTCGCGCCTACAGCTTTTGCCACTCCACAATCTGAAAATAGATAAATCTTTTATTCAAGATTTGACGCACGATGTCAAAGTTGCTCATATCGTCAAGGCCATAGTTGGCTTGGGACAGAGCTTGGGATTGAAGTTAACAGCCGAAGGGGTAGAAACAGAAGAGGAACTGGCGTTCTTGAGAGCGATCAACTGTGACGATGTACAGGGCTTTTTATTCTACCGGCCACTTTCTGCAAAGATTGCCACAGAAATCCTCGAAAGTAAACAAGCAACACTCTAGTACAGCACGGCGGAAATAAACAGACCATATTGGTGGGAGATTGAAGAAGAATTCAGCTATTCTGAATTCAGGAGCGGAGCCGGAGACGTTCTGCGGCTTGGCGTCAAAATCAATACTTCGGCAGAGCTACGTAACCATCAGTCGCGGGTCCCAATCCGCGACTGAATTGTTGCACCACCAAAAATTCTAGTTTTGTGGGGGTGCAAAAACGCGGATTATTCATCCGCTTTTTCGCATAGAATACCTTTCCTGTATTCTGACGACTGGCACCAATATTGCTGTTCGATAAACCCAAAATAGGTTTTAGAAATGTCAGCATCTTCTCAAATTGCGGATCATCCTTGAACATACCTGTAAATTTCATCCAGAGATGTTCGGTTTGGCGAGGTTGAATTTCCAAAGTCACTATTTCTGGTTTTCGCTCTTGTAAAAGTTGAATTAGTTTCTCTAGCGCTTCTTCTTTAGTTGCACCAGAGCTTTTAAAATCTGGCAAGGCTAGCACTATCGCACTAACCATACCATCTTGTTGATTCTCAATCAGCACATCGTAACTTAACTTAGGTGCAATTTTAGCAAGGGAAGTTGTCACTGATAAATTCATCAGATTTTTTACCTCAAGCTTTGATATCGATGATAGCTCTCAAAGCTGAGGAATTCTCACAATCTATATATGCAAGCTATATACTGAAGCCGGAGTATTCTCCAGTGCAGAAAACTGAGCAATTTAGCCTGCTTTAGTGAAATTTTATATAAGGATATCTAAGTTTTCCCAGCTTAGATATCCAATAGCAACATAACCTATATTAAATAGACTATTAACGATGCTCTAATTATAATTCTAATTTGTGTTTTTAAACTACATTCTTTGGGTAGTTTATCAATTCATCCTTAAGTAGGATGAAAAAGTATACATATATAAGAATTTAACTGGAATTTTGAAAGCATACTTGTAAATCACAGATAATTTGTAGTGGCGCATATATGTGCGCTTATACTTTATTCAGCAGGTGCGTTACACATCATTAACGCACCCTAATTACTTGTTTCTAGGAGAAGTTAGCAACGCTAGACTTTTCTAAAGTCGCTACTAATTTCACACCAAATTCTTCCTCAAACACTCCTTTTTTATAATCTAAACTCCAGAGTTCTAAAGCACAATCATCATCAGATTTAGATGGAAAAATTAGCAAGTTTACCTGCTGAAATTGTGGATAATATTCACATTGCACTTGAGCGATCGCACCAATTTGTCGTCTATCTAATGCCACTGCCAATCTTAAAATCGCACTCAATTGACTGACCATTTGTCGCTGGTCTTTAGTCAGCAAATTCTGGTAATCTTCATGTTTTTTCTTGGGCGGCGATTTGCGATGATAACGCGCTAAATTGGCAATGATTTCAATCTCGGTTTCTGTATAACCGAGTAATTCACCATTGCGAATTAGGTAATAAGAGTGCTTGTGGTGAGACGAATGGCTAATATAATGACCGCAATTGTGTAATATTGCAGCAGCCCACAGCAGTTGTCGCTCGTCAACTCCCCAGTGGTGTAGGGTACCTTGAGTTTGATCAAATAAACTCTCGGCAAATTTGGCGACGCGATCGCTATATTCTAAGTTAACGTGGTACTTATTAGCGAGTTTTAGAACATTGCGTTCCCGAACGGAACTTTGGTAGCGTAGCTTATCTTCAATTAAACCGTGGGTTAGCATCCAGTCTACGATTACACCTTCCCTCAAAGAACGCTCACAAACTGTTACCGATTCACTACCCAAAAGGGTCATCGCTTCCTGTAATATTACTGCGCCAGCGAGTATAACTTCAGCCCGCTTATCTGGCATCCCAGGTATTGCAGCCCTTTCTGAATTACTCAGTTTCCGCAAGCGATTTACCAACTCTCGCAAGTCTTTCAGACTGAACTGGTAGCCATTGAGAGTGGAAGGAATAACACTCGACTTTTCTCGTGCATGAATCATCGCCAGGGTTTCAATTGTGCCAGATGTACCCACCAAACGCGGAGATTCCCCAAGTTGGAGGTTTCCTAGTACCTCATCCACGGAACGTTCTAACATCCCGCTTGTATAGGCTTGCAGCTGCTGAAACTCCGTGTTGCTGATGGGGTCGGTAGTGATTAACTCGCTAGTGAGTCGCACTGCACCGACTTTGGTACTAGTGAGAGTACGCGGTTCGTTACTGTCGCCTAAAATCAATTCTGTGGAACCACCGCCAATATCAACAATCATCTGGGGCTGGTTGTGAAATTCCATCCCCGATAGCACGCCAAGGTAGATTCGTCGCGCTTCTTCTTGACCAGAAATCAAGTCAACGCTTAAACCCAACTCCGTTTCTATCCTGTGCAAAAAATCTTTACCATTGGGGGCTTCCCGCACAGCACTAGTTGCTACAGCAATGATTGTTTCAGCATTGATAGTTTTGGCAACTTCTTGGAAGCGTCCTAAAGAAGCGATCGCCTTTTTAATTATCTCCGGTTTGAGTTCCCCAGTACTAAGATTGCGATCGCCTAGTCTCACGGTTTCTTTTTCTCTAGCGATAATGCTGAAAGCTGGTAGTGTGGGGTCAATTTTGACTACTACCATGTGTAGAGAATTTGTTCCCAGGTCAATGGCAGCAATAATCCGATCTTGCTTAAGTGGTTGAGTTGGAACACTCTCCCAGCTAGCCGAAGCTACTAAATTCAGCATCTAGTTTTCTCTCTTTATAAGAAATGATGGCAAACGGTGGTATGTCGGGGTAGCTGGCACTGATATTTGTTGCAACATACTTGCTCAGACTGAGTGCTGAGTAAATTAAAAAATACTTAGCACTCTTCATCTTTGGTCAAGGGTAACTGAGCTAAGTATATTCACCCTGCTGTTTCTAACCTAGTGACTATTTAAAGATATTTAAAGTTGCCACTTGAGATTATGTTTTTACAAATAACAAATAACGTTATTCTATAGATGTAAAGATGTGTGAATTAGGGAATAGGGAATAGGGCATTGGGCATTGGGCATAGGAGCAAAGAAGCAAGGGGAGAAATAACTAATTCCCAATTCTCAATGCCCAATACTTCATTTACGAGAGGCTGCGCCAACGACAACGCTACTTCGATGTCGCTCAGTACAAGTGCCCAATGCCCCATGCCCCATGCCCAATGCCCCATGCCCAATGCCCCATGCTCAATCCTATGTTAACAACGCCAGAACGCCCCCAGTCACCAATTTGGCTTGTGATTATCCGGCTTTTGCGCTGGCATAAACCAGAAGGACGGTTAATTTTAATGATTCCTGCTCTTTGGGCTGTGTTTTTGGCAGCCTCTGGGAAACCGCCTTTACCTCTGGTTGGTGTGATTATATTGGGTACTCTGGCCACGAGTGCGGCTGGGTGTGTTGTCAATGATTTGTGGGATCGGGATATTGATCCACAAGTGGAGAGAACACGCGATCGCCCCCTCGCTTCTCGCGCCCTGTCTGTGAAAGTTGGAATTGTAGTTGCGATCGTATCACTAGCATGTGCAGCAGTTCTGGCCTTTTATCTTAACCCCCTGAGTTTTTGGTTATGTGTGGCAGCAGTGCCTGTAATTCTGCTTTATCCAGGTGCAAAGCGGGTGTTTCCCGTACCGCAACTGGTGCTTTCCATCGCTTGGGGTTTTGGTGTATTGATTAGTTGGAGTGCAGTCACACAAACTATCTCCCAACCAACTTGGTTACTTTGGGGCGCAACTGTATTGTGGACATTGGGATTTGATACAGTTTATGCCATGAGCGACAAGGAAGACGATCGCCGCATTGGTGTTAATTCTAGCGCCTTGTTCTTTGGTGATTATGCCCCTGTAGCCATTGGAATTTTCTTTGCTGGCACAATCTTATTATTGGCTTGGTTAGGTGTAGTCATACATCTGCACTTAGCTTTCTGGATTAGCCTTGCAATTGCTACTATCGGATGGGTTTGGCAGTCTCTGCGATTAAGAAAGCAAGACTTACCTAACCCTGTTTATGGTGAGATGTTCCGGCAAAACGTGTGGATTGGTTTTATTTTACTTGCTGGGATGATTCTTGGATCTTTTTAATAATTGAACAAATATTTATGAGTTTTTCTATGGATACATTCTTTAATTGTTTTAGTCCCTTATTTCAATATCTGCGTACTTGGACAGCAATAGGTTTGCTATGTTTGGTTGTCACCTGGTCATTTCCTGCACAAGCTGCCAACACGATTGATCCGCAGTTGGAACAGCAAGTATTACAAATTATCCGGGAACACCCAGAGGCAATTATTGAATCTGTTCAAGCCTATCAGCAGCTACAACAAGAGAAAGTAAACCAAGCACAGCAAGCATTTTTACAGGATTTAAAAACGAATCCTCAAATAGTAATTGGTGATTCTCCCATCATAGGTTCAACTAAATCAAAAACTTTGCTAATAGAATTTTCAGATTTTCAATGTCCCTATTGTGCTGAGGCGCATAAAACCTTGAAACAATTGTTAGCAAACTATCCAGATAAACTAAGATTAGTTTACAAGAATTTCCCGCTAACTTCAATTCATGCTGAAGCATTGCCAGCTGCAACAGCAGCTTGGGCAGCATATCAACAGGGCAAATTTTGGGAATATCATGATGCGCTATTTACTAATCAAAAGCAACTCGGTCAGGCGTTATATTTAGATATTGCTAAAAAACTGAATCTGGACTTGGGTAAATTTAAACGCGACCTGACTCTTGCCACTTCTGCAATTAAGAAAGATATCCAGCTAGCTGAGAAATTGGCTGTTTCTGGTACACCTTTCTTTATAATTAATAGTCCAGCTTTTTCAGGAGTGGTGCAGCTAGCAGACATCAAAAGTATCTTGGTTGATGCTAAGTAAATTGGTGGAAGGAGTAGCTTATGAGGAGTGATGAGGATAAATTTTCCTCACTCCTCATGTTCTTAAAGATATGACAACTTCAGTAGTGATGCCAATTTTGGAGATTGTTATAGAGTATACTTGATTCGTTAGCGATCGCAATTACTTCTTGATATCCCGCCTCAACACGCACAAACTCGCTAATTCTTGCTATTTGTTCTTATTCGCTTTACTCCTACGCAACCTCACTAAAGCTCTAACTCGCCCTTTAAATGCTTCAAATTCTTCGTTGCTCAATTTGGTTTTCTGCCATGCTGGACGTTGCATTAAGCGCTCAGACCATTCATTTAGCCTGGGGTAATCACTGAGATTAACACCTAAATTAGGTAATGAAAGTACACCTATTCCCGCAACGATATCTGCTAAAGTTAACTGGTGACTACCAAAAAAACCGCGATCGCCAAGCACTTGTGTAAAAAATTTCAGTACCTTATTTATATGCTGCTTTGCTTGTGCAGCTTGTGGTGAATCTTCACTTTCATAAATTAGTGAAATCACTTGTGGAAATAATTCATTAGCAGTGACTAATTGCACCATCCTTACCTTTGCTAATGCCTGAGGCTCAGAAGGTAACATTACAGGTGTAGGAT
Source organism: Nostoc sp. (assembly GCF_036917755.1). GTDB lineage: Bacteria > Cyanobacteriota > Cyanobacteriia > Cyanobacteriales > Nostocaceae > Nostoc. Next base: position 13,132 of record NZ_JBALFC010000048.1, read on the forward strand.
ATTTACTTTCTAAATAGTCCATAATTGCCAGTGATTCTACAACTCGAAAACCCTCATCCACCACAACCGGAATGTGATGAAAGGGGTTAATTGTCGAAAACTCTGGTTGTAATTGATCGCCATCCAAATTAATCAAAACTGATTCAAAGGGTATCTCCTTTTCCAGTAAGGTCAGCCATACACGACGAGCATTTGGCGAGAGCGGATTGTAGTAAAATTTCAGCATGGTGAATCCTTGATAAATAAAACCGTTCAGTCTGAAAATAGTTAAAAAAATTTCAGCTTTTATCAAATTCAAATTTCCTGAGTCACTTGCTGACACTGGAAATATTTCTTTTGCAATTCTTCTGGAATTTTAATAGGACGACCATTGTGTAAACTAATAAAAGCACCTTTTTGTGTAGCCACTGCTGCTAACTCATTATTAGATAAAATTTCCGCTTGCACAGTCCACTTCAACCGTCCTAAGTTACTCAGCCATAAATGTCCAATTACTTGATCAATAATCTTTATCGGACGTTTATATTCAATTTCAGTTCCAGCTAGAATCGGTGTATATCCTTGCTCAATTTGTTGATTTAGTTGCCAATGTTCATCTAAAAACTTTAAACGTAAATCCTCTAGGCATCTGATATACACAATATTACTCACGATTCCCATAAAGTCAATGTCATAAGTTTTTACAGGAATTGTTAATATTACTTCTAATGGTCTATGCAAATTGTTATTTACTAGCATTATTTCTCAGGGTAAATTATTTTTTAATACTGCTCGGTCTGTAAAATAGGAAAATATAGCAGAATTCAGGAGTCAGAATTCAGAATTCAGAATTAAAACACGCTTTATTCCTGGCTTTGAGACTTAACTCGTGTACTTCAGCTTCCTTGAAATCTGCTGTAAATCTAAAGGTGAGTTTCTAAGTATTGATTTAGGTGATTAATTACTCTATGCATGTGAATTGAATCTCCATAAAGCTTGCTCATCATTACGGCTCCTTCGAGTGTTGCAATTATGATGGTAGCGATTTCATCAGCACTCTCTTCTGGGCGAATTTCACCCTTTTCAATTCCGGTTTCAATAATTCGACGAATCAGATGCAGCCAAGAGTTCATCGCCTGTTGAGCGCGTTCTCGCAACGCTGGATGAGCATCATCACTCTCCACAGCAGTATTCAGCAGTGGACACCCTCCCTTGATAGGTGGATTTTCTGCGAAGCTACTAAATACGCCAATGATTGCTTGCAGGCGTTCTACTGCGTGGCGTTTACTTCGTAATGCAAATCTAGTATGCTGCCTGATGCGAGCGATCGCAAAGTCAAAAGCCTGTAGCGCCAGATCATCTTTGCTTTGGAAGTGATTGTAAATTCCTCCTTTCTGCAATCCAGTGACACGCATGATATCTGACATCGATGAGCCTGCATAACCCTGTTGATTAAACAGTTCGGCTGCTTGGTGGAGAATTCTGCTTTTTGTTTCTTCGCCTTTGGACATCAATTTTTCCGACCGAATGGTCTGATTAAGATTATCATGATCAATTCCTCACAGTCAATATATTTGAATTAATTATTGAATACAAATTATTAGCTTTTCTTGCAATAAGGTTAGTGATAACTCCTAGCGCTAACTGCTTGCGCGGTAAAGCAAGCCAACGCAGACTTCACCTAGTCATAAACACCGTTAGTTTTGATGCTTACCCCCACCGCAAGTAATGAGGATTTTGGCATCAGCAGGAATTTCAGCAGCAATTTTGGCGATTTGACCTTTACCAAACAAGATTTAGGCTAGGGAATCGGATTTGACTTTGAGTATTGTAATCACTTTCACGGCGTTGCCGAATTGCAGTATGAATCCAGTCTAGAGACTCGATATATCTTTTCTACAAGGGTTTGAATTATCCCTATGGTTATTGACTTGTAGGTAATTTTTTTAGCAACCAGTCCTCAGAAGTTTAACCGACTGCGGTGTATTATCCAGAGAATTTAGCGATATACAACGCGAATACGCTGGACGTTTGCTCATGCTTACAAGTAAAATACGGTAAGTGCATCGCCTTACGTGCTTTTACATGTAAAACCGCAAAAAAACCAGTTAGAAGTTGAGTTTAGCAGAGCAACTGACCCATAAGCAGTTATCAAAGCCTGTTTCAGCTAAATGCCAGTTGTCATGCTTCCAAAAACTTCCAGACAGGTTTTAAGTTGTCCAGGAATCCTCTGCCCTAACCTTTAGCTGGATAACCTTTGTGTCACTCATCCCTTGAGAAACACAATAACTTGCCATCACTAGCTCCGTCTATCACTGGGCTATAGTTTGGCTGCTCTCTAGCGGTGAAGCTTTAGCTAACTTTCGGTTCTAGCTGCTCGTAGTTAAGTCAGTGAACAGTTATCAAGGCTTCGTTTGGAGATTTAAACCCTAACCGATGCTGCTCACTTATAGAAGTGGGAGACTCAACAAGACTCTGATAACTGATAGCTGATAACTGATTCTTGAAACCCCCGAAGAGTATGCACTATATATTACTACCGCTCTTAAGCTTTTTTGTTGGCATCATCGTTGGTTTGACGGGAATTGGCGGAGCCTCTCTGATCACTCCAATGTTGATTTTTGTTTTTCAGGTTCCGCCTTCCATCGCTGTGAGTTCTGATGTTGTAGCTGCCACATTGATGAAGATTGTTGGTAGCGTCAAGCATTGGGAACAGAAAACCCTTGATACAGAAGTTGTCAAATGGCTGGCATTCGGGAGTGTTCCAGGCTCACTGTTTGGGGTGGGAATTTTGCACTTCATTAAACGTACAGGTGAGTATAACCTAGATAACATCTTGCTCCGTTTGCTTGGCGGGATGATTTTGTTAGTCACAGTGTTAGCACTAGTGCAATTGTTGTTATTGACTTTTTTGCCCAAATTTAATTTACCCGAACTGCCAAAGTTAGACTTAGAAACTAATTTTGGTCGTTTCTTAACAATCAGTTTGGGAGCAATTTTAGGCTGTTTGGTTGGTCTAACTAGCGTCTCATCAGGTTCAATGTTTGCCCTAGTGCTGATTGGTTTTTTCCGCCTTGATGCACGGAAGTTAGTGGGTACAGATATTTCACACGCAGCAATTTTACTGCTGTTTACAGCCCTCGCTCATCTCAGTCTGGGAACAGTTGATTGGAGTCTGGTACTGCCTATATGGTTAGGCTCTGTTCCAGGGGTGTTACTAGGTGCTAAAGTCTGCCAAGTAGCTCCGCAACGCCCGTTACGGTTTATCATTTATGCCATTTTGATGATGGTAAGTTGGAAATTAGTTCATCAGGTGTGAGCAATTTGAGATTTTCAACCCTAATAGGACTTACGCAAAATATCTCTGAAACTCTGATTTCTCAGTGTACTCTGCGCCTCTGCGGTTCGTTATTCGGTAACTCGTGCCTAAGTCCTACCTAAATCCAGCATCTAACATTGATTAACTTCTCACCCAAGGTAGTAGAGTAAATGTACCTCGTTCATACATAATGAACAGACCCAAGCCAATTAACACAAAAGGTACGACGGCTTGACCGTAGCGACTTAAAATATAAGCAATGGTAGGTTGACGGCTTAAAAAATAAGCGATCGCACACCAAACCCCTACCATGATAAAAAATATACTTAGAATTACTCCCAAGCTGGCAAGATCGTGACCAGCGAATAAGGGAATATATATACTAATATTGTCACCACCATTAGCGATCGTTACTGCCGCTACTTTATAGGTTTGGGGGTGCAAAACACTCAAAATAAAAGACAATATGGGGTTAGTAGGTGTGGACTGACTAAAATCATTGCTGACTGTCTGAACTGTTATAGTTTCTTCTTTTCTAGATACTAATTGCTGAAGACCAATTGCTATTGGTAGCAGTCCTAGCAATCCTATCCATTCTCGCTGGATAACCAATCCACCAAAAAATCCTGGTAAACTAGCGATGATAATGGCTGCAAAACCCAGATATTGACCGAGTAAGATATGCCGGGGGCGAAAATTAACATCTACCTGTGTAAAAAATATTAATAAAATAAAGATGTCATCTATGTTAGTGGCTATGAAGGCAATTATCCCTTCACTGAAGAGTGTCCCTAGCTTACTCATGCTGGATTTTTATAACCTACGATTTACCACCATAGCAAATTCACTAATTTGTAATTCGTAATTCGTAATTCGTAATTATTGGCGAAACACTCGCGCATAATTGTCTCTCTTGGTGGCCTAGAAGAAAGTTGGGGTCTAAATCCGAAACTAATTCAATTACGAATTACGTTAGCGAGTCTGCGATCGTCATGATCAATTACGAATTATTTTAACCTTCTGGCACAACTAAACTTTAAAATGACAAAGCAATTATTTGCAATGAGAGGATTTTTTCAATGCCTAGACTTACGGTTTCAGCCATTTTCATATGAACGAGTTAGTTACTGCAATTACTACCGGGGCGATCGCGTTCATTGCCACTAACATAGATGATATTGTCATTCTATTATTGTTTTTTTCTCAAATAAATGCTCAATTTCGCCTCCGGCATATAGTTGCTGGTCAGTTTCTAGGTTTTACGGTTCTATTAATCCTTAGTCTTCCTGGTTTATTTGGTGGATTAGTTTTATCAAAAAGCTGGATTGGATTACTTGGTTTATTACCAATGTCCATAGGTATCAGTAGCTTAGTGAATCGGGAAGAAGATTCATCAAAAGAAGTTGTAGCTACAACAGAAGAAGCTGAAGCATCAACAATTACTAATTTTTTTTCTCCCCAAGCTTATAGTGTGGCAGCCGTTACAATTGCTAATGGTAGCGATAATATTAGTGTCTATGTGCCTTTATTTGCTAGCAGCAACTTAGAGAGTTTTTTGATAATTATCGGATTATTTTATTTCTTGTTAGGAGTTTGGTGCTACGCTGCATACAAATTAACTAACAACAGAGTCATAGCGGATGTATTAACTCGGTATGTTAATAATCTTGTGCCTTTTGTTCTGATAGGATTAGGCGCTTTTATTGTATTAAAAAGTGAAGCTTTGAGCTTAATAAAGCTAGCTGCTAGTTGTTTCTGTTTGATGATTTTGGTAAAAAATAATCAAAGTGTCGATGAAATTGGCGAAAATTCTAGTAGATAACCATGCAAATTTTAGATTTTGATTTAGATTAAAAATCTAAAATCCAAAATCTAAAATCCCAAATTGGTATAGGGAATCAAACTTTACTCAACCACTCATTCTCCTCTGGGTCTTTGAACAGTGAGGTACTGAGATAGCGTTCGCCGAAGCTAGGCTGGATCATGACGATTAGGCGACCGGCATTTTCTGGACGTTGTGCCACTAGAATAGCCGCGTATAAAGCAGCGCCAGTAGAAATCCCCGATAACAATCCTTCTTCTTTTGCTAGGCGACGGCTGTAAGCGATCGCTTGCTCATCTGCTACCTGAATCACTTCATCTACCAGTTCTGGACGGTAAATTGCTGGGATAAATCCCGCACCAATACCCTGGATTTTGTGAGGCCCTGATTTACCACCTGTTAATACTGGGCTGTTGCTTGGTTCAACTGCGATCGCTTGAAAACTCGGCTTGCGCCCTTTAATAACTTCTGCAACTCCGGTAATCGTCCCACCAGTACCGACTCCCGCCACGAGAATATCCACCTCTCCATCGGTATCATTCCAAATTTCTTCTGCTGTGGTTTCGGCGTGAACTTTCGGGTTAGCGGGGTTGCGAAACTGCTGCAACATATAAGCATTGGGCGTTTGAGCTAAAATCTGCTCTGCACGACCGATCGCCCCTCGCATCCCTTCTACCCCTGGCGTTAACTCTAGTTGAGCGCCATAAGCTTTGAGCATCAATCGTCTTTCCTGGCTCATTGTGTCAGGCATCGTTAGAATAAGATTGTAACCCTTAGCAGCGGCCACCATCGCCAGCGCAATTCCTGTATTTCCAGAAGTCGGCTCTACTAAAACCGTTTTTCCGGGGTGAATCAAGCCAGCTTCTTCTGCCGCTTCCACCATACTCGCGCCAATCCTGTCTTTCACAGAAGATGCTGGGTTCATGCTTTCTAGCTTCACCACAATCCGAGCAACCGCTCCCGAAGCTTGGGGAATCTTGTTTAATTGAACTAAAGGAGTTCGTCCGATTAACTCTGTGATATCTTTCGCTATCCGCATGTGGGTACTCCGTCGTGTCTAAATATAATACATTGGACTCTGCTGGGCGCGAGTTTCTCTTTCCTCACACAAGTCTTGGAGTGTATAGCTACCCAAAACTTCAATTGAGGCAGCGTTAGCTTGCTCCCAAACTTCATAAATCAGAGTCTTTTCCAGAGTCGGAGAGTCAGAGGTATCTTTCTCTTTCCGCTCACCTTCGACTAAAGTGACAATTTCTAGCAAAGTGATCTGCCAAGGTTCACGAACTAAAACGAAACCTCCTTTAGAGCCGCGTTGACTCTGCACCACACCAGCACGCCGGAGGTTGGTCAAAATTTGTTCCAGGTAGCGCTCAGGTATAGGTTGCTTGGCGGTAATCTCGCTCATGGTCAGGGGAACTTTTTTTCCGTGGTTACTTGCCAGTTCTAAGAGTGCTAGCAGAGCGTATTCCACTTTGGAAGACAGATCCAAAAGAGCGTAGTTTTGGCTATTCAAGACTGTATTCAATATACTACGGTGAATTGGGGGATTGATCGCGGTTTATGCCAAATTAATTTTTTCCAACTGTGGAATGTGATAGCATCCCACTTATTGCCCACAAAAACACTATACTCTATCGACTTACCGTAGATTATGATCTGACAAAATTCCCATGAATGACTTAATGTTTTTGGGGAAATTATCCTGAGTTTCTGTTTTCAGAGCCTCACCTACCAACAAAAATCTCAACAGAGTATGCTACTAACTGATTTGCGAACGATTTTTGAGCGTGACCCAGCAGCCCGTAACTGGCTAGAAGTATTGTTCTGTTACCCTGGACTCCAAGCTCTAATATTTCATCGATTGGCACACTGGCTGCATAAAATTGGCATTCCCTTTATACCAAGATTCATCTCTCATATTAGTCGGTTTTTAACCGGGATTGAAATCCATCCTGGGGCATTAATTGGCCAGGGAGTTTTTATAGACCACGGTATGGGAGTTGTGATTGGTGAGACTGCGATCGTGGGTGATTATGCCCTAATTTATCAAGGTGTCACCCTTGGCGGCACTGGGAAAGAAAGCGGCAAACGCCATCCCACTTTAGGCTCTCATGTAGTTGTGGGAGCGGGTGCGAAGGTATTGGGGAATATTCAAATTGGCGATCGCGTCCGAATTGGAGCCGGTTCTGTGGTGCTGCGAGATGTGCCCAGTAACACTACTGTAGTTGGGATTCCAGGGCGCGTGACTCGTCAGAACAACTTGGCTACAAATGTTCTGGATCATGATAAAGTACGCGATGTAGAAGCTGAAGTCATCCGCGCTTTATTTGAACGCGTCAAGGCTCTAGAGAAACAGTTCGAGCAGTTGGAAGATCAATCAAGTTTGTCTCCAACTGAGCTTGGCGACCAACCAACCGACAAACCTAAGAGCAGAAATTCTGATGGGATGATTGAAGATTTTCTTGATGGTGCGGGAATTTAGAAAATGGGCATGGGGCATGGGGCATGGGGCATTGGGCATTGGGCATTGGGCATTGGGCATTGGGCATGGTTATTTTCCTTGTCCCCCTCATCTCCCTCATCCCCCTCATCTCCCCCTTCTTCCCCACTCCCCACTCCCTACTCCCCACTCCCAATCTTTAAAATACCCATAGGCTCTTAGAACCTGATATAAATATAATACTACGGTTAATTTATCGGAGAATAGTGTTATAGAATATGGTGTCTTTGTACACAAGCTTATCTAGCTTAACTAGTAATAATACTAAGCAAATTTTTGCCCGTAGATCATTTCTGCCAGAGCATAAAAACGGACTTTGGAAGATTGAAACGGGTTTTGTTAGGACTTTTACCTATCTGGAAGATGGTACAACCGTCGCTCTGGGATTGTGGGGTCCTGGAGATATCGTTGGTAAGGCTTTGTCAAAATTAGAACCTTATCAGATGGAATGCCTAACTAAAGTGGAAGCGACAGTTTTACCTTTAGAGGAATGGACTCAACTAACAGAAACTCTACTTGCCCATATCCAACAGGCTCAAGAATTGATGATCATTCGTAGCCATAGAAAAGTGGATACTATGCTCATCAAGCTGTTGGCATGGTTATCCAAAAAGTTTGGTTCGGAAGTTGAGAAGGGACGTTTAATAGATATGCGTCTAACTCATGAAGATTTGGCGGAAATGCTCGGTTCAACTCGTGTTACCATCACTCGTGTTCTTGGGCAGTTTGAGCAAGAAGGCTTGATTAATCGTCTCTCCCTGCATCGAATTGTGCTGCGAGAAGAAGAAATTTGGTACTACGAAATTTAGATTATTTCAGCAAAACCAGCGATCGCCATTACGTCGCTTCTCTACCAGACGGTGAAAGTAGCTTGCTTAGAGAAGGGGTACCCTTGATTCTGAATTCTGGCTTCTGAATTATTCTTCAAAAATTATTTGGTTAGCGATCGCTATAAGCACTAGACAAATCCAGCCAAATCGGTAGCCCCAGTTTTTCTAAATAACTCAGGCTAGAGTAGAGTTGCTTTGTTCTTTTGAGTGAGAAAGAAAAAGTCTGCAACCTAAAATTAGAATTGAGAGCGAAAAGTGGATTTATGAAAGAAGATATTATCGAGATCACTGGTTTTCACGCTCATGTTTACTTCGATAGCGCGAGTCGGGATGTAGCTGCGCGTGTACGTGAAGGATTAGGCGCTAGATTTGATGTGCAACTCGGACGCTGGTTTGACAAGCCCATCGGGCCTCACCCACAAGGGATGTATCAAGTTGCCTTCTTACCAAATCAGTTTGATAAAGTCGTTCCTTGGTTAATGCTCAATCGTGAGGGATTGGATATTCTCGTCCACCCTGAGACAGGCGATGCTGTGGCAGACCACGCGGTTTATTCCCTATGGTTAGGAAAAAAGCTAGATTTGAATATTGAGTTTCTTCGACAGCTTAGTTCGACTTTATCCAATTAAGGAAAGTAGCTCACTTTAGGAAGCTTTTGACTTAAACTCTCAGAATTTGTTAAACCCTTTAATTCCAGATAACTATTTATTAATGTGAGCTTTGCTAATAGAAATCAGGAATTACTTTCACAGAAAGGTTATGCTGTTGATCAGCATTTTCATAAAAAGAAACTTTTCCATGAAAAATACCTCTGCGAAGGAAATAAGTGCAGGCATTTTCCGATTTGGCAACCCTAATTTCAGAGTCACGAAGAAACAGATTTTATTTAGTACCCTCATCCTATGCCTTAGTTTACTTGGATTGAGTGGTTTCTGGTTTAAATCCAGATATAAATTTGATAATCAGATGAGTGTAAAACTACAAGAATTATCTAATGTCGATTATCCAGCAAATCCCGCGCCTTTAGGCAAAAACTTTCAAAGATATTCTCATAGGAAACTAACAATTATTAAGAGAGATAATACACATTTCGATTTTGTGCTTAACCCAACAGACAAAAAAACGGCACAAATAGTCATAAAAAATGTTGATTTAGGGCTATTAGTCCCTAAAGCACCCGAATGGGTTAAAAAAGATCAAGGTTTAGAAACAATCGCTTTTACAGACCGCGAGTGGAACAGACAACAGATTAGTTTTCCTGCTAATTCAAAAAATCTAGAAATTGTCGGAGGAGATGGTTTTGAAAAGCAAAACCTCGTAGAGGTCGCTTTGGCTAATAATTGCTTAAATGCAGGACTTTGGGAAATTTTACTTTTCACTAAAGACGATGGTAATAAATCCCTTTATTATCAAAGTTGGTTTACCTTCCCGATGGGACATTATAAAAATATTTTTGAAAATATTAATAAGATTTCTTATTGGCAGCATTGGTGGAAATTAGAACACTGGCAAGATCCAAGTGGCACAATAGTAAAGACTAATCTTCTGAGAAACGTAATTGATGAAAAAGAAGTTGCTACTCAGTTCCCCCTTGATGAAAGGATAATTGTATCGGCAGAACAAAGTAGAAAAGTTAGAACTACGCTAGCGACCAATATCACCAAATGGAGAGATTTTTACGATGCTAACAATGAAATTAAATTTGCAAGTTTTCGATCCCCAGGATTTTACGATCAAAATAAGCCTTGGGGAAATGAATACTGGAGAATAGGCAAATTTGACAAAGCCATTTTAAGGAACATTAAACCGATTGGTGTTGAAACCAATTTACAGGAAATTGAGTTAGTATTCACTGATATTAAGACTAGTGAACAAAATAAATTATTCATTAGTGGGGTTAATCTAAAAACGCTTCCTCAATTGCCTGTAGAAGAGTATCCTAAAGGCTTATATATGCCGATGGGAATTGGGATACCTCCTTTTTATCAAAGCTACGATGAATTAACGAAAAATCATCCAGATGTCAGTCCCTACTTCAGTTTTTTACTAGATTCACAGCAGCGTTGGATAGATCATCACCACTTAGCAGTTGATGGTTCAGTGATGCATCTTGATAAAGATAACCCAAATCTTTTGCATCTTTACTTGCTATCCTACGAAAGGAATACTTTAATAGCTCATTTTTTGATCAATTTAAAATAGATATAGTAATCCGCTTTGATTATTGAACTGACTTGCGTAGGGTGGGAGTAGGGAATAGGGAGTGGGGAGTAGGGAATAAGCCTTTTCGATTAGTACTTAATTTGTTCAAAAATCAAATAGGAGTCCTATATGGCGGTTCTTGATTGAGTAGGTACTGAACCCCACCCCCAACCCTCTCCCCGCTCTTCGAGAGGGGGCTATGATGTACCTTATGTGATTAGGAAACGCTATATCGAATTCAAGTGATATTATCGCAATCCTAAATGAGTCGTGAAAATCTCCGATTCCTCTCTCTGCCTTCTCTGCGCCTCTGCGGTTAATTTATTTTTACAAATGATTTAGGACTGCTATATAACTAATTAGCCAGACTTGATATAACTGGTTGATTTTAATATTTACTCAACCAGTACTTGCTTAAGTAAAGCCATCCACATATCAGATGGATCGGAGTAGTAATCAATTTCTTCAACTTGATATTGATAAGATTCACTGCCTTCTCGTAAAATAATGCGATCGCCGGGTTTGATGCCTTTCCCTATTCCAATCATGTACCCGATTGTTCCTTCGTTGAGACGCTCAAATACATAGTCGCTTCCCCAAACTTGTTGGCTGTAATCGTGTATTTTATGCTTCTTTTTTAATTTGGTTACTGGAGAGTTAACCAGAGCTATTTTTTTTAAAAAACTAAAACTTAAACTCATATCTGTTCTGATTTAAGATAAGGCACTCAACAACAATTTAAAAATATAACTAATAATTTAAAAGTCAGTTTTTTAAGACATAATTCTGAGATATGAATGTTTAATTTATACTAAATTTTATCAAATCAGAATTATTTTTCCAGCAAATTAGATGTTTTTTAGCTTAACAACTTTACTATGGGAGCATCTCACTTTCGTAAAAAGCCTTGTAAAACCTCACCCCAACCCTCTCCTTACTAAGGAGAGGGAGCAAGAACCTTGTTTCTCATCTGGTATATTTGTAAAACTGAGATGCTCGCCTTTATTATTGACTTAAATTTACAGTACTATTAACCGCAGCTTCAACTGTAAAATCACCGAATTATTAAACAATACTTGGTCAGACAGGAGTATTTTTCCTTAATTAGATAATATTATTATATAAATATTTTATGTCTTAAGAATGTCGTCTAAGTATATTTTTTAAGACAAATAGGATCTATTCCCTATTTGTGGTTTTTAGAGCTACATCTACCTGCTCTAGTAATACTTCTAGGGTGGAGGAGTTATCTAAAACGACATCTGCACGAGCCACTTTTTCTTCGATAGATAATTGGCTATTGATCCTAGCTCGTGCCTGTTCTCTATTTAAATGGTTTCGTTGTATCAATCTTTGTAGCTGTTGCTCTTGGGAACAACGCACTACCCAGATTTCTGTAACCAAATCAGTCATTCCTGCTTCAAATAATAGAGGCACTACTAACACCAGTGTTTGTGAGGAGGATTGGACAATTGCTTTCAGGAAGCGATCGCGCACATCAGGATGAATCAAATTCTCTATCCAGTTGCGTTCATCTTGACGATTAAAGATAATTTCGCCTAGCTTTTGGCGGTTGAGGCTGCCATCTGGTAGTAAAATTTGTTCGCCATAACGTTGAGCGATCGCACCCAGAATAGGCGAACCTAAAGATACTGCCTCTCTAGCATAAATATCTGCATCCCAAATCGGCAGGTTATAAGCGCTAGCTAAATAATTGGTGACAGTGGTTTTGCCTGTGGCAATACCTCCGGTTAAGCCGATTATGCGTTTTGTCATCTGTCATCTGTCATTTGTCATTGGGGGTTTGATATTAAGAATTTGTCGCCCATGTGATCAGTGCTTGGGTTAAACCATCTAAAGTATATTCTTGGGCTTCTACATCCACACGCCCAAATAAAGCATGACAAGTTTTCGAGGTTTGGGGGCCGATAGAGGCAATACAAACTCCTTCTAATAATTGGCTAGCATCAGAGTTGTTGGAATATATCTGGTTAGTAAGTTGACAGAAAAATTGCACAGTTTTAGAACTGGCAAAGGTAATTACATCTACCTTGCGATTTTGGAGAGCTAACTCTGCCACAGGTGGAATACCACTAGGACAACAAGATTGATATGCGGCAACTTCTATCACCTTTGCTCCCTTGACAGTTAATTCCTTAACTAAAACTTCTCTGCCGCCGCTTTCAACTCTGGGAAATAAAACCTTTTTACCATCCAGTTGATCTGGAAAATTTTCCACTAAAGAATCGGCAACAAAGTTGGGGGGAATAAAATCTGGTTGGAGAGAGTGTTGTTTGAGACTATGGGCTGTTTTCTCGCCAACAACGGCAATTTTAACGCCTGCTAAGGCACGGGTATCTTTACCTTGCGCGATTAGCCTTTCAAAAAAGTAGTCTATGCCATTGGTAGAAGTGAGAATTAACCAGTCGAAGTCAGATAAATGAGCGATCGCATTATCCAAAGCTTCCCAACTGGAAGGCGGGCCGATTTCTAAAGTAGGCATTTCGATGACTGTTGCACCTAATGCGATCAGGCGATCGCTAAATTGGCTCGATTGTCCGACTGAACGTGTCACCAGGATTGTTTTGCCAGTCAGGGGAAGAGGGGATGAGGGGGATGAGGGGGATGAGGGGAAGTTACTTAACATAGGTTGGGGTGTGGTAGTACTCTCGTTCACAGGTTCAGCCTGGGAATGCCTGATAATTTCGTCTAAATATATATTCTCAGGTTGTAAGTACTTGCGTAGCTCAACAACTTCGCCAATCACAATTACCGATGGAGAAAGGGATAATTCGCTGGTTTGTTCCAGAATATTGCCCAGTTGCGCTGTCCAAATTTGTTGATCAGGAGTTCCTGCCCAACGGATGATGGCAATGGGTGTTAAGTGCGATCGCCCGTGTCGCACCAGTTGATCTACAATCTCTGGCAGATGTTGCCCTCCCATCAAAATTACCAGTGTCTCTAAGCGTGAGAGTGCCTCCCAGTCTAAAACCTCTGGTTCATGAGCTGTAAGCACTGCAAAAGTACGACTCAACACCGGATCTGTCAGGGGAATTCCTGCCAACAAAGGTGCTGCAAGGGCTGAGGAAATTCCTGGTACTAGTTCAAAATCACAACCAGATGCTTTCAACGCTTCAATTTCGGAAGTGCAACGCCCAAAAATTAACGGATCGCCTGATTTGAGCCGTACAACTTGTTTTCCTTGATGGCAATGCTTTACCAGTAACTTGTTAATCTCTGTTTGGGTTGTACTGGGTTTACCACCGCGTTTCCCGACATCCAACTTCAAGCAATCAGGTGGTACACACTGCAATAATTGAGCATCTACTAAAGCATCGTAGACTAACACCTGAGCAACAGCTAAGAGATTGTAAGCTTTTACTGTTAGGTATGCCACATCTCCAGGCCCAGAACCCACGAGGTAGACTTTGCCCCTTTCTTGAATCATGGCCATTTGTCAATAATTAATAGTCCTGCTTCCTCTGTTTCTTTCCCAATGCCCCATGCCCAATGCCCCATGCCCAATGCCCAATGCCCAATGCCCAATTATTCAATTCGTCTGGGGATTAATTTTTTGGATTAACTGATCAACCTGCTCAACCATCTCCTTGTTTTCGTCAGCTTGAAATAACTCTCTGGCTTTTTTGAGATTAACGATCGCTTCTTGTGGCTGTTGTTGTCTTCCTAAAGTGATTCCCAAATTATAGTAAGTGAATGCATCGTTGGGTACGAGGCTAATGGCTTTTTTGTAATGTGCGATCGCTTCTTGAGGTTTACCTTGATCGTCCATTGCATTTCCCAAACCTGCGTAAGCTTGTGCATGTTTGGGATCAAGGCGAATCGCTTCGGTAAATCCGGCGATTGCTTGTGCTAGCTTGCCTTGAGCGTAAAAAGCGCTTGCTAAATTATAGTGAGCGTCTGCATAGGTGGGAGCGAAGCTAATGGCTTTTTTGTAATGCGCGATCGCTTCTTCTAGTTTGCCTTGAGCGTAAAAAGCATTACCCAAAGCATTATAAGCTACTGGATTTTTCGGTTCGAGGCGAATGGCTGCTGTATATTCGGCGACTGCTTCTGCTGGCTTTCGTTGAGCGTACAAGGCGTTCCCTAAGTAATAGTGAGCGTCTGCATAGTTGGGATCAAAGCTAATGGATTTTTTGTATTGGTTAACTGCTTCTGCTAGCTTACCTTGATCGTACAGAGCATTTCCCAGACGCGTGTAAGTTGGGGCATAACTGGGTTTGAGGCGAATGGCTGCTGTATATTCGGTGACTGCTTCTGTTAGCTTGCCTTGAGCATACAGAGCATTTCCTAAGTTATAGTGAGCTTCAGCATATTTTGGTTCAAGGCTGATGGCTTGCTTATATTGAGCGATCGCTGCTTCTAACTGATTCAGTCTTGCGAAAGTCAAACCCAAATTAAAGTATGCTTCAGAGTCTTTAGGATCGAGGCTAATGGCTTTTTTGTAAAGTGCGATCGCTTCTTGTGGTTTGCCTTGATCGTCGAGAGTATTTGCCAAAGCAATATAAGCTTGTGCAAAGTTCGGTTCCAGTTCAATTGCTTTCCTAAAAGCCGCCTCTGCTCCTTTTAAATCTCCTTGTTTGTAGAGATTGGTTCCTTGCTCGAAGTGAGCAACTGCGTTTTTGTTCTGAGGAACTGCGGGCTGTGCCGAGTCATCAATTTTTGATAAAACAACGCCAACATCTCTACCAAAGGCAGTACTAGCATTACTCAAACCCAAGCAGATAATAGCTGCTACCAGTAGATTCTTGTTTTTCAGCATTTTTATTACCTTATCTGCTTGGTTTACGTGTAATATCGAGTTCGGCTAATTGCCATCATCAAAACACAACCGACTATTTTTCTTAACCCAAGCGTATTGGGTTATAACAGAAATTATAAGTGATTAACCTAACTTCATACCAGTGTACTCTCATATAATATACAGCAGATTTCAAGGAATATGAAGTATACAAAGATTCGTTCCAAAGCAAGGTATAAACCCTGTTTTACTTCTGGATTCTGAATTCTGAATTCTGAATTCTGAATTCTGCTGTAATTGTCCATTTGTAGACAATAGGTGCGGCTTTATTAGGAGTAAAAATTTCTTTTTTAGGTAATTCCTGACGCTTTTGTTTCGAGAAGTTGAACAATGGCTACAATTAATTGTTCTGGGTTAAGAGGCTTGGATAAATGCAACTGAAACCCAGCTTTTAGAGCTTCTTGCTGGTCATCGTTTCTAGCAAAGGCAGTCAAGGCAATTGCTGGAATTTCTCCACCTTGTTCTGGTGTCCGAGTTCTCACTTGATGTATTAACATATAGCCATCCATATCGGGCATACCAATATCGCTGACCAACACATCTGGCTTTACCTCTGCTAGGGTTTGTAATGCTTCAAATGCGGAAGATACCGCAATGACAAAAGCCCCATCTTGCTCTAATACAAAAGTAATAAAATCTCGCGAATCATCATCATCCTCGACAACTAAAACCCGAACGTCAGCGAGAAGTAAGGAGTTAGTAGCTAAGAATGCAGGATAGTTTTGTTCATCCGTCAGGCTTGGGCTTTCATCTGGCACAAGCGGTAAGCTAACAGTAAATATTGCCCCTTTACCCTCACCCTCGCTCTCTGCTTTGACGATGCCGCCATGCATTTCGATGATATTACGCACAATTGCCAATCCTAGTCCTAATCCACCAAAACTTCTAGTAGAGTTGCCATCTGCTTGGCGGAAGTAATCAAACACATAAGGCAAAAACTCAGCGCTAATTCCCTTACCTGTATCGCTAACGATGATTTGAGCATAGCTATCAGCTTGCTCTATTCGTACTTCTACCTTTCCACCCTTGGGTGTAAATTTGATAGCGTTAGAAACGAGATTCCAGACGACTTGCTGCAAACGAGTCGAGTCGCCCATAACTTGTCCCGCATCCGGTGCAAATGCTGTATTCACCTCAATCAACTTTGTTTCTGCCGCTAAGTGCATTGTCTCTAACGCAGACAATACTGTAGACTCTAGGTTAATCTTCGTAATATTCAGCGTCAGTTTGCCCTGTAAAATTCTGGAGATATCCAGCAAGTCCTCAATGAGTTGAACCTGTAAGGTGGCATTCCGCTCGATTGTGGCTAGTGCTTCAGATGTCTTTGCTTGGCCAAGAGCGCGGGTTTGCAACAACTTTGACCAGCCGAGAATTGCGTTTAGTGGGGTGCGTAGTTCGTGAGAGAGGACGGCCAGAAATTCATCTTTAATTCGATTGGCTGTTTCTGCTTTCGCTCGTGCTACTTGTTCTAATTCCAGTAGATGCGCCCGTTCTTCAAGTATTTGTTTTTGTTCGTGGATATCCGTGCATGTTCCAAACCACTTCACTACAAAACCTTGCTCATCTTTGAGTGGTAAACCTCGCGCTAGCTGCCAACGATAGGAGCCATCAAAAGCCCGTTTGAAGCGATATTCATTATTATATATAGTCCTATTTTTTACAGCATTAGACCAGATTTCATCAGCAGTTTGGACATCATCTGGATGCAATGCCGCCAACCAACCATAACCCAAGGACTGCTCTAATGTTAGTCCAGTGTATTCACACCAATTTTGATTAAAATAATCAGATTCACCGTTAGCATCGGTTGTCCATACAAGTTGAGGAATTGCCTCAGCCAAGTAACGGTAACGTTCTTCACTTTGTCGGAGAATTTCTAAGATGCGTTGGCGTTCAAGGATTTCTTGTTGTAATTGCTCGTTGGTTTTGGTAATTTCATTGGTGCGAACAGCAACCATTTCTTCGAGATGATTCTGGTATTTTCGCAGTTCTTCCTCTATCCTTAAGCGTTCGGCTATTTGTATTTGAAGTTCTTGATTTGTTTGTTCTAATTGAGCAGGGCTAGGAAGTGCCAGTGCTTGTGGAACTAAAAACACAAGATTTACTGCTGTAATTACAGATATGATTGCAGTTATTGCTTTGACAAACCCCGACAGCCAATAGGTTGGATGCCAAAGCGTCCAAATCTCTATTAAATGAGCAGTGCCACAAGCTACAATAAATGCACTAAATAGTAGAAAAATCCAATCAAAGGGCAAATCCTGCCGCTTGCGGACAAAGTAGAAGAGTGTAGCTGGAATCGAGTAATAAGCTAGTGCAATGAACGCATCAGATAATATGTGTAACCAAACTAAATTTGTTTGCCATAGATAGCAGTGTCCATGTGGAATAAATGATCCTGATGTAAAAAAATTAGTCCACAATTCTGATATTATGTCTGACATAAATACTTGATTGTTTTGAATCGATAAAATTTAATAATATCTTGTCTGAAGATAGGAATAAGAGAATGAGTAAACGAACCGCAAAGGACGCAAAGAGCGCAAAGGTAAGAGGTTTGTAAAGGGTTTTTGTCTCAGTACCATGAATTTTTGGAAAATTTGGATGCTCTTTCAGATTGTAATAGTAAGGGCTATGAAGGGAGTGATCAAACTTGCGAAAATGGCAGACATAATTCCAGACAATTCAGTTAAGCATTTCTTCTTTTTCTTCCTTCTCTTCCTTTGCGCTCTTTGCGTCCTTTGCGGTTGGTAAAAAAATTGACCTTGACAAAGAGTTAAACTTTAACTGAACCTTACCCTGGCATAATTACGGCAGACACTGATAAATTCCAAAATAAAAACCATTCTCACCATCATGATGGGAATGGTAAAAAAATAAAATTAGGAGACGGAACAAGAAAATTTAATCTCCGCAATTCTCATTCAACTTAAGATTCACTTAACTTAGCACTCATTTTATCTAAAAGTTGAGTGATTTTTTTAGCTTTTTCAGGTTGGCGCTGTTTTTGTAATAAATCTTTAGCTTGTAGCAGGTTAGTTTTAGCTTCCTCTTCTCGCTTTTGCTGCATGAGAATATTTGCTAGACGCAAGTAAGCATCAGGATTTTTCGGACTGCGGCGAATCACTTCCCGGAATAATTCTGTTGCTTCCTCCACTTGACCTTGATGGTTTAAAACATCTCCTAAAAACAAGCGCACCACATCATTTGTAGAGTTAAGAGAAATCACTTTGCGAAACGCTGCTTCTGCACCTTGGTAATCTTTTGCTTGAGCCAGATTCATTCCTTTTTGAAACAAGTCTGAGGTAATCAAAGTTTTCCAAGCGAAATAGCCCAGGATTGAGAGACTGAGAACAACTACAAGAGCAGCGATAATAGAAGTAATGGGAAAGGTTTCTAGCATTGTCTAAGCCAAAAAGCAGGCGATAGGAAAAATTAGATATTCCATAAAAAAGAGTTTCCAGATAAATTGGTAGAATTGAGCGATCGCACTTTTATCTTGTAAGTCTACTGCCAAACTCCGCAACCACATCCAAACTAGCAGCCCCAAATGAGTAACTACCAGAAATATGGGGTTAACTGAGGCAATACGTAGCACACCAACTAGAATTATTCCCAAATAGCAGACAGTTATCACCCAAAGAGCCAGATTAAACACAGCCTGGGAACCGAGTTTGATCGTGAAAGTAGAGATATTATAGAGGCGATCGCCTTCCATATCTGGTATATCTTTAAAGATCGCGATCGCAAAGGTAAACACCAAGATAAATAACGTCAGCACCCACACTACGGGCGGAATTACTTGGCTTTGTTGCAATGCCCAACTATAATGCAGATACAATCCTAAGTTAACAATCGTACCGCGCACCGAAAAAATACACAGCGCCGCCCAAACGGGAAACTGTTTTAAGCGAATTGGCGGTAAAGAATAAGCAGTACCAATGGTCAAACTAATTGCTACCATACCCAATAAGAATGGCCCAGTTAGCCACGCCACAACTAGTGCCAAAATCCCAGTCAAAGCGACAATTAATTGCCCCGTCTGTCGGGAAAACTCACCTGATGCTAACGGTAAATGAGGCTTATTAATCTTGTCAATTTCCACATCTTCTAATTGATTCAGCCCCACAATGTAGACATTTCCACACAAACAAGCAATCCATGCGCCGAAGAGAGGGAGTAGGGAGTGGGGAGTAGGGAGTGGGGAATCAGTATGATTATTAATGGCAATGGCAATTAAATATAAACCTAAAACACTCAGACTTGTACCAATAATCGTGTGAGGGCGAGAGAATTTCCAGAAAGCGTATAACCAATGGAAATATGATTGAACGGGTTTGGGTGGCAAAGGGGTGTTTTGAGAACTCTGGCTCATGAGTAGTTTAGATTCAGTATTCCGGTTTATTGTTAACTATTGTCACAGAATTTGGATATTAACAAGAGCCAAAGGTCTAGACGCAGTGTATTTTCGTAGGGTAGGCAGGATTAGGGCGTGTTTTCAAACTATAACCACAAGAGAATGGAGGCGATCGTAATCATAGCTGTATAATTTAATCTACAATTCTTTATTCAGAGCAACTGCATTAATGCATGGGGTCAATCTAAAATCGTTCGACTGAGCATCTCGACTTCGCTCGATGGAACCGTAGCCGAAGTCCAAAATCCAAAATTGATTGACCCCAATAGAGAATGCGGCAATTACAGCCAAGGATGGCGTGGAGGATAAACCCCATTGAGGAAGTAGTTACCAACAGCGTAATATTTCCAGCGCACGGGATCGTGGAGTGTGTGAGCGCGAGCATTTCGCCAGTGGCGATTGTAGTTGAATTGCTCCAATGTGGACTTAGTACCTGCTAGTTCAAACAATTTGTTGGTAGCTAGTAATGCTGCTTCGGTGGCCAATGCTTTGGCTTCCGCAACTGCGATCGATGCTTCCACTACCTTAGGTTCTTCTAAACCTGACTCGTTGGCGATGTCAATAAACTCACCCGCACGTCGCAACAATCCTTCAGCAGCGTGAACCTGAATTTGCACATTGCCTAAGTTATAGAGCGTCAAGGGGTCTTCGTATCCTTTTTCTAAATTGCTGTCAACCCAAGGGCGGGTATGGTTGCGGACAAAGTAGATGGTGTCACGAACTGCTGCTTTGGCAATCCCCACGTCTACAGCCGCTTGGATGATTTGCGCGATCGCACCCATTGGTGTTGCCCTCTCAAAGGCTAAGTAGTGCGGAATGACGTGTTCTGCCTTCACTTTCACATTTTCAATAATGGTAGTGCCGCTAGCAGTGGTACGCTGTCCGAAGCTCGTCCAGTCATCAAGTAGCGTCAATCCGGCGGCATCTCTTTCGACAAATGCCACCACTGTCTTACCATCTTGACTAGCAATTACGGGAACCCAATCAGCTAGTAATGCCCCGGCAGAGTAATATTTACGTCCGTTGAGTACGTAGTCAGAACCATCTGGTTCTAACTTTGTCTGGACATCAGTAACAGATTTAGTGCCAATTTCCGAGAAGGCGTTACCAAAGCGCTTACCTTGTAAAGCCAAATCAAAGAAGAACTTCTTCTGCTCATCTGTACCATCCAAGCGAACTGCTTCCACCATGTAGAGGTGGTTTTGGGGAATTTGACCGAGGCTAGAATCAGCTTCGGAGATGATTTTAATCACTTCTGCTAAGGTGACATTAGATACAAAAGCCCCACCATACTCTTTGGGGACTGTGATCCCCCACAATCCACTCTGGGAGAACTTTTGCACTTCCTCAGCAGGCAAACGCCGATTTTGATCGCGTTCTGAGTCTCCCTTGGCAAACTCAGCTGCCAATTCATGAGCGATCGCGATCGCTTCTTTGTCATCCCGAATGATATGCGCCTTCTGTTCCGTATCAATTACTGATGTCATAATATAACTCCTTGATTGTGATAAGTATTTAACCAGACAATGATCTAAATACATTGGCTAGTGGTAATTTATAGGGCTGATTGCAATATGCCAATACACAGATTGAATCTGGTAACATTCTTTGAATGATCAACTTTTTGTAGGAATGGGTTTAACCATTGAACGACTTCCCAAATAAAGCCCGGATAAATTACACAACTACTTGCAGAAGTCTTAACTGTCAAGAATCTACTAGACCACAACTAACTCATCAGCCTTACGACGATTAGCTTCTAGTTCGCGCACAATCGGAATTACTGTCCGACCAAATGCAGGCAAATCATCCGAGTAGTGTAAGAAGCCACCGAGAATTAGATCAACTCCGACTTCATAAAACTGGCGAATCTTGTCAGCTACTTGATCAGCCGTACCAATTAAGCCGGAACGGAAGCCATCGTTATACTGCACCAAGTCTTCAAAATTGGAATTCGCCCACATTCCATCACGCTCACGAGTAGAAGCTCCCGCCTGTTTCACTGCTTCACCAAATCCTTTTACCGCTTCCACATCTGCTTGAGCAATAATATCGCGCAATACTTCATGGGCTTCTGCTTCCGTATCTCGCACAATGATAAAGGAATTCAGACCAAACTTAATTTTGCGTCCTTCAAGACTCGCTAATGCAGACACTTCTTCAATCTGCGATCGCACCCCTTCTATAGTGTTGCCATTCATAAAATACCAATCAGACACCCGACTAGCCATGCGCCGCGCTGCTTTCGAGTTACCACCTTGGAATATCTCCGGGTGTGGATTCTGATTAATCGGTTTGGGCTTCACCCAACCACCATTAATGCGATAAAAGTCGCCCTTGAAGTGAAACTCCTCCTCTGTCCACAAACCTTTGAGAACGCGGATAAATTCCTCTGAACGACGATAGCGTTCGTCATGGTCTAACCAATGTTCACCATATATAGTGAATTCATCTTTGAACCAGCCGCTAACCACATTTAGTGCAAACCGTCCGTTAGAGAGAAAATCAATGCTGGAACCGATTTTGGCAACTACTCCCGGATGCCACAATCCAGGGTGAACTGCTGCAATTAGCTTCAATTTCTTGGTGACAGGAGCTAGGGCTGACACGATTGTAAGTGCCTCTAGCTGGTACTCAGCGCCATAGCTGGCGATAAATCTGGCTTGTGCTAGAGCATATTCAAACCCGACTTCTTCAGCCGTCTGAGCTAGTTGAGCATTGTATTCGTAAGTCCAATCTGTCCGTTGGGGGATTTTACTAACAACTAACCCCCCGCTAACATTGGGAATCCAGTATGCGAACTTAATATCTACCATAATTGTGCGTTTGTAATTGAAACTGCTTGGTTATTTGTCTAAGTTTGCTTGTAATCCAACAAAGCCTAATTTTTGATCACTAACAAATCAGCTAAACTTGATTCGGCAAAATCTTAGTCAAAATCGAAAGCTTGAGAGCGCCTGGAAACTACTCTGACTTTATAAGTAGACAATCTCAAGATGTGATAGTGGCAATATACCATAACTCGACCGTGCTACCGTAGTTATTAATGTATCAGACTTTATCACGATAATTTTTCCGATGTCGTGACTCGATATACTTAAATTTCATTTCCATATTCCATTTTGGAATACAGCCTAATTTTGCTGAGTGAGTATTTAATTATTTTTAGGACTAGCCCTTTCAAGGTCACTGATAAAATCTCTGCTTTCCTCTCTGCGTTCTCCGTGCCTGGAGCGGTTTAAAAGTTATTTATTGAACCACTCCAGGCGCAGAGAAGCCAGTGCGTTGGGGAGCCAGTGCGTTGGGCGGCGAGCCACTCTTGTTGCACCTGGCGTCGGGCTCCCCGACTTGTTCGCGCAGCGTCTCCCCTTGGGAGAAGCAACTGGCGCGACACAGAGAAAAGAGGGATTATTATCCAAAAATTTTACCCACCTTGAAAGGGCTAGTTATCAGGACTTACGAATTACGAATTATATTGAGTGCTTTTGGCAATTTGGCATCCAAAATTTTTCTGTTGCAGTTTTAATTGAGATATCAGCAGGGTTACAGGGAGATTGAGAAAATTCTACAAGGGATCGATTCCCGTCTCAAAAATCCCACCCAATGGCCAGTTGTTGACGCTCACGCTCTGTCAACCATCGGAAATGGTCGATGCAGCGCAAGCGTCACCGCTTCACCACAACTGGCTAGAAATCAAACAGAAAATACATAGTTATCTGCTTAGGATTTGGCTTTTGGCTGGCGATCGCTTTCTGTTTAAAACTTGAGAGTGAACGATAAATTGCCCTAGCGATCTAAAATGACACTGTTAATCGGCAAACAAAAAGCAATTAAGTTCAGTGTATGGTGCGTCAAAACTCGATTTTTTCATTTGTTCTAGTATTATTGGCCACATTCCTCTTGAGTTGTGGCAGTCCTGGTGTCGCGGTGGCACCTCCAACTTACACGGCAACGCAACTTGAAAGAATTCAGGGATATGTTCCTGAAATTCAGGCTGTGCGCGATCGCTCACAAGAGTTGAAAACTCTGATCCAAAAAGGTGATTGGATCAATGTGCGTAACTTTATACATGGTCCCATAACAGAAGCAAGGCTGAACCTGACTTATGTCACTCCCAACCTTCTACCCAAAGACCAACCCACAGCACGTCAAATAACGCGAGATTTGTTTAACGACCTGGTTAAACTTGATAAAGCTACTAGTGCTGGCAATCCTCAAGTTGCCTTGAGTAACTCCCAAGCTGCTTTCGCAGACATTGACAAATTCCTCCAGCTTCTTCCGAAAGCAGAAGAGAGTTAACAGACGCGATTAATCGCGTCTGTACATTAGGAATTTTTTAGGACTTACGCAAAACTAAACGCCATCTGGGGCAATTCATGAATTGCCCCTAAGAAGAAAATCATTCTTTTCGGCTATTGTTTGCGTCAGTCCTGTTTTTAACTCCTCACTCCTCACTTCAGATAAAAGTTATGAATGTAGTTATTATCGGTTGTGGTGTGATTGGGGCTACGATCGCCTATGAACTGAGTCAAGTAAAAGGGCTAAAAATCACAGTTTGCGATCGGCAACCACCAGCACAAGCTTCTACGGGTGCTGCACTTGGCGTTTTGATGGGCGCAATCAGCCAAAAAGTTAAGGGCAAGGCTTGGCAGATGCGACATACTAGCATCCAACGCTATGAAACTTTGATTCCTGAATTAGAAGCTTTAACAGGTCGCAAAATCCCTTTTAATCGCCAGGGAATTCTCAGTCTTTGTTTGGAAGACGAGAATTTACAAGCATGGGAAAAGCTAGTAGAAATTCGCCACTCTCAAGGCTGGCATTTAGAAATTTGGGACACGGCTAAACTCCAGAATATCTGTCCTCAAGTTGATATCTACGACGGGCTGCGCCTACACAAAAAAATTACTGGCGCTGTCTATTCTCCCCAAGACCGCCAGCTTGATCCAACTGCCCTGACATTAGCTTTAGTTGAGGCTGCCCAGCAAAATGGTGTGACTTTAAAATTTGGTGTGGCTGTTTTGGATGCCCCAAACTCAACACCTGAATCTTATCCTCAATTTTGTCAGCAACTTGAGACTACAGAAGGAAAAATAACCGCAGATTGGTTTGTAATCGCCGCCGGGCTAGGTTCAACACCACTGACGGCAAAATTAAATCAGATGCTTGATATCCGCCCCGTACTTGGGCAAGCGTTGCAAATGCGTGTGGGTCATCCGTTAGGCAATGCCGACTTCCAGCCAGTGATAACGGGTAACGATGTCCATATTGTTCCTGTGGGCGGTGGAGATTATTGGGTGGGTGCAACAGTGGAATTTCCCAGCAATGGCGATGAGATACCGCCAAATCGAGAACTGCTGGAATCTATTAGAGAACAAGCGATCGCATTTTGCCCAGAGTTAGCCACAGCAACGATTCTCCGCACTTGGTCGGGGTTACGTCCCCGTCCTGAAGGACGCCCAGCCCCAGTTATTGGTAAGTTACCAGGGTTTAGTAATGTCCTCCTAGCTACCGGACACTATCGCAACGGCGTTTTACTAGCACCCGCCACAGCTTATGCAATTCGTGAGATGATTGTTTCTCAGGGAGTGGGGAATGGGGAGTGGGGAGTGGGGAGTGGGGGGATGAGGGAGATGAGGGAGATGAGGGGGATGAGGGGGATGAGGGAGGAAGAATAACTCATGCAATGCCCAATGCCCAATGCCCCATGCCCAATGCCCCATGCCCAATGCCCAATGCGAATATAGGAAAATAGCGTGTCAATAACAGAACATCAAATCAATGTAGATTCACTGGAATGGTTTTATCGGGAATCTTTACCAATCGGCAGAACTGACTTAGCGCCTGTGTTGTTGCTACACGGCTTAGTTTCACAAAGTTACAGTTGGCGTAATATTATACCTGCTTTAGCCAATCAGGGGACAAGAGCGATCGCTCCAGATTGGATTGGTTATGGCTTTTCTGCAAAACCAGAAAAACGAGATTTTGCTTACACTCCCGATACTTTTATCACAGCTTTAGAAGGATTTATCAAAGCCCTAGAACTTGAACATTTTTCTTTAGTTGTCCAAGGCTTTTTAGGTTCTGTAGGACTACAATATGCTTTGCGTCATCCAGAACAAATTGCCAATTTAGCTATCTTAAATACACCAATTTCAACTGCTGCCAAATTACCCTGGAAAATTAAACAAATGGGTTTACCTTTGGCGGGTGAAGTGATGACCCAAGACCCACTTTTGGTTGACCGGACGCTAGAAGGTGGTAGCCGTTATCGCATCGGAGATAAAGATTTAGATATTTATCGAAAACCATTTTTGAAAACTTCTGCATCTGGTCGAAGTCTCTTAGCAAGTATTCGCAATTTACAGCTTGATTCCGCAATGACAGAAATCCAATCTGGTTTTAAAGAATGGCAACAGCCAATTCTTATACAATGGGGCATGATTGACCCTTGGCTACCTGTAGACATTGCCGAAAATTTTACCAATTCCGTACCAAATACCGAATTAATAAAACTTAATAACGTCGGACATTATCCTCAAGAACACTACCATGAGGCGATTTTAGAAGACCTTTTACCCTTTGTGCGTCGTAAAGATACTCATTGACAATATACCTTTGGCAAAAATCGATATTATAAAAATGAAACCAATATTACCACAGAGAAATATCTATCATTTCTCTGTGGTAAAAAATAAATTCAGGATTTTTGCTAGATTTATAAATGTTATCCCCGCCGGCATTTGTGAACTTTTTATTACCATTAAAAAGGCATCACAACCACAAGTAAAGGAGATTAGAATTCATGGCTTATTCATGGTTTAAAGCATTTCATATTGTCGGATTTGTAGTTTGGTTCGCTGGTTTGTTCTATCTGGTACGTCTTTTTATCTATCACGTTGAAGCGAACCTTGAACCTGAACCAGCCCGAACGATACTGAAAAATCAGTATCAAATTATGGAAAAGCGGCTCTATCATATCATCACTAATCCAGGAATGTTCGTGACGATCGCAATGGCCATCGGTTTATTAAGCACTGAACCGGACGTTTTAAAAGAGGGTTGGTTGCATATCAAGCTGCTGTTTGTTGCCATTTTAATTGGCTATCATCATTACTGCGCTCGGCTGATGAAGAAGTTAGCAGTAGATGAATGTGGCTGGAATAGTCAGCAATTACGTGCTTTAAATGAAGCACCGACAGTTATGTTGGTAGCGATCGTCCTGCTGGCTGTGTTTAAGAATAATCTACCTACAGATATCGCTGCCTGGGCTATTTTTGCCATGATTCTTTTGATGGCAGTTACTATTCAACTTTACGCCAAAAAACGCAGGCAAGATAAAGAGAAGCTGACGGCACAGATAGGGCAACCACAAGAACAAAGTTAGACAAAATTCCTGTCTTACACAAAGTAGGTTAGCACAGATGTGCTACCCTACCACACCTTCCATCACAACAACAACTCCTACCAATTACCTATTACCTCATCCTGGAAACGTTTTGAGTAAATCATCCCCAGGAATCACGGTAGCGTAGAAAACATATTTGCGATTAGCGAGATAGCGACGGTCTTGTTTAATAATCGCCATAAACTCTCTATGTCCTTCACGGCTACGTCCTACTAAACAACCCGCACTGGCGAGGCGAATATCATTCTGGGGAAAATCAAAGCCGTAGTGTTGATTCACATAAAAATCATCACCTGTATCAAGTTTGTCCCCAGTCCGTTTAAAATCTTTGTTGAAATCTCTACAAACAGTTATATCTCCAACTTGCACTAATGCTTCGTGAGGCTCTGCTGTGCCGTGGATGCCAACAGCCCAAGCTTTGTATGTATTCTCCAAACTGAATCCTAGCTGCTCCTTTAGAATTCATCGGATTATAAGTATAGTACTTCCCTGGTTCTGTAGTAGCTTCCCAGTGATCTACGATTTTGGGAACACCATTTACTACTTCAATGACAATCCGCCGATCATTAAATTGATTGGGTGTATCACTATTGAGAGTCCAGTCCCTATTTATACCCTCTATATAAAAAATGTTGTATTCTTTTGGACTGAACCTGAAGAGCCAAGTCTGCATCTTTAGCGATCGCCTCAAATCCCCATTTCTCATCTTTTCCTAAGAAATCTTGTAGTTTCATTATGCACCTACCTTCATTTGCTTCCTTCTAAGTATAAACATCATTTTGAAGATTGATGCTGTTTGAAATAATACTCTTGTATTAAATATGATGTCAAAGTTTTTACTATTAATTTATGATTTATCACACAAAAATTAACAGAAATTATACTGAAGGGGAATGTATCTTAAATTTTTTTCTGTAAGATTAGAAGATATATTTACAGATAATAAGTATAAAATTTTACTAAAAAATAGTTGGCACATCTGATCGGCTGATATACCTGCTGAATGCTGACACAAATGGAATCTTTGTGCTACAACTTGGCAGACCAATTTGATACATAGTGTTGGAGTGGGTGAATCAGATTTTGGGAATAATCCTCATAGTGTTTGAAAGCATCGTTTTGGTTAGGTTCGCACGATGAGAGCGCGATTTATTTATTGCTGTTTATCTATTGCATTTTGCTGCATTTTGTGGATTTGTTTGGCATTAATTCCAGCCCAGGCAACGCCCACAGGGTCTATTGATACTCTGCGGCAACAGCAGCAACAAATGAACCAGCAGTATCAGAGTGGGGCTAACGATCGCGATCGCTTAACAAATATCCAGCAAGAGGCGCAAAAACACCTGACTGGTTTAAAGCAAAATCTGCAAACCACAGATAGCTATATTCAAGAGGGCGAATTGCAATTACAACGAGCTAGCCAACGCCTCCAACAGTTGGAAACTGATTTAGCTGTAGCGGAGGTTGACTATGAAGCTCGTCAAATAGCAACAGTAGCAAGATTGCGTTATCTCCAGCGATCGCCAGCATCTGTTGGATGGGCAGTTTTGCTCCAAAGTGAAAATATTAGCGATTTTATCAGCCGCCGTTATCAGTTGAAGTTAATGTATCAGGCAGACCAACAAATTTTGGTGAAACTCAACGCCCAAACAAACCTGATCAATAAACAAAAAACGGAAGTTGAACAGCAAAAAAATGAAATCGCCTTGATGCGTGAGCAACTGTTGGCACAAAAAACCGATTATCAAACTCAGGCGCAGTCACAATCAGAATTGATTCAACGCCTCAATAGCGATCGCCTCGCCTTGGAAGCAGCGCAAAACCAGCTAGAGAGGGAATCCCAAAATCTGGAAGTCTTGATTCAACAAAAGGTAGCAGCAGCCAGAGCAACAGAAGAGGCGCAAGCAAAAACCAACAGCCGTACAAGTTTCATCATTCGGGGAACTGGTGTAATGGTATATCCTAGTGATGCTCCTACTAGTAGTCCCTTCGGCTGGCGAATGCATCCAATCCTCGGCTATCGTCGCTTTCATGCCGGGTTGGATTTTGCCGCTAGTTATGGTAGTACAATTCGGGCAGCCGATTCGGGAATAGTCATTTTTGCTGGGTGGTATGGTGGTTATGGCAGAGCGGTAATTATCGATCACGGTAAAGGCATTACGACATTGTACGGACATACCAGCGAATTGTATGTAACCGAAGGTGAAGCTGTTGAACGCGGACAAGCGATCGCTGCTGTCGGTTCCACAGGTTTATCAACTGGGCCTCACCTCCACTTTGAAGTTCGTCGAGATGGCACACCCGTGAACCCAGCTAATTATCTTTAAGCGATCGCCAATTTGGGGATATTTTTATGAAAATCTGTATTGTTGGCGCGGGTGCGATTGGTGGATATTTAGGGGCAAAACTGACACTAGCAGGTGAAGCCGTGACGCTGATTGCGCGTGGTTCTCATTTGGAAGCAATTCAAACAAATGGGCTGAAGTTGCTTATGGCAGACGGTTCTAGCCAAATTGCTACTCCATCTTTGGCAACTAGCGATATTCAGAAAGCAGGGCGACAAGATGTAGTAATTTTAACTGTCAAGGCTCAGAGTTTGTCTGCGATCGCACCCTCTCTCCCTGCACTCTATGATGCTCACACAATGGTGGTGACAGCCCAAAATGGCGTTCCTTGGTGGTACTTTCGTCAGCATGGCGGTGAATATGAAGGTACACGCATTCAATCTGTTGACCCAGATGGGATTATTGAAGCTAATATCGGTGCTGAACGTGCCATCGGTTGTGTTGTTTACCCGGCAACTGAGATAATTGAACCAGGTGTAATTAAGCATATTGAAGGCGATCGCTTTACTCTCGGTGAAATCGACGGCACTAAAACAGAACGCATCCAATTATTAGCACAGACTTTAAAACAGGCAGGATTCAAAGCACCAATCCGCAATCAAATTCGCACGGAAATTTGGATCAAGTTGTGGGGTAATGTGGCGTTTAATCCGATCAGTGCGCTCACTGGTGCTACTCTAGAGGATATTTGTCGCTATCCCCTGACTCGTGAATTAGCGCGGCAAATGATGACTGAAACTCAGGCGATCGCGGAAAATTTGGGTATAAAGTTTGGCATCACTTTGGAACAGCGAATTAATGGGGCAGAAAATGTTGGTGCCCATAAAACCTCAATGCTACAAGATATTGAAGCCGGACGCGTTACGGAGATAGATGCTATTGTGGGCGCGGTGGCAGAATTGGGAAAACTCACTCAAATTCCCACACCTTATATTGATGCTATTTATGCCAGCGTTAAGTTGCTGGAGGCGACTAAAGTAAGAATTTGACGAACCACAGAGGCGCAGAGAACACAGAGAGAGGAGAAATAGAGAGGATTTTTGCGTCAGCTTTGGGATATTTTTTTATTTGGAAGTCCCTTAAGCTGCAATACGCTTAGGTTAAGGCTAAAACTCTTTGTCAAAATCAATTTTTTTAACGAACCGCAAAGTACGCAAAGTACGCAAAGGAAGAGAAGGAAGAGAAGGAATAAATGCTTAACTGAAGTGTATTGCCTTAAGGTGCGGAATGTAAATTATATAATTATCAAGTTTATGAAGAAAAAAAAAGTATGGCTATTAACAATACTGTTTGTAGCAGTAGTAGGAATCAGCATCATTACAGGAGATAGCAATTATCTAAAAGCTGCTTCATCTTTAGGTAAAGACACGCTGACGATGATTACTTCCCCAGATTATCCTCCTTATGAGTTTTATGATACTAAAGGAAGCGATCGCCAAATCGTTGGCTTTGATATAGATATTGCCAAGACCCTTGCTCAAAAACTAGGGTTTAAACTTCAGATAATGGAATCCGATTTTAATGGATTAATCCCTGCACTCCAAGCAAATCGCGCTGACTTTGCAATGGCTGGGATGACTCCAACTCCAGAACGTCAGAAAAATATTGATTTTTCAATTATTTATTACGAAGCTAAAGATACTATTGTCGCCCCTAAAGGTAGCAACCTGAAGCAGCCCCAAGACTTATCAGGAAAAAAGGTTGGGGTACAACTAGGAACGATACAGGAACAAAATGCTCAGAAAATTTCTCAAAAAGTTGCAGGTATTCAGCTAAAGCAACTCAACAAAGTGCCGGAAGTAGTTCAGGAAATCAAATCTGGGCGAATTGATGCAGCAATTGTTGAGGATACCGTTGCTAAGGGATTCGCCCAAGCTAACCCAGATTTAGAGTTTAATATTATTCCCTCAGAGGAGGCAAGTGGATCAGCGATCGCTTTTCCCAAAGGTTCTTCTTTAGCAGAACCGTTTAATAAAGTCCTTCAACAAATGAAGGACAATGGCACATTAGCTAAACTTGTAGCCAAGTGGTTTTCACAGAATACTACCGCCAATCCTGCATCCTCAACTCCTACCAAAGGCGGATTGAATCTCGACTTCACTAGAATTCTTCCAGACATTCCCTTTATTCTTCGGGGAATCCCTTTAACTTTGTTGTTTACGCTATTATCTGTATCCTTGGGGTTAATCTGGGGAACAATACTCTCTCTATTAAAAATTCTCGGCATCAAGCCGCTTACCTGGGTTGCTAACGCCTACACCTCTGTTTTTCGAGGCACACCATTGTTATTACAGTTGGCGTTAGTTTACTACGCAACACCCCAGCTTACAGGCTATGACATTTCAGCATTGGAGGCAGGGGTGCTAACTTTTACCCTGAATTCTGGCGCTTATATGTCGGAAACCATCAGGGGTGGAATTCAGGCGGTGGATAAAGGGCAAAGTGAAGCGGCGATGTCTATGGGTGTTCCCTATTGGTTGATGATGTGGGATGTGATTTTTCCCCAAGCATTGAAGAACATTCTCCCCGCATTGGTAAATGAAACTATCGGATTGCTCAAAGATTCCGCACTGGTTTCAACGATTGGGGTGGTGGAAATATTACGCAGCGCCCAAATCGTTGGTGCAAATAAGTATATTTATTTTGAACCACTGCTATTTGCAGGGTTAATTTACTATGTTTTAGTAATGGGTATGACCTTGGGTGCATCCGCTTTAGAAAGGAGGTTACGGGAAAGTGAGTGATGTAGTAATTCGCACGGAATTCTTATGTAAATCCTTTGGCAAACTCGACGTACTCAAAGATATTTCCACTGAGTTTTACCAAGGGGAAGTGGTTGCTATATTAGGCCCTTCTGGTTCAGGTAAGTCTACCTTTCTGCGATGCATAAACTTGCTAGAACAACCCACCAGAGGAAGAATCTACTTTCACGACCAAGAAATCACTAATCCCAAAGCAAACATCGCTAAGGTGCGCCAACATTTGGTGATGGTATTTCAACATTTTAATTTGTTTCCCCACATGAGTGTGCTGCAAAATGTCACCTACGCACCCATAAAGGTGAAAGGAATAAACAAGCAAAAAGCAGAAGAACAAGGCTTAGAATTGCTTGCTAAGGTAGGTTTAGAGGCAAAAGCGTCTGTCTATCCCTCCAAACTATCCGGGGGACAGAAACAGCGAGTAGCGATCGCTCGTGCATTAGCAATGGAACCAGAGATGATTTTGTTTGATGAACCCACCTCTGCACTAGATCCAGAAATGGTTAAAGATGTGCTGGAAGTGATGAAAGCTTTAGCACTATCTGGAATCACAATGGCGATCGTTACTCATGAAATGGGCTTTGCAAGAGAAGTTGCTAATCGGATTATGTTCCTCGACCAGGGAATTTTAGCAGAAGATACTACTCCTAGTGAGTTTTTCCAAAATCCTCAGTGCGATCGCGCCAAGCAGTTCTTAGAAAAAATGCTTTAGAACATCAGAAATTCACCGCTTTTCTTGTATTCCTGAAACTTTTCCAAAACAGGGCGATCATTTGGCATTAATGCAGGTAAGTTTGCCAAATCAAAAAATTCCAGCGCCAGCGATTCTCCATCTAAGCAAGCGAGACTGCCTGACCATTCAACAGCTCGCAAAATCAAAATGAAATTTTGCACGCGATCGCCGTTGGGGTAGGTTACAGTTTCAAAGACTGGGTTGGAAGAAAACCCCACAGCTGCAAAATGCTTAACCGTTAAACCAGTTTCTTCAAAAACCTCTCGTGCTGAAGATTCTTCCGCAGATTCACCTACCTCTGGACAGCCACCAGGTAGCCCCCAAAGTTTGAAATCACTTCGCTTTTGCAAGAGAATGCGCCCCAAGTTATCTTCGATAATTACGCGTGCGCCAAATAATAGAAGTAGGCGCTCACCTACAACTTGTCGTAACTTGCCGAGATAAGAGTCTGACCAATTCGCCATAATCGTTAGAGAATGTTTCTAAAGAAAATCTAAAGGCAGCAAATAGCGATCGCCTGAAAACAGGATAATGCAGCTGAAGTGGCGATCGCACTTCTAAATTTAAATAAAATTAGTTTTATAAAATCAATGTTTCCAGCTTTGCCTGTACTTCTTCTATTAAATCCTGTGAAACACTTTCAACAAATTTTGCCCTTCTAGGTGACCAAGATAATGCTTTAATTTGGTCAGCTAACACAACTCCTTTTGTTTGCATTCCCTCAACAAGTGGAACTTCAAACCTAAGCCCTTTTGCGTTGCTGGTTATAGGACACGTTAAAACTAAGGAAGCTAATCGATTGTATTGAATTGGAGATATAACAAGAACAGGGCGGTAGACCCTTTGCTCCCGCCCTTGCTGTTGTAGTTCATTGTTCAATGTCATCGCAATGTCATCAAATGACATTCCTGAGTTGTAAAGGGCAAATGCACGCTGAATTGAATCAACCGTAAACTGCTGTTCTGAGCCAAATTCTAATTTGATAATATCTCCTCTTTTGGGAAAGTATTGATTAACTACCAATGCTCATTCCCCACAGCATTTCCAGTTTCAAATTCTGGATGAAATTTATCAGGAGTCATACCTTCAAGCAATTCATCAAGCGTATACTTTTTTCTTTTTCGTGGTGTAAATATAATACTGTTACCTTCCACAGTAATATCCATACCTGTCCCTTCAGTTATATGTGCTTGTTCAGCTACTGCTCTTGGAATCCGAATAGCTAAACTATTTCCCCATTTAGCAACAACTGCGGTCATAGCTATCTCCAAATATTTTGTTAGTGATCTACACGCCCGAACTTTAGATTTTCGGAGTGAAACACTTTTAAAAACTTTATCTGACGTATATACTTTGAAGATACAGGTTTTGTTAGCGGGTGTCAAATTTAGAGAAAGTTTGTAAAGAAAATCTAAAGGTAGCAAATAGCGATCGCCTGGAAACAGGATAATGCAGCTGAACTGGCCAATCGCTTCCCATTCAACCTAGAACTATGGCATCTACACCCAAAATCCTCGCCTTTGCTGGCAGCACCCGGATTGATTCTTACAACAAAAAATTGGTAAAAATCGCGGCGGCTGGTGCTAAGACAGCAGGTGCAGAAGTGACTTATATAGACCTCCGCGATTTGCCCCTACCTCTGTTTGATGAAGATTTGGAAGCTCAAGAAGGACTACCAGCCAACGCCCGCACTTTCAAGGATTTGATGATTTCTCATCAAGGATTGCTGATTGCTTCGCCTGAATATAACAGTTCACTCACAGCAGTTTTGAAGAACGCTATTGACTGGGCATCCCGTCCATCTCCAAATGAAGCACCATTGGCTGCTTTTGCAGGTAAGGTTGCTAGCATTATGAGCGCTTCCCCAGGCGCTCTTGGTGGTTTGCGGGGGTTGGTTCACCTGCGGTCTATCCTCGGAAACATCAAAGTTTTAGTACTTCCCGACCAAATAGCTGTACCCAAAGCTTACGAAGCCTTTAACGCTGATGGCACATTAAAAGATCCGAAACAGCAAGAATCTATTGAAAAGCTAGGCGATGGCTTAACAAAGATATTGCTGAAGCTTAATTAAACTCTTGAGGTGTTCAGTAGATAATGAACACCTGTAATTAAACTTTACTTTTCAAGACGGAGATGCTTACGACGTAAATTACGAAGACTATCATTAGGAGTTAACGATGATCACAAAAAGAAAACCTAGACATCCTGGCGGATTAATCAAGCGTCAGTACCTGGAACCGCTAAATATCACAATTACTGACTTTGCTGATATTCTTAATGTGTCTCGTAAAACTGTATCTGAGATAGTTAACGAGCAAGCAAGTGTTACGCCTAATATGGCGCTTCGTTTGGCTAGCGCCTTGCAAACTACTCCTGAACTTTGGTTAAATCTCCAACAAAAATATGATCTTTGGTGCGCTGCTAACGAAATCGGACTCTAATTGATTCTGAATTCTGACTCCTGACTCCTGAATTCTGTTTCGATAAATTAATTTTCTGGGAAAAAATTGATTTTGGTAGCATTCCATGCACACCTTTTTGGGGACTGTTCACAACTTGAGTAATGTGAAAATTCACAGCTAAACTACACAATACATAAGCATCTTCTGGCGACAAATTGGTGAAGCGTTCCAAGAAATCAATCATATTTTTTAAAGCCAGTTCTAAGGCTTCATCTAAGGTTTGAGCAAAGCCCATTGTGATGATATGAGTTGGAGTTTCGGCGATTGGTGTTGTCAGTTGTAAATCCTTGCGAAGTTTGAGGGTGATTCTACCATTCATAGAAGTTTCAATGGCGGTGACGTTTACTTCGCCATCTCCCTGTGCAGAATGTCCATCACCAATAGAAAATAATGCACCTGGTACGAAAATCGGCAAAAATAAACGAGAACCAGCTTGTAATTCCCGATTGTCGATATTACCGCCGTAAGAACCTGGTGGGACAGAAGTTCGAGAGGTTTCTGGAGTAGCAACACCAAGAATCCCAAAAAACGGTTTGAGGGGAATTTTTATGCCAGCACCCGCCGGAAATTCCGCGATATTATTTGCTAAATCTAGAGGAATGAATCTCAAAGCAGGTTGAGGAAACTGATGTGGTAATGCTCCCCAACCTGTACGAATGGCATTGAAGCCGACAGGTAAACTAGGCGCGATCGCATCTAATTGTACTTCTAAAACATCCCCTGGTTCGGCATCGCGCACATAAATTGGCCCTGTGAGTAAATGCGGCCCCGCAGCAATTTTGCGTTCTGGTAGAAGATTTTGGCAGATGTCGAGAAATTCTGGTGTGAGAAACTCAGGTGGTGCTTTGTCATAAACGTAGTAACCAGTATAAGTTTCTACGTCAACGGTATCGCCAGAGTCAATAATCAGTGCTGGTTCTAGTAGATGCGAGAAACCACCTAAATGTACAGTTTCTTTAGTAGCTTTTAAAATGTAGTGAGTCATCGCTGTTGTGTTTTTAGTTGCGTGCAATACAGGAGCAAGTCGCATGGGCGGGTTAAGAGACTTGAGCAAACCAGCGTACCATAGGGGTACAGCAATATTCCCTAACGCCTGTTGCATCAAAGAGAGAACCGCTATGTCAATAACTTGCACAGTATTTTAGCAATCAAATCTTGCATATCCGATGACAATGTACCCAGTTCACGCTGAATCAGCGATTTCCGAACTGTCATCAAATGATCTAGCCTAATAGTCGATGGTTTATTTAACCCACTGGTGCATCTAGAATTTCTCTTGTGGTATATTTCCAGTCTTTCTGCCAAGCAAGGCACAACTGACGGAAACGATCGCCCCGCACCTCAAAATTCGGATATTGATCGAAACTCGCACAAGCCGGAGATAGCAACACCACAGGCGCTTGATACTGCTTGGCTAATTCTGCCGACCTGGGGACTGCGCTTTCCATCGTTTCTACAATTTCGTAAGAATAATACCCTACCTCTTGGAGACGTTTAGCAAATGCGGGTGCAGCAGAGCCAATCAATAACACAGCAGCAGCTTGAGAGTGAATTTTTGCTAGCCAACCAGTATCATCGCCTGCTTTGGCTTCTCCACCAGCAATTAAAATCGCTGGACTTTTTACAGATGCTAAACCAACTTCAGCAGCATCATAATTGGTAGCTTTGCTATCGTTAATGAAATCAATACTTTCCCAAGTGCAGATATGTTCCAAACGATGGGCAACACCGGGGAATTCAAGAATAGCACGCGCGATCGCATCACGATTAATTCCCGCTAATCGTGCCGTTGCTACTGCCATCAAGAGATTTTGTTGGTTATGTTCTCCCACCATCCGCAAAGTAGATACTTTCACAATCGGTTTTGGTGCAGAGGTTGCAGTCAATTTTTCCACAACCCAGTCGTCTTCGATGTAAAAGCCTTTTTCACTAATCAGGAAATCTTTTCCTTTCACACTTGTCCAATAAGCATCAGGCCAATTACTTAAACCTTGCTGCCTCAAGTAAGCATCATCGCCATTGAACACTTGCAATTCGGACTGACGTAATAACTTAGCTTTGATGTTGTAATAGTTCTCTAAAGTCTGATGGCGACTAAGGTGATCTGGTGTGAAAGTCGTCCAAACACCAATACGGGGAGCAAGAGAGCTTGAAGATTCTATTTGATAGCTGCTAACTTCGGCAATTACCCAATCGAGTAAAGAGGATGAGGGGGATGATGAAGTAAAATTTTCGCCCTTGTCTCCCCCATCTCCCCCATCTCCCTTATCTCCCCCATCTCCCTCATCTCTCCTCCCCACCTGAGATAAAGCAACTTCACAAGCAGCGTAGCCAATATTACCGCAGGCGGGTGCATTTAAATTCGCTGCTTGGAAAATGGCAGCAATTAAAGCTGTGGTAGTGGTTTTGCCGTTAGTACCTGTAATTCCTACCCAAGGTAGCGATGCCTGCGGCTGGCTGCGCCTACGCAAATTTCGCCAAGCGAGTTCCATTTCCCCAATGGTTTCAATACCTAATTGGCGTGCCTCAACTAATACAGGAATATCCCAAGGCACACCCGGACTAACGACTATTAATTGCGGTAAATTAGCACCATTCAATTCTAGGGATTGGCCTAGTTTAACGGTTATTTGCTCGGCAGCGAGTTGTTGTTGTTGTTGTAGGAGGGTTTCGGAGGTGTTGCGATCGCTCAGTTCCACCTCCCAACCTTCCCGTTTCAACAATCTCGCCGCAGCAACACCGGACTTTCCCAATCCAATCACAGAAGCTCTAGGCATAGATTGCAGCAGAGTGTCCCTGGTTAAGCAGTCCCTATATTAGCGTTTATTGGCAAAAATTACACAGGTTTTTGTTGACCTACGCTACAGATTTTTGACGATCGCCCCAAAATCAGCTAAAACACGGGCATGATTGCGAACCAATCCCAGCAGATATAATCGATTACGCTTGATTTCTGGATCGGAGTCCATAACTAAAACACTATCTGGCCCATCAAAGAAGTTACTAACTGTTGGAGCAATTTTTGTTAGTGCTGCTACTAATAGTTGATAATTTCGTGTCTGCTGTGCTGCTTGAGTCTGGGGTACTGATTCGATTAGGGCATTATACAAAGCGACTTCAGAGGACTTTTGAAATAGTTCTTGACGAACTACGGTTGTCGGTTCTAGCTGTTTTGTATCCAAATCACCTTGGGCGGCTAATCGTGTGGAACGGTTAACAGTTTCGTAGATGTTATCTAAGGTACTGTCGTTGCGGATTTGTTGTAAGTATAAGGCGCGATCGCGGACATCTAATAAATCCTTTAACGTCCGTTCTGTGTATTCTGGGTCATTTTCTCCCAAAACTGCATTTACCAAATCGTAATCAATCTGCTTTTCTTCTTGCAGTAAGGTGCGAATGCGTTGCAAGAAGAACTCTTGTAATGCTGCGGTTAATGCTGTCTGATCTTTGTGATATGTTGCTGCAAAGTCTGTTGCTATTTGCGTCAATAAATCATCTAAATTTATCGGTAAATTCTCAAACCAAACAATTTTAACTACAGCATTAGCAGCACGTCGCAAGGCAAAAGGATCAGAGGAACCAGAGGGAATTAAACCTAAACCAAAGATACTCACCAATGTATCTAACCTATCTGCCAAGCCAACAATTTGACCCGTGAGTGTTTCGGGTAAATTGTCACCGGCTCCCGTTGGCAAATAATGTTGATAAATTGCCTTTGCGACTTCGGCATCTTCACCACTCTCTAAGGCATATTTTTCTCCCATAATGCCTTGTAATTCTGGGAATTCATACACCATTTGAGTTACCAAATCTGCTTTACATAATAAAGCAGCACGTTGGATTCTTTGGCTTTGATTTTCCTCTAATTCTAATTGGCGGCTAATTTGCTCGGCAATCTTAACTACTCTATCTACCTTGGCACGCACCGAACCTAATTCTTCTTGAAAAGTGACTTTTTCTAACTGGGGTAAAAAGCTTTCTATTGGCTTAGTTAAATCAGCTTCATAGAAAAATCTCCCATCAGCTAATCTGGCACGAATTACCCTTTCATTCCCGACAGCAACAATATCTGATTTCTTCGGATCAGCGTTAGAAATAGTGATGAAATTAGGCAATAATTCTTGCTCAAAACTACCTGGTTTAAATACAGGGAAATAACGTTGATGAGTAACCATAACTTCAGTAATTACCTCAGTTGGTAATTCCAGAAATTCTGGTTCAAATTTGCCGACAACTGTGGAAGGATATTCTACAAGGTTGGTTACTTCCGCTAACAAATCGGGGTAAATTACTGTATACCCGCCTAAATTCTCTGCTACTGCATTTACTTGCTCTTTGATCAGATTTGCCCGTTCTTCTGGGTCAACGGTGACATAAGCAGACTTGAGGGCGGTAACATAATCAGTAGCTTGGGCAATTGTCACAGGTTGAGGATGCAAAACACGATGACCTTGAGAAATGCGATCGCTGTTAATCGTTTTAGAACCATTCACCAATTCTAGAGGTAGCACTGTCTGATCTAACAAAGCTACCAGCCAACGAATTGGTCGGGAAAACCTTGCATCCCCATTCCCCCAACGCATCAACCGCTTACCTTCCAAACCCCAAATCCACTGGGGGATAAGTTCTGTCAAAATTTCCGCCACAGGACGACCGGGAATTTTTTTGAGAACAAATACAAATTCCCCTTTGTCAGTGGGGCGAAGAAACAGCGCATCTATTTCCACGCCTTGCTTTTTGGCAAAGCCTGCTGCTGCTGCTGTCGGCTGACCATCTTTAAAGGCGGCTTGGGCGGGTGGCCCTTTAATTTCTTCTTCTCGGTCTGGTTGCTGAGATGGTAGACCTTTAATTACTACCGCCAGCCGCCGGGGAGTACCGTACACTTGGACACTTTCGCCCTTGAGACTGTTTGCTTCCAGGCTTTGGGGAATGCGCTTTTGCCATTGCACTAAAGCATCACTGAGAAAACTTGCAGGTAATTCTTCTGTACCAACTTCTAATAAAAACCCAGGCATAGGATACTGTTTTCAACTTTGCGTAGCTCAACTTTATCAGTTATTATCTGGCGATCGCTCGTGATTTTTAGTTAGCCTTGCAAGATACATCTTTATCGATAAAGTCGAGCTGAGGTTTGTTAGATAAACTTGGCATTTTCTCCAAAACTTCACAAAAAAGTATTTCTCTTCATTGATTTTTTACAGTTACTACCGTAGTTTCATGCAGTATTTACTTATACATATTTCTATCGTAAAGTTAGTTTTGTTTATAGATTGATATCTGCATGGTATCAATCTACTTTGGAGTGATCACAATGAAAAACATTTTCGCCAAAATTGCGACGATCGCAGCAACCAGTAGTGTTCTTAGTGTAACGATCGCTGCTGGTGCTAACAACCCAGCCCAAGCTGTTGATTTAAACTTTAACTGGCTAGGTAATGCCGGTTATTCAGCAGTAGGTTCATTCAGCTACGACGAGGCTACAGCACCGACAATTATTTCAGAAAGTGGTAGTGGAGCAACCAAATTTTTACAATCGTTGAATGTCTCCTTCTTAGACCCATCTAAAAATCTTCTGGGAACTTATAATACCGTTGCTGGTGGGGTGTCACAATCTCAGTACTTTACTTTCAACTTTGATACTTCCACTCAGAAATTGTTTGGCCCCTTTGATATAGCAGGAGGAACAGGTGTAATTGGAGAATATTTCTTCAACGGAAAGGTTGGCGACTCTTTGGCATTACGTCAGGATGTCAATCAACAGGGAAAAGAAATAAAACTAGATCAAAATTCCGGCTCTATTCAGGTATCCAAAGTCCCTGAACCTGCTTCTATCCTGGGTTTACTAGCATTTGGGATGTTGGGTTTAGGTTCAACTTTGAAAAAAAAGCAAGCCTCTTGCTAGAAAGTAGGGCTTCCTAGTCAGAGGTTGCCAAATTTAGTTTAATGAATCTCTATTCTAGCCCCAATAGTTCACTGAACTGGTGAGTTGATCATTCAACCTTATCAGTTTGCGATCGCTCGAAATACTTTTTAACATAAGTATTCGAGCGATGACAATCATCGGACTTACGCACTGTACAAATTAATCATGGTATGCATTTTTTACCAAAAAAGGTTGTTTAAGTAATAATATTGAATCCAATCCTGATCACTTGGTTAAAAATACTTCATGTGCCACTTTACAAGCTGGAATGTAGGTT
Organism: Nostoc sp.; assembly: GCF_036917755.1. Lineage (GTDB taxonomy): Bacteria > Cyanobacteriota > Cyanobacteriia > Cyanobacteriales > Nostocaceae > Nostoc. The sequence continues at coordinate 54,927 of NZ_JBALFC010000048.1, forward strand.
TGATACACGAGATTAAATATAATGCTACAATCTCCCAAGTGTAAATTTAAATATTAGATTCTCATTTAAATTAGTGAAAACTTATCAGGCATATGATAAGAAACTTAAATCAATTAGCAATTCTCAGTGAACACTGGTAATTGCTAATTGATAACTAATAATTAATAATTAACAACTAATAACTATTAAAGTCCACCGAGAAAAGTCCTAAACAGTCTTGCTTGCAATTGTGATTTAAAAAATCATCACCTGCTCACAACCTAAATTAAACAATAAAAATAGAGCGCCTACTGAAATTAGCAGTAAATCCGCTCATCTCAGGCTGTATTCACAAAATTTATAATTATAAATAGCTCATGCATATTCTGATCTATTCCTACAACTATTATCCAGAGCCGATTGGAATTGCTCCCTTAATGACTGAATTAGCAGAAGGACTAGTAAAGCGAGGTCATCAAGTGCGGGTGATTACCGGAATGCCCAACTATCCTCAGCGTGAGATTTACGATGGTTATCGGGGTAAATGGTACGTTACTGAACAAAAAAATGGCGTAACCATTCAACGAAGTTACCTGCGGATTCAGTCTAAACCCAACCTCGTGGATCGGCTTTTATTGGAGTTGAGCTTTGTTTTCACGAGCTTACCTCAAGCCTTCAAAGGCAGACGTCCCGATGTGATTATCTTAACAATTCCACCTCTACTAGGTACTTTACCAGCAACAATATTTGGTTGGTTATACAACTGCCCAGTAGTTCTGAATGTGCAAGATATTCTCCCAGAAGCTGCTGTGAATATTGGGCTATTAAAAAATAAGTGGATGATCCGAACTCTTGCAGCCCTAGAGAAATTTGCATATCGGACTGCACACACTATTAGTGTGATCACCGATGGGTTTCGTGAGAATTTAGTGAATAAGGGAGTACCTGTTAATAAAATCGTTTGTATTCCCAATTGGGTGAATGTAAATTTCATCCGTCCTTTACCGAAACAGAACAACTCCTGGATATCTAGCCATCAACTGGATGGGAAATTTGTAGTACTTTATTCGGGTAACATTGCTCTCACCCAAGGTTTAGAGACAGTAATAGACGCAGCAGTTTGCTTACGTCATATTAGGGAGATTGTTTTTGTGATCGTTGGCGAATCAATAGCATTGCAGAGGTTGCAGGAATATTGTCTATTAAATGGAGCCGATAATGTTCTGCTGCTACCGTTGCAGCCGCGAGAAAAGATACCCGAAATGCTAGCAGCATCTGATGTCGGGCTAATTGTGCAAAAGCGCAATGTGATTTCGTTCAATATGCCTTCAAAAATACCACTGCTGTTGGCGAGTGGTCGCCCGATTGTGGGTTCAGTTCCCGCCACTGGTACTGCTGCTAAAGCAATCGAACTCAGTGGTGGTGGGATAATTGTTGAGCCAGAATCACCCGATGCAATGGCCTCTGCGGTGTATGAATTATATGCTAATCCGGCTCTAGGGGCAAAGTTAGGTAAGACAGGAAGACAGTTTGCCGAAGAAAACTATTCCTTGGAGCAAGCACTTGATCGGTATGAGTGGCTGTTTTCTGATATTGTTGCTAACCAAAAACCAACTGTGGGTATTTTAGCAAAATTGGATTCTAAAAAATCAGTTGTCGATGGTTGAAGGGCATGGGGCATATAACAAAACCCTAATTAGGATAAATTAAATCACCCAAATGGGTGATTTAAAAATCAACCGATTGGGTGAACTAAGTGTAGGAAGTTGAGACTACTCAAAAATAGGATTCTAGAAAACACTGATTGATGATTGCACGTAGTTTTTCGTGAGGATAAGTCGATGAAACTCACAACCTTGATTAATAAAGCAGTTCTCGTAAGTAAGCGGGTAATCCGTTGGAGAACTCGCAGAGTAGCCCCTACGCATCTATGGATGCAACACATGGTAGAGGTATAGCAATGCTCATTGGTGTCAACTTAAGCCAAAACCCTTTTAAAACCTCGTTCCCAGTCAGAGGCTGGAAACGAGGCGACATCAGCCTTTGGTCTTTTCTTAGTGCTATTCCTCCAGAGGCTTTTCTTCCCTAAGATAACTATTGACTACCACTCAAGAACGATAAACTCATCTGTTATATGAATATTTTCTTCTATGTGGTTATAATGCAAGCAAGCACTTACATCTGCAAGCAACCGCTTGCAAACGCTCATGGAAAACTTAGGATCAAGGACGGCACAAACTTGTCCCCGCTTGATAAAGTCAGCAACTAAGGTGTTTGCAACGCAGGAGGCAGGATGTTCAGTTGATTCCCTTGTAACAACAAGATAAACCGTGCTTTCTCTAGGAGCTAAGGCACTGGGTTTATACTGACTAAAAATGTTTTATAAATTACAATTAAAAAAACTGATTGGAGTTAAGTAATGTACAAGTTAACCGTCAGGTGGTAGAAGATATTTGTGCGTTTTAGGTGCTAGACATTGTGAGCGATCGCCCAAATACCAAACATATTTGTCACCAACATAGAGAGAAAAGGCTAAAAAACGATTCCAATAATGCTTTTTTAGCCAAAAAGTAGATTGCCCAAGTTTAAATCCACAAAACGAAAAAACGATGACCCATTCTGAGTTCCCTGACTCTCGCGTTCCCGTTGAAATAGAACAGCCTCCTGTTACTGATTCTAGTCAAGAGTTGCAACCATTGCCACAGCGATCGCCTAAGTCACCTCGAAAGCGGCGTTGGCCTTTGGTGTTAGGAATCTTCCTGTTAATTGCAGGTGTTGGTTTAGGTTGGCGCTGGTGGCAAACTAGTCATGCTAACAATGCACAATCGGGTGCTGGATCTGCGGCTGGTCAACGGGCAGTTTCGGTGAAGCTAGCAACTGTGAAAACTGAAACTGTGCAGGATAGTTCGCAATTTATTGGCTCCTTAGAGGCACCACTTTCTGTACCAATCAAGCCGCAGGTTGAAGGACGAATTACCCAGATTTACATCAAAGAGGGCAACCGTGTTCAACAAGGGCAAGTCATTATTAGCCTGCAAAGTGATGATGCCCAAGCCCAGCTACGACAAAAACAAGCAGCACTAGAACAAGCACAGGCAAATCTTGCCGAACTCAAAGCGGGGACTCGAAGAGAAGTAGTTTTCCAAGCCAAAGCCCAGCTAGATCAAGCCCAAGCAAAATATCAAGACGCCGTATCTGGATCGCTACCACAGCAAATTCAGCAGGCTGAAGCTCAAGTTAATTCCGCCCAATCAGATCTAGTGTTAGCACAAGCACGAGCAACGCGATACCAACAATTAACAAAAGAAGGGGCAACTTCCCAAGATAGCCTAGATGAATACCTCAAAAACAAAGGTAGTGCTGAAGCAGCGCTGGTTGCAGCCCAGAAAAACTTAGAGCAACTCCGCAAAAGCAGAACTGCTAATATCCAGCAGCTAGGCGCTGCCTTAGAACAACAGAAACAATACTATAGACAGCAGGTGAACGGCAACCGCCCCGAAGATATTGCCCAAGGGCGATCGCAAGTCAGCCAAGCCGCCGCTCAAGTCCAGTCGGCTCAAGTCCAACTGCAATATACAAAAGTCCTAGCTCCTTTCACAGGTATTGTTGGTAATATCCCAGTCAGAGTCGGACAGTATGTAGGACAAGGGGATCAGTTGACCACATTGACCAAAAACGACTCTTTAGAGCTGAATATATCCATTCCGCTAAATCAAGCCAGAAAGTTGCGCTTGGGATTACCTGTGCAAATGCTGGATGCCCAAGGCAAACCCACAGCAACGGGTAAGGTGAGTTTTATCTCCCCAAATGCCAGTTCAGATTCGCAGACAGTTTTGGTGAAAGCCAACTTTGGCAATTTGAGAAATCGACTGCGTAATCTTCAGTCAGTGCAAACCAAAGTAATCTGGAATGAACGTCCAGGAATCTTAATTCCAGTTACAGCAATAACTCGCTTGGGTGGGGAGACTTTTGTGTTTGTAGCTGAACCGCCGCAGGAAAAGCCTAAAGCTGAAGCGTCGCAGGAAAAGCCTAAAGCTGAAGCACCCGCACAAAGCCCTCAAGCTGGAGCGCCATCTTTAGTAGCTCAACAAAAGCCCGTGAAATTGGGAGTGATTGAGGGCAATAATTATCAAGTTATCGAAGGACTAAAAGCTGGGGACAAAATTGTTGTTTCCGGTATTCTCAGCCTCACCAATGGCGCTCCTATCACTCCTGCACCTGATGAAGCGCCTAGTCCAAAACCTTGACGTTTCTACTAATCGATAACTATCAATACTCAATTTATCATAACGCCTTACATCCCCACCCGTCTTAACGGTGGGGATGTAAGGCTGATAATACTCTTTACCATCTCAAATAAATCCTAGTGTGGTAAAATTTACTAGAGAAGACGACTCTCTAAATTAGCCAAGTAACCCTTGGGATCTCTGCGAAATCGATATTGTTCAATTCTGG
>NZ_JBALFC010000049.1:0-23977 GCF_036917755.1 Nostoc sp.
TGCTAAATCAAGGCGAATTAATTATTAAATGGCATCGCAAAGTCAAAAACAAAGGTAATGCTGTTATAGCAAGTTAAATGTGGAACAGCTTATTAACCTGTTGAAACTGCCCAAAGATGGTTTCTAGCTTCTCACCTGGAATGCCCCGTCCCTGGTCGGTCACTCGAAATAAAACCTGCTGAGGTTGTGGTTCTACATTAACAGAGACGGTGGTTCCAGCAGGAGAAAATTTGACGGCATTGTTAATTAAATTCACCAGCACTTGCACTAGCCAATCCAGGTCTGCCCAAACCTGAATGTTTCCAGTGGACGATCGCAAATCAACCTGGTTCGCTTCTGCCAAGTTTGGCACACTGGAGAATGCCTGTTGCACAAGCGTCGCCGCCTCACACCATTGCTTTTTCAGTTCCACCTGTCCTGACTCCAGTTGGTTCAGTGCCAGAACATCATTAACCAGTCGCACTAATCGCTCGATATTGTTGTTGGCAATGCCTAGCATCTCTTTCGCCGTTTGGGGATCGTCATCCAAAACTCCGGTTGCCACGAGTCCCAGCGCCCCCCGGATTGAGGAAAGCGGTGTGCGAATTTCGTGGCTGATGATGGAAATGAATTCACGCTTCATCCGTTCTAACTCACGCTGTTGAGTGACATCCCGCACCATCAGCAGCCCGCCGTTATGCGTCTCACTGCCGTTGTGGAGCGGCGAATAGCGGGCTTCGATCCACTGGCGCTGTCTGGTTTTGGGGTGGGTAAAGTGAAAGTCGAAGGTCGTGACGGTTTTTTCTATGCCGGGATGAAAGCCTTGCAATGTTTTAGCGTCCAGGAGAACAGCAAACACGTCTACTCCATGTCTGCCCATGACGTCTTCCTGCCGCAGTCCGGTCATCTGTTCCATTGCAGGATTCCAGAGGGTGCAACAGCCATCAGCATCAAAGGCAACAATGCCGTCTACGCTGCTGGTGATTAGCTGGAGCGATCGCTCCTGTTCAGAACGTAGAGCGCCTTGCAAACGCACCAGGGCAGAAATGTCACGCCCCTCAACGATCACCCAGAGGATTTGATGGGTCTCGATCGCGTAGATGGGTTTTGCGGATATATCGAAGGTGTGGAGATTGCTGCTGGCATCGAGAATGTTAACTTCTTGATGGAAAAGCTGTCCGGCGGCAGCCTGGGCGACTAACGTTTTGGCAATTTCCTGAAGTTCGGCGGTGGCATTCCAGGAGGGGAATTCCCAAAACGGTTTGCCAATGACAGCCTCACGCTCAACGTTCGCGAAGGTTAGCGGATTTTGATTGATTTCTAGCAACATTCCATCGGGGGTGAGCAAGCCGAGAAACTGGTACATTTGGTCGAAAACAGCCCGGAATTTGGCTTCGCTTTCCTGGAGGGCAATTTCTGCTCGTTTGCGATCGCTGATATCCACCACCACTGCAACCGCAGATTGAACTTGACCGAATGCATCCCGAACAGGTGACACACTGTTGCTTACCCAAACTTCAGAACCATTCTTGCGGATATAACGCTTCTCAATGGTAAAGTCAATGCCTTCGCTGGCTAGGCGCTGGTATAGCTCAATGTTGTGAGGTAAATCGTCAGGATGGGTAATGTCCTGCATCCGCTTGTGTAACAGATCCTCCCTGGAATATCCTGTAATCTCGCTATATTTCTGGTTGACCAGGATGAGCCGTCCTGTCAGATCGCCTTGAGCAATGCCTGCGGTTGCCTGATTGACGATCGCACGGAACCGCTCTTCGCTCTCGCGCAGTGCCTCCTCTGCTTGTTTTCGATCGGTGACATCTAAGGCACGTGACAGGATAGATATCAACTCACCTGCCTCATTCCTCAAGACAGAGTTATACCACTCGCAGTGAACGATTGAGCCATCTTTGGTATAGTTGCGGCTATTCATCGTTTTGGACTGTTTATCCCCATTTACCAGGGGTTCAATGACCTCTCGGCGAGCGGCTGCTTCATCTTCAGCATGGACAAATCCCATATCGATCAGGCGTTTGCCAAGCACCTCCTGGCTTTTCCACCCAAAAACGTTTTCCGCCTGCGGTGACCACTGCACGACACGCGCTTCAGAATCAAACTCCATCACAGCGAGTGGAGAGTTCATGACGTGATACGTCAGGCGTTGGTGAGTGACACGCAGTGCTTCCTCGGACTGCTTGCGAGCCGTGATATCTCGATAGAAAATGCCAAGCCCCTCCTCAGAAGGGTAGGCGTGAATCTCCAGCCAGATATCATAGCTGGGCGGCAAGTAATAGTGATGCTCAAAGTGAACCGGAATCTGCTCCGCCATTGCCCGTCGGTACTGATGCTCTATGTTGGTACCGACTGATGCGGGCCATTCCTCCCAGTGTGTTTTTCCCAGCACTTCTGTGGCAGGTTTGCAGTTGATCCGTTGCGCTTCTGAATTTTGGTAAATAACTCGCCAGTCGCGATCGAGAGCAGTAAACGCATCCGTCATGCTTTCCAGCAACCGATTAATGCGGTTGTAGGCATCCTCAGACTGCTGTTGAGCCGCCTCACTGATCAGCCGCAGTTCCCGCTCTTTCTGCGCCGCTTCTTGACGCATCCGAGCCATTTTGAGCGTTGCCTCAACTCGCGCCAACAGTTCCCGCGCCGAAAAGGGCTTGATCAGGTAATCATCCGCTCCGGCTGCTAGTCCTTCAAGCCGCGATTCTTCTCCAGCCCGGGCAGACAGCAGAATGATTGGAATCTGATGAGTGTCTGGGTTCGCCCGGAGCGCTTGTAACAATCCAAAACCATCGAGGCGAGGCATCATCACATCGGTTAAGACTAAATCGGGCATCTGTTGCCGAATGGCGGCTAATGCGGCGACTCCATCAGACACGACTTCTACCTCATACTGTTGATTCAATAAACGCCTCATATAGTTGCGCATATCGGCATTATCGTCAGCGAGGAGGATGCGAGCAGGGAGAGCGGGTGAGTGGGTGGACGGGTAGATGGGTGGACGGGTAGATGGGTGGTGTTCCGCTTCACTCATCCACTCATCTACCCATTCACTCCTTTCGTTTGGTAGCCAGCGCAACACTTCCGCGATATAAGGGGTAGCTCTTGTCTCTATTGAGGCAAATGAACGCTCTGCACCAATGAGTTGGGCTTCGCCGTGTTGTAGTTGTAGACGATCGCCTGGCAAATGACTGTATCCAGTGGGAATTGATATCGTGAAACAGGTTCCCTGACCCACCACGCTACTGACTCGAATGCTGCCACCATGCAGTTTCACCAACTCCTGCACTAAGGACAATCCAATTCCTGACCCTTCATAGCTCCGTCCTGCTGCCCCCTTTACCCGATGGAATCGCTGAAAGATATGAGGCAGTTCTTCGGCGGGAATGCCCGTACCCGTATCTCGCACTTCTAGAATGACATGAGGAAGGACAGACGTAGAAGTGTGAAGGGTAGAGGCTGACGATTCAAGTTGCGATCGCGATACTCCAAGTTCTAAGGTGGAAGCGTCGAGTTCTGAGGTGGAAGCATCGAGTTCTAAGCTCGAAGTGTCAGGTTCCGAAGTCAGTGATTCGAGATCAGAATCTACCGCTTGAAGTTTTGAGATGGAATCGTCAGCTTCGGAACTCGACGTTTGAAGCATTCTCCTCTCTTCCCATCGTAGACTGACGACAATTTCGCCCTCAAAGGTGAACTTGAAGGTGTTAGAAAGCAAGTTGAGGACAATCTTTTCCCACATTTCGCGATCGACATACACAAGCTGAGGCAGCGGGGAGCAGTCTACCCGTAACCGTAAACCTGCACGCTCGATCGCAGAGCGGAATACCCCTGCCAGATCGGTTGTTAACATCGCCAGGTCTGTTGGCTCGTATACTGCTCCAATCCGCCCTGCCTCAATCCGCGCGAAATCTAACAGTGTATTGACCAGTTTCAGCAAGCGTTGGGCGTTACGATGGGCAATCTGGAGTTGGTGTTTTAGAGCCGGTGAGTAAGCGGGTAGGTAGGGCGATGGAGTCTCATCTATCCTTCCACTCTCCTGCTCCTCCACTTCCCCACTCCCCTGCTCCTCTAAACTCGCCAGTGCATCTTCCAAGGGACCGAGCATGAGTGTCAGGGGTGTGCGAAATTCATGACTGACATTACTGAAGAAAACGGTTTTAGCGCGGTCTAGCTCCGCCAATGCTTCTGCCCGTTTCCGTTCTGCTTCGTAAGCCTCCGCATTGGCAATACTGGCTGAGATTTGCCCTGCAACCAAATCGATGAATCCTCGATAGTTGCCGTCAAACAGCCTGAACGGATTTAACCCAACCACCAAAATGCCAGCTTTTCCGGTCTTACCTGATGCAGCAATGGGTATGGAAACTGCTTGATGCGGCATTTGCTGCCAGGCACCCGTGGGGAAGTTGTCAAACGATGCTTCCAAGTCCGTAATCAAGCAGGCTTTTGGGGTTCTGACAACGTCTGCAAGCTGCCAAACCGAATCATCGTCAAACGCAACGGCTTGAGGAACGGCAGGGTGGTCTCGATCAATACTAGATGTCCCTGCCAGAACAATCTGTTGTTGCTCCGGCTCGATGAGATAAATCATCGCAAAGGGAAGATCGTAAGGATTGGTTTCCAGGCAGCTTGCACTGAGAGTGCAGACTTCATCGAAAGTACGGGCATCTGTCGTTCTGGTTGCCAGTTCCTGCAACAGCGCTAACTGACGCTCACCGACAATGCGCTGGGTATCGTCCGTACAGGCGCAAAAAATACCGCCTGTGCCGCCATGATCATCGGGGATGGGGCTGTAGGAGAACGTCACATAGGCTTCCTCTGGATAACCTTTCCGCAACATGATGAACAACAGCGCTTCGTCAAACGTTCCCTCATTTTTGCGGAGCGCCGATTCTATCCGAGGTTCAAGTTGATCCCAAACCTCATGCCAGACGCGGGAAGCGGGAAGCCCCAGGGCTGCCGGATGTTTGTTTTGGAGGAAAGAACTGTAGGCGTCATTATAGAGGTTAATCAAGTCTTCGCCCCACCAGATAAACATAGGTTGGCGCGATGTCAGCACAATGCGAAGAGCGGTCTTTAAGCTTTGTGACCAATGCTCTGGTAAGCCTAACGAGGTTTGCGACCAGTCGGCGTTACCTTCGGTACACGCGAAGCGTGCTCGCATCAGCGCACCCATTTCACCGCCGCCTGCAAACAGTTGGTCTAACACAGCCTGTTCATTAGTCATGGCATGGCTCCTATTCTGAATACAGCCGTTCTCAGTTCACTTGTTTTCTCCTCAGGGTCTGCTCTTTCCAACGGTGAATGAATCAGATAGTTGTCCCAGTCGTTTCAAAATTCGCTGAATCAAATTGGCTTCTACAATTGGTTTCAAGACATAATCATCTGCTCCTACGGCTAATGCCTGATGTAGGGTATTAGCATCGGCATGCGCGGAAAGGAACAACACAGGTAACTGGCTCCAGTGCGGATCGCTCTTGACCACCTGGCATAGTTCAATACCATTGAATCCTGGCATCGAGACATCCAGCAGCAGTAGATCCGGGCAGGTCACTTCCAGGAATTGCCAGAACAGAGTTGGGTCCGCTAAAGCCGTTACTTGAAACCCTCTCGGTTCCAGGTTGGCTTGCAGCCGTGTTAATAAGACTGAATCGTCATCCACAATCAGCAGTTTGGCAGCGATCGCCTCGATCGGGTTGAGAAGCTGAGTGACGACCTGGAACAGTTCAGAGGGCATCGCGGGTTTTTGCAAAAAGGCATTCGCTCCCAGGCGAGCTACTTCCACGCGCTTGCTCAAATCACCCTGCCCGCTCAGCACCACTACCGGAATCGTTGGGAACTGACGCTTAAGCTGTGCCAGTAGGGTTAACCCGCTTTCCGTGGTGTTAGAAAAGGTAAAATCCAGCACGATCGCATTCGGCATACGGGATTGTAGCCGCTCACGGGCACTGATCGGGTCGCTAGCCGTTTCCAGATGAACAGCCCAGTTAGGAGCCTCTGCCTGCATTGACTCAAGCATGTTTGGGTCGTCGTCGATCATCAAGACTATAGAGGACGCGGTGAGGGGAGGACGCGGCGACGCCGCGAGTACTTCTTGATTCCCCGTATCCCCGTATCCCCGTATCCCCGTGTCTCCGTGTCCTCTTCTATCTCTGTGTCTCCGTGTCCCCGTGTCCCCGCGCCTTCGCTACTTGGCACAGCAAACATAGGCGATCGCTGGGTAATGCACCGGAGTTGCTGAAGCAGCGTTTCGAGTTGAACCGCTGACTCGGATTGCAACACAGCCGTTGAGGAGTTTAGAACACGTTCGATCTGACGGGCAAGCTCTGCTGCGTGTGGAATGCCATATGCTCCCAAAGAGCCGATGAGCCGATGAGCAATGGTTTGGGCGTGCTGCCGCTGCTTGGGGTCGAGAGAGTTTGTTGTAAGGTGGGCGATCGCCTGCTCCAGCGTTGCGAGTTGTTCCTGCAATCGCTCCTGAAACCCTTGCCACATCTGCTGAATCGTTGCTACTGCTGCGGTATAGTCAGCATCCATACTGCTAGTACTATCAGACTGGGAATGGTCAGACTGGGAATGAAGAGTGCCATTCCATTCTTTTCTCATCTCTTCATCGTCCTGCCGCTCCTCAGGCAATGCTCTCAATCGATATCCCAAACCATATAGGGTTTCGATCGGATTAGACGTTAGCCCTGCCATTTGGAGCTTTCGCCGCAATCCACGAATCTGGGTGGTGACTGCCTCTTCGCCCGGGCATTCATCAATCGACCAAATGCGATCAAGCAGCGTTTGTCGATCAAAAATTCGACGTGGGTGCCGTAAGAATAACTCCAACAGTTTGTATTCCTTAGGCGTGAGGTGTAGAGGTTTACTCTGGTAAGTTACCTGACAATGATTTGGGTCAAGCTGCAACTCGCCCCAGCAGAGTACCTCCGTTAACTCAGTGTTGCCTCGTCGTAACAACGCGCGAATTCGGGCAAGTAGTTCCGATCGCTCGTAGGGTTTGGTGACATAATCATCGGCTCCTGCCTCAAAGCCTGCCACACGGTCTGCCGGATCATCCTTCGCGGTCAGTAGCAAAATGGGGACACGCTGATTCTGCGTTCTCAGTTGCCGACAGAGGCTAATGCCATCCAATCCTGGCAGCATTACATCCAGCACAATCAGGTCATACTGGCTCGTCTCAACTAATGCCACTGCTGATTTGGCATTATGAGCTGCATCGAGCGTAAACAGTTGGGCTGACAAAAAGTCGACTAGGGCGGCTACCGTATCTTGATCATCTTCAATAATCAGAAGTCTCATACATAGAACCTTGCAGATTGTGTCTTGCAAATCCCTAATATGAAGGAATACGCCAGGTTAGAGATTTCAGAGGTAACTGAGGTATCTTTCGTTTTATCAGGTTGCTATCAATTCCTCATCCCTCTAAAGCTTCAAAATATGTAAAGTTTTATGAATAATTTCGTTGGCAAATTACCATGATTTCCTCAGAAAGCCCTTATGTTCCCTTTCTAAGGTGTAGAAGCATCCATATTCAAGCAGTGTGGAATTGTTTCAGCAACTCATCCAGCTACTTAGTGGATGCTAAGTAACAATATCCTTCTTTTTTAGATGTAACAAAACTTCTTTAGATGTAACAAATAACTGTTGCATCTAACACATGAGGGATCAGCGTACAAATAAAATTCGCTGAAATTCGACGAGCAAAACATCTCTTGAGTTGCTGCGGTATTCAAGAGATGAGCCTTCACTCTATATCAAAATGATCGCAGCAAAACTAATTTGCAAACCTGTGTTTAACATCCTACAAAAACACATCAGCCCAAGATGGTTGATGGTTATGATATTTCCAATCCTCATTCTAAATGCTTGGCTAGTGATCAAAACGCTCCAGTACTTTCAACCTCTGGTGGCGATCGTGATTCTGGCAGCACTTCTAGCATTCATCCTGAACTATCCCGTTCAATTTCTTCAGCAGCATGGTAACAGACACAGTGTTGCAGTGGTTGTCGTCTTTCTCGTCACCTTATTGATCCTGATGGGGTTGGGGATTACATTAGTACCTCGTTTGATTGAGGAACTCAGCCAGATCGTGGTAACAATTCCAGATTGGATTGAAGCCAGCAACCAACGGCTTGAGAATTTGCAAGCTTGGGCAGAACAGCGACATTTACCCGTGAGCGTGAGCCTGCTTGATACTCCGATTACAAAATTATCCTCGAATAGCTTGCAATCTATCGCCAATCCCCTTTTATCCTTAACCATGAGTACGGTTGGAAGCGCCAACAATATTGTTTTCACGATCGTTCTAACCTTCTATTTTCTACTCTGGCTTTTCTGGAGGCGATGCAAGAACCGCAGACTACACACTTGTTAGTGCTGGATTAACTAATCATGCTGAATCCGTAAAAATCACTTACGATCCATCAAAAATATCATATAACCAGCTTCTGAAGGTCTACTTTTTGGTAGCGCATAACCCAACAGAGTTAAATCGACAAGGCCCAGACTCAGGTAAGCAATATCGTTCGGCGATCTTTTTTGCTAACGATGAGCAGAAACAAGCTGCACAAGAATATATCGCTCAACTCAACAAATCGCAAATCTTCGACAAGCCGATTGTGACGGAATTAGATCCTTTGAAAAGTTTTTATCAGGCTGCGGCATACCATCAGAATTATATAGTGCATCATCCGAGCGATCGCTATGTTGTAATGAATGACTTGCCGAAGCTGGCTAAACTTCAAGCAAAGTTCCCTGATATGTATAGCAAGTAAGGGGATTTACAGCATTCGACTTTTAAGATCCCTTCAATCCGGTGAAAGATTAGCCTATCCTGTAAGATGCTCGTCCATGCTTCTCCAGATATTGCTGATGATACTCTTCTGCTCTATAGAATTGTGATGCAGGCACAATCTCCGTCACAATTGGATTTTTGTGATAGCGAGAACTATTTTCAAGCTGCTCCTTGGAAGCTCTTGCTAATAATTCCTGCTTTGGTGTGTGGAAAAATATAACTGACCGATATTGAGAACCAACATCTAGCTCCTCGTGGTTTGATGCTGTGGGATTGTGCTTATTCCAAAACAGATTTAGCAGTTCATCATAAGATACTATTGCCGGATCGTATTCCACTTCCACTACCTCAGTATGTCCAGTTTTTCCTCTACAGACATCTTCGTAGGTTGGATTATCAAAGTGTCCGCCACTGTAACCAACTGCTGTAGAAGTTACTCCTTTTACTTGACGAAATGCTGCTTCAACTCCCCAGAAACAGCCTGCTCCAAATGTCGCTTTTTGTAGATTAGCGTTTTGCATATCTTTGACAACTATTTTGTGATAATTTTAAATGAAACTCATCAAATCAGACAGATACTTGAGAAGGAAATATTTTCTAAATACTGCCTGATTTATTTTAATTATTAGAATTACAGATTATCCTGATACGAGTATGATATAAAACTGAATATTATCTAATAATTAATTGGAAAAAATAGTTTAATTTAAAATTAATATACTACTACAGCACGGCGTAAATAAAACACCCATTCCAAATCAATGAAAGGCTTGCAGTATCCGAATTACGAACTTGTACTGAGCGTAGCGTCTCGTAGAGAAGTATTACGAATTACGAATTACGCATAGCGGTACTAGCTTTTGCTAACTAAAGGCATGATTATCATCTACTATTCTTGTTGTTTTTATACACGTTAAGCCATCCGTTCAATGAGCCGGGAATAATCCGTTCAGCACAAGTGGCGCAAGTGTTTTCGCCGCTTAGTAGTTCGTACAATAACGGCTTGAAACTGAAGCGATCGCGCTGTTCAATTAAAATAATCGGATGGGAATAATTTTGCTGGCTTAAGTGTAAAGCTGTAAACAGTCCAGCGAAGCCACCACCCAGGATGACTGTGAGATGAGACTGAGACGCTCGAGAAGAATAATTGAGAATGTATCGCTAAGATGCAGAAACCACCCATGCCGAAAAACTGGATTATTAAAGTAGACAACTATTTCCATGCAAACCCCAATTGCATTATCGCCACCGCCCATGTGGACACGTTTCCCACAAACCTACCCCTAGAACCCAACATCCGGGAACCAAACCGCAAAAGTGCAACCTACAGACAAATCTTCGACTCACTGACGACCGAACCTGTAAAATTCTTCTCTCGTCACAGTGGAATCGTTCTGTCAGCCAATAAAGTTAAACCTAGCAAAAACAAAACCGAACTGGAGTTAGAAGTCTTAGAAGCTAGCGAGGGGGGTAGCGATGGCATTATCAACGGAGGTCACACAGTTTTAGCTTTTGAGCAAGCTAAAAATTACAAATATGACCTCAGCCTTGCCAGAGTCAAAGTTACCATCCACATTGGCCTCCAGGAAGAGGAAGCTAAAGATATAGCCCTCGCCTCAATACCACATCGCCAGTGGATTCTCGCTCCAAAGTCAACGCCAGGGGAGATTACAAATTTATCAAGCAGTATTTAGCCCAGTTAGAAAGAGCAGAAGATAGAAAATTTAGAATAGCCTATTACCAAAACCAAAGCGGCGCTCCTAGAAATGCTCAGTGTAATGTTAACCACTTGTTCAAGCTTCTAAACTGCCTCGACAGAAATAGATACAATCCCGACGGCAATAAACGAAGCAAGCACCCTACAGGTACGAACACCCCAAGCCAAATCACAGACACTGAGAGAGAAAGATTAACTCTTTTACTGCCTCTACTTCCCAAAGCTCTGTGGATTGAGCAAAGACTGTACGAAATCATCCAAGAACATATCAGCAACCCCAGAAGAAAGGGTGTTAACGATTTAGCATCAATCGATACACGCAAAAGTACCCTGCTTCCCGACAGCAAGTACTCCTTTGGGTTTGGTGCACCAACCGACCTGGCACTACCCATAATTGCATCTTATCGGGTATTCCTAGACCAAGACTATAACTGGATTATTCCTTTTGAGGAATTTGCGGAAAACTTTCTCCAACACCTGTGGGTTAACTATTATCGTAAATACTTGATATCGGAGAAAACAGCAGGAAATACAGTGGGGACTAAAATTTGTCGCAACTCAGAGATTTGGGAAAGTCTGTACATTTCAGCCCAAAGTTATCTAAATCAGCATTTGGTGAAAATTGTCAACTCCAGCAAGCATGAAGAATTAACACTCACACCAAGCTAAAATGTCCACTTAACAATTAATTGTCATCTAGGAAGAGATTATAGGCATTTTCTGGAATGCCAGTCTCTAGGCAAAGTCTAATTGTGCTGCGATCGCCCACCGTAGGCGCTTTGTGCCATCGCAGCGCAAGGGATTTTCAAAATACAGGTTCTGTGGGTTGGCAATTACCGTCTACCCCTAAAACCTGTAGCCTTTACTAGAAAAGGATTTCCGGATTTAAATAGCAAATTAGACTTGACACGATGGATTTTACGGCGTACCAAGGTAGGTAAATTGCGCTTTCACGAGAATTATCTGCACTTTATTAGTGCGATAGTCTCCGACCGACCGGAAGTCATCGCAAGAAGGCGGGCGGTTACGCCATCGCATCAATAAACAGTTGCTCCCGTTCACCTGCGGTGGTTTGGGAAGAAGCTAACAGCACCAGCTTCCGGAGTGAACCACGGGCGGTGAATTA
Organism: Nostoc sp.; assembly: GCF_036917755.1. Classification (GTDB taxonomy): domain Bacteria; phylum Cyanobacteriota; class Cyanobacteriia; order Cyanobacteriales; family Nostocaceae; genus Nostoc. Next base: position 11,623 of record NZ_JBALFC010000049.1, read on the forward strand.
AGCGCACCCTGACTGAAACTGAGATTGAAATCCTATTCGATGCAGCTGCACAAGTTGTAGAACAAGCCCCCACCCCTCACAAAAAGATACAAGCGCAACGCAACCAACTAATTCTGGAGCTTTTTTACTACGGTGCTATTCGGGTAGGTGAGAGTGGTTTAACCTGGGCTACCATGCATTCAAATCAGTCTGGGCTACCTTACATCAAAGTGGTAGGCAAAGGAGACAAGGAGCGCGATGTTCCCATACCAATAGAACTTTACCAATACCTTTTGGCTAATCGACAACATGCTAAAGACAAAACCGAGCCGCTTTTCACAAGCCAAAAAACGGGTGAACCCATTTGCGATCGCCACATCCGCCGCATCATCAAATCCATTGCCGAAGTAGCACTTTTAAGTCGCATCCCCTCCCCACACTGGTTGCGGCACAGCCACGCCACCCACGCTGCTAAAAACACGCCTATTCACATCATCACCAAAACGCTGGGACACTCGTCAGGGAAAATCACCATAGACAACTATCTACACGTGGGTGAAGATGAAGCTAGCTCTCTTAACCTCAAACGATATCGCTGAGGCTTTGTGAGACATGCCCCGATTAGAAATTAGCGGCGATCGCCACGTAACCCATCGCGCCACTACCCCACTCAGGTGAACGCTTGCGTCACCTGAGCGGATGATACAGTTCCTCCGAAGCGTTCCATTCCCAACCCACGCTCATTGGATCGCGGTTACGTGACCAACTCAAAAATTCTTTGGTACTGAGTTTTTCTCTTTCTGCAATCAGGCTTTGGGGGCTAACACCGAGTCTTGGGGCAAGACTTTCGTTTGTCCTGGGTTGTAGTTCAACTTGTGTTTGTTGGTACGGGTGCACTTGTCTTCGCGGTTTGTTGTTGCTCAATCTCCCAGAGGCGATTGCCCGTTCGATTAACTCCAGCTTTTTGGTGATAGCTTCAAGTTTTGTTTCCACCGAGGAGCCTTGACGGGCAAGATGGGATTCCAGTTTCTCCAGCTTTTTTTCTAGCTGTTTGACTGATTTACTGCCTGCCGTTACATCGATATCATTATTGATATCAAATTTTATTATTAATTCCTCTAAGGCTTGCAACAAGGCAATTGTATGCCCTTGCCTGTGTAGTTTTGATAGTCGCCGAACCACCTTAATTAGTGGAACGGGTACACGAATCATCTCGCTTGGTGGGGACTTTTGGTCAGGCATTTGATATCATTTTTGATATCGACATATTGATTGTAAAAGGTTTGGCGCAAAGCTAGAACTTACTGAGTATTAATTGCGCCCAGCTTTTAAAGATTGTTACATTTAGACACAATCTGCTGTAGAGGAATAAAAAAGTTCAACAATTTCTGTTATGTGCTTTACCCCGCTCCAGGCATCCGTCCATAAATCGCTTGAAAGAGCCTGTACACCGCGCCCACGCTACGTTATTAATTACTAGAGCGATCGCTCTTAAGGCGGGGCGAGCTAAAATTTTAACCATGTAGGGGTAGAGCTACCAATGTAGGGAAATGACCGAACTATATAAGGCTGGAATCATTGAGCTAACAGAAGATGAAGATTTATTTGACGTTGCGGTGCATTTTGACGGCGATATTTTTCTTCCCAACATCGTTTTTGAAGGCAAAGACCACGCATTGCGGCAAGCTAAAAAGCTTTATGATTGGCTAGAAGCTAATCCAAAAGAAATCAATGGGGAGCGACTGCGTTGGCAATCATACACAGTTAATCGTGAATCTTTAAGAGAGTATCCAGCCTGCTATTTACCTTACTACTATTCAACATACGAGCAAAGTTTAGAAGTTTCAATTTTTGAGCGAGACCAAGAAGCCATTGTTTATGGTTGGTTGAGTGCTGAACCTTTACCTTACTATATGGATAAAGAAGATGGTTTGGTAGTTCTTGGAGACATTTCAGATGATGCTGTGCTAGCTGGTTGGCATAAAGCTATTGATATACGCATTGACATTTACTCTTTTATCTACCAGTCAAATAGCAGTCACAAGCTTTAATAATCAGTTGACAATTAGGAGCTTTATGTGCAGCGAAAAATCGAGTTAAAAAGGGGTGTTGATAATACATCTGTTGAAGCCTATTTGGTAGATTTAGTCCAAAGACATGTTGATGATTATGTCAATTATTGGGTCGAAAGCTTAAGGTTATTTAGTCAAGAAGATAAATACTGGGATTGGATATTCAAATTAAGATATATTGACAATCAAGAAAATCTTGAAGGTTACGCAGTTGAGTGCGAAAACAAAACTCAAGGATTAATGATAATAGAAACGCAAATGCACGGTTCTCGGTTGAATATTGGTAAGAGGCTAGTTTATGTTGATGGTATTGCCACTGCCCCCACTAACCGAATCGAGATTCAACGCCCACCTCAATTCAAAGGTGTTGGTCAAGCACTATTAAATTTCGCAAGAATTAGAAGTGTTGAGTTAGGGTATGAAGGTAGAATTGGGTTGCATTCTTTACCAAGGTCTGAAGGATTTTACGAAAAACAAAACATGTTGAACTGCGGTTCGGAAGAAGAATATGATAATTTAGTTTACTTTGAGTATGGTGTATTGAGACGAAGATAAGGGCTGATTAGGTAAAAATTTATGAATCATCAACAGCAAAAGGATAATTCTGAGGCAAACGAGTCAATAACAACCCAAGAAGCTATAGATTTACTTTTTGGTGAAGGATGGCTCGAAGAGGCTGTTTGCATCGAAGATGAAGCAAATTGCACGATTGGCGCTGGTTTGGATTGGGGTAATGCATTACCACCTTTAATGCTCAACCTTCCTTTATTTGGTCGCCTATCAACGCTGCGTGTATCTCTCAACCGCGAAGTCAGGCTAATAATTGAAACATGGGATTTAGGTATAGGTACAACTTCTGCGACAGAGACTGCAAGGGCAAGCATTAAAGAGCGGTTGCTATCTCCTACGCCTGAGTTAATACCTCACTTGGAAGCTACTTTGTTGCAAGATGATTTATACGGTGAGGAGTTTATATCTAACCGCGAAGCTCTCAAATCTCTACTTGCAGTAGTTCTTACTGATGCTGATAGAGAAGAAATTGCAGAGAAGGCTGCTAATTCAATACGCACACAAGTTATGTCACAGGTGAATTTTTCCGGAAAACTTTCTGCGTAAATATAATCACAATAATATCGCGTCAAATTCAAGCAAATTCATCAAAGGGGCGATCGCAGGAGCAGAGGTTACTCTACATTGCTCTTAGCCGCATCCATGAGAATTAAATCTATCTGGTATGATAACTCTCATTAAGTATATTAATAAGGTAAAAGAGAAATATTCTCTTTATAAGTCAACATCACAACATTTGCTGACGCAACAACTTCGTTGAAAAATTGAAGTTGTATAGACATGAAAACTACTACGAATTCTAACCCAAAAGCTAACAAACAATTAGTAAAATCTGCACAGCAAATTAAACAAACAAGCACCTTCATAAGCGAGGCAGATTACTACGACTACGAAGCAGAATTAGCACAAGAAAAATCAGACTACTATCACTTGCGATACGGGTACTAAATTCAATCTCCTTTCAAGCATCAACTCTTTTTAGTCAACAACGAGTAGCAGTTAGTTGCTACTCGTTTTTTATATCAAAAGTAAATTATGACTCAAGCAATTGAACGCGAAATCAACCAACTCACTCTCAAAGAATTAAGCCTAGATGCTGCTAAACTTTGGTCACAGATAGAAGAAGCAAGCGAGTTAGGAGAAGAGGGTAATGTAGAACAACTCTTACAAGAACTTATGGGTGTTCAAGATGGTATCGAAACCAAAATCGATGCGATCGCCTGGGTAGTTGACCAGTTAAATCTTGACCTTGAAACCTGGGAGGAAAGAAAAGCGCGAGTAGCCGAACTCCACGACCGGGTAATTTCACGTCGCAAAACTCAACTTGAACAAATCAAGCGCACCCTCATCCACCTACACGAGATTGGATTAATCAGTGACAAAAACATCGGTAAGGAAAGGGTAATTGAAATCAGGGATAACCCACCAAAAGTCGCTAACTTACTAGTAGAAGTAGATGATGAAGATTTTCCTGATGAATTTAGAGTTATTAAGTACCAAGCTAATAACAAGGCAATTATTGAAGCCTATAAATCTGGTAAAGATATTAGCAATGTTGCCGAGGTAACTATCGGGAAGCAGGTGCGGTTTAAGGTGCAATCAGGTAGTAAGTCTCGCAACAAGAAAAACCACAACTAATGGCATACGCCCCAACCATGTGAATCAAACATAGGTATATCCCATCAGTTTACAAAAATATCATCAAATGGTTAAGGGTCAAATCTTAATCATTTTTATTTTTTTTTAACCTATAGCACTATTTTAAACTTCTTCAAAAAATCATCAAACCTTTGCCTGATTTTAAACTCAGTGAAGATATAATCGATGAAATTGTAGATATCAATGACAGCAACAGTAACTATGTCGGGCTAGGTACAAACATCGTTACAATAGGTTGGTATATTTAACCTTATTTAGTGTGGCTAAACAGGTAATTGCAATTGATTAGGTAGTTTCTATTTTTCAACTATCAATATGATAATTCAAACTACTACTACGTTTAAGTTTAATCTGAAGGGATGCAATCACCCTAAATAAAAACTTAAATATTAGGCATCGGGAGCAGCCTTAAAATGTCATATAACAAAAACCGAAGTATAGTTATCCGTAACGCTATTATCAACAGTTTGTTTATCCTCTGGTGTTTAGTTTGGCGCACTGGTTTGGGGCTAACCTTTTTTATCATCTATGCTTCCCTTGGCTACATGTATAGCTGGCCATTCTATCTTCCAATTTCGATTATTTTGGGATTTGCCCCTTGGGGCTGGAAGGTACAAGAAGAAAGAAGGGATAGAGAAGAAGAACGAAAAATGAGGAAGTTGGAAAATAAAATTGGGGATGGTTTTATCTATGCCAAAGCTGAATCAAATATCGAGATAAATTACAGGGGAGTTATCTTCCTCAAGTCAGTATTTGGTCTATTTGTTAGCGGCTTTTGGGGGATAGTACTTGGCTGGAAAGCTATTTGGGGTATGGTAGTACAGTTAGTAGATAATATCAAAACAATTGTTAAATATATATAAAATAACATTTTCATATAACTACTAAACCAAGCCCAAGAGTTATTTCATTACTGTTTCAGCATAATTTGGAGACAGTAAGTATTAAAAGATAACTTATTTTTGAGCATTAAATTAATATAAAATTTATTAATATTTCCGATAAATAAGCACCAATTAAATAATTTTACGTCATTCAATAATATTCAATATCTCTGGTTTTGGGATAATATCAAAGCTGACAGAGTAATTTTGTAAAAAAGCATTTTTAATATCAGACAAGCTCACGCTTAATATAAATAGAAAGCTGGCATATCGCTTCATAAATAGCCAGTTACTAGTTATATCAACAGGAGTTACAACAATGGAATTAGCACAGTATATGCTGACAGGGCTTCTCTACGTGATTATTTACGGATTTTCCACTTTCTTTATTTTCCAGTTCTTAATAGAGATATCTATCGCTTTTGAAAAACACTGTAACCGCACTACATCTATAAAACCCACTGTAATTAAAACCGAAACCTTAACTGAAAAATCCAAAATTTGGATATCTACCAAAAACAAACATCAAGTATTTACAACCAAACAGATGACTGTTGAACAGTTAAGAAAGAAATGCTCACAAGCTGGAATAAAATGGAGTTACGCTATCCAAGAATCCAAAACAGGTAAGAAACGACATCTCAACCGAGAAGAAATGTTAATAGCCTTAAGCCAAATTAAACAGTCAACATAATAAAAACATAACCTGATAGTAATTCATTCTATTATCAGTTTATATAAACCCAATGCGACGCTATCAAATTTGTCTCTAACTTACCTTATCAAGAAGCTGGAGGAATCAAATGTTTAAATGCTCGTAACCGATGGATAATTAATCAAATAAAAAATGTCCACGATATGATGATTGCTATCTGGGATGAACAACCTGGAGGAACAGCTAATTGTATTGCCGATGCAACAAAATTAAACCGCAGAGTCATAATTTATAACTGGGTTACAAACACTTATCAAAAGTTAGGAATTTGGTAAATTAATCAGCAGTCTCATTGACTGCTGATTAATATTTATAAATACTATTATTAAAATCTAACAGCGGATGCCCCATTCCGGCTCCTCGGCTTCGGAAGCTGTCGGTAGTCCTCATTGGAAACTCCCTGAATTCGCCAGCAACATCATCCATTATAGGATTTCTACATACCCTTCTGTTCCATGTACACGAATTCGTTGCCCATCTTTTATCAGTTTGGTAGCATTTTCTACTCCAACAACTGCTGGTAAGCCATATTCACGTGCGATAACTGCTCCATGGGTCATCAGTCCACCAACTTCGGTGACTAGACCTTTTATAGATACAAACAATGGTGTCCAGCTAGGGTCAGTAAAGGAGGTGACTAATATATCTCCATCTTCTAGATCGGCATCTTCCATGTTTAAGATGACACGTGCTCGTCCCTCTATAACTCCGGAAGAAACAGGTAGACCTACAATAGCTTCGGCTGGGAGATTTTCTCGTTTGTACTTACCTGCAATGATTTCACCGTCAGAGGTGATAACACGTGGGGGAGTTAGTTTTTCATATAATTTGTAATCGTCTTTTCGTTTGCTGATGATCTGGTAATCCAGTTTATTGGTGCATACGGCTTCGTGAAGTTCTTCAAAAGTGAGATAGTATATATCTTCTTTTTCATGAATAACGCCCGCTTGTACGAGTTGTTCGGCTTCTTTCAGTAACGCCTGCTTATAAACAAAGTAGCGATTAACCATGCCGTATTTTGGATATTCACGATAACCGATGAAATTCCGGATCAGGTCGATCATTCGTTTTGTTTCATTGGCCTTTTGTTCACCATCTGGTAATTGCTTCAATCGATCTAATAACTCTTGTTCTTTTTTCAAAGCTGACTGTCGCCCTTGCTCAAATTTCCGATTGCTGGCATTAGGCTCAAAGTTTTTGAGATTATTAAGAATCATGGGGACAAGTGTAGTTGGTTTTTCACTCCAACGAGTTTTAGTAATATCGATTTCTCCGGCACATCGCATTCCGTATTTGTTGAGATAAGCATAGATAGCGTCTTGGGTTTCCTTTCCACCATTAAACTTAACCAGTTCATCCAAAAAGTTATCATCTTTTACATGTTGTAAATAATCAATTACTTCTGGATAAGGACGAATCACATCTGCGACATCCAATAGTTCCAGACCCATTTGTGAAGTAATATTGTTGGGTACAGATTGAGAAAGCGTGTCTGCTACGTTTTTTTCATCTAACCACTCCTTCATTTTTTCATTGATCCATGATGAAGCATTCATAGCAGTCATAATCACACCAAAACTTTGTGGATCAAATAAACTCTTCTTTAATTGCTGGATATCTTCCAGAATAAAATCAATTAGATCCGATCCTGATTTCGTTTGGATGTTATGTTTTAAATCGTCTATCGATCTTTGACTACTCTTAATCAGATCAGGAACGATTGTCGGATCGTATTCGTTTAGTGTTTGAAAATCCGCAGGCGATGGAGATTTATTGCTTTTACCGGAACTCTGTTCTTTTTGATCATCTGGTAACGATTCAATGAAATCTCCTCGCTCTATGATGGTCATCAGTGCGTCTTTTATGAGCGGCTCGGATTTTCCCAACACATCTACTATAATTTCTCTTCTAACAGGTGAAGCCAGATCAGGTGTGATATCAACAAACAACCTTCCACCAGCTTTATGCATGGGTCGAGCAGCTGTTAACTGGAATAAAGACAATCCCAATGGTTTGATGGGGTCAGTCATCATTTGTTGATGACCGACAGATACATAGACGTGATTTTCCCGATCGTTCGCTTCAGGGATCGGGTATAAAGTAGTGATTGGCCGACTCTGGACAATATAAAATGTATCATCAACCAAACACCATTCGATGTCCTGGGGGCAGCCGAAATGTTCTTCGATCTTTCTGCCTATGCGCTCAAGCTGTAAAATCTGCTCATCCGTCAGCGCTTGCCTGTTCTGTCTCTCAGGTTCAATCTCCTGTTCTTTCGTACCGCCATCTTTTAAGGCGTAAATAGCCAGTTTCTTGGTGGATATCTTCTTATCGATAACCTTGCCGTTACACACTTTATAGATATCAGCATTCACAATGCCTCTGACCATAGCCTCACCAAGTCCGAAGCTGGCATCAATGCATAACACCTTCCTATTAGAAGTGACGGGATCGGCAGTAAACAAAATTCCTGCCACCTGCGGAAAGACCATCTTCTGAACAACCACAGACAGGTGGACTTTACGGTGGTCGAAGCCGTTTTGAAGACGGTAAATTACTGCCCTCTCGGTAAATAGCGATGCCCAGCACTTGCTGATATGCTGATAGATTGCTTCCTTTGGGATAATGTTCAAATACGTATCCTGCTGGCCTGCAAAAGAGGCCGTTGGTAAATCCTCTGCGGTTGCGCTGGATCTTACTGCATAGGCATTTTTTTCATCAAACCTGGAGAGGAAGCTGGTGATCTCTTCATTAATGTCTTGAGGAATGGCTATCCCTTCGATGATCCTGCGAATCTCACCGCTAAGTTCACCGATTTTATCCCGGTCTTCCACCAATAGATGCGATAACCGATCAAGTAATTCGTTAATCGACGACGTTTCCCCAATGATTCTTTTAAAGGCTTCAGTAGAAACACAGAAGCCATCCGGTACGCGGATTCCTTCAATCTTGGAAAGTTCCCCCAGGTTTGCGCCTTTACCCCCAACAACCGTGATTTTTGTTTTATCAATATCTTGAAAACAAAGCACAAATGAACTCATCAGTTTCCCTCCTTTGGCAATTCATACTTTGGTAATTTTGACTGCATCACAACCGATCGACTCTCGACGGTCGGTGTGCATGGGTGTTGTTATGCGGCGATCAGCTATGCTGGGCGCTCTGCGCCATCGCTCACTAGCTGCCGCTACCGCGATGCGATCGTGTTTTCAGGATGCCAATCTGCTCGGTTCAGGCAATAAACAAAACAGTCATCGTCGCCAAACCTTCGTGGTTCAACAAATTGTCAGCCAAGACGTTCATAGAAGCGGTGAGCGCGAGTATTGCTGGCAAGTGGATCGATGAGGACAGTCGTCACACGCGGGTCGGCAAAACATCGAGCTAAGGCAAGCTGCATCATTCTTGTGCCGTAGCCTTTGCCCAAATCTGTTTCTTCCCCAATCCAGATATCAATGGCACGAAGATCCGGTGTAACATCGCGCCAATAACGGCTTTCCTCACGCGCTGGATCGATAATTTGGACAAATCCAATGGGACGACCCTCGATCTGGGCAATTAGTTGCTCTCTCCAGTCAGGATTGCGACTCAGTTCTACCTCCCAATACCAATCATCGTTGGGATCTGCGGCAATGACATGAGGTTGTTGATCCCAGTGTTGCAGCAGTTTCAAGTCAGCAGGGGTGGCAGGGCGTAAATTAATCATTACTAAACAAGCCTCGTCCGCTTACGATCGCCCATAAATGGTTGCCATACCTTGCGGTTCATTGATATTGACATGAACCTTTGTTGTACATATAAATTCTCCTCTAAAAAATTAGCGATCTAGCCGACTAGACTTCAATTATTGGCTGACGGCATTTTGGTAAACTTGGGTAAATCTGGGTTCATATAATCCCACGGCTGGGCACTAGCGGTATAAAGATCCATTCCAGGTTGAAACCAGCCTGGATCGTCAAGGCTGCCTGCAAGAATGCCTATCAGTTCGAGATTCGGCGGTTTACTAAATAATCGAGAACCACAGTTAGGACAAAATCCCCGAGCGACTGTGGCTCCACTATCGCCAATGACCTCGTAATATTTAACCTCTCCAGCGATCGTGACGGCATCGCGCAAGACAAGGAGCGCCGCCGCAAATGCGCTGCCCGTTGCCCGCTGGCAATCGCGACAATGGCAATTGCCCATAACAATTGGCTCTGCCGAACATTCGTAGCGGATAGTTCCACATAAACAACCACCTGTAAAAGGTACTTTCATCCTACTTCTCCTGTGTTTTCATCGAGCAGAACAACATGGCAGGGATGAAAGCCGCGTTGTGCCAGGTATTCAGTGGGCGTGCAATCGGCCAGCGACCGAAAATCGTGAATAAAATGTGCTTGGTCGAAATAACCACAGGCGATCGCGGTTGGTAAGTCTGGTAAATCATCTGGTTTTGCCAGTCAATCAACACTAACAGATCATCTTTAGGCTACCGCCGAAACCGATGATTTGACGACTTTACTCCAACTCGTACACCATATAGCAATCCTAAATGAGTTGTGAAAATAAACGAACCGCCAAGTCGCCAAGAACGCCAAGAAAAGAAAGAGAAGTTTTCACATATGATTTAGGACTGCTATACTAAACGATACTCCACCTATCCGATTGACGATCTCGCTCCCTGGTACTTTGATAAAGCCTGCTCGTTCATACAACCTCAGACACTTATTAAGTCTGGGAGTGAGCAATGCCGTAGCCGATAAAATCACGCTTCAGGTCACAGAAGTAGATTTCTCTGGCACTAGTACTTGGTCATTTTAATATTTTAATAATTATGACAAAGAATGCTAGATAATAAGGATAAACGCGAACGCCATATAGTTTATCTGTACTATTTTGGTCAAAATTTAGAACCCCTTTAACTATCATTTCGTATTTGTTCCTTCATGAGTTGAGATTGCTTGTGGTAGATCCAGTATCGAGGTCAACGTACCATTTTATAAATTTTCAACTTTAATAATTCCTGTACTATTTTTAGTATTCCCAAAATCAAATTTCTATACCCCCAGTTGATAACAAGCCGTTCAGGAAACCTCTACTTGTGATGTCGAGTCTGCCGTACAGTCATGGGGTTGGGCATTATGCACAATAAAGTTAGGGTCTGTAATGGTTTCGACTCTTTGGCGAAAGCATCTCTATGAAACAGGTCGAGAGTGAGTCATATCTCGTAAATCACTGGCTCTTTTTATAGAAGAAGCGAATATACGGTAGCAACCGCTTTGGGTTAATCATGTCCCAAAGCGGTTATTGAAATGTTATGCCATCGCTTTCCGCCGAAATAAAGACCTGTGGGAGATGTCGGAATTGTTGACGGGTATATTGAAGAATTCGGGTGAATAAAAATTAATAAACTAACTGATTAGAAGAGATTAATATTATTCAATAACTGGTATTTCAATCTGTTTGATAAGATATTTTTACGGAACTTATCAAGTCACCTATAAAACGAAACTCAGTCCAAATAATTCTCAAGGGTAGGAGTATGAAATCAGATGTATTAGAGCTATGTCATCAAGAGTTTAAAAACAATTGCGTGAGGTTTTTGTCAGCAATCGCAATTGAGCCTGGATATTTTCAAAGCTTTGAAGAGATAATGCAGGCTGTCTCGCTTGAAAGCGCTATCCCATACAAAGATTTAGTATCTTATGAAAAGGACTTTCTTCGTGGTTGGGATGAGGTTTATGAAAAGGCTTGTGCTGAGGCTTACCGACGAAAAAATGGGGAAAGTCCTAACTTGAACTGGTTTGATAAGCTTGGCTGAAGCCAAAATATTTCTCGGAGTGCTTTAAATCCTTGGACAGGAAATCAATCATGATTATTGATACATTAATTTTAGTAGTTTTAAGTATCAAGTGACGAAAAGATAATTATGACTAAAACTAGACTTGAAAAAAAGCGAAGACGGCCGAAATTATGCCAAAGGGCAAGTTGCAACTCCACACGGTTTTGTGCTTGTTTATTCTGAAAAAGGTGAAAGATCCTACACTTATTTAAGATTTATTTGGAATGGGATTGAGTATTACAGGGGAATTGCCAAAAGCTATTCACAACTGTATTTGGTAACATTAGCTAGAAGATACGCAGAAGAAATTGTAATTAAATCCGAACAATCTAATGCAAGAAACATTATGGAACAAGCCAAAATTGAATCACGAGTTAAGGAATTAGACGCGAATTTAGAGTTAACTTCTGGGGAAATTTTTGATGCTGTTTGCGGTGAATTTGGACTTAATATTACTTCTTTGGAATCAGAATTGGGCTGCAAGTGTCCGTTTGCATTAGTTGGCTATTTGTCAGAGTGCGAAACAGGAAATCATGAATATTAGCAAAAAAATGGAGGATTTTGGAGTATCCGCTCGGTAAATCGGGGTAGAACTAAAAAATCAGAATGTAAATTGGTACACACTGGGTTATAAAATATGACACATGACGCAAAAATCATC
>NZ_JBALFC010000050.1:0-143972 GCF_036917755.1 Nostoc sp.
AAAGCTAAGAACATCGGAAGCTGGGTGCGATGAAAGTCGCACGCCCAGATTTAACAGAGAGGTGCCCCGGATAATACCGGGCATCGACTCTAACAGAGATTAATTGCTGCCGTTGAGCTTTCAGGAATTGCGCGATAGCGAAGCGCTGCCGCCTTCGGCAGTTCGCATCTCTCATAAATTGCAACGCCGACTACTTACAATGCTCCGGCGTAGCCAGCCGTAGGCATCGCCGAAACGATGAAAGCTCAATCATAGGATTAGCGATCGCCCGTTTTTAAACTCAACCAAAGTTGATTAATTTGCGATCGCTTCCAGGGGGCGGTTAGGCGATCGCAACTAGCTTTTTGCGGGAAGGGCGCTTGCGGTCTGATTTTTTCTTCAATCCCACAGCCTGAGCTTGATCGCTATCTGAACCATATTGCCCCCGCACAACTTCTTTCATTGCTAATACAGCATTATGAAATTCCCATTCTCCTAGTCGGGCAGCATCAGAAGCAGCACGGTATAAAGCTAGTTTCTCGGTTTCAGTTTGTTGAGAAATCAACATCGCCTGATAAACTTCGTGTAACTTTGCATCTGAAGCATCAGCACGAGTCGTGTTGTAGGTGCTGACGGTTTGCAAACCGTGGAATGAGCTAATATCTTGACTAATGCTTTGAGGGCGCAAACGGCGTGTTGTATCTTGGATACTCATAAATGTATCTACCAATATAGTATACATTTAATGTACCCATTGCAACTAAAAAACCTATCAGTAAGATAAAGTTTTAAATCCGCAAGTTTAAACAAAAGGTAAGCATTGGCAATGCATCAGCTTGCATTAGGAATACATCAACTTGCATTATGAATGCATCAGCTTGCATTGGGAATACATTAACTTGCATTGTGAATGCATCAGCTTGCATTGGGAATGCATCAGCTTGCATTGGGAATACATTAACTTGCATTGTGAATGCATCAACTTACATTTACAGTTGAATCAGTTTTAAACCACAAGGAGCATTAAAATTTCTAACACTCCAAAGCTGAAGTGTCACTAGTGGGAATACAATCATAAACAAAATTTATACAGTTTTGTTAGTAGAGACTGCACTAGAAAATAGCGGAGGTTAAAGCAATGGATGAGCGTGATCGGTACTTACAAATTGCTCTGGTTATTATTGGAATAAGTTTTCTACTTATCTATCCGCTAACTCAGGTCTGGGCATCAGGCTGGTTATGGCAACCAGGTCAGCACGAATACGAACAGATGATCATTGGTGTTTATGCAACGCTTGGTGTCTTTTTGCTATTGGCTTCAAGGCAACCAGAAGCTCACCTCAGTTTAATCTGGTTCACCGTCTGGTCAAGTGTAGTCCACGCGCTGATCATGACGGTACATGCAGTAATTGACCCTGTTGAACAGGGACACCTGTTTGGTGATGTTCCAGCATTGTTCTTGGTAGCAATTGTACTTGGCTTTTTAGTGCCGCGCAAAGTGGTATCAGGTACATGAATTCCCATAGAATGTCTGTACTTAGAGGCAGTTTTCCTCCTGCCCTTTAACTCCTACCTTTATTGATAAAGTTTTAAATCAAGCAAGCTTACAGCAGAAATCATGTATTTGAACCACATCTGTCGTAGGGGCACAGCAATGCTGTGCCCCTACCGCGTGGTCTATTTACCTAAAAATAGCTGTAAACAAAAAGTAAGCATTGTGAATGCATCTTGCGGAGTATATTTCAAAACACACCTTAGTTAGAGTCGCTGTGCCAGATTGTCGTGATACTATACGGCTCATCCCTGTTGTTGCTTGTAGGAGACAATTATGGAGATTAGTAGACGCAGCTTGTTAAAAACTGCTTCTGCTTCGGGATTAGTAGCGGCAGGACTTGTAGTTTCGGAAGGATTTTTGCAGCCGTTATTAGCCCAAACAGAACCTGTTGATGAAAATACTCAACTGCTAGCCCAAAGTTCACCCACTGCAACTCGACGCGGCGAAATGTTGTATCGCCACCTCGGACGCACCAAAGAACAAGTATCTGTGATTGGCTTGGGGGGATATCACATTGGAAAAATTCAAGAGGAGCAAGAAAGTATCAAACTGATCCGCAGTGCGATTGATCGCGGTATCAACTTTATGGATAACTCTTGGGACTATCACGACGGACGTAGCCAGCGTTGGATGGGAAATGCTCTTAAAGATGGTTATCGTCAAAAGGTCTTCCTAATGACGAAAATCGACGGTCGCACCAAAGCCGCTGCTAAGATGCAGATTGATGAATCGCTCAAAGATTTGCAGGTCGATCACATTGATTTATTGCAGCATCATGAAATACTGCGTTTTGAAGACCCCGATCGGGTCTTTGCTCCTGGCGGCTCAATGGAGGCAGTTGTCGAGGCGCAGAAAGCAGGCAAAATTCGCTATATCGGTTTTACAGGACACAAGAATCCTCAGATTCACCTTCAGATGCTGGAAACTGCCACACAAAATGGTTTCCGCTTTGACACTGTGCAGATGCCCTTGAATGTGATGGATGCCCATTTTAGAAGTTTTGAACATCAGGTTTTACCTGTGCTAGTGAAAAACAACATTGGCGTGCTGGCAATGAAAACCATCGGGGAGTCTTACATTCTTAGAAGCAATACAGTCAGTGCGATCGAGTGCCTGCACTACGCCATGAATTTGCCAACCTCAGTTGTAATTACGGGCATCGACAGCATGAGAATTTTAGACCAGGCGTTTGAAGCAGTTCGCACCTTTGAGCCAATGGATCAGGCACGAGTTACAGCATTGTTAGCGCGTACCCGTGAGGCAGCAGCTAAAGGGGAGTACGAACGATATAAGACTACAACCCAAAATGATAGTACAGCAATGAATCCAGCTTGGCTAGGGTAAATATTAATACTATTTTTAAGCGTTTTGTTTACGCAAACAGCGATATCTACGATAGTCACTGAGCTTGCCCTTCGGCAGGCTACGCCTACGCAATTTCGCAGGTGTGAGTTACATCCAGTTGATGCGTTACGCATTAGGGGTCGTACTCAACTGTGCGATCGCGCTTGTTTTTCATTCTACGTTGCCAAATATAGCTTTATCCAAGGAGAACATTAATTATGTCCAACTTCAAAATAGTTTCTACTGGTATAGTAGCGATCGCTTTATCTCTAGCGACTGGTTGCACACCAACTACTCCCCATGACCAGAATACATCTGAAGCTCCAGCTGCTGTGCCTGTGCAAACAACTGAGAGTCCATCACCAACTGCGTCACCAACTACGTCAGGGCAAAATAACCTCAGTTCTTCAGACAGACAGTTTATAAAAGAAGCGGCTCAAGGTGGTTTAGCAGAAGTCCAACTCGGACAATTAGCATCACAACGTGGAACTAGCAATGCGGTAAAACAGTTTGGACAGCATATGGTTCAAGATCATACCCAAGTCAACAATCAACTCAAACAGTTGGCGACTCAAAAAGGTGTGAGGCTGCCAACTAGTATCGGCAGCAAAAATCAGCAAGTGAAGCAACGCTTATCTAAACTTTCTGGTGCTAACTTTGATCGCCAATATTTGAATCAGATGCTTCAAGATCATGAAAAGGATATCTCGGCATTTCAGACTGAAGCTCAACAGGGACAAGATTCAGACGTGAAAGCATTTGCCGCTCAAGCGCTGCCAACCCTCCAAGAACACCTGCAACAAGTTCGTTCCATTATTAATCCTGGAAGTTCAACTAGTACCCCAAGTTCAACTAGCACCCCAAGTTCAACTAGCACCCCAAGTTCAACCAGTACCCCAAGTTCAACCAGTACCCCAATTCCAACCAGTAGACCAATTCCAACCAGTACCCCATAAGGGACTTTCAAATAAAAAAATATTCCATTGCTCTTAAAGTTGGGGAAGCAGTGGGGCGTTAGCAATAGCGAGTAGTCGAGCGTCCGTAAAAGCGTCGGCAGTATGCCTTGGGGGTTTCCCTCAGGAGCAACTGCCGTGGATGTGGAGAGGTTGGGAAAGAAGAATCTAATATTAGCCTTGTATGAAGGAATTGGATAATTTATTTCTTCGAGTTGCGTGACATACTCCTACACTGACTCTTCGAGTACAGTGTAGGCTTCCAAGACAATCCGGCTATTGCTTAGGAGGCTCTTGGCTTTAAGAACGGAATGCCCTGCCGCTCTATTTTTTATATTCAACGCTGCATTATGATCGCGGTCAAGACCACACCCGCAATTAGAGCAATCGTGCCAGCGTTCATGCAGTTTTTTAGGAACTTTCACGCCGCAACTAGAACAATCTTGTGACGTACCTGATGGATTCACTGCAATTACCAATAACCCAGCATTTTCGGCTTTGGTTATCAGTATCGACAAGAAACTACCCCATCCAGCATCATGTACAGACTTAGCTAGCATGGAACGAGAAAGACCTTTGACGTTTAAATCTTCGTGAACTACGACATCATATTTTTTCAGTAGATTATTAGCAGTTTTAAAGTGAAAGTCTTTACGCTTATCGGCTACTTTTTTGTGTTGTTTGGCAACTTGCTTAATAGCTTTTTTGCGGCGAATACTTCCTTTCTTGCGGCGTGAAATACGTTTTTGAATGACCCGTAATCGCTTCTGAGATTTACGGTAATGCTGAGGGATTGAAACAGTATCACCATCGGAAGTTGTCAAGAATTCTTTTAAGCCAAGGTCGATACCCGTAATTGAGTCTGCATTGAAATCAGGCTTAATACTTGGGACAGTTGTATCTTCAAGGCTTAAAGTTAAATAATAGCCATCAGCTTTTTTGGTGACAGATGCGGTTTTAATTTTAAATCCATCAGGTATTGGGCGATGCAGAATAACCTTGACTATACCAAACATCGGTAAAGTTATTAAATTACCTTGCAAACACCCATCCTTCATCTGTGGATATGTAAACGTGCGATAACGTTCACGAGATTTAAACCGAGGTCGCCCACAACGGAAGCCGTTGCTATCACCTAAAAGATGCCGGTCAAACGTTACCTTAACTCGTTTGACTATATCCTGTAGTACCTGCGAGTAAATTTCACCATACCAAGGATGAGTCTTTTTGAGTTGTGGCAGTGTCTTCTTTTGTGAGTAATAGTCTGGGTTATCGCGCAACTCTGGTATGTGGCAGACAAGGGGGCAAGCGTTAATAGGTGAACGATTACGTTCGTACCAATCAAATCTATCAGCCAACAAGAAATTATACTGAGCGCATAACATAGATAGCCATCTGTCTATTTCAATGGTTTGCTTTGTTGTTGGTCGTAGTTTGTATTGGTATGCTGTCCTCATTTATTTGTCGTCTCCTTGTTGCAACTATGATAACATAAACGTTGTGACATCGTAGTGACAAATATGAAAAATAAATATCTACAAATACGAATCAGTGAGCGTAGGCTCAATAAGTTTCGATTGTATTCAGTCTTAAAAGACAGGACTATGACTCAAATACTTGAAGACTTTATTGACTCGTTACCAGCCACAGAGAGAGGCAATTCGTCATCGACCAACAAGCGGAATTAAACGCAGTTTAATTCCGCTTGTTGGTCAATTCCTCATTGCCCAGAATTCATCCCACACCTACCCGAAGGGAGGTGTGGGGCTTTTTCTGCCTTAGCTAAATAGGGCTTGCTGAAAAAGTGTAGCGTTTTTAATTGCAGAGAAACGCATTGGCATTGTCAGCTAACGCATTGGCATTGTCAGTCAACGCATTGGCATTGTCAGCTAACGCATTGGCATTGTCAGCTAACGCATTGGCATTGTCAGTCAACGCATTGGCATTGTCAGTCAACGCATTGGCATTGTCAGCCGACGCATTTGTGTGATTTAAAATAAGCAACCTCATACCCCTGGTGAAGAAGGTTTGCAAGACCAAAAACTGATAGCGTTGATTTACGAGGCCGCACAAACAGGCAAAACGATCGCTCTACCTCGTGTGTCAGGATTGGATGTTACTCGTAGCCCCGCTCCCAGAATGCTTTAGTAAATAGTGCATACCGCAGTCATGACAAACTCTGCTTGGACTCCGCTCCGTAACTCTTTGTTTCGCGATCGCTGGATTGCCTCAATTGTCTCCAACATTGGGGGTTGGATGGAGGACACGGCGGGAGCTTGGCTAATGACTTCTCTCACCACCTCTCCCCTGTTGGTGGCACTGATGCAAACAGCCGCAACTTTGCCGGTGCTGCTGTTAGGACTACCAGCCGGAGCAACCGCAGATATTTTTGATCGCCGTCGGTTACTGCTATTCTGGCAAGTCTGGATGCTGGTTGCTGCACTGATCTTGAGTGGATTGATTTTTGCCGGTACGATTACACCGTGGTCACTGTTGGCGCTGACGTTTTTGCTTAACTTAGGAGCGGCAATGAATGGCCCAGCTTGGCAAGCAATTGTACCAGAACTAGTACCGCGATCGGAACTGATGGCTGCCATTGCTTTAAATAGTGCTGGGTTTAACATTGCACGAGCCGTTGGGCCGGCGATCGCTGGCTTGATTTTGGTAGCAGCAAATGCCGGAGTCGTCTTTTTGATTAATGCCCTCTCCTTTCTTGCGGTGATTTTTATCCTTTACCGTTGGCAGCGCAAACCGCTTTATGAAAGTGCCCTACCCGCAGAGCGAGTATTAGGTTCTATGCGGGCTGGTATTCGCTATCTCCGCTTTTCTCCCGCTCTGCAAGCCGTGTTAATTCGGGCAGCTGTTTTAACTAGTTGCACAAGTGCTTTGTTAGCGTTGCTGCCTTTGGTGGCACAGCAGGATTTGCGACAGGGAGCAGGTGGGTATGGTTTACTACTCGGTTGCTTTGGATTGGGGGCGATTGTCGGGGCGATTTTGATGCCACAAGTGCGGCAACATCTCACAACTGATGGAGTTGTGATTGCAGGAACTCTTGTGTTTGCGATCGCTACATTAATTCTGGCATTCATTCACAATGTACCTTTGGTATTGCTGGCTTTGCTGGCAGCTGGGATTGCCTGGACAACTATGACATCCAGCTTGAATATCACAGTGCAGCTTGCTGTTCCGGCTTGGGTGCAGGCGCGGGCGCTGGGAACCTATCAAATGGTATTTCAAGGAGGTTCAGCAATTGGCAGTATTGTTTGGGGTGCAGCAGCAGAACATTGGGGAACGCCGAGTGCCTTATTCGTTGCTGCGATTGGCTTAGTGGGGGGAACGTTCACAGCGCGGCGTTACCACTTGCTCTCAGGAAAACTTGATTTAGCTCCAGCATTACGGCGAGCGGAACCTCTGGTAGTAATTGAATTGCAACCAGAACAAGGCCCGGTTTTAGTCACACTTGAATATTGCATTGACCCAGATCAAGCAGAGGAATTCATTGCGGCAATTAATGCCTTACGAGTGGTGCGGTTACGAGATGGTGCAATTCGCTGGGGCATCTTTCATGATACATCTCAGCCGAATCGCTACTTAGAGACATTTATCGTCGAGTCTTGGGTGGATCATTTACGTCAATATGAACGGTTTACAGTGACAGATCGAGAGATTCGTCAAAAGGTTTTTGCCTTTCATCAAGGCGATGAACCCCCGGTTATTTCTCACATGATTTACGCTCACTAATCTCAAGAAGCACGAACTTAGAAAAGACTTCTGATGAAATGCGATCGCTCTTCCCTTGCTTAATGTCAGTAGACCGAAAAGTTGTGCGATGCTTACGGCGGGCTACGCCTACGCCAAAAAATAATAGTTTACAATACCGTTTGAGAAAATGGATAAAAGCTGATATGGGACTCGTATTTGATTTTTGAAAAAAATCAGTACACCCAAAAAGGCTTCTTCCCCACTCCCTACTCCCTACTCCCTACTCCCTGTCTACGCAAATAATTTCAAAAATCAAAGCAGACCGCTATATAGAACCCATTTGACATCTTATGAGGTTTTGAATTAAGGTACTCCTCAGCATCTACAATCCAATGCTAATGGCGTATTCCAGCGACCTCACTGATACAGAATGGGAAATTTTTGACCCCTTATTGCAAGAAATCTTACCGACTAAGAAGCAGACTCGACCGAGCAACTGGACAAAGCGAGAGATATTCAATGGAATTCTCTATCAACTGAAAAATGGGTGCAATTGGCAAGACCTACCCAAAGACTTCCCCCCTTATTCCACCGTCTATTGGCACTACAAACAGTGGCGAGCCGCTGGGGTATTCGAGGAACTAATGAGTGTCTTACATGGACAAGTGCGTGAACAGGTAAAAAAAAAACCGCACTGGACGACGTTGATCATCATTGACTCCCAAGCGGTGAAAAATACCTGCAATGCCAGTGTGGAGTCGAAAGGTTTTTGTTTCTACAAAGCCACCAACGGCATTAAAAGGCATCTGGCTATTGATACCCTTGGGTTTCCCTTCTTTACGCACTGCACTCGTGCCAATGTCTCGGATGATGCCGGATTAATTGAGATGTTTACTCTCAACATCGACTACTTCAAGTCAAAACAAGAGTGATATTCCCAAGATCACCATCCTGCTAGATCACGGGTATCATCCCGAATATTTAACTCAGGAGTTAGAGCGGATTTACCCAGAGATCATGACCAAAATCCAATTTCAACTTTCTACGAAACCCTCAAAACAAGAGAAAGCAGCACAAGGAAAATGTGGATTTGTTCCGGCAGTAGCCAGATGGGTGATCGAGCGCTCCAATGCTTGGATGGAGCGTTGTAAAATTCTGGTTAAGAACTTTGAACGAACCCTGACTAGTGCCACTGCCAAACTCAACCTCTGCTTCATCAGGCTAATGATTAAGAGGCTTGCAGACCCTTCCTAAGATGTCAAATGGATTCTATATAGCCTTTCCTAAACAACGGAGGTACACCTCAATCTTTTCTAGAAAACTAAGCAGATTTAAAAACGTACCTCACCAGATTGGGAACCGCTATAGACCTTTGCTTTTTAGCCAATTAATAAACAGGTCAGCGATCGCTAAGTTACCGTGTTCAAGCATTTGCAGATGACCATGGCCAGGAAGTCCAACTTCAGGAAGCCAAACAAAATCACCCCGGAAGTATTTTGCAGTTTCTGCATCTACCTCACGAGAATGGCGCGGGTCTTGGTCGCCTGTAATCACTAAGATGGGAATATCAAATAGTACCTGAGGGTGGGAAATATAAAGCCCTTGTCCTTCAACATTTCTGCGCTGGTTACTAATTCGCGCACTCTCAGGGACTAAACTACAAAAGTAATTCTCAAATACCTCTTGCGGAAAATTATCTGAGTTAGTGAAGTATTTTTTAGTTTCTTCACGCGACTGAATACGTGGACGGTCTTCGAGAAAAGCCTCCTGAGAGTCTTTTGCGATCGCTGGTAATAGATTGGCTGGTGGCCCTGGTGCAATGCCTACAATAGCTTTAACAAGTTTGGGATGGGTTTGTGCTGCCTGCCAACCAACGACACCAGACATACTGTGGGTAAGAATGACAGCCGGGCCAATTTGTTGGAGTAGCGCCACAGTAGCATCAATTACCCGTTGATATGGCATCGTGGGAAAATCTGGGACACAGCCTGATCGACCATGCCCTGGCCAGTCAACAATGTAGGTTTCCCAGCCTTGTTCTGTCAGATATACTGCCCAACCTTGGCGATTATCGGGTGTTTTGACAAAGCAACTACCTGTATGAAAAGCGCCGTGTAAAAGCACAATAGGAACTGAATTTCGGTCTTTCCTTGGGCGGTAACATTGAATGAACATTTGGTACGGAATATCACCAACCAGGAATTCTGTTTCAGTGTATGAATTCATTTGAAGAAAAGAATTAAATCTTTACTGCAATGTTAATCGTTTACTTGCTACAAAAAACCATCAACTGAAATTTTGAATAGTTGCTCTTAGCGAATTCTATCAAAGTCAGGGTCAGTAAAGTTTTGATTAATACTTCTTTGCTTATGCTTTCTGCTCACTGCCTTTCTTTGTAAATTAACATCCGATCATACCTTTGGAGTTGTCATCTCAAATAGTTCCCCAATCTTTGTATACTCAACTGGCCCACCTAAGCGCGTAATCGGCTGCATCCCTACAGTATCAACTAACCCCAAATCTTGGCGGTATAGGTCTTCACGCACATGAAATCGTAACACTCGGCCTAATACCATCAGATTATTGGTTCCTTGGACTGGAACTATTTGTGTGACTTTACACTCCATTGCCACAGGTGAGCTTTCAATCCGCAGGGGCTTGACATCTGTAGCAGGAATAGCTTTTAAGTTTGCTTTTTCAAACTCGTTAACTCCATAGGGAAATTCCGTTCCTGTTTGAACCATTGCCTGAGATAGTGTTTCATCCACCACATGACACACAAATTCATCAACTTCATGAATATTGCGTAACGTGTCTTTTTCTTTTGGCTCACGTCTATGGTATGTAACTGAGAACATAATGGTTGGTGGAAAACCTGCGACTGCATTGAAAAACGAATACGGGGCGAGATTGGGAATTCCAGAGGCACTAATTGTAGATACCCATGCAATTGGGCGAGGAGCAACGATGCTTGTCAATAGATGGTAAGGAGCAGGGTCTTTCATTTCCTGCGGCACAAAAGATAACATAAAATTCTGTAATCTTGCGGGTGGTTAATAGTATTCACTGTAAGTTACGGAAAATCAGTATTCCGTGCTAACTCTAATGATAGATAAATAAGCCCAGTTGACAACTATCCTGCGGGGCATGATTTCAATCGGTATTTTCGCTTATCTTGGGTAGGAGAACACCACGATGCCCTTCGGCGGTCAATAAGGCAGTCAGTCTAATTCATAGACGGCAAAACGACTCGTGTTTGAGACTAGCAGCAATGCACAATGGCACAGTCATCACATTGTTTTCATTGGGACTGCTTGCTAAAGCTGACAAACTGCTAGAAACCGAAAAATAAGCAAATAGTAATGAACGAATTACAAGCAATTTTAGAAGGCTTCGAGTCAAGTCAAAAAAGTGGTGAAATCACTTTCCTGGCCACTGTAGTCAAAACCGAAGGTTCAACCTATCGCCGACCGGGTGCCAAAATGTTGATCACAAATACAGGTCGGATGATTGGAACAATCAGCGCTGGTTGCTTGGAGAATGACGTATTTGAGCATACTCAACAACGAATGTCGGACGGTGAACCAATTGTTGTTACTTACGATAACACCGCCTCTGAAGATATTCTTTGGGGCTTTGGTCTAGGGTGCAATGGGATAGTGCAAGTTCTCGTCGAACGTCTTGAGAGAGAAAGTACACCGAATGCGATCGCTTTTACCCAGGAGTGCTTTAATAAAAAACATTTGGGTATTATTGCCACAGTCTTTGCCTTTGAAGGCGCAGTCAATGTCAAACTTGGGTCGCGCTTACTGCTGCATCCAAATGGTAAAATTATTACTGACATCAAAGATCCAAATTTAATTCCATCTGTGATTGCAGATGCTCAAGCAGCCTTTGCTAATCAAAAGTCAAGGGTAAATAACTATCAGTTACCTTTAGGTAGTGCAGAAGTTTTCATCGAAGTCATCCAACCACCCACACCTTTAGTAATATTTGGTGCAGGTTATGACGCTGTACCCGTAGCACAGTTTGCTCAAGCATTAGGTTGGGACGTTGCTGTAGTCGATTGTCGAGCTAATCAGGCAACTAAAGAGCGATTTCCTGCTTCTTGCGAGATCATTCTTAGTCGGCGAGAAATTGTAGAAAAGCAGGTATTTATAGATGACTACACAGCTGCTGTAGTGATGACGCATAATTACCTTGACGACCTGGAAATTTTGAAAATGTTGCTGCCATCTCCGGCACGCTACATCGGGGTTTTAGGCCCAAAGCTGCGTACTGAAAAATTGCTTGAAGATTTAAGTTTACAAGGAATGGTTTATAATACTGAACAATTAAAAAGATTGCATGGCCCGATTGGGATTGACATTGGAGCAGATACACCTCAAGGAATAGCGATCGCAATTATTGCTGAAATTCAAGCAGTGTTAACAAACCGCAGTGGTAATTTTTTAAGAAATCGCAATCAACCAATTCACCAATCCTATGAAAGCAGCTTAAACTTGCTACTTACCACATAGTTTTTATCTGTTATGGTATTTAACACTGAGCAAATAGACAATCAAAAATCAACCATAGCAATTATGATTCTTGCTGCGGGTGCATCAACTCGTATGGGTACGCCAAAACAACTATTGCTTTACCAAGGACGTAGTTTTTTGCAGTATATTACAGAAATGGCGATCGCTTCAGTTTGTCAACCTGTAGTAGTAGTACTTGGAGCAAATGCAGAACAGATTCATCCCCAAATTAACCAACTTACCGTTAGAGTAGTTACTAATCTCGATTGGGCTTGTGGAATGAGTACTTCAATCAAGAGCGGTATTGAATTGTTAAATAATCTTCCTCAAAAAATAGAAGCAGTAGTTATTACACTTTGCGACCAACCATTTGTGTCTCACCAAATTATTAATCAACTTGTTGATGCCTATTATTCGGCAAAAAAACCGATCATTGCTTCTGAATATGCGGGTACATTAGGTGTACCTGCTCTATTTAGTCAGAGATATTTTTCAGAACTTGCGGTTTTGCAAGAGACTTCAGGAGCAAAAAAAGTTATTAATAATAACCTGAATGAAGTGTTTTCCATTCAGTTTCCACTAGGGGATATCGATATTGATACACCAAAGGATTACGAACAACTGCTATCAAGAAATGTAGGGGCAATTCATGAATATTAATGTCAACTTAAGGTTAAAAGGGCGGTTAGAAACCGCGTCTACACAGGCAAAACCCACCTCCGTGGGTTAAGAATCCTTGATTTTGTATTAGTCCACGGAGGTGGACTTTGTTTGTGTAGCCGCGTTCGCGTCAGCGTGCCGGAGGCTCTATTCCATTCGCCAAGGCTTAAGTTGACACGCTTATTTTTCCTCAATATACTTCTGCCACATCTGCTCATAAGCATTTTCCATTTCACGGGTAAACTGTTTGCCATTCCACAGGGGTGCTGTTTGCCGCGATGCTTTCAGCTTCAGAGCAACTTGCTGGCGTAAAACTTCATCCTTCCCCAAACGCACGCCCCATTCTATATACTCTTCATCAGTCCAGGCAATGCCTTCTGTGATACCCGCATTTATCATCATGGTGTAGCTGTTACGCGCTGCAAACTGTTCACCAACTCGCGTCACCAAAGGGATACCCATCCACAATGTTTCTAAAGTTGTTGTCGCTCCGTTGTAGGGAAATGTATCTAATACAATATCAGCAATGCCTAAATTAGCACGATGAACTGACTCTAAATGAACTTGTGGTAAAAATCGTAACCGAGAACAATCTACACCTTCTTCTTCGGCAATTTGGTAGAAGAAGCGTTTAATTGTTTCCTCCTCAGCAGGTCCCTTAATCAAAAAGTAGCTGTTAGGTACTTGTTTGATAATTTGCATTTGCCACTTTGTCGTTTCTGGATGGCGTTTATATCCTCTTTGGGCGCTGAGATATACAACGGCATCCATAGGAATATCCAACTCATCGCGGCGGAGAGTTGGTACACCAATTTCAAAACCATCTACTGCTATGTAAGTTTGAGGTAATCGCCAGATTTTCTCTGTATAGTAATTTTGTGCATCATCTGGCAGTACATAAGGATCTGCGATAAAGTAATCAATTGCAGGTATGCCTGATGCATCCCACCCCAGCCAAGTAACTTGAATTGGGGCTGGCTTGAGTGCCATCACTTGACTAGTAATATCTAGAGTAATGCTATCCAGGTCAATTAAAATATCAATTTCATCTTGATATATCTGGTCAGCAATTTCCAGACCGTTCATGCCTAACTTGTGAGCTTTTCCTGCCTTTTCTACATACCAATCCTGTAGAAAATCATCTACTAATTGATAGTTCACAAAATAGGTATGAATATCAAATTTATCTCGATCATGATGCTGAAATAACGAGCGAGCTAGCCAACCAACAGAATGATTCCTTAAAACGTAAGATATATAACCAATTTTTAATTTCTTCGGATGGGGTGTTAAAGATTGATTATTAATAATTTTACGAACATAATTTTTTCCTTGTGATTGGGAAAAAGCTTGAATATAATTATGAAAAATCTCAGCTACCTGATTATGAATAGCTCGGAAATCAGCAGGAGCATCTTTAATGTGAGGTATCGTAAAAGATGGCGTAAGTAACCGTAATATTCTTCCTTCTTCTAAAGGAATTCGTTGAGCTTTAATAAACTCTTTATATACAGTTTCTAATTCTTGACAAGTTGTACATATCTCTTGCCAATATCCCCCTGCTGACATTAGACCCCTTAAGAGCAAATGGAGTGCAAAAATTTTATCAGCCGAACCTTCTGATAGGGAATAACACAACCTAGCTGTCTTTATTCCTTGAGAATAATTACCAGCATCTTGATAAAAAGTGGCTAAGTGCCGCAAAATTTCTACATTATCTGGCTGCAATCGTAAATGCAATTCTAGCAGAGATGCTGCGAGTAAAGGCTGCCGCAAAGTATGACCAATTTGGATAGCAGCAGGAAGCACTATAGAAAAGCATTGGTCAGTATCAGAAAAATAAGGAAGACTAGCTTCTATTAAATTTAGATTAATTGGATGTAAAGGAACAGTATTTAAAAATTCTTTTAAAACTTGGATTAATAATTCGGTATTAATTTCTATATTTTCTTTTGCATTTAAACTTTCAATTAATCCCCACTCGTTCAAATTATCAATTTCTTCAATCTTTTCCAATTTGATAGAAAGTATAAGAATTTGAAGCAAATTATTTATATAACTAGGATTAATTTCCCGCATGTGTTGGCGAATTAACCAAGCTAGAGAATATTCTGCCAGTGTTTCGCGTCTTGCAGCTTCTATTTGCAAAACTTGAAATAGTTCATTTGTCCAAATTGGTAACTGTTCTTCATCTGCCTCTGTCATTGGCAGCATCCAAGTCATTTGAGCTTCTGCTTCTTGCCCTTGTAATAGCAATAGTAGTCCTAAATGCCAATAATAAAAAATAACATTTGGTTCTATTGCTATTGCTTGTTCATATAACTGTGCTGCTTGCGAATATTTTTCTTGAATGAAGTATTGTTTAGCTTGATTTTGCCAATTATATATATCAGTAATCATTGTGATTCTCATAGAGAAAGGTATGGGCAATCTAATTGTGAATAAATCACAAAATTGAAATAAAGTGGATAGAAGCATCTACCCACTTTGGAAAATCTCTAGTTTAGAGACAATTTATATACTGTTTGTCCTTGGTTGGTTACTTAGCCAAAGAGACGAAGCTGGCGGGACAAGTAGCTGTTCCTT
Source organism: Nostoc sp. (assembly GCF_036917755.1). Taxonomy (GTDB): domain Bacteria; phylum Cyanobacteriota; class Cyanobacteriia; order Cyanobacteriales; family Nostocaceae; genus Nostoc. Next base: position 15,300 of record NZ_JBALFC010000050.1, read on the forward strand.
GATTGTAGGTAACTGTAGCGGCAGTTGCGTTTACACCACCGTTAACCATAGCGCTGTTAGCTTCACACAAAACAGCTATGGTAGTAGCTTCACCGGTAGCAGATTGGGTTGTCAGTTCTACAATACCAACATAGCTTTTGAGAGGCGCACTGGCAAGTATTACTTGTGCTAGGTTGCTTACTACAGTATTGCCCGTCAGCAGGGCAGCCGAGTATTGGTAATTAACGGTTTGTGTTGCAATACCAAGACCTAAAGCACCAATTGAAGTTGTAAATGAAGTATTTTCTAAGTAAAAAGCTTGCTGTGCGCGGTTCATGGAACCCACGTAGGTTTTAGCTTCTGACTGCTTGGCTTTGTTTGCTTGGTTCAAGAAAGAAGGTAGGGCAATAGCCGATAAAATACCGATGATGATAATTACTACTAGTAATTCAATGAGTGTAAAACCCTCATCTCCCTTCTTCTTGGCGAGGATGTGTTGGAGAAACTTGGCTTTTAGTTCGGTCTTCATAAGTGTTTTTCCGGGGGTAGGAAGCGATTCGGTGTTCTAGATGTAACTTACCCAACTGCGATCGGTTTCCTATCACCTTGATAAAAAAAGTTTGGGTAAATGCGGTTACACAATGCAAAATCCTTGCATTCAAAAGCCCCTGGTGTAGACCAGGGGCTAGATTCCCAATTTCGGTTGTGAGAGTGCCTTAATCAAACTCAGGTGGCCACAACTCTGATATTGCCAGATCCCAACCTGGTAGCAAGTCTGGTAGTGTGAGCGTGTCACTATTCTGCAATACCACCGGAGTTTGGTTTATTCGATAAACGGTTACTGTCAATTTATCAGGATCAATCAGTATGCCGACTACAGACCCAAGCTGCAAAAATAACTGAATCTTCTCTTCAAGCGGTTTAATTCTGTCGCTTTTAGATTTAATCTCAACCATCAGGTCTGGAACTAACTCTACAAAGTCGCGCTTGGTCTTCTTCAATCGGTCAGCCCGAACAAAAGACACGTCAGGGGCACGTAGGTTTCTTTTTTCCGAGTCGTCCTCTTCTATACTCGGCAGGATAAATCCAGCACTAGAGCCAGTTATACGCCCTAGTTTGCGCGACATGACCCAGTTATTCAAGAAGGTAATTAGACGAGCGCCAATTTCCTCTGACTCGTAATCTGATGGCCCCATAACTATGATTTTCCCCTCTACCAACTCCATCTGCCATTCTGGATGATCGGTTTGTAGTTGCTCTAAGTCTGTAATGGTGAAAGACATAATATTACAGAAAATACTCTTATATATATCATAAGTAGCGGCAATTCATGAATTGCCGCTACTCTCAGAAAGCTACAATGTATTATATTCAAAGGAAAACGACTCCATAGTTTGCCATTAATAGCATCAATGAAAACAGATAATTTTTTATAAACTTATTAATGATATTGACAAACTCCTTTATCTTGTGGAATGAAACAGCCCTGGGTTATGGGGGGATAAGTCGTTAATCTAGGTCTTCAGGCATTCCCGCCTCTTTTAACTTCTCCTGTAGCTTGTGATAGGTAGGTAGGGATGGGTGAGATAGTGAGATGTTTTTTGGTTTCTCTGTGACATACTCCCCGCGCCGCCCTCTGGGACGGCGGGGGCTTCTCAGTGACTCCCGGCAACCCGTCGGACATTTCCTGAGCTTTGAAGAACGGGATGACCCTCCGCCCTATGTTTTATATTTCGCGCGGCGTTGTGGTCACGGCAATAACTAGCGCCACATAAACAGTTATGCCATCTATCGGCCAATGTTTTCGGAACTGTCGCGCCACAATCAGAACATTCAAGACTAGTACCGTTTGGATTTACAGCAATCACCAAACACCCAGCACTTGCAGCCAAGGTATTTAGAATTTGTAGAAATTGACCCCAACCAGCATCGTTTACAGACTTGGCTAGCATTGATTTTGCTAGCCCCTTGATATTTAAGTTTTCATGGGCAATAACCTGAGATTGATTTATTAACCATATTGCGGTTTTATAATGAAAGTCTTTACGTTGATTAGCAACTTTTAAATGAGTCTTGGCAACACGTTTAATTCCTTTCTTGCGACGATTTGACCCCTTGTTTTTTCGAGATAAATGACGTTGCAGCCGCTTCAGTTTCTTCTCGCTTTTACGGTAATGTTGGGGAATTTTTATTTCTTGGTTGTCACTCGTTACCAAAAATACTTTTAAGCCCATGTCGATACCCACCGTGTTATCTGACGTGGGGATAACGTCAGATGTGACGCTAGGCACAGTTACATCTTCCAGACTAAGACTGATGTAATAGCCGTCAGCTTTACGGGTAATCGTCGCAGTTTTGATTTTAAAGCCGTCCGGGATTGGACGATGCAAAATCATCTTCACTTTGCCAATTTTGGGTAACTGGATGAATTTACCCGTTAGGTGTTCTGGTTTGATAGGGTCAGGAAACGCCAATGAATGATAGCGCCCTTTACCTTTGAACCGTGGACGACCAGATTTAAAGCCCTTGCTATCACCTTTTAACCAACGTTCAAACGTCTTTTCAACCCGTGCGATTACATCCTGTAGCGTGTGTGAAGGCAGTTCTTTGTATTCCGGGAATAAAGCTTTACTGTTGGTTAAATCCCGCTTCTGACTATAGTAATCAGGCTTGTCCTTAAGTGGTGCGATCCCGCAAGAAATGATAGAGCATCGGTTAACGTCACAGCGATTATTGTCCCACCAGTTAAACCGTTCAGCAAGCCTGTAGTTATATTGACGGCGACACAGTTCTAGCCAGCTTTCAAAGGTGGCTATCTGTTGCGATGTCGGGCGTAGACGGTACTGGTAGGCTAGGCGCATAGGAAAGGCAGAAGGTTTGGCGTTGAAGGCAGGATGAGGGGATTGATGGCAAAAGGTTCAATCACAAGTCATCCCCTTCACCTGGAATGTACGCCAGCAAGTCACCCGGTTGACACTTTAACGCTTTACACAGTTTCATAAGCGTCACCAGTTCTAACCTGTCAGGCAGGTTGTTTTTAAGCTTGCTAATTGTACCGGGATGCATCCCGGTAACTTTTGCTAGTTCTTTGTAATCTATCTCCCTGTCAGCCATTAGAACAGGAAGTCGCCATTTCATCGGCATGGTGTCCTTGCAAATTGCATCCATACCAGCTTAACTCCTACGATGAATATTAATCCCTACAAGCTATATATTCATTGTAGCAGTAAAATAATTCATCGCAACGATTGACATCATTCATCGTAGCAGTTAATATAAATATATAGAGAAAGCGCCCCGTCTACCAAACTTAAGCGCTTCTCTATCAACATATTCATGGAGATTTCCATTATGACATTAGCAACACTCGACATTCAATCCGTAACCCAAGCCGAATTAGACAATCACCTCGCACAGCAATCAGAGCAATCCGCATATTACGAGATTGACTCCACTGATGATGTATTCGGCAAACTTTACCGCGTTTGGGGCGGAGAAAAAGGAATCAACCTACTTGGCACATTCTACCAGAGCTTAGAAGGTTGCTGGATATCCCAGCCCTGCTGCACCATACAACGCACATCATGGGTAACTGACGGACAAGCGATAAACGCAATTCTTGCAGCATAAATCAAATTTTCCCCTTCCTCTGAGACGCAATAATGCGTCTCTTTCTTGCGTTGTAGAGGTAACAAAATGAAAATTCCTGACAGTTGGACACCGCCGAAATACCGCCTTGGGCAACGGGTAAAACAGGGCGAAATCACTGGATTAGAGTATCATCCCCCTGGCACACGGAGAGCCTACGAACTAAAAGTCATCACACCTGCTATGCTGATTCGATTGGGTGAATTAGTTAATCATATATCCCAGAAATGGGGTTGTGAAGTGATTGAATTCAACGGTGAAAGCGACCATGTTCACCTGTTATTCCGGTACTATCCCCAGATGCAGCTGTCAAAGTTTGTCAACGCCTTAAAGTCCTACACCAGTCAACAAATTCGCAAAGAGTTTTTGATGGAGATTAGGCGCGTCTATTGGGGTAAACCCGTGTTCTGGAATAGTGCTTACTTTGTCGCCTCGTGCGGTGGGGTGACTGTCGAAGTTCTAAAACAATACGTGCAAAACCAAGATTCCGCGAGTTGCACCCAAGACAAATTGGCGATTCCTCACCCACCCCGCTCATCCCGTCAACCTAGCGGTTGACATTGATTCGGGGGTGTGTTCGTCACCGCCCCGCCATTCTTCCCATCGCCGCCCTTCGGGACGGCGTGGGGCTGCTGTCGGAAATAGCTCAATTTTTCAATAACCTTACTAATATTCTCATCAATTCCTCAATATCTTCGACAACTCTGTAGCTATTAATCCCTAGAGTAAAATGTTTATTTACTCTATCTAGACTTGCAAACTGCCACAAACTTCCTGTAGTGACACAACCAGTTAATATAGGTTGTTCTGCAACAGTTGGGGAATCCTCCCAAAAATCCAGTGCAACTATTTGGGCTACTAATTGAGTGAAGCCTCTACTTAAATCAGCTTGTTTTGCTTCTATGACTAATAGTTGATTTGGTTGGGTGGTTCTAATTAAATAATCTAGTGTACCTTGAAGTTGATTATTCACTCTCAGGCTAAATTCTATTCTTAGTTTTGCCTTCGTGTAATGTATCAACTCTAAGACTATTCTAGAAATTATTACTTCCCTTCTCGCTAACTCAGTAGTCAACTCTACATAAGGAAGAGATTCTTCTATCCTTTCTCTCAATTCGAGCAATCTATCCAATTCGCCTGAGTATTGTGGCAATTGAAATACTTTGTACTCTAGTGAATAACCGAAGGCTTGAGCCAAGTCTTCAGAATAGTAACCGCTTTCAAAATATTTGCTAAAGGTATATGTCTGAGTTGGATCTAGCTTCATGAGATTTTAAATTATGGGTGAGATGTCGGGAAATGTGTTGATAGAGGTGTGAGCATTCAAGAAATAGCAGAATTTTTAGAACTAGACGTTGAAACTATCAGGAAGCATCTGCAAGAACAGTCTTAGGAGTTAAGAGGCTGTTTGACAAGTATTGAGCATATAGCACCATAGGCATTTTACGATCGCTGCCACCATGATCTAGCCAATCACAATTTATTATGCTATATTAAGCGTAGTCGTTATGAGTTTGTATATGGTCATGACTAACCCAACAGTAGAAAACTTAGTAATTATCGGTTCTGGGCCAGCAGGTTACACAGCCGCCATTTATGCCGGACGCGCTAACCTGAAACCCGTTGTATTTGAAGGTTTCCAAGCCGGGGGTTTACCTGGTGGGCAACTAATGACAACGACGGAAGTCGAGAACTTTCCTGGGTTTCCCCAAGGGATTACGGGGCCGGAACTGATGGATCAGATGAAGGCGCAGGCGGAGCGCTGGGGGGCTGAACTATATACTGAAGATGTTATCTCAGTTGACTTGAGTCAGCGTCCCTTTATAGTGCGATCGCAAGAAAGGGAAATTAAAACCAACAGCATTGTCATTGCTACTGGTGCAACAGCAAAGCGTTTGGGTTTACCCAGCGAACATGAATTTTGGAGTCGGGGAATCTCTGCTTGTGCGATTTGCGATGGTGCAACGCCAATTTTCCACGGTGCAGAATTGGCTGTAATTGGTGCTGGCGACTCGGCGGCGGAAGAGTCAATTTACCTCACCAAATACGGTTCTAAGGTGAATATGTTGGTACGCACTGATAAGATGCGGGCGTCTAAAGCCATGCAAGACAGGGTTTTGAGCAACCCAAAAATCCAGGTGCATTGGAATACAGAGGCTGTGGATATCTTCGGTAATGGTCACATGGAAGGGGTGAAAGTCCGCAATACCAAAACTGGTGAAGAGAGCAAACTGCACGCTAAGGGTTTATTCTACGCCGTTGGTCACAGTCCCAATACCTCTCTATTTAAGGGACAATTAGAACTGGATGAGGTGGGTTATGTTGTCACCAAGCACGGTACTGTAGAAACGAGTGTAGAGGGCGTTTTTGCTGCTGGCGATGTGCAAGATCATGAGTTTCGGCAAGCAATTACGGCTGCGGGTACTGGCTGTATGGCGGCGATGTTAGCAGAACGTTGGTTGTCATTCAGTGGCTTGATTCAAGAATTCCATCAACAGGCAGAAACAGCAGATAATGAATTAGAACATCAGCCAGCCAAAAAGACTGAAGCCGAGGAAGAAGCTGAATTTAATTTGAATGGGACACGCCATCAGGGAGGTTATGCTTTACGGAAATTGTTCCATGAAAGCGATCGCCTACTCCTGGTTAAATACGTCTCTCCTGGTTGCGGTCCTTGTCATACCCTGAAGCCAATTTTAAATAAAGTGGTGGATGAATTTGACAGCAAAATTCACTTTGTGGAAATTGACATCGACAAAGACCGAGATATTGCTGAAAATGCTGGTGTGACAGGAACACCAACGGTTCAATTGTTCAAAAATAAGGAACTGGTGAAGGAAGTTAAAGGTGTGAAGCAAAAGAGCGAATACCGTCAGTTGATTGAAAGCAATTTGTAAGGAAGAGTTTCTGCTTTCGCTTGGGCGATCGCCTGTTGATTATCTGTTGCTAAAGCAATTCGAGTATTAATTCTAGGCAAAAGAGTTTTCCATTGTGTATCACTCATCTTGCCTAGCAGAGAAATTTCTGGCCCCTCAGTTATATCTACATCACCCTCCATGAGCAAATTCATGGTCAAAGAGGATAAAAGCATATCAGCTTCTTCTTCAGAAACTTTGTGAGTATCTATCAGGAGAGTTATATGGCTTTTATCTGGGTGAGTAGTGAGAGTAGAAATAACACTTGCTAAATCTTGATATAGTAGGTCTTCTGGCTGTGACCAGTCTGGGAAAATAATTAGGTTAATATCTTTTAAGCGGAAATTTTGATTCAGAGTATCTGCAAGATATTTACTAAATAGTTCTTGGAAGAGGCTGCCTATTTTAGCTGAGTAAGAGCGGCTATCTAGAAAACTCGGATTACCTTGCATTTTTTCTTTGATTTGGGCGCTCTTTTGTTGGCGTAATTCAGGGTTATTGCCAAGTGCGATCGCTAACTGTATATAAGACTCTTCACTATCCGCAACTAAATCAGTTACATCTAATGCTTGCACCATTGCAGCCCCCATTGCAGACCGAAAGGTAGTTCCCCGTCTAGCAATTACTGGTAAATTAACCTGTAGTGGTTCTATCAAAGAAGTTGTTCCAGCAAATGGAAAAGAATCTAGATAAACATCGGCAATACTGAAGTATGCTTTAACTTCTTGTCGATTTGGTACGGGCTGAGGATCTAAGACTATCAATCGGTCTGCTGTTATTCCATGCTTTGAAAATACTTTATTCAAGTGATTCACAAAAGCTTTTTTAGGATAAGTGTTTGACCAATTCGGGCCAAATGGCAGAAGCACTAAAACAGAGTTGGGAACTCTAGAAATAATTTTTGCCCACGTATTAATTAGTTCAGGAATTATTTTGAATAAGTTAGCACCAGAGACAAAAATAACTGTTTCTTCAGAGATACCTAAACTTTCTCGATCAACTTTGATAGTTACATTTTCTTGCTCATTACCATAACTAAAGCAATGAGCAGTTCCTTCTAGTTTCACCAACTTTTCTTGATATTGCTGTTCTGACGTTGCTGATGGATCGGTGTGCGTACCTGAGATGTAATAATCAATGTGCTGCATTCCAGTTGTTACAACCGATCCCCCACTGGTAACTTGTATTCTCGCTAACCTATGCATTGATAAGAAGCAGATTTGATTCGTTACCGCAGTCAGATTGGTAGCAATGAATAATATATCCAGATCATCAGCACGAATAGTATTTGCTTGTTCTGCTAAATCTTGTGGCAGCAGTTTAAAGGAGTTGGCACAACTTTGGCAATATTGCTCTAGAGGATGACCAGTTTGATTCAGAGAGTACAAAATTACTTCAAAGTAGCGGCTGATATATTCATAAACAGGAAGTGTGGCAAATGTTTCTGCTGAAGGCAGAAAATGCGCTGCGAGAATACCCATCCGAATTTTTTTTCTAGTTATAAGCCTCTCGTTAAATTCATAATTTACTTGATAGCCATTAATAGCCAAGAAAAAATCTAGTATTTCCGCACGTTTTACATAGATATCTTTAAGATTAGTTTCATTAAAGTATAGAGGGATAAAATTAGCGCTTTTGACAAAATGTTGAACTATTTTATGCCATAACAGAGAATCTTGATTCCTAAATATGGATGTATGTAAGTAATCAACCCACCTCTGCATATAGTGATAGTAATTCTCTGCTTCTCCCATTTCTTGAAAGTAAAGTTGAGGTTGAAATAGGAATTTGAAATAGTCATTAATAAACCACGTAGGAGTAGTAGAGATATCATGCGTTAGGGGTAAGTGAGCAGCATAACTATACAGCATAGCTGCCAATATATACTGAAGTGATTTGGGTTCATCGAAGCCTCTAGAAATGTGTGCAGTGAGTTCATCTACAAAAGCTTGTTCAGTACGAGTAAATACATCATTTCTTATGCTATTATTAAGCAATATTTGATGTGCTTTCCCCAAATCTCCTAAGTACACGCTTTCAATTTCAGAGTCTGAGATGTTCAGCCATTGCTGGGCAATTTGATGACGAGCCTGACGGATATTTGCTATTGCTGTGCGACTAGTCGAATCTTGTTGATATTGTTCAACGTAAGAAGAAATTTTAGAAAAAATATCTTGTTCTTGACCTTCAACATCTACATTAACTTCAGGAGCAAATTGTTTCTGAATTTCCTGCTGATATTCCTGGGGAATTATCAAATGGTTACTTTCAGGAATTTGATTTTTAATTAAATCAGATACTGGCTTTATTACAACCAATTCAGCCCTAACATGAATTACTCCGCCAGGGGATTCTTCATGTTCAATTTTCAAAGCTCTAAACTCGCCTTTAAATCCATATCTTCTACAAAGTTCTATATAAGCTGGAAATTCACTACAGTAGTACAGAAAAGAATTAATATTCCAAAAACTGATATGAGTTGGGTCTTGAAAAGCTCCTCGACCATCTGTAGATGGCACACGAATATCAACTTTTGCACCAGGTTTGCAGATTCTCCAAATCTCATTCATTGTGTGAATTCGTTCATAGAGATGTTCGATAATGTCGTGTGCTCTCAACTCGTCTACTGAACTATCAAGAAAGGGAAATTCTTTACTGAGGTCAGCAACGATATCAACACCAATACCAGGAGCAATATCTACGCCAATGAAATCTTTAGGTTTATGAATTCCACAGCCTATATCTACACGCAATATATCTGCTTGCGTTGTAAGTTTTCTATAGTCAGTTGATAAGTTATCTTGCATTTCAATCTCCCTTTTGACAAAATTTATAATCCGCTCAGTCGCCTTACCATCTAGTTCGCCTAAGTATTGTTGTGTAAACAGCTTTTGTTTTTTCTGTTGGCGATCTCTTTCCTGATAATCACTGTTTAGCTTTTCAATTGCCGGAATTAATTCTTCGCAATTATATACCCCTATTGCTGCACCTTCTATGGCATAGGGTTTATAATCTCTCATTCCTAACAAATCTAAAAAAATACAAGGCTTACTCAGTGCGATCGCATAACTTAGTACACTGGTTGCTCCACCAATAATAATATCACTTTCTGCAATTTGATCGAGTATGTTACTTGAATTGTCAATCTTGACATTGACACCAATGAGATTAGCTAAGTCACGCAAGTAATTCATGTTTTCAGCACCATGAGGTCTGATAATAATTTGAAAACGCAATTGCTTGGCTGCTTCAAGAAGCGTTTCGTACAAATAATGGTAAGACTTATGTGTTGATGTACTTAAAAATAGTAACTGCCGTTCGACATGGGCAAACTCGTTTATTTTTCTACTGCTGAGATGCTGTCTTATCTCCCTTTCAATCCAAGGCCAGCCAGTAGGAATAACTTGTTTTGCTGACCAACCAAGATTTTCTATATAATAATGCTGACCATAACAACCCCACGTAGCCACATAATCAGGTCTGGTTTCAGCATAATTATGTTGCCAGTGATGCATATCAGAGCGTTCATTTTTTGATATTTGAGTATCAGGAGATCCATGCTCAATTACAAGTTTTTTAACCCCATACAGTTTTGCTACCGCTCCTAATGAACGCGCTGCTAGTGAAACTTCTTCCGCCATGACGATAAATTTAGGTTGCACCTGAGCTAGTACCCAGTGAGCACATTCTATCCAAGCGCGAACAAAGGGAATATCAAAGCTTAATAAAAGGTCTGCTCTTGATTGAATAATTTTCCAGATGTCTAGTGGATACTCCAAGAAAGCATCGGAAAACCGCTGATCATTCAAAAGCTGATTAATTTGTACTGAACTTGTATTGTCTAAATCCTGAATGAGAGGAACAGGAATTGAATCTGAAGCATCATGCCATCCCAACCATAGATTTTCTTGAATTAAATCTAGTGTTTTGAGATTAAAAGAATTTGCCAATGCTTCACCAATAGGTGCATAATTTTTGAGGAAGTTATTTTGGAGCGCTAATAAAACGTCTGATTTTAATGAGTTTTTACTTTGGTTAACTGTGGGTCTTTGGCTATGTTGAGGCTGCCAAGGTTGATATTGCGATCTATAAATTAAGTTAATCTTCTGCTCTTGAACATTCGATGATTTTAACGTATTAGGAATTTCTAAATCTTTTATAATTACTCCTATATTCCTCATAAAACCCCATACTTGATTCTCATAATTAGTCTGAGGCGGAGGAGCAAGACCCCACTGTGTTACAGCAGTAAATGGTGATTGGTTTACCCAAATTTCTTTGGGTTGATATCTTCGCAGAATTGCTAATGCGAGATGATAGGAAGTTACAGCTTCGTAGAAAAAATAGTAGAGAAGATGGAGAGAACAAGATAAAATATCAATATCTTGATAAATGAGTGATAGCCCGTAATCAGGTCCAACCTGTCGCAAAGTTTGCTCAAATTTACATCTTAGATATTCTGCCTCATTGGCAATAGTGCAAAAATCTAATCGCCGATATAATTCAACTCCATCATCCGCAGGAATTCTTGCTGAACGAAAGACCAAATGAGGCTCAATTCCTGAATAAATAATCTTACCTTCTTTTAATAGCTCTGGGTGTGCAATTAGCCACTCAGCATCTGCAAGTGTATATGCTAGGTATAATCTATCAACCATTGAAGAAACCCCATATTATTGATTTAGTTTTTTTAGCATCCTGTTTAATTTAATCTCCTAGTCACATATCGTAATATTTTGGAGTTAAACCAAGCTTGGATGCACTGCACTCAAGTTTTTCAGCATTCAAATAAAACTAGCCTTCATATCTTGATTCATGTAGAGCTATAGCCGGAAAATTAAAGGATTATTTTCAGCCTGAATCACTCCATACTATATAGTACCCAGCACTTTAAAAATTCTTTCAAAGTCAATAACTAAATTATTGCCTTGCATAACTGTGCTACTCGGAAATCTGCATCGCGCTGCTGTTCAACAAATTGTTCTTCTATTTCCCCATATTGAGGAAAATACAAAAACTCCCGCAGCTTTTCTGAGGAGTTTAACGGAATTGTGATTCCCCTTTGATTGGTTATGAGTGTGTCATCGACACCAATCACCAAACTACCTGCTGGTATTCCCATTAAAGCCGCCTCAATTAGGATAATTGAAGTAATTCCTAGCATTATATCTTGCTGACGCAGAGTGGCAAGTGTATCAGTACTTTCGTCAATGGCAAATGGCAAACCTGATTGTGCTAGCAAATCAAGCGAAGCACGGCACTCACCTTGGCGGGGATGAAAGCGGATCAGCAATTTTTTTAAGGGTTTATAGTCAGTTAATACCTTAATTAAGATACGGAGGATTTCAATCTCATTGGCATTTGGTTGAGAAGCAAAGAGAATATTCTCTCGTGGTTTCAAAATGCTTTTTCTGCATTTTTGTCTAGAAATCAGCCAAGCAAAATAAGGCTGTCCCACAACGCGGATTCGCTTTTCTGGTATTCCATCAGCAATCATTCCTGCGGCACACAGTTCATCTAAAGCTGTGATAATATCTGGAAAATTTGGTTCTGCATTAGGATTATTGAATGGTTGAAAACGCTGTCCATAATTTGCCCAATAGTCTATGACAGCAATACTAGGGATACGCTCTTGCCTTGCCCATAAAATAGCATCGCGTTCAAACTCATCATATTGAGATGTTCCTGTTAGCAGAATATCTCCTGTTAATCTCACAAAAAGATTTTGGTGTTCCTCAGAAATTGGCGTGCAAGCAACTTCAAGGCGTTGAAATTGACGGATAGCTGGCCCTTTGGCATACGCTTCTACCTGTGTACCTGCTGTCCGCAAGGCTGCAACAGTTGCAGCCACAGCATTAGCACCGCCTGGATCGTGAGCGATCGCAAGTATCTTCATTCATCTTGCCCTTGACTTAACTCTTTGGCATGAGCCAGGACTTTAGCCACAGAAGCTATGAAACGATCAACTAGGTCAATACCCCCAGGTATTTGGATGAGAGTTGTAGATAAAAGTGTCTGGTTATATGTCTTTTCGGCTATGGGACAGACACCAGTAGGATGACTGACAATTGTCTTGCCTTCTTGTTGCAGCCTTTGGAAAAGAGGTAGTCTGTATAAGGGACGCACATAACGCCCCGTCACAGGACATCCTTCTGCTTGAAGTGCCTCCACAAATCTGTCCCGCGACAATCCAGCTTGTTGTGGATCGATCCAAATGGGATATGTATAGTAAACATGGCGATCGCCAGAGCCAACTTTAGCCGTCCGTAGCGCTTTAAACTCAGACAGCCCTTGGTCTAAAGCTTCAGCAATTTTCAGCCTTGGCTGTGTCAATTCTTCTAAACGTTGGAGTTGAACCTGAGCGATCGCTGCCTGAAGTTCAGTTAGACGGTAATTGTAACCAACAATATCACCATCCTCATACCAGTTTTCCGCTTCAATTGCATTCTCTCCATGATTACGTACCAATGCCACCCGCCGCGCCAAGCGATCATCATTAGTAACTACAATCCCCCCTTCACCACACTGAATCGTTTTGTGACAATTGAGGCTGAATACCCCCAAATGCCCAATTGTTCCCAGCCAACGCCCCTGATGCTGACCTCCCGGTGCTTGGGAGTTGTCCTCAATTAGAATCAAACCGTGTCGATCTGCTAACTCACGTAAGCGTACCAGTTGGGCTGGACCTCCAAACAAATTGACTGCGATAATTGCTTTTGTGCGTGATCCGATAGCACCTTCAACGGCTTCTGGATCAATGCAGCAACTAGCCTCCTCTTGATCAACAAAAACAGGAGTCCCATTTGCCATAACCACTGCTGTTGCCGTTGCTGACATCGTTTGCGGTGGCACAATTACCTCATCACCAAAATTAACACCGGCTGCAATCACAGCGGCATGTAAACCACTAGTAGCAGAGTTAACACTTAAAGCGTGACGAACATTAAAGTAGTCAGCCCATTGTTCTTCCAAAGTGCAAACTTGTTTGCCACCCATAAAGTACAGTCCAGCAGCACCAATATAGTCAGATAAAATACCGCTTTTCAATACTTGAATCGCGGCTTCAGTCTCCTGGGAACTAGTACTGATATACCTTGGTAATGCCTCTGGAAAAACCTTGGAACCTCCGAGCAAAGCCGGTTTTTCTCTAGTAATAACCATCAAATTACCTACTTAATTAGAAATTTGTTGTTTCTTGCCATTTCAACAACTTGTAAAGCAAGCACACCATCAGCGCCAGAACAGGTTGCTTGTCCGCGAGTTTGTGCTAATTGCACAGCTTCACTGACAGCCCCTAAAATGTGGCCTTTTAAGCCAGCTTCACAGATCATCTTTGCTTGACCTAACTCTTGAAAGCCTGACCATTCACTAGGTTGAGCTGTCTGCCAAGTGACTCGCCCTCCCCCAGCGCTATACCGCAGCATACCGCCGGTTCCCCAGAGTTCGCCTTCGCCGATTGAACACCCAGTTCCACGTACTGCAATCAAATATGCAGTTAATCCGCTGTTCCAGGATAGTGCAATTGACTCAGCAGCGTCATCCTCAGCAACAGGTGATTTTTCCAGACGATATGCTGAAGCAACTGATCCGAATAAAGCCAATAACATATCGATCCAATGGGTTCCATTGTGCAGTAAACCACCGTTGTAGCGTAAGCAAGCACCAATTGGAGTTCCTAAGCCATCATCCTGGTTCGTTAGATGTTTCAAGGCTTGCAGCATTGGTGTCCAACGACGCGAATAGTTAGTTATCAAAATACAGCCCTGTGCAGAGCAAGCGGCTAGCATCATTTCTGCCTCTGCTACATTAACTGCAAGGGGTTTTTCGCATAGGATGACGCGCGGTTGCCAAGCCAGTGCAGCAATAACTCCCTGAGCGTGTAGGTGAGTCGGACTACATATTGATACTACATCGAGGCAAAGTCCATGTGGTACATCTTTTAAACTGGAGTATATTTGTGCTTCAGAAAAACGTTGTTGAAAATCTCTACAGGCTTCTGAATCTGGATCTACTCCTAATACAACTGTTACGTTAGGGATTTGAGCATACCCTTCAGAATGGCTGAGTGGATCGCCTTGTGGGGAAATGCCAAAGCGATGCCCAATTTTTCCCAAACCAATAATACCGACACACACTTTCATGAGTTTAATCTCTCTCAGAAGTCAATCCATCCTTGTTGTTGGGCATAGTTAAGAATGTCTACTGTCGTAAATTGGGGATTCTGGGGATAAAGTGCTTCAAAAATGGCTTTGATGCGATGGTAGTCTTCTTGATAGTCAAGGGTAATACGGAAAAAAGGATTACTTAAGCCTGGAGGAGCAATGATATCCAAGCGACGATATTGCTCTGGATGTCGTCGGATGTACCAACCAACGTGTTCACGAAAGGGTTCGCTGGAGGCAAAATCAACTGTCTGAGCTAGTGTTTTCCAAGACAACACCATGAGATCCAGCCCATGAGGATATGAACGTACTTCACAATTAGCGACGTAATCCACATGGGGGTAAGCCGCGAAAAAGGCACAGATATGCTGGTCAATCACATAAGGGTCAATTAAGGGACAATCTCCGGTTAAAAGGACACTAACTTCTGCTTGATAGTGTCGCCCAGTTTCTACAACTCGTTCTAATACATTTTCTTCTGAACCACGAAAGTAAGGAATATTGTGTTTACTGCATAAGGATGCGATCGCTTCGTCCTTTTCATTAGTGGTTGTGGCAACTACAACTTCATCTATATAACGAGCGCGACGAACACGCTCAACCATCAGCAACAGCATCGGTTTACCCACTGCTTCTTTGAGGACTTTACCAGGAAGGCGTGAAGAACCCATCCTGGCTTCTATAGTGGCAATTACACGATTCACAGTTTTAGTTATTTCTCCCGTAAAAAGTTTTATATTTATTGATAGAGATCCAAATTGGCATTTAAATTTGTGACAAAATAAGGCTTAATCTCTGGATTAAAACTGAGTTTGTAATCTCCTCGATTTGGAGAATTAACTCCTACAAAGTCAACTTCTTGCAACTTGCGTTTAAAACATTCTTCAATTAAATTGAGTAGCAAAAAGGTTGAACCACCACTTTCTCTGTATTCAGGATTATTCCCAGCAAACATATAATAACCGCGCTTTTGATCAAAGAGGAATAAAATAGCACAAACAGGAATTGCATCAAAATAGCATACTTTCAGTATTCCAAATCCTTTTGTTAAAGATTTATGAGCTATTGCTTTCAGTAAATAAGATTCTTTTTCTATGTTTTCTATTCCTTGTCTAGCCCAAACTTGTCGGTGTAGTTTATCTAAAATATCAATATTATCAGACACCTGAATAGATAATTTATTCTTGATAGCTTTCCGCATTTCCTGACGCCTGACAGCCCTGATACAACTGAGATAAAAGTCAAAACTATCAAATTTTATTAATTTCAATATAGCCGTGTATCTCAGTTGAACTTCAAACTTTCCCTTGTCAGGTGTGTGGTAATTATACCATTGAAATGGTCGTATATCTATCAATTGCCATGAATGGGCTAGGGAAATTTTTTCAAATTTATCTATAAGTTGTTCTATGAACCAAGTTAAAATCAAAAACTCTTCAGAATTACGTTTGTGATCTGGTTTAGTACAATTGTCGGCTAGTAACAGTCCTTGATAGGGTGTAAAAGGGAAAGGAGCAGGTAATGTCTTACCATCTTGAGAAAATAAGATAACAGTACCTGCAACTATTTTCTGTCTGAAATAGACTGTAATAATTTGAAAAGGAACTTCTAATGCATTGATAAAGTCAGTTTTTGCAAAAACAGTTCCTTGAGGAGAATCTTCAACAAAATCATCCCAAATATTTGCTATTTCCTGCCAATTAATTACAAAATCTTTACTATTCATTTACTTGTAAACATAAATACAAACATCACAATGATAGTAGTGATGAATTATTGTGACTTTTCTAGATAGGTGCTCAATACAGAACCTTAAAACTGCCTCCGGTTCATAATAAGCCATCGTTTCTTGTTGGAAATTCACATAAGAGGAAATAAAATTAAATGCGAGACCCTTTTCACATAAAGAGAATGCTTTTTTGATTAAAGTTTGGAGAAAAAGATTACCGTTAGGAGTAAAATTATTGAAAACAGCAGATACTAAAACATAATCATAGGTTTCTTCTAGACTCTCTTGAGTTATATCTAAGCACTCGAATTTCATATCTGGAAATTTTTTACGTGCAATTTCAATGGCTTCAGGTACAATATCTATGCCTCTATATTGGCAAATAATATTGTGTTCTTGCAAATATTCTGCAAAATAACCGATACTACATCCTATATCTAAAACTCGACATCCATTGAGGTCTCCAATTTTCATAAGTTCAAAATATCTGACAAGAGATTCATCTATAGAACCCCACTGTCCAGATCCAGGTGAGTCCCCTTTTTTTCTTACAAGATCCTGATAATGTTCTCGTAATATCTGTACACTTGTGCTGACTTGACTCATTGAGATTAATCCTTCAATTTTATAGATAAAAACAGTATAATACTGAGTATTAATTAGCTTTTTATTTTTGAGTTGCTAATACTAACTCCCAGGTAAAAGGCGTACCTTTTTTTATATTTTGATTAACTGCTTTACCAATAATAATGTCGAAAAACTTGGGTGGTAATCCTAATCCTGGACGCACTGCTCTTAGGTTTTCTGGAGTGAGAATCTCTCCAGGTTTCATATCTTGGGTAACGTAGAGCGATCGCCGATAAATCAATGACTTTTTTTCAGCCTCACTTGCTCCATATTTTATATTACCCAAAGCTTGCCAAGCTCTTTGCGACTCTATTACCAATTGCTGCATCTCTGCTGGTTCCATTGAAAAAGCTGAATCGACTCCACCATCAGCCCGACACAGAGTAAAGTGCTTCTCAATTAATGTAGCTCCTAAAGCAATACTAGCAACAGCAACTCCAATACCCATTGTGTGATCAGACAACCCCACCTGCACATTAAACAACTCACGCATTTGAGGAATAGTTAGCAGGTTAGTATTCTCTGGTGTCGCAGGATAGCTACTAGTACATTTGAGTAATATTAAGTCTTGACACCCAGCTTCTCGCGCTGTCCGAACAGTTTCATCTAACTCAGAAATTGTCGCCATCCCAGTAGAAATAATCATCGGCTTACCCGTACTAGCAACTTTGCGAATTAGAGCTAAATCGGTATTTTCAAAAGAGGCAATTTTGTAGCAAGGTACATTTAGAGATTCGAGAAAATCTACAGCAGTAGCATCAAAAGGGGTGCTAAACCCAATTATTCCCAGTTCCTCGCAACGCTCAAAAATAGGTTTGTGCCATTCCCAATGTGTGTAAGCTTGTTGATATAGTTGATACAGGGATTGACCATGCCATAGACTATTAGGATCATTGATGTAAAATTCACCCTCATTGATGTCTAAAGTCATCGTGTCAGCAGTATAAGTCTGGAGTTTTATTGCATGTACCCCGGCTTTAGCAGCTGCTTCAAGGATATCTAAAGCTCTTTCTAAAGATTGGTTATGATTGCCGGAAATTTCAGCAACTACGAAGGGGAGATGACTAGCACCGATTATTCTATCTGCAATGTTAATTTCTCGCATTTGCTCTCTCAACTAACTAAATTTATACTTGTCTATAATAAGAAGGATCGCTTGATGTTCTTGCAGTGTGGTTATTCCTATACTCTGAAAACCCGCTTTGGAAAATGCCCTAACAGATGCCTGATTACTTGACTTTATGTAGGCATTAATTCTAGTAATATCGGAATCAGAGAATAGTTGTTTACAAGCTAATTTAATCAAGCTGCTTCCATAATTCTGATTACGAAACTTTGGATCAATACTCATGGAAACAGTAGCTTCATGATTTTCTATGTCATATCGAATCTGTCCAATAGGTACATCATTCTTATTAATGGCAATGTAAAAGATACAATTAGGGTTAATCAATTTAGATTTAAACCATTGAACATGATCTTCCCAGAGTATAGACTTTGAGGAAAAAGAAACCGCACGTACTTCTGGAGCGTTTGACCATTCCCATAGCAACCGACAATCATCTTGCTGCACCGATCGCAATTGAAAAAAGTTATCTTTTAGATAGCTCAAGACTCGACTGCTTCCTTGACCATCCACTAATTCTTGGCTATGTGTAGTCATTTTTTCCCGCATTCCAATAGTTATCAGTAATTGCGCTACTCTCGATGCTATTTCAACAGCAGAAACATTCTTATGCCATCCCAAATTTACAACTACTCCCATTGCCTCTAGTTTTTCGGCAATCGCCCGTTGATTTTCAGCTAAAATCATTACTAGACTAGGCAAACCCATAAAAGCCAGTTCCCAACAAGTGCTACCACCAGCTGTCACTGCCACATCAGCCCAAGCCATGAGATCGGGCATATTCATTACATTTCTTTCCAAACGGATAGGAAACTGCAAATTTTGACTAGCCGATCGCAGCTGCTCATAATGCGGATTACTTCCTCCAACTACAACAACTGCTTCTAGCCCTTCTACTTCTACTTGTTGCAATCCTTCAATCACCTTGAGAGTGACATTATCGGGATCTGCACCACCTAGTGTAACTAGCAACTTCTTTGCAATTAGAGGGAGCGATCGCTGCCATCCCCCCCACTGCCAAAATTCCCGCCGCAAAAGGCTATAGCTTGTACCAAGTAACAGTTTGGTATATGGCTGTCTATTTCTGTACAATCCCTCATAAGCATGAATATTTTGATTTAAAACAATGTCCGCATGGTACTGTTTTGCGTGTCCATAATCATCCATGAATAAAAGTTGTAGCTCAAATCTCTTGATGATTTCTTGATACTTAGCACCGAAATTGTAGCCATCTACCACAACCCAACTCGCATTAAACTGGCGTGCGAGTTTCGCTGTTTCTTCGGCATCTTCAGCACTTCCAATTTGAATCGGCAGGTGGATAACTTCCATTCCTTCCGCGTTTAACCGAGTTTTCAAATCTGGTGCTTTGGTCGCCATCACAAAAATTACCTGACCACCTGCATTTTGCCAAGTCTGCGCTAAAGCTAGACAACGCATTACATGGCCTATACCTATTTGTGTTGATGCATCTACTCGGATAAATAGCTTCATTTTTGATAAATGCTTAATTACGCAGCATATTTCTTTTGTTCTACGTGTGCATTAATTAGTGACCAATCAGGATACTGTTTCAGCAAATCTAAACAATCCTCCAAGGTGAATTTTGGAGTTTGAGGATAAAGCGCTTCAATAATTCTTTTGATAAGTTCAAAATCATCTGCTGTGTCAACTGTCCAGCGATGTAAACTTTGATTTTCTGAATAAAATATCTGGGCTAATCGATAACGTTCCGGGTGCATATAGATAAACGGAGTAACATGCTCACGGTCAGGTTGTGCTGTTGCTTCTACAAACGCCTGATGTAATGCTATAAATGAAAAAACCTCAGTATCCATTCCTCGTGGGTAGCTTTTTTCTAAACAGTTCGACACATAATCATATTCATATTTATGTTCAATATAAGATTGAATTACCTTGTCAATTACTTGTGGATCAATAAGCGGACAATCGGAAGTGACGCGAACTACTACATTTGCATCATGCTCTTTAGCCGCGCCATGATATCTGGCTAGCACATCGTCTTCTAAACCTCTAAAATATGGTACTGAAAGGCGATCGCAAAGTTCAATAATTGGCAAATCTGTACTATTGGTTGTAGTCGCGATCACAATTTCATCAGCTAACTTTACTCGCTTTAATCTCTCAATCTGGTATTCTAATAAAGGCTTACCCAATACCTTTTCAAGCACTTTTCCAGGAAGGCGAGTTGAAGTCATTCTTGCCTGAACAATAATTACAGTTTTCATATCAGGCTCTCTTTTAGCGAAACTACTACCTTATCCTGACTCTCTTCATTTAGCCCATAATATAAGGGTATACTGATAGCTTCCTTATAGTACTTTTCTACCTGTGGAAAGTCCCCTACTTTAAACCCAAATTTTTGATAATAAGGCTGTATGTGAACTGGAATATAGTGCAAATTGACACCAATTCCTACGCTGCGAAGTTCTTCAAATACCTGTCGATGAGTTTTATTAATCTTGTCCAGTTTGAGCCGAATGACATAAAGATGCCAGCTAGATTCACTATCTGGATGTTGCCACGGCAGCATCAACGGTAAATCTTGCAGTAGTTGATGATAGCGGTTAGCTAAAAACCACCGACGTTTAACAAACTCATCTAGTCGTTGCATCTGACTAGCACCCAATGCTGCTTGTATATCCGTCATCCGATAGTTGAAGCCTAGTTCTAGTTGCTGATAATACCAAGAACCGTGAGATTCTCCTTGCATCAAATCTGGATTACGAGTTATGCCATGACTTCTTAATCTAATCAATCTCTGATATAGTTCCTCATGATTTGTTAGCACCATACCGCCTTCACCAGTTGTAATAATTTTTACCGGATGAAAGCTAAAAACCGCCATATCGGAAAATTGGCAGGAACCAATAGGTTGTCCCTGATAGCTTCCGCCAATCGCATGAGAAGCATCTTCGATAATTTTGAAACCATAACGCTGTGATAAAGCGGCAATTTGTTCCATCTCACAAGATTGCCCTGCAAAATGCACAGGTATTACTACTTTAGGCAAACAACCTTGCTTTTCTGCCCCAGTCAACTTATGTTCTAATTCATCTACGCTCAAATTGTAGGTATTTGGGTCAATATCAACAAAGTCAACCTTTGCAGCACAGTAAAGTCCACAATTAGCTGAGGCAACAAAGGTATTTGGTGATGTCCAGAGAATATCTCCTTGCCCTAAACCAGAAGCAAGACAAGCAATATGTAATGCAGCTGTCGCACTAGAAACCGCTACAGCATATTTTGCTCCACAGTAGTTGGCAACAGCTTGCTCAAATCTCTCTATAGCTGGGCCTTGAGTAATCCAGTCTGAGCGCAAAACTTCAATTACGGCATCAATATCTTGTTGACTGATATCTTGCCTTCCATAAGGAATATAGTCACTCATTGCTTCAGCATATCAAGTAGTTGGAAACCTTTTAGCCATTCTGTATTTATCTCGGAGCTATACTCAAACCCTTCAGGAACGGGAACTCCTTTTTCGCTCAAAGCGTTGCAAGCATAATCAATAGAATAGGTATATTCAATAGTTGGTCTAATCACATAATGATCGGCAAACTCTAATACTAAATGCGAAGCTTCAGAAGGAAACATAGCTTCATGTAGTTTTTCCCCTGGTCTAATACCAACAATTTTAATTGGGACTCCCGGTGCAAGTGTTTCAGCCAAATCGGTAATTTTCATTGAGGGAATTTTAGGGACAAATATTTCTCCTCCGTGCATCCGTTCAAAACTGTTAAACACTAAATCCACAGCTTGTTGTAGGGTAATCCAAAAGCGGGTCATGCGTGGATCTGTAATGGGAATTTCTGGGGCTTTTTCACGAATCAGTTTTTCAAAAAAAGGTACAACTGAGCCTCTTGAACCAACAACATTGCCGTATCGAACTACAGCAAACCGAGTTTTCATTGTGCCAACAATATTATTAGCTGCGACAAAAAGTTTATCCGCAGCTAGCTTGGTTGCACCGTAGAGATTAATTGGATTAACTGCTTTATCTGTTGAAAGAGCAATCACTTTTTCTACTTCTTGCTCAATAGCAACATCAATGACATTATTTGCTCCATAAATATTAGTTTTAATGCATTCCATTGGGTTGTACTCAGCGGCAGGAATATGCTTAAGTGCCGCAGCATGAATAACATAATCAACACCCCGCATAGCTAGACGCAGCCGATCACGATCGCGCACATCTCCAATGAAATAGCGCATCACTGGTGCATTAAACTCCTGCGCCATTTCATACTGCTTGAGTTCATCCCGTGAATAAATTATGACTTTATGAGGTTGATATCGGCTGAGAATCGTTTTGACAAATTGCTTGCCGAAGGAGCCTGTACCACCAGTGATTAAAATCGATTTGCCATTAAACATCTTGTATTTCTTTGTAATTTCAAAATTAATTATTTTATTTTGCAAAAATATTTAAGTGAAGTTGTTACTGAGATTTGGGCTGCTTATTTGTGCTGCGATCGCTATTTCCCTCTTGTTTCTTAATCTGCTCTAATACAACTTTGTAATCTTGCCGCTCAGGGTGCAACTTTACCAGCTTCTCCAAAGGTGCGATCGCACCCTTAGCATCCTTCAATTGCAACCGCAACAAAGACAGTTTCTCTAAAGCAAGTTGGTTTTCTGGTTCCCGTTGTAAAACCAACTCGTAGCCCCGCGCCTGTTGCTGTAATTCTGACTCAGCAGAAGGAGACGCAATTGCTGGCTGAGGTTGACTAGCCTTTTGTATTACCGGAATGATTGCAAATACCGTAGAACCAAAAAACGAGAACATCGACACTATCGTGACAATCTTTTGTCGCCGCTGAATCTGCTTTTTGCGGGAAATTAGGTATTCTGCCTCCGAACTAGCCATGCCTCACATACTTGCTGCGGTAAATACTTAGATATCAGCAAGCCTCCTGTTATGAGGATGCCCATTTGCTCAACAGAAACTAACATCTTGGCTAAAAATTTTTTACATAAAATTCAAATGCTGACTCTGAAGACAAGAGAACTTTGTGGTAAACCCATGCTGCATCGACAATTTTGCCATGCGAACCGCTTCTATACTTCAAAGCAAAACCCTCTCCTGCACCTAAACAGGGCAACCCTCCAGGTCTTATTCTCTAGGCAAAACATTAAAGTTATATAAAGATTTGCAATTAATTTGCCTAATGCCAGATGTTTGCGATATTGTAAATAACGTTTAAAGAAACAGAAACAGTAGATATTTCTACTCAATTACAAATTTCCTAGTCAGTCAAAAACTTTCAAACTAGCCCGTGTCCTATGGGTTCTTCAATAATCACACATATTTTTCGTGATTCAAACAAATAGAATTTTCCCAGTCGCCCTCATTAGTGCAACTTCCCAAAGGACTAGTTATTCTGCTTGGCGTCCACAATAGATATCTTACAAAAGGTACTGTTGCACTCTAGTGGAGAAAGGGTAAAGGTTATATACAGCTTAACCTCACCCCGATAAGGCTGTGCTTTATCTCCCCTCTCCGAACTCATGGAGATGGGTTGCGGTGAGGTTTTGATATGTGTTTCATGCACCTGAGAACCGCTATAAGAGGACAAAGAAGACGGGGAAAAGTTAAAGGTAAAAGGGAAAACATAAGCATCCCTGAACCTTTGCCTGATTTCTGCAAAAAGTTTAAGGACTGCTTGGTGGAATTCGAGTTTTGTGGTGGTAATTACCGTACAAAACCGAATTTACCAGTAACTTAGTAGAGTTTGTTATGGTATAGTTAAAAAGTTAAGACTAGCTTTACCCAATTACACCACTCTACGACCCGGCAACAATTGCAGAATGGCAAGCAGTTTTGATTAAGTATTTACCAACAAAACCTGAATTCAATCGAGAGTTATGACTCAGCAAGTGATTCACCCAATGGTGAAATTGCAGCGCAACGTGCAATCACTCATAGAATCGAATATTATCAAGCCAAGCGATAGCATCTGGAAAATCGCTTTGCTCTACGGTAATGAATGGCAGCACTGGAAACAGGAACTGCTCGACTTTGGCTTTAGTATGCAAGACCCAGTTAGTGAATTGCTAGCTGTCGAAACTTGGGATGAAGAATAGGCAATAGGGAATAGGAAATAGGGAATAGGGAATAGGGAATAGTGATTTTCAATATTCTCCACTCCCCACTGCCCACTCCCGACCATTGGTGTCAACTTAAGATAAAAGGGCGGTTAGAAACCGCGTCTACACAGACAAAACCCACCTCCGTGGGTTATGAAAGCTTGATTTTCTCTTAGTCCACGGAGGTGGACTTTGTTTGTGTAGCCGCGAATTCCATTCGCCAAGGCTTAAGTTGACACGCATGCACTCCCCACTCCCCACTCCCCACTCCCTAAACTTTGCAAGTCGCTAAAGCCCCAGCCAATTCCTTTGCAGTTTGGTAGCGATCGCGTGGCAATGGTTCTGTAACGCGGTCAATCACATCCCTTAATTGGGAACTAATAGTTGGAACTTTTGCCACATCAAACCTGAAGCTTCGCCCTCGTTGGTGGTAATACTTAAACGGGTTTTCCCCTGTGAGCAGAAAAATCAGCGTTGGCCCAATTGCATACAAATCAGATTGAGTCAAAGGTTGTCCTCGTTCTTGTTCAGGAGCGCAGTAACCTTCTGCACCAATTCGAGTGCCGGGCGCTGTGCCAATTTCCTTAACTGCGCCAAAATCCAGCACCACTATGCGATTTCCTGAACTTCGCACCATTAGATTCGCGGGTTTAATATCGCGGTGAATCAGTGGAGGGCTTTGGCTATGAAGATAGTCTAAGATATCGCAGGTTTGGATCATCCAAGCGATCGCTTGGTTTGGTGTCACCGGGCCAGTGGTATAGACACGTTTCTCTAAATCTTGCCCGTGGATTAGTTCCATTGCCAAGTATTTTTTTCCATCTTCTACAAAGAAGTCATAATACTTGGGAATTCCAGGATGGTTAAGGGATTTGAGAGTGTACGCCTCCCGCTCAAATAACTCTTGAGCTTTGGCAATTTTCACCATATCAGCATTCATTTGCTTCAACACCAGCAGTTGTGGCATACCCGCAATCAGACCAGCCGCATCCCACGCGAGATAAGTAGTACCCATACCTCCTTGTCCGAGAATTCGCAATACCTGATAATGGCGAATCCTCTGTTGCACAGAGAGGGGTAGACCGCAGTGGATGCAAAACAGATTATTCGGCGAGTTACCTTCGTGCGTGCAAGTGGAGGATGAACTTGCCGGATTTTTTGCTGAGTAAAGCGTCTCGACGGCGTTTTCTTCTCTCCCTGGCATTTGTGGCGATCGCAAACCAGTTTCCAGTACTGTTACCTCCTGAATTTGGAATTGCAGTATTGGGCCTCCCTGTGCCAATTGCAAAAGGGAATTATCTGGTAACGGACTTTGAATTACAAGGATACCGTTGAGAAAAGTCCCATTTGTACCCTGACTAATTAGCTGCCAAGCATCGCCATTGCTAGAGGAACCGACTTGTCTCAGTTCTAGATGATGCCGGGAAACTAAACTATCAGTTAAAACAACCTGATTATCTGCCGCTCGACCAATCCGAATTATGGAAGAGTTCTCAAAGCACCACTGCTGGAGGGGTGTTTTCTGTTGCGGTTCTAACAGAGTCAGACTAACCACAATACAACCTAAAAGCTAAGAGGAACAGGAAGTGGAAATTAGGTATTAACCCCAGTTGCGGGTTATAGATGAATAGCGATCGCTTCGCGGTATTGATTGCCGCTATTTTCTTTAATGGTAATTAGAGCAAGGCTTGTGCCTATATCAAAGACCATAATTCGATGCCAAGAATGTGAGAAAAATTACGATGTTACCACTATTACATAGACTTTCCATCTTAATCAACGATTTATCGAAACAGAATTCAGAATGAATTTTGTAAGACAGGCGGATGAGTTGCAAAACGCTGTATGTTACGTCTGTGTGTGTTGGTACCTGACGTGTGCTATCTCCATCATCTGATCAAGCGATCGCTTGCCACAAAATACTAAACTAAAAACTAAGATGCTCAGAATAGCCTATGGACGCCACAACAACCACTTTACCTTCTACACTCAAATTGAAAATTGACTTGACTGATGAGCAATTTTTCCAGATGTGTCAGAAAAACCGCGATTATCAATTTGAGCGTACAGCATCAGGGGAATTATTAATTATGCCACCTACAGGTAGCGATACTGGTAGACGTAATGTTAAAATTACCACTCAATTAGATATTTGGAACTCTGAGAGTAATTTAGGCGAAGTTTTTGACTCTTCAACTGGTTTCACCCTACCCAATGGTGCCAGAACGTTCTCCTGATGCTTCTTGGGTGAAAATTGAGCGATGGAATGCTTTAACGCCAGAACAACAAGAAAAATTTGCCCCGATTTGCCCTGATTTTGTAGTAGAGTTGCGTTCTCGTTCTGATTCCTTGAAAGAATTGCAGGAGAAAATGCAGGAGTATATCGAAAATGGCGCTCAATTAGGCTGGTTAATTGACCGGAAAAACAAGCGAGTAGAAATTTATCGTCCAGGTAAAAATGTAGAGATATTAGACAATCCTGCTAGTTTATCAGGAGAAAATGTACTACCTGGATTTGTGCTAGATTTACGGCAGATTATGTAGCTTTATCGATTCGGATACACATGGCGCATTTCAAAGTGACTTTATCAAAACAGAATTCAGGAGTCAGAGTTGAGCATAAATTCTGACTCCTGAATTCTTCAATCAGCCTCGAAAATTCAAAGTCTAGCGACACAATTGTGGTTGAAATTAGAACATTAAAGAAGGCAAAAGGTAGAAAATTAGATGAGGCTTTGACAACTGAGCAAACCACTAATTAAGTAAAGGCAAAAAGTGGCGAATTAACCCAATTGTCACTGCTGGCAATTCCAACTGCGGTGTTAACCCCACATCTTCCAACTGTTGAAAAAATCGGATCGCTTGGGGATTAATTTCGGCTAGGCGACGACCAATTGATGGCCCTGTAAATTCCGACCTTTGTCCCCAAATAATGGCGGTGGGAGTTGTTAGTTGTTGAATATAAAGAGATAAATCAAAACACAAATCACCGCGTACAAAAGACAGCGCTGCATACTCAGCATTAGGCTGTTGGGCGGATTGTAAATAAGCATCGACAATTTCTTGGTACACTCGATTAGACTGGGCAAATTGCCGTTGCTCTAGGAAGCCGCGAATACCCCCACTCGTAGCAATTCCAGTGCTGTAAAGTAAACGGTCAACAAGGGGAACGCTAACTAACTGGGCAAAAAAACTACGGGAATAGTCTTCGCCAAAATCGGAAAGTCCGGCGGGGGTAGTCAGAATTAAAGACTTGAATAAATCAGGATGATCTGCTGCGACTCGAATTGTAAATGCTGCGGTTAAAGAAGAAGCGATCGCTGTTACTGGCCCAGTACAAGTCTGCTCGAAAAATTCCCGAATTGTAGTCAAATAATCCTCAATATTATAACTCCGCGCTGGATGCTCAGACCTACCCCAACCGATCAAATCTGGCGCAATCACCCGATATTCGGCCGCAAAAGCTGGATAAACTTTCGACCACTCATAAGCAGAAGAACCACCACCAAAGCCGTGCAGGAATACCAAAGTTTCCCGATCATCTTTGGCAGTTACACTGTCCAGCCAAGGTGCCCCAGCAGCAGTATAGTATGCCATTCTACCTAGCGAGGTATTTATGGAGCGTTGTTCAAATCCTAGTGGTTGAAACATAAGTATTTTTTATTGACTGTAGTAATTAGTTGGTACAAGTAACAAAACAAACCTGGGGACGCTAAGACTTGTATTAGCATCGGCTTGCGGCGATTTTGCGACACAGAGAGTATTTGATAATTTCTCCGTGTCATGGTGTCTTCTTTAGTCATCCCAGAATACTTACCTGTTTAGTTCAAACTCCCCACTCATTGTTATTATCGGCGAACCAATCACTTTAGGACTTCTTACTACCGCTAGATTAAGTAGATATAAAATTACTGGATTACTTGTAAAGATTTGGTGATTATTTTTTGATTATAAAAAATAATTTATCGTTGTAATTACTGTTTTATAAGGGTTTCTCATGGTAGCGACTATCACCAAAGCCGGAATTAAACATAAGTTTTTATGGTAGTCTATCAAAAAACTGATAAATAATTTTGAGCGTCAAGAATAGTTAAAACGCTCATTTTAATAAACTATTAATTCTACTTCTATATGTAGAAACAATAGCTTTTAATGTATAACTAATCTGATTATTCTCTAGGTAATGGTAAGGCGGAATGTCATGGTAAAGCAGGCTACTCTTCAATCAAATAAACTACCAACGATTGAAGACGCTAAATTTGCGCTTGACAACTTTGATATCCAAAATGAAATTACAGCTTCAGCTTGGCGGGGTCAGGTCGAACCAGCTCTTGACGCTGCCAGAGTGACTGTACCTACTTGTATTTGTTTAGACTTAGAAGGCTTGAAGTGTTTTGAAACAGTAGAGCGCCAGTATGAACGCTGGGGAGTAATTTTTGACAATTCTCTAGCAATACAGCCATCAAATCCAGCATTTCCAACCTATTCAGGGTTAACAGTCTTAATGGGAGCGCCTAAAAGCGGATTTTTAGAAGCTACTTTCTTACGTCCGGTTAACTCAGTTAGCGCCTTTGTCACTAGTTCGCAACGGCTAGTGCTTTGCGCCTACGATCGCGATCGGCAACTGCTCGGTCAAACTACACTACCAAGCGCCAATCTTGCCAATTCCGACTCGGCAATTTCCCCCAATACCTTATTATCTATAGCTGTGAATAACATCTACAGCGTTACCTTCTGTGCTTTTGATGGTCAATTCACCCTTGATCGCTTTCGTTTTTGTCTTTAAAAAGCCTTTATGCCTCACCAACTTGCTCCCGCACTCCGATCAGAGGACATGGAGGAAACGAACTCTTTTTCTGGTAAAATTGTGCATCTTGACCATGAATGCCGTAAGGGGCATCTCGTGGTTTGAGTCTTCACCTACAATAGGTAATTTTGTAATCAAGTAGGTAAACACTGTGGCACAGGCTTCGTCTTATTGGCAGCAATTGATCAACCAGATTCCAAAATGGAACTGGTCGCTGACAAAATTCAAGACAAAGGGAGCCACAAAGCAGCAAACATTTAAGCGCTTCTCTGGGCCTGGGGGCTTTCTTGGGTTCCTGACAATCGTCGTTGCCATGTTGTTGTGGAACTGGATACTGCTATTGGCTCTCTTAATCGGCGTTGGGATAATGGTATTGGTTTACTCAATGCAGGAGTGGGACTGGCAATTGCACTGGTCTAAGATACGTAAGTTCTTAAACAGTCCAAATCGTCGGTTAGCCTTAGCAGTCGTCAGTGGTGGTCTTGCAACTGTCAGCACTTACATGGCCGCTGCAATTTGGGTTGACTCTCACAGTCCTTGGATTGGCGCTGGTGCTATTGTGCAAGGTCTGGGAACCCTGTTAACTTTAATTTTATTGGTCTGGCAAATTGTCAACTTCTATGAATATCGAGAAGAAGACCACCTTGATCAGTTGTTGGTCAATTTAACAGAAAAAGATCCATTGAAGCGGTTGATTGCGCTACGTCAACTAACTAAATTCATCAGCCATAAGCGAGTTGATTCTTCAGTGCAGCAAGATGTTGTCGAATGCTTGCAACTGCTAATTAGTCGAGAGGAGGAAGTTGTGATTCGAGAGGCAGCTTTTAAGAGTTTACAAGCTTGCGATCGCCTACAACTTCTACCACCCAAAACAGCAGCAACTTTCGTACCCCTATCGACAAAAGTCAAGCACCACGTTTATTAATTATGGCTCAAAAGCAGTATGAAAGAGAGTTTCGGGTCAAATCATACTGCTATGCTGCTTGAATTTTGTCAGTCAACCAGGCAAGATATGTGTAAATAAATGTGGTTATTCAATATATAGTATGCCAAACTATAGCAATCCGATTTGATTCCTGAATTCACTTGCGTGGCAGGGAAGAGGGAACAGGACAGAAAGGATTGGGAGCATCTCAGTGAAAGCAAATATACCAGATGAGAAACAAGATTCTTGCTCCCTCTCCTTACCAAGGAGAGGGTTGGGGTGAGGTTTTACAAAGCTTTTTACACTCATTGAGATGCTCCCGAAAGGATTCCTATATTAGTTAAACATCAAAATCCTAATTTTACTTAAAAATCAACGATAGAATGCTCCAATTGCTAGAAAATCTTCCAATGTTAGATAATAATTTTATTTTTTATTGTCTGGCAAAATTTCCATACTTTTAGCGAAGCAACTTCGCATAATTATTCAAAACCCATAAACATTAAATTACTTTTGTGTAATCAATGATAAATAGGATAGAAAAAACTCTAGACAAACAGCGAGATATTAGATTTGATATTTTAAAAACCATCGCGCTGATTTTTATTATTTTTGCCCATGTAGGGCCTGAAAATAACATTTTATTTGACATCAGACGTTTTGATGTACCTCTGATGGTTATTGCATCAGGAACATTATATTACTATTCAGCTAACAATAAAAATATATCTTTTTGGAATTATTTACAAAAAAGATTGCCTCGTCTGATTGCCCCGGTATGGTTGTTTTTGACTTTTTTCTTCATTTCGGCTAATCTGATATTTCTTTTGCTGGCTAAACCTTATCCATTTTCGTCTTCAGAAATAATTGAAACTTTTCTCTTCTTAAAAGGGATTGGATATGTCTGGATTATTCGTGTATTTACTCTCGTTGCAATTTTTGCGAATCCTTTATTGAAGTTATACAAATTATGTAAGTCGGAAAATAAATTTTTAGCTTTGCTCTTTTTAATATATCTGGGATACGAAATATTATTTCTTAAAATTGGTCATTTTCACTTACACAATCAAATCATTATACAATTGATCGATGATTATTTATTTTATCTTATTCCCTATGGATGTTTATTTGGGTTGGGTATAGTATTACTCCAACTTAGATTCAAAAAAATATTATTTATTTCGGGATTCTTTTTGACTATCTTCTTATTATTAACTGGGTTCTATTACCGGACTCTAGGACATTTTGCATCTACCGCAGATTTTAAATATCCACCCACAATGTACTTTGTTTCCTATGGGATTTTTATGTCTTTTTTTGCTTTTTGTGCAGTAGATAGAATTTGTTCTAAGTATAATTTATCTAACAATAATCATGTCTTAATCAGGGGAATTATTTTTATCAGTTCATCCTCTTTATGGATATATTTGTGGCATATATTCTTTGTTTATTATTGGCAAACTATCGTGGTATATTTACCAAAATTTGCCAGTCACTTTTTGATTGCCTTTTCAGTGGTAACTGTAGGAGCGATCGCAGTCACTTATCTACAGAAAAAAATAGTTTCTGGAATAATTAAAAAAACCACATTTGGTCAGAATTACTCGAATTTGCTTTCTATGTTATTGTTAAAATAATTTATACTCAGTAAAACAGATTATGCAACTTGAATGCCGATTAGCTTCTCCCTATATTGGTCATTTGTCATTTGCAAATGACAAATGACAAATGACAAATGCTTATTTTCAAGACAGCCGTCCATTGCGAACTTGCACTACCCGATGGTTGCATCGCCGCACCAATTGTTCATCGTGAGTGGTAACAATTACCGTAGCTCCAAAGGAATTTAACTTCTGGAGAATCTGGATGACTTGCCAGGAATTATCTGGATCGAGATTTCCAGTCGGCTCATCCGCCAACAGCAGGGGTGGTGTACCAACGATCGCTCGTGCAATACTCACCCGTTGTTGCTCTCCCCCAGACAGTTGATCTGGAAAGCAGTCAGCTTTATTCAGCAAACCAACTAGCTTCAAGGTTGGTTGTAAACGTCGTTGAATTTCTTTACGGGTATACCCTTGAGCTTGCAGCACAAAAGTCACATTTTCCGCTACTGTTCGTTGGCTAATCAGTTTGTAGTCTTGAAACACAATGCCAATGCGTCGCCGCAATAATGATAAGCGATCGCCCCGTAAACCCGCTACATTAGATCCATCAACAATTACTTCTCCTTGTGTAGGCAACTCCTGGCCATACAGCAGTTTCAAGAGCGTTGATTTACCAGAACCACTTGGCCCTGTGATAAATAGAAATTCTCCCTTTTTTACCTCAAGGTTCGCATTCAACAAGGCATGACAGCCGTTAGTATAGGTCTTGGTTACAGATTGCAACTGCACCTTTACAGTAGTATTGCTACCGTGGTGTTGAGTTTTACTGTCCTCTCTATGAACTGATTTGTCTGTCTTAACTTGAGTTGTTAATACTGGCATTGTTAAATTTTCCTCATACCCACAACCAAATAGTTTGCCAACTTAGATGTGACATTCCTCTCAAAAATAATGATTCCCAGGTTTCGCCTGGGAATTTAAAATGCAACAAATAAAATTTCAAATTTTTAAAACCTCGTTTCCAGCCAGAGGCTGGAAATGCACCTCATTGCGACTCTGGCGCAAGTCAAGAGGCAGAGCCTCCCGGAATGCATTCCCAGTCTCCGACTGGGAACGAGACAATCTCTAAATGCTGCTTCGAGACTAAGTTTCACGTTAAGTTTACACCCATGAGCAATGTTCCCTGCGAGAAATCTACATCTCTCAAAGTTTGTGTCAAATAGTACAAGTAATAACACTCCTAACTCCTGTACAGACGCGATTAATCGCGTCTCTCCCCACTCCCACCCTTAACTAATAGCACCCCTTGCTGTCAAACGATAAACAAACGCTTTCACAGCAAACGCTGGCAAAGCCAACATCCGCCGCCAACGCCAAGGTTCTTGATAAAGCCGATATAACCATTCCAAATTATTATTTCCTAGCCAGGCGGGAGCACGAGTTTTAGTTCCCGACCAAATATCAAAACTGCCACCAACGCCAATCCAAATTGCTTGAGGACACAAATGGCGGTTTTCAGCAATCCATAACTCTTGACGTGGCACTCCCAAACCGACAAAAATCACTTGTGGCTGCAATTGAGCGAGAGTTTGTCGCAATTGTGCTTCTTCTTCTGGCGAATGGTAGCCTGAGTGAGTGCCTACGATATTCAAATCGGGAATTTGCTGCTGCCAAAAATCTGCCGCAATTGAGGCCACTCCAGGCGCTCCTCCATAGAAAAATACCTTTGCCTCTGTCTTCTGTTGCCCAAGTTCTTGCAAAAGTTTTTCTGCTAATTCAATCCCCGGAAAACGCTGCACTTTTTGCCATAATAGCCACCGCAAATACAGAACAACCCCGGCTCCATCTGGAATCACTAGTTCAGCATTTTTAATCACCTGAGCTAAGAATTGATTTCGCTCTGCCTGCATAGTCATTTCTGCATTCAGGGTTACTACATGAGTTCCTTTGCTTGCGTGCAGGCATTCTAACAACCAGCCTGGATAGTTAGCCATCACATGAACTGGTATTCCCAACACTGAAAATGCTTGATTGTCGTTAGACATAGCCTATTCTTGATTAACCATCACACCAGATTTCCTTGAATGTTAAGTTTATCAAACGCCAGTGAATGCTTACGGGTGTATCCTCTGACGGCAAGGGTAAAATCGTTGTTATTCGGTCGATTTTAGCACAAATTAAGTTAAATCAAGATGATTATTCATTGAATAATTGTGAGCTTATTGACTGCTGTTGATTAACCCCCACTATACTACTTGCGGTTAGTGTGGGAGTATGTCACGAAACTCGACTTTATAGTTAAGGTAGTGTAACGGGCTGAAGTTGGCTATGAGTAAAATTCGTATCGCTCTGATTGAAGATCATGACCTAACTCGTGTGGGTATTCGCACAGCACTACAGCAAAAGGATGAAATTGAAGTTGTAGGTGAAGCTGCTAATGCTGTTGAAGGACTAAAAATGTTAAAAATGCTACAACCAGATATTGCGATTGTAGATATTGGTTTACCAGATAAGGATGGCATTGAGTTGACACGGGAGGTAAAATCTACTACTAATGGGCAGCAGCTAGTCACAAAGGTGTTAATTTTGACGCTGCGGGATAACAAAGAAGCGGTGTTGGCAGCTTTTGCGGCTGGCGCAGACTCTTACTGTATGAAGGATATCAAATTTGATAATTTGCTGGAAGCAGTGCGAGTAACTTACAATGGCAACGCCTGGATCGATCCAGCGATCGCTCGGATTGTATTACAACAAGCGCAACAAAATCCCCAAAAGTCGGAATCGGCTTTTGTCGATATCAAGGCTATTGCCTCTAACCCTGATTCTGTTGAGACTCTGGAAGGAATTCAACCTTACACCCTGACAGAAAGGGAATTAGAAGTGTTACAGTTGATTGTCGAAGGTTGTAGTAATGCACTAATTGCGGAAAGACTTTACATCACTGTTGGGACTGTTAAAACTCACGTTCGCAATATTTTGAATAAGCTATGTGCCGATGACCGTACCCAAGCAGCAGTCCGCGCCTTGCGTTCTGGGTTGGTTGGATAAAGTTAATTTTGATGTAGAGCAATTATTGAGGATGAACAAGAGAAACTTACAACTTTGAGAAAGTTACATTTTCAAAGTGAATGGCTTCTCTAATTTTCTGTTAATTATCAGGTGGGATAAAGATCACACTATCTCACTATTCAAATATGTGAAAACTGAAGTTAAATATGTCTGAGATCGGGTTGGACAAACTTAAGCTCATGGTGGTAGATGATGAGCCGGATAACTTAGATCTACTCTACCGCACTTTTAGGCGAGATTTTCAAGTATATAAAGCCAATCATGCCTTTGCTGCTCTGGAAATCTTGGAGAAATTTGGCGAAATGGCGGTGATTATCTCTGACCAAAGAATGCCAGAAATGAATGGCACTGAATTTTTGAGTCTTACTGTAGAGCGCTTTCCAGATACGATTCGGATTTTGTTAACTGGTTTTACTGATGTCGAAGATTTGGTGGATGCGATTAACTCCGGTCAGGTATTCAAGTACATTACTAAACCCTGGAATCCGGATCGGCTGAGAGCGTTAGTTGAGCAAGCCACTGATACATATCGCCTAGTTAAGAAGCGCACGCAAGAATTGCGTCGCGCCCTACGGCGAGAATCTTTGTTTAATGCTGTAACAACAGCAATTCGGGAATCTTTAGACTATGACAGTATGCTGCAAAAGATTGTCGCAACTATTGGACAAACATTTGAAGCTACCAGTTGCTTACTCAGACCAGTAGAGGACGATCGCCTCACACCAGACCAATTTTTTTACACCGATGCGAAATCCGATGTATCAGATTACTTCTTTGACCCCAGTCCTTTAATTGAAAAGGTGCTAGAAACCCGTCATTATCAACTTGCTGAAGATGTATATAACGGTAATCCCTCTCACCACTTGGTTGTACCACTTAGCTACCAGCAGCATATGTTGGCTGTGCTGGCCCTCAACCAATGGGGACGCGATCGCCCTTGGCAAGACGAAGACATCCAACTAATTGCAGGTGTTGCCGAACAAGCAGCCTTAGCCCTCTCTCAAGCAAAACTCTACCAGCGCCTCCAAGAAAAGCAAGAGCAGATTCACAATGAGTTGGAAGTGGCTCGCCAAATTCAATACAACTTGCTACGCCAAACTTTACCTGACATCAAAGGTGTCAAGGTGCAAGCCTGCTGCTATCCCGCACGAGAAGTAGGAGGCGATTTTTTTGAAGTTTTTGTTCATCCCAAAGGCGACTTGTGGTTAGCAGTGGGTGACGTTTCTGGCAAGGGTGTCCCAGCTGCTTTATTTATGGCTAGTATTATTTCAGTTTTGCGCCGGGAATTATCTCAAGAAACACCCGCCGAGCCAAATGTGGTCATGCAGAACCTCAACCATGCTCTCAGTGAAGACTTGATTAGCAATAATTATTTTATCACCCTTGTGTTAGTCTGTTATACCCCTAGCACTAAGGAACTCGTCTACACTAATGCTGGTCATATCTATCCACTATTATGGTCACGCCAAGGCGCTTTAGCTGACAATCCCAATTACCTCAAAGTCCGCAGCATTCCTTTGGGGATCTTGCCTAAGTGGCAGGCACAGTCTGGTCATTTGGTTCTTGCTGCTGGAGACACATTGTTGCTAGCCAGCGATGGAATTACAGAAGCAATGATATCAAATAATTTTGATTCAGCAGTCAAAACCGAGTCTGACGTTGAGCCAGCTAACCGTTCTATGCTGAATCAAGATGGTCTTTGGCATCTCTTACAACAAGAGGAACAACCGCTTTCTCTTAAGCATTTACTAGCTCGCATCCAGGCAGATAACCCGGTTCAAGAAGATGATCAAACTATACTTTCACTGGAGATTTTGTAAGTCATGAAAAGTGAGCTTCATGTACCAAGTGACTTGAATTTTCTTAATATTGTCGAAAACTGGTTGCTGGGATGTTTGAAAATCCAGTTAGGAGATTCTGTAGATTGGTCACGGCAATCAAGTCGTTTGAGACTGGCTTTGGTAGAAGCCTACTCAAATGCAGTCCGTCATGCTCACAAGGAGAAACCAAGTTTACCGATTTTACTGCGTTTGGAACTCAAAGGCCGGGAGCTTTCCCTAGAAATTTGGGACTACGGCGAAGGCTTTGATATGTCTAGCTACTACGCTCCACACCCTCTGGAAAAACAAGAAGGTGGTTATGGTTGGCTGATTATGAATCGTCTGATGGATAAGGTAGAGTATCAGTTGCAGGTTAATGGTGCCAACTGTCTCAAGTTAGAAGCGACTTTACCCGAATTAGTCCAATAGATAATAGTTCCTATTTTTTAAGTTATGTGATTTATCCGAATTTTAGATGACTAGATTTTGTTTTGGGTATTATTAGAGCTTGCCTAAGTCATTATACTTATTTGCTATTTTTGACGACGTAAACAAATGTGAGTTGGATAAACCTATCCCTTTTTGACTCCTACGGTGTACACACAAGTCTGTCTTAATTAACACAATTTACTGTTTATCGAATAGCCCAAAGAAACCTCACCCTGGTTCTGCTACGCAAAACCTGTCCCTCTCCTTAGTAAGGAGAGGGATGTTCGTCAAGACAGGGTGAGATTTTTGTTTTGGCTAATTCGATGACTGGTGTGTACACCGTAGCTCTGACTCGGAGAGGGAGAGGTCTTTTAATTCGACTAATTAGGGGGACATTATTTACCCCGTCGAACTGACGTTAAAGAAAGTAACTCTTGGGGAGAAGCTAAAAGTTTGATTCTAGTATAGGAAATTTGCCGTTGTTGGTTGAGGATAAATAGCCACAAGACATTTACACTACACCAGGAAGTTTGGGCTTTGCCTGTTACCTGCACTTGGATATCACCGTTTTCTAAACTCTCGGCTATTCCGGTGTTGGGGTAAGCTTTAATGTTTTGGCCTTGTTGTTTTAAGTAGGCTGCGATCGCATCTGTCCCCACAATATCAGATTCAAATGGTGGACGCATCACACCATCTACCGCAAATAAGGCAGCAGTTGCCTCAAATTCTCCTGCATTTAAGGTTTCAAAATAACGCAGTATACTTGGTTCTGTAATTCCTTCAATCTGGAATTCTTCTTTCAACTGCGCTGGGGATATAAATTCAGCAGAGGTCACGTCACTTCACTCCGAATTCAAAATTCAAAATTAACAATCGCTATAAATACATTTAGTTGCTCTGTATCATGAGTCTTTGTCGGTCATCGGATTATCTGTATCATGCTAGCTAAATATTAATTTCAATATAAAATTAGGTAAAAATAAAGCTGCTGTGGAGATAGATTGCTACATATTGGTAAATCTTCCTCACGATGGAAGTTTTACAGCAGAATTCACAAGTAAAACAGCCTTGATGTGTGACTGGAGGCAGCAGTCCCGTCAGCAGCCATTTCCAAGAACGAGAGAACAATGGAAAATCGAGCTTTTTTTCGACTTGTGTGTACACCGTAGGATCGAATCGGGGAGGCAGGTGTATTGGGCTATAAATAAAATTTATATAGATGAAAAGCAACAAATCTTAATTAGAGGTATTGACTACGTAATGTATAATCAGAATGCCTTTAGGTAAGGCAAAATCCCCAAAAAAAATGAATCAGTATTCCGTAACAAGCAGCAGTGTAGTGAAAGAAAAAGCCAAGGAGTTGGGCTTTCACAAAGTTGGAATTGCTGGTGTAGATAGGATAGATGCTACAGAAGCGCAGAGGTTACAAGCATGGATTGAACTGGGTTATCACGCCGATATGGAATGGATGGGTAATCCCAAGCGTCAGGATATCAGCTTAGTGATGCCAGAGGCGCGATCGCTAGTGTGTGTGGTGCTAAATTACTACACACCAGATCAACGTCCCAAAGGCGAGGAATATGCCAAAATTTCCCGTTATGGTTGGGGAAGGGATTATCACAAGGTGATGCATAAAAAACTCAAACAGCTATCTACATGGCTAGAATCACTTGATGAAGGCGTAGTAGCTCGTTATTATGCAGATACTGGCCCAGTGCAAGAAAAAGTGTTAGCACAACAAGCCGGAATTGGTTGGATTGCCAAAAATGGTAATGTGATTACACGAGAATATGGCTCTTGGGTATTTTTGGGAGAAGTGTTGACCAATTTAGAATTAGAGAGCGATCGCCCGCATACAGAACACTGCGGTAGCTGTACTCGTTGTCTTCAAGCTTGTCCTACGGGTGCAATTACTCAGCCTTTTGTCGTGGATGCTAATCGCTGCATTGCTTATCATACCATTGAAAATCGAGCCGAGGAATTACCAGAGACAATTACACATCATTTGCAAGGCTGGGTTGCTGGTTGCGATATTTGCCAAGATGTTTGTCCTTGGAATCAACGTTTTGCCAGCACAACTGATATTGCAGAGTTTCAGCCTTATCCTGGGAATATTGCTCCCCAACTGCTAGAATTAGCCCAAATCTCAGATCAGGAGTGGAATAAACGATTTCCAGCATCTGCCTTGCGGCGGATTAAGCCAGAAATGTTACGACGCAACGCCCTAGCTAATCTTGACGCATCCAGGCGAAAGAATGACCCCGAAAGTAATTATTTTTGATTTTGACGGCACAATTGCTGATACAGTAGATGCCCTTGTAAGTATTGCTAATCGTCTAGCTGTAGACTTTGGTTATAGACACATAAGCCCAGAGCAATTAGCCCTCCTTAAAAACCTAACATCTAGGGAAATTATTAAATACTCAGGAGTTTCTCTATTTAAGATACCTTTTCTAGTTAAAAAAGTTAAAGGAGAATTAAAAAACAAAATCCCAGAATTAAAGCCAATTCCGGGAATTAAAGAAGCATTAATGGAACTCCAAGCTAAAGGATATAATCTGGGCATTATCACTTCTAATTCTAAAGAAAATGTGACGCAATTCCTGACAATCAATGATTTAAATCATCTATTTGATTTTATCTACTCAGGAATTACAATTTTTGGTAAAACAACCATAATCAATAATGTATTGAGGCAAAAGCAACTCCAGCCTGAAGAAGTTATTTATGTGGGAGATGAAACCAGAGATATAGAAGCATCAAAGAAAGCAAATATCCAAGTGATTGCTGTGACTTGGGGCTTTAACTCACCAGAAGCACTAGCCAAGCAAAATCCAGATTATTTAATTCAGCAACCTAGCGAACTACTAGAAGTTATGAATGGTCGTTAATTAATCAATAGTGAAAATCTTAACTATTGACGATTGACCAAAACAGAAGGGTAGGTAATGTCTATCAATGCCGAAAACTTCAATTTTAATACAGCAAATTTCAGATTTGTGAAGTACACAAGCTAAGTCTCAAAGCCAGGGATAAAGCCTGTTTTACTTCTGAATTCTGACTCCTTAATTCTGAATTCTGCTGTATTTGTGACATTCCCCACCCAACAAAATAGCAAGATGTCAGGAAAACTTACCAAACAGAATAAAGGCATCAGTCGCCAGAATTCAGAATTTAATTCTGTGTGATGGTTACTGAGCTTGTCGAAGTACTGACGGACTTCGGCGTGAGCGCTCAGTCGAACGCTGAATAAACGGGTTTAAGACCCCCACTAAATCGTATATTTAGTGGTACAACAACTGAGTGGTGGGTCTAAATCCTCCACTCATTGATTCTGACTCCTGAATTCTGAATTCAGAATAGCTGAATTCTTCTTCAATTTTTCCGTTCACCCTTTTCCAAAGCTTGTTGTACTAGATCATCACTGACATTAGTTACACCCTCAGTCTGAGAATTCCCAATTTCCTTTGCTGACTCTACAAAATCATCAGGATTACCAGTTGACTGCGTTTGAGTTTTTGTCTCTTCTGGTTTAGAGGTTTTATATTTAGGTGCAGTCGCTGCTTGGGCTGCTGCTGAACCTTCACCTTTGCGATCAACTTCACTAACGCTGAATTGCTGTGCAGCTGCATAATCAGCATCAAAATCTACCGTTGGCGCTTTTTCTTCACCACTAGCTATGCTTTCGGCAGCTAATTGTG
Organism: Nostoc sp.; assembly: GCF_036917755.1. Classification (GTDB taxonomy): domain Bacteria; phylum Cyanobacteriota; class Cyanobacteriia; order Cyanobacteriales; family Nostocaceae; genus Nostoc. The sequence continues at coordinate 55,949 of NZ_JBALFC010000050.1, forward strand.
CATCCTGGGTGGAAGCTTCATTTAAATTGGGCTTCACTTCTTCATTAGGCATAATTAAAACCTTAGGTAAATTTTTTATCACTGGGGCGATTGTAGCAAAGTAATGTGCTGCTTTATTGCTTCCTTAGGAGAGACTTTACCTCTATTAAAAGGTAGATTAAAGCTGCAATTTCCAATTATTTTAATTCTTTCTATCGATAGTAGAATCTGATTACCGAACTCTGGTAACAATTAGTTTGGCCTGTTAAATTACTTTGGAGACAAACAATAATGACTGCAAGTTACGACAAAACTATTTCTCAAGCTCAGAGCAATGAAACTCAAAAATTGGTGGATGCTTTTAATGGCTTAGATACTGATGCCAAACTAGCCTGGTTTTATTATGTTTATGAAAAAATGGGTGATTCGATCACTCCAGCTGCTCCAGCTGCGGCCGAACCAGAGTTAGCACCAATTCTACTTGGGGATTATTTTGAATTATCCGATGAGCAGCAACTAGATATTATGCGGGATATAGTTAACCGCAAAGATACAGAATATTCTCGTGCTTATGGGGCGATAAAAGAAAACAACCAGTTGTTAGTTTGGTATGCTTGGGCAGTAGCTATGGGGGATACGGTGGTTGACTTACCAGCTAGCTATCAGGCAAGTAAGGCGATTAATGATTTGGTTTCCCAAATTGAAGGACTAGATTTTGAGGAGCAAATTTCAGTGTTTCGGACAATATCTGGTGAAATGGGTTACACCGATGTCAAGCCGATCGCAACCCAAGCAGAAACTGGGAAAACGCCGAGTTTGTAATCATATCAAAATCGCATTTATCAGCCCTGGCGACTAGAAGTCGCGGCTACACAAACAAAGTCCGCCTACGCGGACTAAATCCACATCCATTACCTCTGTTTGTCTCAATCGCTAGAAGTCGCGGCTACATAGCAAGCTGATTTAAGTCGGCTGGGGTGAGGTTGGAGTGTACTACTTCACCATCACGGAACCAAACGATGCGCTGGGTTTGACGAGCAACTTCTGGTTCATGAGTTACCATGACAACGGTGATTCCACTGGCATTGAGTTCGCCAAAAATATCTAAGACTTCTTGGGTTGTGTGCGAATCAAGTGCGCCTGTGGGTTCATCGGCTAGGAGTACTACGGGACGATTAACGATCGCACGAGCAATTGCTACTCGTTGTTGTTGTCCACCAGATAGCTGAGTTGGTTTGTTGTTGAGGCGATTTGCTAAACCGACTCGCGTCAGTGCAACTGTGGCGCGATCGCTTCTTTCTTTGGGATTGACATCAGCATACACCATCGGCAGCATCACATTTTCTAATGCTGTTAGTTGGGGCAATAGGTGGAATTGTTGGAAGACAAACCCCAGCTTTTTATTACGGATGTGTGCCAATGAGCGATCGTCCATTTGGGCTACATCAAGGTTATCTAAGTAATAATGTCCAGTGGTGGGGCGATCTAAACAGCCGATAATATTCATGGCTGTGGATTTACCTGAACCTGAAGGCCCCATGATTGCACAATATTCGCCCTGTTCCACAATTAGGTTGACATCATTCAGCGCTCGTACTTCTGTTTCGCCACTACCATAAATCTTGAAAATGTTTTCTAGTCGAATGATTGCTGGTTTCGGTACAGGATTAGCAACTAGAGAATCGGTAATTGAAATAGTTTTTGCCATAAATATTTAGTTATTAGTTATTAGTCATTAATTCTTTCTTCCTTGTCTCCCTTGTCCTTTATTTATCCACCACCAACCCAAGGCGATAAACAACAATGTAGCAACAATACTCAAAAGCAAAGAGGCGTAAAAGGGATGTGGTGGGTTGTTGGGAGATATCGCGGTTAGAGGTTGGTTGATTTTGTCGATGTCTTGGACGATTACGCCGGAGATAATTGCACCGCCACCAAATCCTATACCTAATATTTGTATTGTATGTTCTAGAGAGCGATCGCGCTCGGCTTGTTCTATTTCTACGATGCCGCGAATTGAGTCTATTGCTCTACCTAATAACTCCAAACCATGACGAAAATAACCTAAATCGGCGTTGATTTGTTGTTGGAAGAAAGGGCAATTCTTCTGACTGAAGGTTTCTAAAAAGCTGATATTATCGCCTATTATAGCATGAACTTTCTGTAATCTTTCCTCATAATTATAGGCATTAATGGCGATTGTATTTTGGTAATCTTCTAAGTTTCGCAGCAGGCGGGTATATGTTAGTGCTAGCTGTGGTAAAGCTTTTAACTGGTTTTTTAAGTCAGTTAAATTTGCTGCAACCAGAGATTCTGGCTCGCCTAATTTAGGCATTTTATCAATCTCTGCTTCTATTTTAAGATAAGCTGCATCTAGTTTTTTATAAATTTCTCTACTGTCTTTATAAGCTTTGACAACTTTATTACGAAAGAAAAGTAAATCTAATAATTCTTGATAGCATTGGTTAAATTTAATATCAGCTTGTTCATCTGCAAATAACCAAATCAGCACATGCTGATAGTTAGATATTTGGCTAAATAAACCATATTCAAAAATCGGACTACCAAATAACTCACCTTGGCGATTGAATGGCGGTTTTTTCTGGCTATCTGGAAAAACTGCTGTTAAACATTCTTCGGCTATTTGCTTGACAACTTTTTTATCCTTTGCGCCTGTTAACCAAGCGGTAATCAGCAGAGTTTGTCCGAGAAAAAGAGGATGTTCTTTGAAGGTGAGACAGTTATTTTGATTGAACTGACTTAAAAAAGTAATGTCTACATCTGACGTTGGTTTATCATCTTCTTGTTCGGGACGACGCAAATTCAGCCACAAACTGTAGCTGTCATAAATCCGCAATGGATGAGCAAAACCTTTAATTAGTACATCTTGAGTTTGGTTTAGGGAAACTTTACCTGCAAATGATACTGCATAGTTATTATCAATAACTTCTGCATCTTTGAGCAAATCTACACGGGGGCTATCAGGTTCTTTGTTTACGTCTATACGCTGGCACAGATGCAAGTCTTGATGTAAGGTTGTATGAACTATTTCATCACCAGTTTCCCAGATAAAGTTTTTATTAATCGATGGATCATTTGAGTTTTTGTCAAGTTGAAAGGCAAATAAATGGACGTTAGGCGCATATACTTTCATGGTTGGTTTGGCTGAGGTGCTACTGTCTTTTTATCTTGCAACTTTTGCAGTTCATCTTGCAAAACTCGGTAGCGATTCTCTTGGGTGTTTTCTTGAGATTCTGGCTTAGTTTTACTGATTTTATCAATTTCTCTTTCTTCAATTAATACAGCATCTCTCACATCTTCGTGATTGATATACCAGTTGCGAATTACTTCTGCTAGTTCTTGCGGCGCTTGGGTTTCAAATTCCGCAATAGTTTCTCGCAGTGCAGGTATAGTTGCTATGGCTTCAGTTGAAAACACATAATCTTGATTTCTCACAACTTGGGTAAATGCTTGGATGAGTTTATCGGCTTCCATTGGTTTATTGTGGTGTTGGTTGACTCTTATTTTACCCCACCCTAACCCTCCCCTTATAAAGGGGCTACGGTGTACACACATCTCTATACACTATGCAAAACATCGTAAGATCCCCCTAAATCCCCCGATAAATTGGGGGACTTTGAGAATTTTTTGCCCCCCTTAAAAAGGGGGGTTGGGGGGATCAAAAGGCTATGGGGCAACTTTCCAAGACTTGTGTGTACACCGTAGTTGTAAAGGGGAGGGAACTAAATTTCCTGTTTCCCCTTTTATAAGGGGGGATTAAGGGGGGTAATTCGACTTGTGTATATAACAACCGAGGAGCTTGCTCTGATGTAACTTGTATGATTAGGAAACGCTATAAACGGGTGATATGGCACAAAAAGCTGCCCAGAATTCTGGTCTTTTAAATGGTTGCTGCTCTGGTTTATATTCTTGTAATAAAACATCTATGATTTTTTGCTTTTGCTCTGTTACTATATTGATTTTATTTTGAATCCATTCAATTATTTGTGTTTGCGTTGCTTGGCGTAACCATTGCTGGGCTGTGTTGAGAGCTAGGGCTACATTATATGGATTAGTTTTCAGTATTTCATAAAATTTAATCATTAATAAAGATGTGTGAAAGTCGCTGACTGCCCATAAACTACTAATAATGTTGGCTGCACCAGCACGGATAAAACCACTGGCTAAACCAATATATTCATCGCTATTGCTGCTAATGTCAACTAAGCCTGTTTCACAAGCTGAAAGACAGACTAGACGACAGTTGCGTAAGTTTAATAAAAATATATCTTCTAGGGTGAGGCATTGATTTAAATCAATCGATGTTTCGTTATCAACTCGCAGGTAGCGCGATGATGCAGTATTAGCCAGAATTCTAGCGTCTGCTAACTGTAATCCAGATTTCAGGGGTGAGTTGAAATCGAAATATCCATGACAAGAAAAGTGCAGCCATTGAGCATTTAGAAAATTATCATTGATTGATGATTCTGCTAAAGCTGCTTTGGTGGCTTGGCTATGTTTGAGGACTTGGTGAGGTTGAAAGTCTTTTGCTATTGTTTCGACTTCGATATCCGTAAATATTAAGTCGTTTGTGGGGTTTTGAATAGCAAATAGGTGGCTGAGTTGTAAATTTAACCCCACCCCAACCCTCCCTGCAAGCGAGGAGGGAGCAGGATTTGTAGGTATTTCAGGCGATGAGTCTAATTTTTGCATTTTGAGTTGAGCGAAACGCAAAAGTTGACAACTAGGTGCATAACTTACACCTTCTGGAAATTGATCAATGAGATACTCTGGTGCTGGGGAGTCGCTAGCAGATATGGGTAAGGCATGGAGAGGTAACAGGTGTAGGTAAAGATGGGGAATTAAAATCAGCTTTTGGCAATCACATGGGACTAAGGAAACTATTTGATTGAGGTGGAGAATTTGCGCCAGTTGAGTAAGTTGATCACTAAGCTCATATCGCCATCGTTTTTTATCTTCGCCGTAAAGCTGAAGATATTCATTAGTCCAATTTATCAAGTTTTCTAAGTCTTGTTCATGAGAATGCCAGATTGCTGGTTGATCGTTGTCGCTGGTGATGATGAAAGCCCGAAAACAATCATTAAAAATGTACCACTGGATAATTGCAGTTTTGTTGTCTAGAAGGTTTTGAATTTGTGCAAAGCGGATGCTGCTATCAACTGAAGGGAGATTTGCTTCACCGCCTACTGGTGCTTTAGCTATTTGGGCAAGTTGTTCATTTTTGGCTAGCAGTTCTACTAAATTGCGGGTTTTGCTCTGCTCAATATATTCTATTGCTTCCGTGTCCCTTTTTAATTGCAGGCAAACTTCCACCATGCGTCTATAAAGCTGATTCCATTCTTCTGCTTGTTTATGCTTTGCTTCATCGCCAGAAACAATTTCTCCCCACAATGATTTGACTGTAGCAATGGCAGAGGCAAAGGTATTGTAAGCTAAGTCAAATTGTTCTGTGTCTTGGTAGAGATTGCCGAGATTGAATAAAGTTTCTGCATGGTTTTGGGGAAAGGCGCTGCGGGTTCTAACGGACAGTGCTTGATTATAAGCAGCGATCGCTAATTCTATATTCTCGGCTCGTTCTCCGAATATTCTGTCACCGTAAGCAGTCGCCAGATTATTTTGCGTGGTTGCCCATTGTTCAGGAAAGGCGCTGCGGGTTCTAACTTCGAGTGCAGCAGAATAAGCAGCGATCGCACTTTCAATATTCTCGGCTCGTTCTCCGAATATTCTGTCACCGTAAGCATTCCCCAGATTATTTTGCGTCATTGCCCAATCTTGGGGAAAGGCACTGCGGGTTCTAACTTCGAGTGCAGCAGAAAAAGCAGCGATCGCAAATTCTATATTCTCGACTCGTTCTCCTTTTATTCTGTCACCGTAAGCAGTCGCCAGATTATTTTGCGTGGTTGCCCATTGTTCAGGAAAGGCGCTGCGGGTATATACAGACAGTGCAGCAGAATAAGCAGCGATCGCACTTTCAATATTCTCGGCTCGTTCTCCGAATATTCTGTTACGGTAAGCATTCCCCAGATTATTTTGCGTCATTGCCCAATCTTGGGGAAAGGCACTGCGGGTTCTAACTTCGAGTGCAGCAGAAAAAGCAGCGATCGCAAATTCTATATTCTCGACTCGTTCTCCTTTTATTCTGTCACCGTAAGCAGTCGCCAGATTATTTTGCGTGGTTGCCCATTGTTCAGGAAAGGCGCTGCGGGTATATACAGACAGTGCAGCAGAATAAGCAGCGATCGCACTTTCAATATTCTCGGCTCGTTCTCCGAATATTCTGTTACGGTAAGCATTCCCCAGATTATTTTGCGTCATTGCCCAATCTTGGGGAAAGGCACTGCGGGTTCTAACTTCGAGTGCAGCAGAATAAGCAGCGATCGCTAATTCAATATTCTCGGCTCGTTCTCCGAATATTCTGTCACCGTAAGCATTCCCCAGATTATTTTGCGTCATTGCCCAATCTTGGGGAAAGGCGCTGCGGGTATATACAGACAGTGCAGCAGAATAAGCAGCGATCGCTAATTCAATATTCTCGGCTCGTTCTCCGAATATTCTGTTACCGTAAGCATTCCCCAGATTATTTTGTAATGTTGCCCATTGTTCAGGAAAGGCGCTGCGGGTTAATACTTCCAGTGCAGCAGAATAAGCAGTGATCGCTAATTCTATATTCTCGGCTCGTTCTCCGAATATTCTGTTACGATAAGCCTCTCCCAAATTATTTTGCGTGGTTGCCCAATTTTGGGGAAAGGCGCTGCGGGTATATACAGACAGTGCAGCAGAATAAGCAGCAATCGCTAATTCAATATTCTCGGCTCGTTCTCCAAATATTCTGTTACCGTAAGCAGCCCCCAGATTATTTTGCGTGGTTGCCCAATTTTGGGGAAAGGCGCTGCGGGTGTAAACAGTTAAGGCGATTTCGTAGCAAGCGATGCTAATTTCCATATTGCTGGCTTTGCTACCCAAGGGGAACTGCTGAATCAGATTACTAAAATTAACAATCACTGCGGCGATAGATCTTGCTGTATCTGGTTCCGCTTCTGCTAAGGTATTTGTTGCCCAACGACGCAATAATTCAGCAAAAATATGATTGAGTTTATCGGTATTTGCTGCCAACAATGGGTAAATTACTTGAGCATCGCCGTTGCTTTTTGCCGTTGCTTGCAGTATTTCTAGTAAAAATTGCCCGTAAGTCTCTATATCTTCTTGGGTGATGGGGGAAGTTTTCGGGGTGAGTTGTGTTGCTAGGTTTCTCAACCAGTTTGCTCTATTTTCATCACCCTGCTGTGCAAAATGCTCTGCTACTGCTGCCAACACCTGCAAAAAACCAGTATCAAGCAATTCTGTATTAGCTGCTAATATCCCTGGTTCTTCCCCATTAGGGCAATTTAGCAGACTTTTGATCAGCTGGTAATAAGCTTGTAGGCGCTGTTCGTTCATAGTCAGGTGCAAGTATCATGTAACACCTTCTCTATTATGACTTGTTGGCGATCGGCGCGATGTTCATGAGAAATGTTGTAATGTTTCTCCTTAATGTCGTGATGTTTCTCCTTAATGTCGTGATGTTAATGACCAACGTTGTAATGTTTCTCCTTAATGTTGCAATGTTGATGACCAACGTTGTAATGTTTCTCCTTAATGTTGCAATGTTGATGACTAACGTTGTAATGTTTCTCCTTAATGTTGCAATGTTGATGACCAACGTTGTAATGTTAGCTATGCGTACCGTCTTGTAGAGAAACGTTCCCGCTTTTTAGCGCAACCCAACAAACCCAATTCCCAGTCTTTTTTACACAACTTTCCCCTTTAACTGAGAATTATAGCTTCTCCACCACCCCGCCTAACAGTGCAACTTAGACGAGGTAATTTGTCGTAAACATTTTTTGCATTAGTACTTGACTTGTATAAAATTATACTATAATATCAAAAGTATGAGAAAAGCGATCGCCCTCCGGGAAGAGTCCGCGATCGCCTTTCTTTAACCCCTACTCTAGGAGTCAACTATCATAATGACACAAGTACAAAAGTTCGTAGAAAATCCAAAGTTTGCTCAAGTACAGTTGGAAGAGTATTTGAGTAGTGAAGACTTCAATACACCCACCCTCAAGGAATCTGCTCAAAAGCCATTGTCTCAAAGAGAACCAATAAAACATTTATTGATTGGTTCTCCAAAAGCCGTCACTAGCACAATACGCTTTTTGCAGGTAATTGGTTATGCAAGTGTTGGAGACTGGAGTCAACTACTACCAACCGCTAACCCTGGCGAGGTGATGAGTATTTTAAGCCGTCAGATTTTAGTTTCATAACTTTAAACAAGAACCCCGACTTTTCTAAAAAGTCGGGGTTCTGTTTCGCTGACAGTCTGACGTGATATCAGCACAACTCAAATATGGAAATGGTATATTAGACCACAATATATCAATATAGTCAGACAAGCGATCGCCCTTGGCCTACGATAACACCTGCAAATACCTTGCTGAAAACTACCCTGCTGAGTTTGCTAGCTGGTTACTCTCAATTGAGACGTCAGATATCCAAGTACTCAAAACCGAACTCAACCTCGAACCAATTCGCGCTGATTCGGTGACATTCCTGCAAATCGCCAACCAAATCTTACATTTAGAGTTTCAAACAACACCCAAATCCACAACCCCGCTTGACTTTCGGATGCTGGATTACTACACCAGATTAAAGCGAGAATACTGGTGTGAGATTAAACAGGTGTTAATTTTCCTTCAAGCTACATCTTCGGCGATCGCTTTTCAAACTCAGTATATAGACATAAACACTACACACAGATATCGAGTGATTCGTTTATGGGAAGAAGATCCCACGCCACTACTGGCTAACCCCGCACTCTTACCACTAGCGACATTAGCCAGAACCAACTCACCCCAAAGACTTTTAGAGCAAGTCGCTACTGCTGTCGATATGATTGAGGAAACAGACGAACGACAGAATATATCAGCTTGTGTACAGGTTTTGGCTGGTTTGCGGTTTGACAAAAATGTGATTAAACAGCTTTTTAGAGAAGAAATTATGCAAGAATCAGTGATTTACCAAGACATTCTGCAAAAAGGAGAGCAAAGAGGTTTGCAAAAAGGAGAGGTGGCGGTAATACTGCGTCTTTTGAAGCTTCGGTTTGGTGCAATTGAACCGGAGATAGAACAGCAGATTCGCAAATTATCGATCGCTCAACTTGAGGAGTTAACTGAAGCACTGTTGGGTTTTAACAGCCAAAGTGATTTAGTGAATTATCTAGCAAATATCTCCCCACTTCAACCCAGTTTAGGGGATTAAGGAAGCGATCGCTTTGCCAAACCTACTAAAAAGCAAATTATGCAAGAATCTGTAATTTACCAAGACATTCTGCAAAAAGGAGAAGAACGAGGAAAGAAACAGGAGGCGCTACAACTGATTATGCGTCTTTTGACACATCGGTTTGCTGCAATTGAGCCGGAGATAGAACAGCAGATTCGCACTTTATCGATCGCTCAACTAGAAGAGTTAGCTGAAGCGCTGTTAGATTTCTCCAGTCAAAATGATTTAGTGAATTACTTAGCTCAACCTGATTAGGAAGATTAAGTTTCGCCATTCCCATCACTAAGTACACGTCACTGTAAAAGGGGTTCGGAAATATTGAGACTTGATGTTGGGTTCCACTTCGTTCTAACCAACCTACGAATGATTAAATTCCATACCCTTTTTGTGGTGTTCTGTACTAAGCACTTCTCAAAGCCACAATTGGGTCAAGTTTAGCTGCGCGACGTGCGGGAACAACGCCAAAGAATAAACCAATACCAGCAGAAACACTAACTGCCATAGTAATCGCTACGGGAGAAAGACTCGCTTCTAAAGGAGTCAAGGCTCCCACTAATAGAATGCCACTGATACCAACCGCAGTCCCAACTAAACCACCAGCTGCGGAAACTATCACTGCCTCAATGATGAACTGTAGCAAAATATCTTGCTCAGTTGCCCCGATCGCTTTTCTCAATCCGATTTCTTGGGTGCGTTCGGTGACGGAGACAAGCATAATATTCATGATGCCAATGCCACCGACAAACAGCGATATGGCTGCGATCGCTGCTAACATAATTGTCAATGCACCTGTAATTTGACCGACAGTTTGCAAAGCATCCTTTTGAGAGCGAAGAGTAAAGTCATCTTCACCATTAATTTTGTGCCGTAGACGCAACAAATTAGTAATTTGAAATTCTGCTGCATCGACGCTCTCTGAATCACGAGCGGCAGCGACGAGATAATCTAAGGCGATACCATAGGGAGAATTCTTTCCCACAAGTCGGTTTGCGGAAGTCGTAATCGGTATTAAGGCAGCTTCATCATAATCTGCACCGACGCTGGAACCTTTGGCTGTTAACGTCCCAATCACTTGAAAGCTAGTATTTCCGATTCGCAATTGCTGACCGACAGCGTTACTATTACCGAATAGTTTTTCTGCCAAGTCTGCACCCAGCACAACAACTTGGTTACTTCGCTTAATGTCTACCTCAGAGAAAAACCTGCCTTTAGCAGTTTCAAAATCCCGCACCGATAGGAAACTGGGAGCTGTGCCAATGATGTTGACATCGGTGTTTTTGTTGCGGTATGTAATTACCTGTCTTCTGTTTAATTCGGGAGCAACTCCTACTACAGTTGGTACCTGAGAAGCGATCGCATCAGCATCTTGCAACACCAGAGTTTTTGGCACTTCAAAGGAGATACGCTGAGTTTCTCGATTACCTGGAATTACAAACAGCACATTTGGCCCTAATGACTCCAGCTGTTTATTCACGTACTTTTGGCCACTTTCGCCAATACCAATCATGCCAATAACTGAGGCGTTACCAATAACTATACCCAGCATGGTGAGAGCGCTACGCAGCTTATTTGACAGCAGGGTTTTTCCCGCCATTTGGATACTTTCTAGAAAGTTCATACTAATTCGTAATTCGTAATTCGTAATTCGTAATTAAAATTTCAAAAATCTTGTTATCAAAAAGTGGGTCTAAATCCCCGTTACAAAACTGTACCCCAAGCGTTGCCGAAGGGCATCGCTTCCGACTTCCGACTTCCGACTTCCGACTTATTTATTCTTTTGTTCCTTGGCCTTCTCAATTTTGTAGTCTTTGGGTGGGTTAACAAAAATGCGATCGCCTGCTTTAACTCCCTCTAAAATCTGAGTTTGCTCTTGAATTTGCGCCCCAACTGTAACTTCGCGGAATTGGGGTTTATTGTTTGCATCTGGTACAAGTACGCCAGTTTTACCCTTTTCGGTGACGATTGACACCGTTGGTAATACTAAGGCATTATTGACGCGATCGCCTAAAAAAGTCAGATCCACATTTAAGCCAGAACGCAGTTTATTTGCACCAGTATCGAGAGCAACCCGCACCTGAAAGGATGTCACACCTTGTTCCACCACAGCTTCGGGAGCAATTAGACGCACATGACCTTTAAAAACTTGATCGGGATAGGCATCGGCGACAATTTCCACCTGCTGTCCCGGTTTTATTCTGCTAAGATCGGCTTCGGGAACTTGAGCTAATATTTCTAAACCGCGTGCTACAGCCACAATTGAACTGGAAGTTGCCGACGCACTAGTAGAAGCAGAAGTTGTGGGTGTGACAAACGCGCCTGGTTCGGCATACTTTTGCGTCACAATTCCCGAAAGAGGAGCGCGAATAATTGTATCTTCCAATTGCACTTGCACACCCTTCAATTGAGCCTCAGCAGAGGCAACTGCTGCTTGACGCTGGACAATTTCTTCAGAACGGGTGCCATCTTCCAACAGAACTAATGCTGCCCGTGCTTCATTCACAGCCGCTTGGCGTTGGTCAATTTCCTCAGTCCGAGTGCCACTTTGGACTAACGAAAAGCGTTTTTTAGCTTCTTCTAAATTGGCTCTAGCACTTTTGTCGTCGCTGATAGCTTGATCGAGTAATTGTTTTGTCTCTGCTCCCTCTTTATATAGGTATTGATAACGCTTTACCTGTTGACTTGCGTAATTCACCTTTGCTTGAGCCGCATCCACTTGGGATTGAGATTGAGCAACCTCTTGGGGACGATTACCAGCACGGGCTGCGGCTAACTGGGCTTGAGATTGTGCTAATCGCGCCCTAGCTTGAGCAATTTCTTGAGGACGACTACCAGCAACGGCTTCGGCTAGTTGTGCTTGACTTTGGGCTAAGTTAGCACGATACTGGCTCCTTTGGGCTTCAATGCTGGCACTATCCATCCGGGCGAGAATTTGCCCTTGTTGAATGCGATCGCCTTGTTCCACATATAATTGCGACAGCACTCCGGGATTCTTCGGACTAATATTTACGCTCTGAACTGGCACAACTTTGCCACTAGCTGTAATCCGCAAAGTCACGTTTTGCGCTGCCACTGGCACAGTTAATTTAGCAATATCTTCTTTTGTCCCTTGATTTACCAGGGTGTAGGCTGTGACTGTACCAACAACCAAGGCACCCCCAGCAATCAGGCCCATCAGCCAGCGTAATGGATACTTAACTTTGCCTATAACTGGAATTTCTATGTATGTAGCCATATCTATAAGCCTATGAATATTGCTTTATGCGAGTAGTCCTCAGTTAGAGGGCAGTGCAGGAATACGGATTTTTTCAAACTTTTGGATTAAATTTTTATTAGTAAACTCACAACTAGACACATAATTAGCTTCATAGTTGCTTAATCTTCCTTCATAGTAGATATTACATACCTATATGTCTTCACCTAAATGGGTGACTTTAGCCACTGATGTACTGTCGCGGGAGTTTGCCTACCTATAACAATTGGCTCTCCTACGGTTATTGAGAATGGTTCAAGTAATTATTGCTGAAATTGGGTTAATAACCAAGCACCAACTTGACTTTGATTTATTTGACGAGTTCGCCGTAATGCTTCGTTTAACAAAGAAATTACTAATCCTGGTAATACCTGAGATTCTGTAATCCGCCTACTACCTTGGTTTTCAATAGCAAAAGCCATAACTTGCACATTCTGGACATTTAAAATCCAATATTCTTTCACTCCTAAATCTTCGTACAAAAGTCGTTTTTCGCCTTGATCATCAGCAAGTGAAGTATTAGCAACTTCAATAACTAAATCTGGTGGTGGATAGATATCTAAATTAATGATTGAAGTTCCATAAGGAATGACATCAGCATTCTCGCCAATATAGTAAGATACATCAGGTTGAGCTTCATTAAAGCCTGTTTTCCGATATGTACAGTTAGTTAAGCCTTTGGCGAGGATATCTTTGATTGTGCAAAAAAGGTTAACAGCAAAGGCAATAATTGTGTTGTCGCAGGCGTGGTCATGGCCGAGTGCGTAGATTTCAATCCTCATGTGTCCATTGTGGTAGTAACCCTTGGCTTTTTCGTAGGCAGGATTTTCAATTACTTGAATATATTCATCCCAAGTTACTGCTATCCAGGTATCAGTTACTAATTGGATCTGTAATTCGCTCATAATATTGCTAAAGGGGAACTTTAACAACGATCATACAAGTTTTATCGAAACAGAATTCAGCTGTCTATTCTGACCGAAAAAGCGGATAGTGCCACGGAGAGCGAGTCCGCATCCGCCCGGCATCTCGTAGAGAGCCTTTTGATTCAAAATTCTGAATTTTTCTTCAATTCAGTCCGGGCAAACAAGGCAGATGCTTAAACTTATCTACTAATGTAAAACTAGTACATCCTGGCGAAAACTTTCCACCACATCTGACTGTACTTGATTGGTAATCAGGGAAACAAATTTGTCAAGGTCAAATGGTTTAAGTAAATATTCTTCAAACTCTACCTCTGGAATTTGGTCATGAGTACCTGTGGTAGATGTTGAAGTCACAATGATTGGAATATGATTACCATTGTTTGCTTCCATAGCACTCAATGTATTTAGCAATGTATAAATACTTTCACCTAAGAACCTAATTTCACAGACCAGGATGTTGGGCGTGAAACAACTCAGGATTTCTAAAGCTTCTTTTATAGAACCAGCAGTGATCACATTTGCGCCCAAGTCTTTGAGTAATAACGCGTACAAATCTCTACTATCGCGATCGTTGTCTACAACTAGTACTTGTACACCTTTGAGTATCCCAACTCTCAAGCAAAAGTCATTGATTAAATTCATAATAAGACCTGCGATTAGGGCTTTAAGTGCAAAGTGGGCTGAAAAATACGTAGTCTTAAAGAGGTAAGACAACTTGATAGATCAAATAAAAAATAGCAGAGAACCACGTAGATGGCTACAATTACTCGGTTCTATTCCTGTACTATAAACTTGGTGTTGTTTGATTTGGTGAATGAGTTGATTAACTACGACACAAAATGTAGTCAAAATCATTTTTGCAAAAAGAATTATTGCCATTCCCTATCCTCAAGTTCCTTTATCGGCAACAATAAGGTGGCTTCAATTTCCTGCCTGATAGCAGCCGTCACTTCCGAATTGCTATGTAGGCAATCGAGTAGTAACTGATTGGCATCGTAGTAGCGTTGCAGCATTTGCTGTTGTTCTTGGCTAAACTGCCACTCATGGTTAATATTGCGATAATTAATCACCGTTATTTTTAATTGTTCAGCCCAGGCTGAATAGTTTGTCTGCCCCCATAGCCCAAACCGTTCTTGACTTTGACGAGAGTTTGGCAATTGTTCAGAGAGTTTTTGCAAGGATTTATGGAGTCCAACATCCAGAACAATGCCCAGAATGTTCGAGAGAGCTTCTCCACAGGTGTGGATGTGAGCAAAGTCCTGGTTCCCATCAATTGCACACTCTAGCAGCAGGTCATCTAATGCGACATCCAGAAACATCCCCTGTTCGAGGCTGCTGGCTAGGGCAAAGTGAGAAGCTATATGAGGAGTCCGACTCAAGGCAAGGTAAAAGGCTCGAACTGTCGCATCTTTTGTTTGGGTGGGAATCGTGCGAGATTTTTGGCTGCCCCACGTCAAAAATTCTTGTAAATAAGGATCTTGAGCAACCAGTGTATCAATCTGTTGTTTCATCAACAGTACTAGCCCGTCTGCACTCCGAAGCATGGTAGCCGTTAATAAGAAGATTTCGCGCCAGTGCGGGTCAGTGATATGACTGACCAGACCTCCCAGAGCTTGCTCAAATGCCTGTAGGTTATGGCTGGCAACGATTTTTCTTGCAGTTAAATATTCTTGAAACGCCAGATAGGAGAAGGAGAAAATTCCCCGCGCCCGTTCTGCGAGTAGCCCATGTTGAGCCTCAATTGCCTTCAGCGCCGCTTCGCTTTCTATTTGCAGTGACTCTGCATCTATTGGTGCGTTGGTCAGACTCTGAATATACTCACCAATGTATTTCTCAACGATGCGTTGCTCAAAAAAGTACTGACCTTGCTCAAATGTCGCTGCTGCAATCTGACTCAATAACTTAAGCTTTTGTGGTAATAAAAACCCTCGGTAAACGTCATCCCGTTCAATGCCTCTGGCTTCATCCCATTTACCCAACACCAGGTCTAGACCTTGTTTATAAAAGTCAGTCCGCTTAGTCGGAAATTTTTCTTGACCGTGAAACAGCCAGCAGGCAAGATGCAGAAATAGGGGTGTGACGACGAGTTGGCGAAATTCCCAGTTTTCATCTAACTCCAATTTCTGAATAAACTGAATCGATTGCGCCAGACCATCTTGAGTGTTGGTGTTGGGAAAGGCCACAAACCATTTTTGAGCGAAGGCTCGGATTTGTTCTGAGGTAAATGGGGCAATCTCAACATCGGTAAAGCCTCGGAGTCTGAGCTTTTGAACTGCTGTTCGACAGGTGGCCACAAACTGATTTTGGTGATACTTCTCTGAAAATCTGCGAATTTCGCTTAAGACAGCATTGCTTTGTTGGTTAAGAACTTCATCCATGCCATCAAGCAAGAGTAACACTCTGCCTCTACTAAGCAAGGTTTCGATGACTGAGGGATCTGATATTCTAGATGTGTGAAACTCCTGGCGGATGTACTTTAATAGGCTAAATTCGCTGGTGATTTTAGACTCTTGGGCAAAGTTTCTGAGTGTGATGAAGATCGGAACTTGATTCCCCGCAAATGCGCCTTGGTTACACTGAATGGCAAGATATTGCAAAAAGGTGGTTTTACCTACTCCTGGTTTGCCTAACACCCTGAGCTTGGAGTATGTTTTAACTGCGTGTGTACCAGGTATCTGGTTCTGGTCAGCCTCACCTAAGCCAAAACGGTCAAATTCTTTGGGATCAATGCTTTGCAGTTTAGTGATTTCTAAGTACTGTTGACTTGCAATTGACTCCAAAATATTCACATCTATATATATGTCATCGATCGCAACGGGACGGTTGATATCCAATAATTGCAAAATACCACACTGGTCTTGAATTTTGTCGAAGCGTTGCGATCGCACTTTTTGCACTAATGTATCAATATCCACGACAGAGGGCTGGGTGAATTCTTCTCGTTCACCGAATTCTGCCGGAGGATTGGTAGCAATCTCACGCCAATTCAGTGACAACACCGAACAAATTTCAATAAAGCTATGACGCTCAACCGGACGACCACTGAAAAACCGCCAAATTGGTTGTCTAGTCTTGAGGTTAACTTCTCCTGCCAAATTGTCTTGTGTCCAGCCCTTGCGAGCGAATGCTCTTTTAGCCTCTTGAATGCCAGTCAGTGATGCTTGGAGCGATCGCTTGACCATAGGACAAAAACCCTGCTCCTCAAATCATGAACTTAAACTTTTATTAATCTCTGGAATTTTATAGCTTTTTATGTGATACCACTATTCTACTTGATTAATCTTATACAAAATCCCAGAGCATACTCTTATTTTCTTAAAGTTTTATAACAAACTCAAACGTTATACGTTTATCTTATACATCTCAAGCTTTGGCAAGACTTGAACTCAAAGATTGAGATGTAATGCTTAAGTAGAGATTGAGAGCTTACTTATAAATACTTACTTGCTCAGAAATTATAGTTACACTAGTAGTATATTTTATACCTCGTTAACGACAGCATCAATAATAGCAGCCATTTATCTGACTTGGTTGTGTGTAATTTGCTAATTATTTTTAGTATGACATCCTAGTGTTAGAAATCATGTTTGAGCAAGCGGTTGAGTAGCGTATAAGTTGTATAATATGAGCTAAAAAAACTAAATAATTATTAAAATACAGCAGAAGTTAGAAGTAAATCTTCGGTAGACTGCGTTAGGTTAAAGCCCTAACGCACCATGTTATACCATTTCAGACAAACCCTGATACATATAGATTTCTCGTAGGGGCACAGCAATGCTCATACGTGTCAACTTAACGTGAAAGCCAGTCTCTAAGCAGCTTTTAAGATTGTCTCGAAAAGAAGTCTCCGACTCTTAATGCATTCCGAGAGGGCTGCCGCCTCAAGACTTGCGGCTCTGCCGCAACGAGCAGCATTTCCAGCAAGAGGCTGGAAACGAGATTTTAAAAGGGTTTTGGCTTAAGTTGACACCAATGACCACCCCACAATAGATAATTGGATATTTTTTTATTTGGAAGTCTCTGATGATGAATGTCCCTTGGGTTAAAGCTTGATCCTCCTTAGCTCTCTTTTTTAACGAGGGAATTAGAACAAACCTTAATTGGTTACATTTTTGCAGCAAAGAAATGCTGCTTCACCACATCTAAGCGTGAACAATTCCAATAATCCACATGGGAGACAATCAAACCATCAGAGTTAATACCTAGTTCGCTCCAACCAGGAATGGAGATCCGTGGTTTCCAGGGGAGAGGAGTATTCCAACTAAGTGTCCACTCAGTTTTTATTGTGTCTCCTAAACGTTGAATATTATGTAAGTCCATCTTCGGGTCTAAAAACCAAGTTTGGATAAAATTAATCATTTCTTTGTAACGTTTAACACCACGAAATTTATTCAGTGGGTCTTGAAAATAAACGTCTGAAGCGTAAATGCTGTAAGTTTGATTTAGTGGGAATCTTTGATAGTCTTTTTTGAGGATTTCAATGATATCCATATTAACTTTTGTTAGATATAGCCTCTAGATTAGCGCAGAGATGCATTAGTTTATTCACTAGAACGCTGTACTGTTTGCTAGAGCATCGATTCAGTAATCAAAAACCTAACCCCCCAGCCCCCTTCCCTACTAGCGTTGGGCAGGGTGGTTTCATACAAAGAAAGAAAAAACTTTTTGGATTTGATTGGAAGACAGCACGTTGAGCTTGAGGGATAGTGCGAAAACCAAGAAATCTGATGGAAACTTCATTGCCTCATCTAGGTTTAACAGCTCAATTAAGCTTTGTCTGTGTAATGCAGGTAAAATCTTCCAGTGGACGGTAGCCCCAATACCCAGTCATTGCTCCGAGCAATATGAGCAATAATACTAACCATAATTCATGTCTTCGTCCCCCGATGTGCCTATAGTCTGGGACTTGCTGCAATTGTTCGATGAGATTCATACTTGTTAGTTATCCATTTTTCTCTACCCTCTACAAATCATTATTATTTTTCTCTCGTTGTATGAAACCACCCTGCCCTCCCGAAGAGCGGGGAGGGGTTCCTTTATTATGGGTAATTTGGCGGACATGATATGACTAACTCTTTGGTTTAATATAGGCGATCGCATGTTTCCAAATAGTGGTTTGCTGACTGTTTTCATCAGCAATACAGATACAGTGTGGATCTTGCCATAAAATCTTTCCTGTGATTAGATCACCAGTCAGCAGCTTGAACTCTACTGGCATTGTGTGTTTAATCAGGTTTTGGACTTGTCTAATACTAGGTAAAGTGGTGTCAAATTCGGTAAGCATTTTGAGTAAAGATGAACCTACAAGGCAAAATAAAGAGTAACTAATCCTTGATAATTCATCCTTGAGGAAATGGCAATCGAATTTACTAAGTATCATGGTCTAGGCAACGACTTTATTCTGATTGACAATCGCTCGTCATCTGTGCCTGTAGTGACTCCAGAGCAAGCCATTAAGTTGTGCGATCGCCACTTTGGTATCGGTGCTGATGGTGTAATTTTTGCGCTACCGGGAGAAAACGGCACTGACTACACCATGCGGATTTTTAATTCTGATGGTTCAGAACCAGAAATGTGTGGCAATGGCATTCGCTGTTTAGCTGGCTTTTTAGCAGACTTAGAAGGCGAATCCCGGAATAAAGACTCATATCGCATTCATACCCTAGCTGGTGTGATGATTCCCCAAATCTTACCTGATGGTCAAGTTAAAGTAGACATGGGTTTACCCAGGTTACTCGCTGGCGAAATTCCCACCACCCTTGCACCTGCTGAAGAAAAAGTAATTTCTCAGCCGTTGGAGGTGGCGGGGCAAACTTGGGAAGTCACTTGTGTAAGTATGGGAAATCCCCATTGCATCACTTTTGTGGAAGATGTAGCAGCAATTGAGCTAGAAACCATCGGCCCAAAATTTGAGCATCACCCAGCTTTTCCCCAACGCATAAATACCGAATTTATGCAAGTGGTACGCCGTGACTATTTGAAAATGCGGGTGTGGGAACGGGGTGCTGGAATTACATTAGCTTGTGGGACTGGTGCTTGCGCTTCCTTGGTAGCTGGAGTATTGACTGGAAAATGCGATCGCGCCGCCACGATCGAATTACCTGGTGGCTGTTTGCAAATTGAATGGTCAGAAGTAGACCAACGGGTTTACATGACAGGCCCAGCCGAGCGGATATTCACTGGGAAACTGTAACCGATTTACTATTGGCATTACTCAAGTAGTAGTGCCATAAAAGTCTTGCAGCAACTGCTCTCCACGGTCGCCAGTGCTGTGTCATTGCTTCTAGTTGAATTGGTGTTGGACGCGTCGCCAAGTTTTTGAGTTTTTGGAAAGCGATCGCGATCGCTAAATCACCTTTAGGAAAGACATCAGGACGTTGCAGCGCCATTAGCAAGTAAATATCAACTGTCCAGTCTCCTATACCTTTGAGACGCTTTAACTCAGTTCTGATAGTAGTTTCGTCCATTCTTTCCAGCTTGGTTAGATCAAGCTGACCAGTTGCGTAGGCGTAGCCCGCCTTCGGCATCGCCTGAGCCAACCCACGACAGTATAGAATCTTTTGCCGACTGAATCCAATTCCTCTCAATTGAACATCATCCAATGTCAGAAAAGTTTCTGGCGTGAGAGTTACAACAACCCCACATAGTCGGCTAAATACAGCCCTTGCAGCTGCTAAGGAAACTTGTTGTTCCAGAATTATGCACAGAAGCGTTGCAAAACCCGGTTCTCTTTGCCACATAGGTGGAGGCCCCAGTGTCTCTAAAATCCGAGCCAAATCGCTGTCAAGATTGGCAAGCACCAGCAAACCACGGGTTAGACTTTCTTCAGTCAGCGATTCTAGTTCAGCTGTTTGTGCGGCTGTTTCTTCCAATGTCATCTTTAAGAAATTTCAACCTAAAAAGAATAGGATACAGAGCAAGTGAATTGATTTATGGGAATTGTAATTTTGAATTTTGTTAGCGTAGCGTTAGCGAGTCCGCGAGCGTCATTTTGAATTTTGAATTCCCCTTTGGGGTTGATTCTTGTACAAGCAGTTTTTGTTTGCGCTCAATTCCCCAGTGATAACCACCAAGACTGCCATCACTTCGTAGCACACGATGACATGGTACAATCAGCGCGATCGGATTAGCTCCACAAGCATTTCCCACGGCGCGGACTGCCTGCGGCTTGGCAATATTACGAGCGATATCGGTATAGGTGCAGGTTTCGCCATAGGGAATTTTCTGTAATGCTTCCCAAACCTGTTTCTGAAATGCTGTCCCACGTATATCAAGTGGTAAATCGAGATGTGTTTCATCTCCCGAAATAAAGTTGAGGATTGCTTCTATCCATTGTTTATGTGTGTGGTCATCACGCATGATGTGCGCTTGGTGAAATTCCTTGATCAAAATGTGTTCAAGCTTGTCTGCTTCATCACCTAGTTTAACGGCACAGATACCCTTTTCTGTTGTTGCCACAAGCAAATATCCTAGTGGACATGTAGCGATCGCATAAACAATGCTGATTGTCTTTCCAGCTTGTTGGTAAGTCTTTGGTGTCATTCCGAGTTGCTTAGGTGCTTTCTCATACAGTTGGCTACTTGAACCATACCCCGTGTCGTAAACTGCATGAGCAATTTCTTCGCCTGACTGAAGACGCTGCTTCAATCGCTGGCTACGCAAGGCATCTGCATATTGAAAGGGCGATACGCCAATTATTTGTTTAAATATTCTTTGCAGATAACTGGGACTCATTCCCACCTGAGAGCATAATTCCGAAAGAGTTGGGATGCGATCGCTTTGTGCTTCAATGTATCGACATATTGCTAAAACTTTCGCTTTCGCCGGAATTGGAACTGTTTCAGATTGTGGCTGACAGCGCTTACAAGGTCGAAAACCTGCAATTTCAGCCTCTTGTGCTGACTCAAAGAAACAAACTTGATGGCGATTTGGTCTGCGACTAGGGCAAATCGGTCGGCAATAAACGCCTGTAGAACGAACACCGTAAAAAAGCTTGCCTTCAAAAGTTGGATCTCGATTGAGAACTGCTTCCCAAAGAGTTTCTTCTAAAACAGATGTCTGTTGTAATTGCATTGATGCCTCCTCTGCCCTTTTTGGTAAATCACAGGGCGATCGCTACGTACTAAGCTTGATATAACACTAGATTAAGGTATGGAAAAACTACTTTCTATCTGATTGTTGCGATCAAAGTTGATTATCTCAGTTTTTTAATTTACAAACTCGCTGAACCCCGACTTCTTTAAGAAGTTGGGGATCTTGTTTCTCACGAATGATTCCGGGTAGGCAATTACTCACCAAATTTCCGCCAAATCTAAAACAAATCCTGGCAAAACATCTTCTCCCAATAGAGTTTTAGGACTTTGGAAAATCTCAACTTCTCGATTGGAACAATAAATTTCTACCTGCTGCTGCCTTCTATTAATTAACCAGCCCAATCTTGCGCCATTCTCCATGTATTCCCTCATTTTGGCTGGCGTTTTTTCTAATGAATCACTAAAAGAAATTAACTCAACCACAAAATCGGGACACAAAGGAGCAAATCTTTCTTTTTCTGCTTCGCTCAAAGCATTCCACCGTTCCATTTTCACCCAAGACGCATCTGGAGAACGCTCTGCACCATTGGGAAGTTTGAAACCACCAGAAGAGTCAAAGGATCTCCCTAGCTGATTTTGACGACTCCAATCTCTTAATTGATAAGTTAAATCAGCATTCCGGTCACTAGTATTACTCCCCGTAGGTGGCATAATAATTAACTCCCCTGAAGCCGTCCGCTCAAACTTTAAGTCTCGATTATTTTGACAAAGCTGAAAAAATTGCTCGTCAGTCAGATCGATGTTTAATTCGAGGGTAGGAGGTAAACTGACGGTGGTAGTATTCATATTATCAGTTTGGGGAGAAGCTATATATCTATTCTAGTAGTCTGTCAAGTCAACTATCCTGGGTAAATAAGTTTGTAGTCAGGACTTTAGTCCTTAACTGATTCGCTCTTTGATATCTTTGACAACTGGTTCACCCGATTGGGTGAATGCGATCGCCTCATCAGGAACTACTCTGAAAGAAGGTACTATTTTAATTCTGTTAGCGATTATGCCTACAGAATCAAAACTGTTAAATTGGTTATTCTGACTTTTTATTGTACATCAATAGCTTGTCTATCAAAGGGTCTAAGAGTGGATGAAACCGTTGTAAAATGGCTGTATGCACCAAATTGCCAGCAAGAGGCTATTAACCTGATCTCAAAAATTGCTGTCAATTTACCAGGAATGATTTTTCAAATTCTGCAACGGCAGGATGGTTCTGTGTTTATCCCTTATGTTAGTTCTGGTTGTGAATACTTGTATGAATTAGAACCAGAAGCTTTACAGGCAGACTTCCAGGTGCTATATAAACTAATTCATCCACAAGATATAAAAGCTTTTAGAGAATCTATTACTGTTTGTAGAACCACTCTCACACCTTGGCATTGGGAAGGTCGGATCATTACCCCTAGTGGCAAACTTAAGTGGATTCAAGGTACTTCGCAACCTGAATTACAAGCAGAAGGCGATTTTCTTTGGAATGGCTTGGTTATGGATATTACAGACCGAAAACAAGCCGAAGAAAAATTGCAAGAGAGTGAGGCGCGGTATAAAGCAATTTTGGATGCTATCCCCGATTTGATATTTCGGATCAGCCGCGATGGAGAGTATCTAGATTTGAAAAATGAGGCAGAAAATATCACTCTTTCGAGGGAAGAAATAGTTGGAAAAAATCTGCAAGAGTTATTGCCCAGTGATGTTGCGGCGATTAGCCAAGTAGCGATCGCTAAAACTTTAGATTCTGGAACTTTGGAAACTTGTGAATATCAACTATCAACGCCTTTGGGAGTCAGAGATTATGAAGCGCGGTTGGTAGTGAGTGGTCAAGATGAGATCCTCGCAATTGTGCGAGATATCACAGAACGCAAACAAGCTGAAGTCACCTTAGAAAATCTGGCTAAAAAATTTTCTAAAGCTTTTAGTTGCAGCCCCGATTCAATTACTATTAGTACGCTGCAAGAAGGACGCTTTATCGAAGTTAACGACAGTTTTGTGAAACTTTCAGGTTATGAGCGAGATGAGGCGATTGGTAAAACTTCTTTTGAGTTAAATCTTTGGGTAGACGATCACGATCGCCTGAATTTGTTACAGGAGTTGCAAGCCACAGGAGTTGTTCGCGACTTGGAATTTCAATTTCGGCAAAAGTCTGGCAAGATAATTACAGCACTGCTTTCAGCCGAAATGATTGATTTGAATGGTAACAAGAGCATCCTAGCAGTCCATCACGACATTACAGAACGCAAACAGGTAGAAGCGCAATTACGCCTTTCTGCACAACGCGATCGCTTGTTGGCAGAAACCCTAGTGCGAATTCGGTCTTCGCTTAACTTAGAGCAAATTCTCCAAACCACTGTAACCGAAGTCAGGCAATTTCTGCAAGCAGATCGAGTTTTCATTGGTTTAAATAATGCCAATTTAGGAGTCAGAACTCTTGCCGAATCAGTAGATCCCAAGTATCCATCAGTCACAGGTTGGTCTACTAATGATGAAGCTTATCTACAAGAATTAAGAAACTTACTAAAAGATAATCTTGTCCGTGTCATTGAAGATATAACAAAAATATCAGTATCTCCCAGAGTAAAAGCACACTATCGAAAATTCAAAACGCAGGCTACTTTGGCTGTACCAATTATGCTAGGTGACGAATTATTTGGGGCGTTAATTGCTAATCAATGCTCAGGATCGCGTCATTGGCAGCCAATAGAAATTGATTTGTTACAGCAGATGTCAGAACAGGTAGCGATCGCCATTCAGCAAAGCCAGATATGCCAAAAACTAGCAGAACTTAACACTAATTTAGAACACCAAGTACAAGAACGGACAGCACAATTGCAGCAGAAAATGCAAGAAGTTGAAAAATTGCATCGCGTCAAAGATGTTGTTTTGCATACAGTTGCCCACGATTTACGAACTTCGGTGATGGGTAACTTGATGGTCTTAAAGAATTTGTTAAATCAGGGAGTGGGGAGGGGGACAAGGGCACAAGGCGGACAAAGAGCAATTATTGAAGAAGTCTCTCCCTTGTCTCCTCCCAATGCCCAATGCCCAATGCCCAATGCCCAAGCCCCAATTCAAGTATCTCGGTCAATCATCGAGCGGATGATTCAAGGTAATGATCGCCAACTGACGATGATTAACTCATTGCTAGAAATTAATTCCTGTGAAAAACAGGGTATTGAAATCAAACCCGAACCTGTGCAAATTAGCACCCTACTGGGAGGAATATTCGCCGAGTTGGAACCCATGCTGACACAAAATCAAGCGACTCTAAAGAACTTGGTTCCCGCAGATTTACCGTTAGTAATGGCAGATGGAATTTGCTTGCAGAAAGTTTTGGCACATTTAGTAACACATAGCTTGCAAAATAATCCACCAGGATTAAATTTGATTATGAGTGCCAGCGTTGAAGCTGGAATGATTCGCACTCAGATTCAAGATGACGGTGTAGGTATGAGTAAAATAGAGTGCGATCGCCTCTTTGATCTCCATGTCCGCGATCCTCAAGATTCTTGTTCTACAAGCATTGGCTTAAAAATGTATCTTTGTCGGAAAGTTATCAAGGCACATGGCGGTAAAATTGGTGTTATTAGTAACCGCAAGCGCGGGTTAACTTTCTGGTTTACATTACCTCTAGCAACTTCATCCGCAATAAATCGCCCATAAATCACCAAAAAATGCGAGAGTAAATGAACCAGTAAGGGAAACACTCTCGACGGTATGGGCAAAGTTGCTCTGATGCTAATATCTACTCAATTTACAACAGTGCAAAGGTGGTGGAGAAAAACCTTTTCTGCACCAACAACAGATGAAACCACTACTCTTTACAAAGCTTGGCGTAACCATTTTTTGTGGCAGAGATTGCGCTTATGGTTATGGCTGGTGCTAATTTGTCTTTTGTCTTTTACCTTGCGAGACATTTACGGCTTGTTTTTCCCCTTAAAGGAGTTGGAAAGCCTGCCAGAAGTACTTAGAGCTAAAAGCCTTGCGATCAATGTTGCAATGCTTGCGAGTATAATTATTTGCTTTGCCTTACATAAAACTAAGTTAGGTCGTCATCGTCCAGATTTATTATTTTTGGGGTCTTCTTGGTCAATTAGTCTAGCATCGCAGTTGTTTGCAACCATCAGAGGTTTCGCACTACCTGACACCATCGGCTGGTCGCTGCTGTTTTTGAGCCAAGCTGTGTTGATGCCCATCTGCTGGATTATTCATTTGCTGTGTCAAGTTGGTGTGCTGATTTACTATTTTGGTGTAAATACGGCACTTGGGCTAAAAACACCAATCCCCGAACACGCAGAAATATATAATGTAACCTTTATCTTATACATTTTTTGGTTTTGTATTATATGTGATATCGGTGTATATTTGTACGATCGCTTGCAACGCTCTGAGTTTTACGCCCGTCAAGAACTAGAATCAGCCTACCAAAAACTCAAGGTTGCAGAAGCTAAATATCGCAGCATTTTTGAAAACGCCGTTGAAGGTATTTTTCAAAGCAGTCCCGATGGACGTTACATTACGGCAAATCCGGCTTTAGCCCGCATTTATGGCTACTCCTTAGCGGAGGAGGTGACAGCAAATTTCACTGATATTGAACAATTGTATGTTGATCCGAATCGTCGGGCAGAATTTGTGCGTCTGATGGAAAAGTATGGCAGCGTTTCCGAGTTTGAGTCCCAAATTTATCGCCGAGACGGGAGTATTGTCTGGATTTCGGAAAAAGCCTATGCAGTGTATGATGAACATCTTAAACTGCTTTACTACGAAGGTTTAATTGAAGACATTACCCAGCGCAAACAAACTGAAGAAGAACTACGAGTATTTTTTCATGCAGTTTCTCACGACTTACGCAACCCAGTGCTGGGTAGTTTAATGGTGCTGAAAAATTTGCTTTCACGTCCAGAGGAAAATATTTCGATTTCACGCTCAATTTTAGAGCGGATGATTCAAAGTAGCGATCGCCAACTTAATTTAATTAATTCCTTGATGGAAGCTTATGTCAGCGAGGTGCAAGGTGTCATTTTGCAACGCCAAGCCGTACAATTACTGGCAGTTGTTGAAGCTGCGATCGCAGATTTAGAGCCATTACTAGCACAAAATCAAGCCAAGCTGATAAATCTGGTGTCCGCAGATTTGCCATTAGTGAATGCTGATCCTACGCAACTATGGCGAGTTTTTTCTAACTTAATCGTCAACGCTCTCAAACACAATCCCCCAGAATTAGTTTTGACAATCAACGCTATCCGTAAGGATGACATGATTTATTGTACTGTTAGTGACAACGGCATGGGAATTAGTCAACAACAAAGCGATCGGCTTTTTGACCTTTACTTTCGGGGTGCTAGTATCGGTAATTCCGTAGGTTTGGGATTAGGCTTGTATCTATGTAAGCAAATCATCAATGCTCACGGTGGCGAAATTGGTGTGAATAGTGCATTGGATGGAGGCGCAACCTTCTGGTTTACATTACCTATTAGCGCGTCAGAAGCCTCCGCTCAGACTTTCCGCAAAATCTGAAATTAAATGACACAAGCCCCTGACTTGATTGCTCTTTTCAATCCAAAATCCTCTCATTGTGTGATGCCATTTCACACAAACCCTGATACATATAGATTTCTCGTAGGGGCACAGCAATGCTCATTGATGTCAACTTAAGCCAAAACCCTTTTCAAACCTCGTTTCCAGCCTCTGGCTGGAAATGCTCTTCAATTGCGGCTCTGCCGCTAGTCTTGAGGCTCCGCCTCTAATAGGCATTCCCAGTCAGAGACTGGGAACGAGACAATCTCTAAAAGCTCCTTATAGACTGGTTTTCAGCTTAAGTTGACACCTATAAGCAATGTTCCCTACCAACGTATTTGTATCATTATTAAAGTAAAACGGTGTAACTAGGCATACTGGGGTATAACCTATACCAGGGAAGGTTTCGACCGTTATCCGATTTCAAAAATCAAATATAAATCTTAGTATTAGTGACAAAAGTCACCATTTAAAGGTGACTTTTGGCACAGGTGTATGCGTGATTATTCCGATTATATTGAGAATATAGAAATCAAGCAATGCAACGGAGATTAAAGGATATATGAACCGCTTAAAATCTATTCTTCTTGGAGGCTTATTAGCAGCTGCTTCAATTGCTGCTCTTTCTCAAAATGCTAATGCTGCTGAATTTAAATCTGAGCATGATCATTTTAATCGTAATACTGTAGCTGTTAATAACAGTAAAGTTCAACGCGAACGTCAAGTCCGTGAACAACGCGCTCGTGAATTGCGTGAACGTCAAGCTCGTGAACAACGCGCTCGTGAATTGCGTGAGCGTCAAGCCCGTGAACAACGCGCTCGTGAATTGCGTCAACGTCAAGCTCATTTTAATCACTAAGCTGAAAATTTTCCCTCATATTACGTTAGGAGAGTAGCAATATTCTCCTTTTTTTATTTGCATAAATCTACTCAAATTAATGCCTAAATAATGTTAATCAAGGAGTTGCTAACAAAGTTAGGCGCTTTTTGTCCAAATTATCAGTAAAATCAGATGAATAGATGCGATCGCATGAAGTGAAATTAAGAGTATTACTTAGTACGATCCAATACTGCGTAGGTTTTGCCGAAAAAATAAAAATTTGAGTACCGACAGGTAAGTTAGCAATACGTCTGATTAGAACGTCGCCGTGTCTGTAGAGAACACTAGCTTGGTTAGCTTCGGAGTTATTGCTGTCGTTAAACATCTTTTGATCATGCAATACGTAGTAGCTAATATAACGTTAATTCGACGGTTCATCTAGTGTTCGTCTAATTTACCCATCTGGCGCGACCTTCCAGGAAGGTTGATCGCCTTGGGTGTTTTCCAGTTCACATCAAGACTTAATTTTTGCCAAGAATTTTTTCTATTTCCCGAAGTTATGGTACAATTATACTACTCAAGGCAGAATTCAATGCTTATTTAGTCAAGCGAAGGTGGCGAGTAGCATATTTAATGCTGTTCAAAGCGATCGCTTGGCTTTTATGCTAAGAATAACTAAAAGTAAGAAATTTATTCAAACATTATTAAAAAATGCAAACAATTAAACCTATCTAGATATTAGTTGGCACTACATAGAAAAACCCCCTGTTTTTGAATCAGCACTTTTTGCAGTTAGGAGAAATTATAATGAACAGCTGTGTTTTGATGGCGGAAATTATTAACGAGCCACAACTCCGCTATACGGCGGATAATCTGGGAGTCACGGAAATGCTGGTGCAGTTTCCCAATTCCCAGAAACCAGAAGATCCACCAGCCACCCTGAAAGTCGTCGGCTGGGGGAATTTAGCCACAGAAATTCAGCAAAACTACCACCAAGGCGATCGCGTCATCTTGGTAGGACGTTTAAGTATGAATACTGTTCCGATGGAAGGTTTTAAAGAAAAACGCGCTGAATTGACGGTGCAACAAATTCAACCTGTTGGAGGTAGTTTTAATACTGATCCATTGCCCTCAGCAACCGTAACTCCATCATTTACTGAAACGTCTCCACCACAGCCATCTTCAACATCTCGTCCGCCACAGAAAGACGTTCCCACTTACGAGTCACCACGTCCAGCACCTACCCCAGCTACAAATCCTGTTGGCGTTACTCCCCAAGCGACAAGTTACGAACCCGTACCCCAACCCACAAATTATGAGCGAACCACTTATCCAGCAGTGAAAGCGGAAGAACCAGATCCAGATGATATTCCGTTCTAAAGTTGTTTAGTGTCTATTCAATTTGCTCACATACTTAGCAAAAAGCATTACAATTAGACAATTTCTACAAATAGCCATCCTTTAGGATGTGCTATTTTTTTGTCTGCGATCGCTTAGTCTAGCTATCGAGTAAGTTAGAGATAGAGAAAGTTACACTATTTTTAATAAATGTTTGCAACACTTGATGGTATTGAATGACTACATCTCATGAGTTAATCACGATACTTGACCGCATCATAGATGGTAAAAAAGATAAAACGGATATTGCTCTATTGCGACATTGGCTAGAAAATAGTAGTAATAAGAATTTGGTGCAGTCAGCTAAATATATAGTTAATACCCCTGATAGCAACAATATTCATATTGGCGATAAGATCATCAACGAAGGTATTAATGAAGAAACGATCGCAATTCTTCGACAGATACAAGAAATACTCCAGAAAATCAGCATTGAAACAGCTTCACAGGCAAATTCCCCGATTTCTCTTATATCTAATATTTCTCCTCCAGCTACAAATGAAAAGTTTGTAGTTATAACTAATGCACAAACACCACTGCTTCCTCCTCCAAGAATACCAGCTATCACAAAGTTCGAGTTTGAAGTTGTAACTATAGACACTCAAGGAATAGAAACGAAGCGTTGTTTTAAACAGGCTGAGTCTTTTATAGAGAGTCTAGCAGATGGCATAGTATTGGAAATGGTTTCTATTGGTAGTGGGAAATTTCAAATGGGCGCACCTCAAGATGAATCTGAATCACTTGAAGATGAACGTCCCCAGCACATAGTCACTTTAAAACCCTTTTGTATGGGTAAGTATCCTATTACTCAAGCACAGTGGAGAGTTATTGCAAAGCTTCCAAAAGTCAAAAGCTGTCTTAAACTGGAACCATCTTGTTTTAAGGGGGATAACTTACCTGTAGAAAGAGTTTCTTGGTATGATGCACATGAATTTTGTGAGCGACTTTCACGAGAAACAAGAAGAAAATATCGCTTACCTAGCGAAGCTGAATGGGAATATGCTTGTCGTGCCCAAACATCAACTCCATTTCATTTTGGCAAAATAATTACGATTAATTTAGGAAATTATTGTGGACACAACGAAAATATTCATACTTTTTATCACCAGCAGACAATAGAGGTTGGTAATTTTCCAGCTAATGCTTTTGGATTATACGATATGCACGGGCTAGTTTGGGAGTGGTGTGATGACTACGAACATCAAGACTATCAAGGCGCACCCTTAGATGGGAGTGCATGGTTAAATGATGGCAATGAAGAATATCGAATTTTGCGCGGTGGTTCTTGGGATTCTTCTCCAAGCTGCTGTCGTTCTGCATCTCGCTTTTCTGAAATGGCAAGCGTTACTGATAGTAGATTTGGTTTTCGGATTGTTTGTACTTTGACATAATTTTTTATTATGATGTAATTAGTCTAGAAATACTTGCTTTTACATGTTCAATAGATGATATGTCAGAAAGTTTTATGCTTGTCTCTTGGCGAATTTGAGGCTTAATATTCATTGATGACCTACTACACTGCTTTCTGTAAGGATGAGACAGCCAGTTCCAACTTCCTATAACAGCAATTTTAGTGTCACAAACTAAAATCCTTGCATTTGTTCCCCTACTTTCTATATGTATTCCTTCACCTAAACGACTGAATCGTGAACCTGAATACCGTGAGAATAAATCTCTCAAATTCTCCTCAATAACAGCATCATTATAATCATTTTGCTCGCTGCCTTTATTTCCATAAACTACGGTTACTTTCACCCCTCTTTCCAATGCTGAAACAACATCATTAACAAAGCGTTTTGATTCAGAGCCTCGAATCCAAGGCGTGATAATGATCAATTCTTCTTCAACTTGCTCAAGAGCTTCTCTAAAAATTTGTAAATGCTCACAATCATAGATTAGAATATTTCCAGGTTCAGCTTTGGGAATTTCAGCCTCAGATTTGTATTCTAAAACAACCCCATGCTCCCGAATATGTTCAACTAGCTGACGCGTTAGATTTCCTTTTTCTAGTTTGTAAAGATTGCCAACCAAAATAAATAGTTCTTTTGCTCTCGATACAGCCACATTCAGAAGATTTGGTCGTTTGTTAATCCAGTAAACATTATCTTGTGGTCGGCATACCTTTGTAGACAAGATAATTACTCTCTTCTCAGAACCTTGAAAAGTGTGAATTGTTCCAACAGATTTTGAGTCTAGTTTAGGAAATTTATTTTTTAATCGTTCTTTTAATACAGCAGCATGAACGTTAAAGGGTGAAATAACGCCTATGTCTTCTAATGAGTAACCTTGCTTAAGCAAATGTTGAATTATCTCACATACAGCAGTAACTTCTTCCTCATTTGCATTATTGTGGATATTACCCTCAACGTCGTAAGCAATTAAGTGTGAATCTAATAAAGAATTTACTAGTTCTGTTTTTATTTCTAAATCATAGTTAGTAATAGCGTTGCAATATTGAATAATACTAGGCTGACAACGATAATGCTCCTTCAAAAAGATTCCGTGGCCCTGATCATTATCTTCTCCACTTGCTCCGGCGGCGCGATGATAGGTAGTAGCACTATACTCTTCTTCTGGACTGTAACGATGGTAATCAATTTCAGTTAATCCTCTGCTAAGAAACGCTGTTTGGCGATAGTTCTCGCGTCTCTGCTGACTTAGAGTGATAATAGGTTCAATTTGTAGAGGATCACCAACAATAATAGCTTTGCGCGATCGCACCAATAACGGAAAAGTTTTATGCTGGTCAATCATTCCGGCTTCGTCTACAATTGTGCGGTCAACACATTCCTCAATCCACGGGAGCATATTTCGCACCGAGGGTAAGGTACTAGTGATGACAGGAAAAATTAAACTCAGATATTTAATATGTTCATCTAAGTTTTCTGCCATCCTATCTTTATCTTTCCTATATCCTGAGAGAACACTTGAATATAGTTCTAAAGTCTGTTTTCCTCTGTCTTTATTGTATAGTGCTTGTTGATTAAGAAATTGCCACGATAACTTAAATAGCTCTTGCTGCTTGTCATGAAAATTTTGATGAAACAAAGCATAAAAATTTTCTAGCGGAGTTGTCAACCTAACTTCTAATATCTGGAATTCCTTAAATGCATCATCCGTTTGTCGCTTTGTATTGTCTCTATCGTTATACTTTTGCTCTAATATTTTTTGTACATTTTTTAACTCATCTGCCTTATCTATTCTTTCTCTAACTAATCGCACTTGTTGAATTAAATCAACACGAGTGCTAGGTGGTTCTATAGGAAAACTAGTTGCAGATGTTTGTGCTATTGCTGATTGGCAAACTGAATTGACATTACGTAAAATACCTTCTTCTGTTTTACCAGTCAGCCAACGCCATAGACGAACCCACCAAGTTAATCTTCCTTTAGATAGCAGTGATTCAGCCTTATTAAAGTGTTTCTCGATTGTCCGATAAGCTTGGATTGGTAGTTGATTATACTCTGATAAAGTTCTTGCTCCTCTTTGAAAGGGGGTTATAGCAGCTAAAATTTCATCTAAATGCTTTTGCAGTGTTTGAATTTTATCGGAAAGATGTTGGTGTCGTTTTTCATCTAAATCTCGTTGATGACGTAGTTCTAAATATTGAGACTCTTCTGCTAATATTTCAACTTTAATTGCTTTAATACTCTGTTTTAATGAATTATATAGTTGTTCATCAAAGCTATTTTTTTGTAAAAAATCAATAGCTTGCCGCAGTTGTTCAATGGCTCCACTAGATGATTGAATATTAACTTTATTTCCTCCTTTTAGATAAAATAGTTCATTTTTGAAAAATTTATCTAGCTTTTCAATAACATTATCAACTGCTTTGTTATTCCAGCTACTCACTACTGTCAGGTTATTGATGTTCTTACCAGTTTCAATTAAGCTGAGTGCGCGGTTGACTACTTGTTGAGCAATAACATGAAGAATAAGAGTCGTTTTCCCCGAACCAGGAGGCCCTTGTACAGCTGTTATAGGTTCGCTTTGAGCATGTTTTAGTGCTGTTGATTGTGAATTAGTCGGTGCATGGATTGGGAAAGCTCCTATGTAAATAACTTCGTCTTTTGCAGAGTTAGGCACACCAAACAAATATTCATAAGCTGGATGTCTTGGCATTAACCAATTTTTTGAATCTGACTTGATTTCTTTTAAATCTTCCTTGATATTCCTAGAATATATTGTTCCTGTAAACTCAAACAAGTACGGCTGACGTTGAATTTGGTCACGAGAGCGACGAGGTATAACAACGCGCTCCATCCAATTTTGATAACTATCAAATGGTGTTGGCTCAAAAGTTGTTTCAAGAAACCGTCTTAGCCCATCTTTAGTAATGAATTGTTCGCATTGTTCATCATCCAGTCCAAGGAATGTAGCTAAGTTGTCTCCGGCTTCTATGAGTGTCAAGCTATCTAAGTTCCATCCTTGCTCTTGATACTCTCCCTTGAGGATGGATGTAACATCCAAGCTAAACAGAGGACAAAGATAAGATTTTCCGTTTTCTACATCTAAAACTTGTGGAAAAGATAAAACCCACGCTGTTTCTTGTTGAAATTTTTGCCTTTGGTTAACTTTCTTTTGTAGTTCTGAAAAAGTGCCTACCTCAATTAATACATGGTCGCGTACTAGCTTTATACCACGCTGTTTGACTTTGACTTTATCGCTGTTGGCTGCAATTCTGGCATTACTGTAATCATCCAATGCAATGTAATCGAACCACGCATTAAGAATTTTATCTACTTTGCTGGCTGCGTTCAAAAGTACCTCCAGGTTGTGATTATAGCTTGAGTCTTCTATGTATTATTACTAGTCTAATCAGATAGCAGTACCTCTGCAATCTTTTCAAAAATATCCTTCAATTCATTTGGGGTAGCCATCAGTTATCCCTATATTGTTTTGCAGCAGTTATTTATTGTAAATATCGCCAATATGGATATCACTAGCTTCATTAATATTCGTGATAAACTTTCCATACTGGTTTATCGTCTCGGCAATTTTATTAATCTTTTGTGTAGCTTGGGGCTTAACCTCATCCCATCCTTTATCAGGTAAACCTTTACCACCTCGAAGTTTGGCAATTACAAAATCTCCTGCATCCATATCAAAATGCGGGATTTGTTCTGCTTTGTATAACTTACGCGCACTTTCAGGCACAGTTTTACCCAGATAATTCATTAAATTAGAAACTCGAACTTCTGTATCACCGGGCTGATTGCCAGCACCTTGCAAGGCTTCGAGAAAGTGATAAGTATAGATGCTGCTTGATTCATTTTTTATCCAAGATTTTTGCTCACCTTCAGAGGAAGTAAAAACTACTCTGCCTTTGCCTTGTTTAAAATCATCAATTAAATCTTTCAGTAATACATCGC
The DNA here is from genome assembly GCF_036917755.1 of Nostoc sp. Lineage (GTDB taxonomy): Bacteria > Cyanobacteriota > Cyanobacteriia > Cyanobacteriales > Nostocaceae > Nostoc. The sequence continues at coordinate 90,628 of NZ_JBALFC010000050.1, forward strand.
AAATGCGTGTATATTGTGGAAGTATGCGATGTCAGAAAAACTGCCAAGGAGTGTAAAAACCAAATTTACCCACACATACATCAAAACTATTGTTAAAATCCAAATAATTTTAAGTTAATATTCATACCCAACTCCTATGAGAGAAACTGTCCTAGAGGTTCGCAATCTCCAAGTTGAATTTCCCAGTGATGGCAACATTAACAGAGCTTTGGATGGTATTTCTTTTGCGCTGCATCGAGGTGAAACTCTAGGAATAGTAGGAGAATCGGGGAGTGGTAAATCAGTGACAGCCTTAGCTGTGATGGGTTTGTTGCAAACTCCCGGTCTAGTGACTGGCGGTGAAATCTGGTTTCGTCCGCAGGAGAATGCCAACGCCATCGATTTGGTAAAATTGCCTCCTGAGCAAATGCAGTTACACCGGGGTGGCGACATCGCCATGATTTTTCAAGAGCCGATGAGTTCGCTTAATCCAGTTTATAACATCGGGTTTCAGCTAACAGAAGCGATTACGCGACATCAAAATGTGTCAGCATCTCAAGCAAAACAAATTGCGATCGCAGGTTTGCAAGAAGTAAAACTTCTACCTAGCGATCAGGAGATACAACAGCAGTATACCGATTCATCGAAACTAGATCCATCAAAGTTGCCACAGTTGGTTAAAGAACACAAAGAAGCGATGCTGGAACGCTACCCTCATGAACTTTCTGGGGGTCAGTTGCAACGGGTGATGATTGCAATGGCAATTTCCTGCAACCCATTAATCTTAATTGCCGATGAACCAACTACAGCTTTGGATGTGACGGTGCAAGCGACAATTTTGGAGTTAATTCGAGAATTGCAACAAAGCCGTGACATGGCAATGATTTTCATCACCCACGATTTGGGGCTAATTTCGGAAATTGCTGACGAAGTAGCGGTGATGTATAGAGGTAAAGTTGTCGAGTCTGGTGCTTGTGAGCAAATTTTCAGCAGTCCCCAGCATCCATATACTAAAGGTTTGATCGCCTGTCGCCCCTCACTTGACCGTCGTCCTCAAAAATTACTCACTGTTTCTGACTACATGAGTGCAGAAGAGACAGCAACGGGACAAGTAGTAATTCAAGCGAAAGAACCCGCACAACCTACAGAAATCACCGCCGAAGAAATTGCTGCAAGATTGGCAAACTTCAATGAATTGGAACCCTTGCTGCAAATCCGCAATCTGAAAGTTGGTTTTCCAGTGCGCGGGGTGTTTGGTGGGACAAAACGCTACAATATGGCAGTTAATGGCGTTTCCTTTGATGTTAAACCAGGAGAAACACTCGGTTTGGTGGGAGAATCTGGTTGTGGTAAAACCACCCTTGGCAGAACCTTGCTGCGATTAATTGAACCGATGAGTGGTCAGATTATCTTTGAGAAACAAGATATTACTAGCCTCAAAGGAGAAGCGTTGCAAAAACTGCGGCGGGAAATGCAAATAGTCTTCCAAAATCCTTTTAGTTCCCTTGACCCACGGATGAAGGTTGGGGAAGCGGTGATGGAACCATTGATAATTCACTCCGTTGGTAAGACCAAGCAACAACGACGCCAGCGAGTAGTCGAACTCTTAGAACGGGTGGGCTTGAGTGCAGATGCAATTAACGGCTATCCCCATCAGTTTTCTGGCGGTCAACGCCAACGGATTTGCATAGCCCGTTCTTTGGCATTAAATCCTAAATTTATTATCTGCGATGAATCAGTTTCAGCGCTGGATGTTTCAGTACAGGCGCAGGTATTAAATCTTCTCAAAGAATTACAGTCAGACTTTCAGCTTACTTATATTTTTATTTCCCATGATTTAAGTGTGGTGAAATTTATGAGCGATCGCATTTTAGTGATGAATCGCGGTCAAATTGTTGAAGAAGGCACAGCCGAAAGCATTTACCTGCAACCCAAAGAGGAATACACACAAAAATTAATTGCTGCGATTCCTACTGGTAGTCCTGAACGTGTGCGAAATCGTCATCTGAAAGCTTTATAGAAAGGTGATTATGATCTTGAGACTTGCGCTACGATATCCCCTATTGCCTTTGTGCAATATACGTCAGGATTAATGCAGGTCTAACACAAACATGACAAAAGAATTTAATACACAGGGGGCAGAAAATCTAGTTGCGATCGCTGATCAATTCGCCCAATCGGGAAAGGTTACAGAGGTTAAAGCCTTTGGTAGTGGTAATATCAATGACACATTCTTAGTAACTCTCGATGACTCTGAAGAACAACATTTTGTCCTGCAACGCATCAACACGCAGGTGTTTCGTCAGCCCGAACTGATTATGCAGAATATGTGTATCTTTACTGAGCATATTCAGAAACGGTTACAATGCACCCCACTGAATCGTCGCTGGGAAGTGCCACGCGTACTATTAACCAAGGATGCTCAAGACCACTGGAGAGATACACACGGCTACTTTTGGCGGGCGATTAGCTTTATTGGAGGCTCGCAATCTTTCGATAGTATGCGCGATCGCTCATACGCGAAAGAAATCGGTTACGCCTTGGGGATGTTCCACAATCTGATCAGCGACTTACCACCAGAAAAACTCGCGGACACCCTTCAAGGCTTCCACATTACACCGCTTTACCTCGAATATTATCAGGAAGTATTGGCGAAAACTAGTGTGCGTCAATCTGTGGAAGTTAATTATTGCTTACAGTTTGTTAGCGATCGCCAAATCTTTGCACATATCCTAGAAAATGCCAAATCTGAAGGCATTCTACCCCTGCGTTTGATGCACGGCGATCCCAAAATCAACAATGTTATGTTTGACACTGTTACCCAGCAAGCCGTCAGTGTCATCGACCTCGACACCGTTAAACCCGGTCTGGTACATTACGATATTGGTGATTGCCTGCGATCGGGTTGCAATCCGGCTGGAGAAGAAACCGAGAATTGGGAAAGTATTTATTTTGATACTGATCTGTGTCAGGGAATTCTAAAAGGTTATCTCTCAGTGGCAAAGGTATTTCTGACCGACAATGATTATGCTTATATTTACGATGCAATTCGTCTGATCACCTTTGAACTAGGGCTGAGATTTTTTGCTGATTATTTAGCAGAGAATGTCTACTTCAAAGTTAAGCACCCAGAACATAATTTGGCAAGAGCGATCGTCCAGTTTAAGCTGACCGAAAGTATCGAATCTCAAGAAACGCAGATTCGTAAGATTATCAAAGACATGAAATGAACGACCAGACTTTTTCCCTGCAACCTTTTCCTTCGACAAAATCCTTGCCTAATTTGAAAATTGCAGGCAATATCGACCGAAATTCTAATCAGCTTGCCATCCGCTACACCCTTGGAGGCGACTTAAAAGAAATTGCCATAGACCCACCATCAAATGCCCAATTGCGAAAGCCCGAATTGTGGAAAGACACATGCTTTGAGTTCTTTCTTAGCATCAAAGATTCTCAACGGTATTGGGAATTCAACCTTTCCCCCGCCGGACATTGGAATGTCTATCGCTTTGATGCATACCGTCAAGGAATGCAAGAGGAAACAGCTTTTACAATACTTCCGTTTAATGTTCAAAATCAAGCCGACGCTTTAGCACTTGTGTTAGATGTCGATTTGGATAAAATCGTCTCGGCAGAACAAGCGATTGAAGTTGGTATTACTACAGTTATTAAACACAGAAATACTGAGGTGACTTACTGGGCGTTAACTCATCGAGGCGCGGAGGCTGACTTTCATCTGCGGGATAGTTTTATCGTTGAGTTTTGAAGACTGATATGATCGTAAATAAAAGGGTTTAAGACCCCAACAATACAGGTAGCGCGGAGTCGAAGCTACTCCGCCTCCGATCAGTTTCAATCGGGGTTTAAATAAGAGTCTGAAAATGTCTTTAATTTTGAATTTTGAATTTTGAATTGTTAATTGGTCATTCTACATCCATTCCTTCCCACAGTTGAGACACAGGTAAAGTGTTTACTGTTATGGCATCATCCCAACCGTGACGAAAACTTTCGATCGCAGATTCAGGTATTTCCTTATCCTCCTGTTGGTTATTTTCTTCGTCAGCGTTTTCTGGGAGCAATACAATAACTCTGACGCGGGTCTGCTGGTCTACAGTCAATGGTACATCTAGAGAAAGTTGACCTTGTTTATCCACATTTGCCATGACTTCAATAGCTTTCATATAAAATCTCCGAAACGGATGGAAACCACTTGGCTTTCTTACGTGGAGGAAAGCCGAACGGCAGTTTTAACTGCCGTGGCTCTCCAGGAAGAATATCCTTTGAATTTACACTCACTTGGTAATGCGTTCTATGTTAATCGTTTGCCAGTATTTAGGCAATGCAAACTAATTGTTTTTCTACTTGGATCTTTTTTAGTTGGGGATTCCTGCCAACCACCGACATAACAAAATCCAAATTTTCGATGCTTGATTGTTGAGCCGCGTTTAAATCCCACACTAATCGTGCCACCGTATCTAGAACGAATATGCCCTTTAGTGTGCTGTAATCGGTGAAGTTGACGACGATGAAATACTAGTGGGACAACCTCAACCAATGATGTATTTTCGGGCTTAATATGCCCACCAACAAACCAGTTAGCTAGCACCCATGAATCGACACAATGGGCAGAAAAAGTATTGGACAATTTATTTTTAGACTTTCTCAACCCTAAACTTTGACGCATCTCGTAAGTATCGTTCCCTGTGCGAGTTTCCAGGTTGGCAAGCCTTTTAAGTTCTGAGTAGAACCACTTTTTACCAACTTCTAAAGGGCTAAACATCACGTTCCACTTACGTCCATTTTTCCAGGTTTTAGCCAAGATATCCTCAACCACAAAAGTTGAGACAGGAAATATTAACGTCAACCACTTGCAAATGCGTAACTTCCATTGCCACCTTGCCTTAGTAGATGGGGGTAATTTTTGTTTGTTTACAAGTCGGTTCTTGCGATTCTGTCGGCAAGGGGTATTACGAAATCGCCTAGCACGTCGCATATTACGGCGAACCAACAAATGGTCTTTTACCCAATCAACGGCATGAGTTTGGATATTTAGATATGTATGCATCTTCGATTTCACAGTGAACCCCTCACGCCTACTACCAGGGTCAATTCCAACGGCAATTGGCTGAGTATTTCTATTACTTGGCTCTTGATTTAATCGAACACAGAATACTCCCTTTTTAAAGAATGGTGTAGCCTTACCTGATTTAATCCAACGCTTTGCTCTACTAGGTGTCGTTGGCATTAGGGGACGGTTGTTTTGATCAACTACTGGTACAAACATTTACGATAAATCCTATTGCTAGGTGTGTATATCCCATCGCTACTGATTGTCCAAGAGGTTAAAAACTTGGGAAGCATTCTTAACGTTTTGTGGGCTACCACGCCCAGGCAATTCAGTTTAGGCTTTAAGCCTGTAAGCTAGACACTTTTTTAGTCTTGTATCAGAAAGGTGGTTAGTCTTTCTCTTACAAGCCCTGTCTCTGGTAGAGCAGGGTTTGTGACCGCTCCTCCAGTGGTTTTGCGTTCACTACTCTTGAACCAAATCAGCAGCAGTGAGAAGAATCTAGTTTAAATTATCGCAAAATTGAAACGCGATCAGCACTATGCTTAAAGAGCTAGTTAAAACATGAATAAAGAGACTAATGTTTCCGACGGGCTACGCCTAAGCATAATTGGCTCAATCTTACAACTTAATACAGCATTTCATTAATTTGTAACAAATTAAATTTGGCGATACCCTGCAATGCCAATGCATCAGCTTACAATACCAATGCATCAGCTTACAATGCCAATGCATCGGTTTACAATACCAATGCAATACCCTGCAATACCAATGCGATATCCTGCAATGCCAATGCGATACCCTGCAATGCCAATGCATCGGCTTACAATGTTAATGCAAGCATAAATAAAATAGTTGTGTGCTGTATGTCAACAATGCTTGCAGAAATTCGTCGCAAAATAGCTGATGATCAATTTGAATTCTCCAAACACGCTGTTGACCAATCTTCCTGCGTGGGATTCACCTACAAGAAATTAAGGAGGTGATTGCTAGTGGTCAAGTTATTGAAGACTATCCAGATGATAAATATGGCGCTAGCTGCTTGATTAGTGGCTTGACGCAAGCAAACCGACCTATTCACGTTCAGTGTAGCTATCCCTCTCGCTCGTTAATTAAAATTATTACCGTTTACGAGCCTAACTCCAACCTATGGAACAATGACTTTACCCGAAGGAGAAGCAACGATGAGCAGTAATTCCAATGAGACACTAGTAGAGCAAACAGTAACCTACACACTACAGATGAATGGCAAATTTTACTTAATTGAAAATGTACCTGCACGAGTGAATCTAGAGACAGGAGAACAATTTTTCTCACCGTCTACCGTAGAACGGTTGCAGCAGATTATTTACAACCAACAACAGCCTGTCCGCATTGTTGAAACGCCAGTGTATGACTTTGCTGCTTAGGATATAGCGGTGTTCAGTTGAGTGAGATACAGAAACTTTGCTGAAATGATTTTACAGCAGGGACTTTGGTGTTCTCATCCAATCGATAACCGCTATAAATAAATAGAGTATTCGGATAGCTAGCTTATTAGCAACTTATTAGCAAAAAATTTACGTTCCAAGGTGCAATCTTCGAGTTCAAAACTTGAATCATCAGGGTTTGAAGTCGAGCATTTTTAATTATGAATTAATTCGGTCAAGCAATCATTCCCTCTTCGATGTTATCTGTGCCAGTGCGAGCCTCGCGTATGCGTTCCTCGTCCAGATTTTCCGGTAAAAATCCACCTGCCTGCATTTTCCATAACCTGTGGTAAGCGCCGCCGAGTGTCAGCAGTTTGGCATGGGAACCATCTTCGATAATGCGACCTTTGTCGAACACCAAAATCCGGTCTAGATGGATGATGGTAGATAGCCGATGAGCCACCACGATGACCGTTTTGCCATTCATTGCTAAGTCGAGGGTATCCTGGATCGCTTTTTCGGTAATTGAATCGAGGCTAGAGGTGGCTTCATCCAAGATGAGGATCGGCGCATCTTTGAGGATTACGCGAGCGATCACAATGCGCTGCCTCTGTCCTCCAGATAGCTTGACACCACGTTCGCCCACCAGAGAATTGTAACCATCCTTACTTTGGGCGATGAAATCGTGAGCATGAGCCTTTCGCGCTGCCTCGATCACTTCTTCATCGGTTGCATCCAAGCGTCCGTAACGAATATTTTCTAGCAACGTCCGATGGAACAGAGACGGATCTTGGGGAATCAAGCTGATCTGAGCGTGTAAGGCATCCTGAGTCATGTCTCGAATATCGACCCCATCAATAATAATCTGTCCAGATTGGGGGTCGAACAAACGCAGAATCAGATTGACAAAGGTAGATTTTCCAGAGCCGGACAAGCCCACCAGTCCGACACGCTGTCCCGGTTGGATGGTGACAGAAAGGTTGTTGAAAACTTTCTTTTCATCTGTATAGTTGAAATTCACCCGCCGAAACTCAATTTTACCTTGGGTGATTGAGTGTGCGATCGCGCGATCGCGATCAATCAACTCGTGGGGTTGAATGATGATAAAGACACCATTGGCGACATTGCCGACATGTTCAAAAAATTCGAGAAAGCGGCGGCTCAAATTGCGGGCTTCACTGATGATCAACAGCGATAGGCTAGTGGCCACAACGAAGTCAGCAGTAGCGATCTTTCCTTGACTCCAGAGGGAGAGCGAGTAATACAGGGTGCTGATTTTTAGAATGGCTGCTGAGATAAACTGAAACCAGCGAATTCGCTCCGAGTACCAGTTGGACTCTCTCACCTCTTTGATTTCCCGCCTTAATTGGTCATTTAAATAGCGTCGTTCAAAACCGAAGCGAGCAAACAGTCGGCTACTAGTGAGATTTGTTACCGCATCTACGATCATGCCAGTTGTCTCACTTCTTGCGGCTGCGGCTTTCCGGGAATAAAATCGGCAGCGAGTTGCCAGCCAGAAGGAAATACTGATGAAGAGAACTGCCCAGATCCCCACAAGTGCAGCAAGCGGAGGATAGGCGCGATACAGTATCGTCGTGGCGACGCTATACACGACGATTACTGGCATAAATTCAGTAATCATCATTTGCATCGTCTGGGTAACACCCAGAGAAGTTTCGCTAATCCGATGTGCCAATGCCCCGGAAAAACTGCTACTCAGGTAGCGATGCGAATGGTGCTGCAAGTATGCATATAGCGATCGAACGATGTGCTGTCGGTGAATCGGATGGAGGATCGTTTGCAAGAGTCCAGCCGCTCGCCCGAATACCACTTCACCCACACTCAAGCCGATGAACAGCATTAGGGGTTGCCTCATGGCATCAAAAATGGGCTGGCTGTGTCCCGCCGATCCCGTTACGCCCCGGATGATCTGGCCAATAGCATAGGGCAACATAATGCCACAGGTTGCGTGTATTATCTCCAGGATCACCATTAACACATACCACCATCGGAACTGGTTCACAAAATAGCAAATGAACCTGAATGGAGTTGATGGCAGGTCTGGTGCATCAGGAGCACGTTGAAAGGATTTGGATTGTCTGGCCTTTTTTGTCATGAAAGTCGCTCTCTTAGCATCATTTTAGCTGTTGTGCAAGATAAAAATGGACGACTGGATAAGCCGTCCGGTGGTATTAGGGACGAATGGCAGTACTCCACTAGTAATCCACCACAGTAACAATGATTGAGTAAACCAAGTTTTAGAATCTTTCTCTCCTTCTCTGTGTCTTGTCTGTGCCTGGAGCGGTTCGTTATTTAACCCCGGATAGTAGTCTGCCAAGACTACTAAACCATAATTTCTGGTGGCGTGATGGCAGTATAGATGTCAGGTGGGAGTAACGCATCCTGAATGTTGATTTTCTTCGGTATTACGCCCTCTTCAAAGAACAAATCTGCCACACGTTGTTGTTCCTTAATTAGTGCAGGGCTAAGTCCTCTGCGTCCGACGAAAGTGCGCCGAGACATCACCCTTTCTACCACATCCGCATCGAGCTTTTGTTCAGTGATCATCATTTTGGCCACTTCGCCTCGATGTGCCTCTGCCCATTTGTCGAGCTTATTAAGCTCCTCAATAATAATTTTTAGCAAGCCAAGATTTTCTTCGGCAAACTTCCTGTCAGCAATATAATAGCCACCAGGAGAATCTAGCCCAACAGAATCTTTGAGGACTCGAATTCGACCCAGCTTTTGAGCGATCGCATAATATGGATCTCCTGTCATCCAAACGGGAATTTTACCTTCGAGAAAAGCAGCCGATGCCTCGACAGTTGGCAGACTTTTGATTTTAATATCTTTGAGGGTCAAGCCGATTGACTGCAACGCTCTGATCATAAAGTAGTGCGATGCCGAGCCTTTTTGAAAGTAAACTTCTTGCCCCTTGATATCCTCAAACTTCTGAAGGGGAGACTCCGGCGGAACGGCAATAACACTGCTCGTCCCTGTCTTTTGGTTTCTTTGTGTACCGACTACATAAACCAGGTCAGACCCAGCCACTTGAGCAAAAATTGGTGGTGTTTCTCCCACTGATCCCACGTCAACTTTTCCCGCACGCATCCCTTCCATAAGTTGGGGACCTTGGACAAATTGCGCCCATTCCACCTTAATCCCCATCGGCTCCAAGCGTTTCTCTAAAACTTTTCGATTTCTGAAGAGATCCCCCGCACTCTGATACCCCATGCGGAGAACTTTCGTTTTTATCCCAAGAGAACTTTCATCGGCAGTAGCACTGTTTATCAAAGAAGATTTTGCTACATTTTGTTGGCTTTGTTTGCTACAACTTCCTAACAGATATGCCATAGAAAAGCCACATAGCCCTGAAGTAGCAAAATGGAGAAAACGACGGCGTTTAATCCTAGCTATTTTATCCATGAGATATTTCTGATTTGAAGGAATTATGGTTGTCATTTACAAAAGCTGTGGGTGTTGAGTTGCTTAAATCTTCAGGTTTGTAAACGCCTAATACCAATTCGTAATTAGAAACTAACGCAGAGAATCTCCTCTTCGGTATTCGGCGGTTAGGTCGTCTAATTTTTGTTTCAAACTGTCGTCGAGTTTTAGTTCCACTGCTTTTAGGCTGTCAGCAAGTTGTTCTGGGCGGCTAGCGCCAATGATCGGGGCAGTGATAATGGGATTAGATAAAACCCAAGCGATCGCTAGGGTGGTGAGGGAAAATCCGGCGAGATCCGCTACTGTGCGTAATTCCTCAACAGTATTAAACTCGCGATCGTGCCAGTAGCGATCTTGATAACGTTCTGCGGCAGCACCCAGCGTGAAACGAGTACCTGAAGTGGGGCCTTGAGCGAGAATGTGTTTGCCGGTGAGTAGACCACCCGCCAAGGGATTGTAGGGAATTACACCCAGTCCTTCTTCTTTCGCCAGGGGCAAGAGTTCTCGCTCAATTTCGCGGAACAACAGGTTGTAGCGCGGCTGAATCGAGATGAACCTAGTTAGATTGCGCGTTTGGGCACGACCCAAAGCGCGGGCGAGTCGGTAAGCTAAGAAGTTGGAAACCCCGATGTAGCGCACTTTGCCAGCACGAACCACCGCGTCCAGTGCTTCCAGAGTCTCATCGAGGGGAGTTGAAGCGTCGTCGGAGTGCAACTGGTACAGATCGATATAGTCGGTTCCCAGCCGCCGCAGAGAAGCATCGATCGCATCCAGAATATGTTTACGCGAAGCCCCCTGATCCCAAGGTGCAGGGCCGACCCGACCGACGCACTTGGTAGCCAGGATAAAATTTTCGCGTTTACCTTTCAGCCAGCGCCCAACGATTTCTTCGGTGCGTCCAGCTATAGCAAGCCCACCGCCGAGGGGATAAACGTCGGCTGTATCCAAAAAGTTGATCCCGCCATCAGCAGCAGTGTCGAGGATGTCTCTGGAAGTTTCTTCATCGGTCTGCAATCCGAAGGTCATGGTGCCGAGACAAAGGCGCGAAACAGTCAATCCAGTTTTACCGAGATTAGTAGTTGGTAAGGTCATAAAGATGTTGTTAATTGAGAAAGTGTGGAAACTTTTAAATAGAATGCGACGTGCGTTCCGCCCCGCTTCTCTACGAGACGCTACGCGTAGCTTGCTTCCCCGGAGGGGTACGCTAACGCAGAACTAAAACGCTATACAACAAATCAATAGGATAACGATGTCAGCATTTTTAAGGCGTGAACCAATTTAACCAACCTTCCCAGTTTTGAACGATCGCAGCAAATTCCGCATAACCATCTGCTTTTGGATGAGCGCCGTCATTGGCTTTTGCTTCTGCTAGCCAAATCGGTGACTTCACCAAACTGGAAAACACATCGAGATAAGGAACATCTAGCTCATTACAAACCAACGCGAATTCCTGTGATAGATTTGCAAGAATTTGATTTCTTTTTTCTTGAGCGACATCACCACAAGGTGGCGGACTAACCATCAAGATCGGATAGAGTTGCTTTGCTTGGGTTAAGATGCTGCGAGCATTGGCGATCGACTCTGAAAGTTCGATTCCTTGCTGTTTACCCGCCCATCCTGAATCGTTTGCCCCAAAGGAAAACACTACTCGACCATCGGATTCTCTAGGAAGACGATAGGAGACTTCTGAGTACCAACGTTGTTTGAGATACCGACTTGTCTCTGCCCGCACCCCCAAATTGTAATGGGTGATAGCGTATCCTCTTGATTTAGCATTGCGGCACACTCTACCTGTCCAACCTAGAAACTTCTGGATCGCCTGTGCCATTGACAAAGGATTCACCAATAAAGCAAATTCTGATTTCTTTGCGAGAGACTGACATAAGTCAACTGAAGTTTTGGCGAAAAAGTTCGGTTTTGACTTGGAAAGAAGCATTATGTTCATGATTCTATTTGTCATCTCACGAAGATATTAATATATTTTGTTAGGTAGGCATCTTGCCTACCTAACCGAATATTGCAAGTTAGTTTTTGGACATTTTGCCTCAAGCAACTACAGAAATTTCACGACGGCTTTGTGAAATTAGCCACTGTTGCAACTTCGGATCGCCGTATACCTCATCTGCAATAAAATGATCGCCTTCTGGGAGTAGTGTCAAATCAACTTTCCCACCGACTTTGCGTAAGCGCTCAACAAAATGCTCTGTATCCTCAACCGGCAGATTTTTATCCTGTCCACCTTGGAATATCTGAACGGGAATGTCTTTGAGTGCAGCTAGTTCGCTTTCTTCTAATGTTTTGGGTACTCGTCCAGACACAGGTACCAGACCGGCGAAGCGATCAGGATGCAAAGCAGCGATATGCCAGATCCCCGCCGAGCCTAAGCTGAACCCAGCCAATATCACCCGCGCTGGATCGACGGGTTGGGAAGCAATCAGTTCATCAAGCAAAGCAAGCACATCATCGGCTCGATCTGCCCAAGTCTGTTCAGCCGGAATCTGGGGTGCGGCGAACACATAAGGTAAGGAGTCGGATAAATCCACGAAACGAGGTAGACCCCATTTCAGCAACACATTCAAATCTGTGCCGCGATCGCGTCCTCCATGCAGAAACAGCACTAAGGGTGCGGGTTTGTTGGCATTGTCAGAAACAGGCGAGAAAAGATAAGGCAAAGAACCATTATTGGTCTCGTAAGAGCGTTGTTGGACAGGCATTGTTGTGACTCCTAATTTGATTTGGGCATTGGGCATTGGGCATTGGGCATGGGGCATTGGGCATGGGGCATGGGGCATTGGGAAAACACTTTCTTCATCTCCCTCATCTCCCTCATCCCCTGTGTATTACTTAGACTCAGGTAACTGCCGCTTTCGCTGGCTGTTTCCACACTGCGGCTGCGTACAGCGAGGCATCGAAGTCTGGCGCGATGTTGTCGCTCGTGATGCGTGCCTCGTGAAGTGACCAGTCGGCGAAAAATAAGTCGTGGCTGATACGTGTTACCACTGCTGGCACGTCGCGCCGGATACTGGGTACATCGCCAATGGGCAGACCGAAGCTCACAAAACCGGCTGGGTTAAAGACGTGGATATCCTTCAGGTAAGGTGCGCTACCGGGTACTTTTTCTTGGTATTCGTGGGCGCTACCAAGGTAGGGGTGTGTGCCCAAGTCGTCGGCGCGTTGGTTGGCTGGTGGTTCGTAGCGATCGCGCCAAAGTGCAATGTGCTGTGCAAAGTCGGCTAGTTCAGGCCGCTTCGTCGGGTCAACGAAATAGCCAGTGCCTGCGATCGCAAAATCGAACTCAAATACATCGTCGTTTACCTGCGCGACGATCCGGCCAGCTTGCTCGTGTGCTGCTCTCCAGTTTGCAGACAGGTGTAGGTGGAAGTTCGAGAATGCGATCGCTCGCTCAATTGCGTCGGCTGGTGGTGTAGAACCAACTTGACCAAAGCGCCAAGCCTGGAACCAACGGGCCGCATCGGGCAGTTCTGGATAGTTGTAGTAAGCGCCAGGATACCCACGCACGCGATTTACTGGCAGCGATGCGATCGCCGACCGCCGCGCGAACAAATGCACCGCCTTTGCTCCCGATTCCAGCGCCACCCCTGCGGCGTCGAAAGCTGAGGCCGCAGCACCCAGCACTGCTACGGTCTTGCCACGCAATGCGGTGAAGTCGATGGCATCGGCGGTATGAGCATACAGCTTGCGTGGCAGACGATCTAGCACTGGTGGCACGTATGGGCCACCAGTACCAGCCACACCGTTGGCGAAGATGATCTTGCGGGTAGTCTCCACCTGTGGGACACCGTTCACCTCAAGGTGCAGGCGAAAGAAACCTTCGGTTGGCTCGATTCGCACCAGCCGCGTCCCATACCTAACCGGGATGCCGAGGAACTGCCGATACCAACTGAGGTACTCAGCCCATACCAAGCGGGGGATGCGATCAATGGCTGCGTAGGACTCAGCACCGTGCCGCACCTCGTACCAGGACTGGAAGGACAGCGCCGGGATACCCAATTCAGGGCCGGGCAAATTTTTCGGCGTGCGTAGTTTCTTCATCCGCGCTCGATTCAGCCACACGCCAGCATGGGCTTCGTCGTTGGCCGCGTCGATCACGGTCACGCGGCCGATGCCAGCCCGCCGCAGCGCAAATGCAAAGGTGCTGCCACTGCCGCTACCACCCACAATCGTCACGTTGTGCTCGACGCCTTGGCGATCGGGTACCCAGTTCTCTGGATCGGGGCCGATTAGGCGTAGCGCCTCGCGTGCCCCAAGATCAGGATCAGTTGTTATCGTCATGTCGATCTCCAGGGTGAAACACTATGAGGATGAGGGGATAAAGAATAGGACTTACGCACGAGTTACGGAATAACGAACCGCAGAGGCGCAGAGTACACGGAGAGAAGTCGGAGCGGTGGCTTCTGCCGATCTGAACTTCTCCCAACGGGAGACGCTGCGCGAACGGTGGAAATCAGAGTTTCAGAGATATTTTGCGTAAGTCCTAAAGAAGAATAATCTCCCTCATCTCCCCCACTCCCTCATCTCGCCTTTTACGCCACTACTAGGCTCTTATCCACTTGTTTAGATTCGGTATTACCTACTTTGGATTCGATCGCTGTACCCTTGAAGAATTCGGGGTTAGCTTGGGTGTAAAACTTGTAGGGATTAGCGAATACATAGGATCTAAAGTCGGCTTCGGAAATAACGCCTTCTTGCACCAAATCCCAGCTTTCAGCCAGTGGGGAAGTCAGGTCTGGCACATCCCAGTGACCAACATCGGAGGAATAGATGGCGTTGATCTTGACTCCCAAGGGATTAGCTTTGTCATTGAATGCCGCAGCGATCGTGCGATCGTCGGACTCGGAACCAAAGAAGAAACTATTCACCCAGCGATCGCGGATATCTTCAATTGTTTCAATGCCTGCTGCTGCAAAATCGTTTAATTCGCTACCAATTGGCGCACGGCTATGACGGCTGAATGAAGCTCCCAGTACAGTCTTGGTCAATTCATCCTTATCGAGGGAATGCCCTTGAGTAATTTCCGCACCGTAGCGCTCAAATATTTCAAATAGCTCATCGGCATTCGTCGATGCTGGATTGTAGTTTTCCAGTCCCTTCAGACTGCGCTTGGAGAAGCGATCTACCAAATGAATGTAGACGCGGGCACCCCAATCTGCGCCACCTTCCAACATCGCTACACGCAACTGCGGAAAACGCTTAGTAACACCGCCGAAGAATAGCGCCTTAGCAAAAGCTTCCGAACCATCGGCGAAGTGGCCAATATGGTTGTTCATGTAGTTACTGATGGAGGAGCGGCCAGTCCAACCCTGACTGCCATAATGGGTGGTGACGGGTACGCCTAATTCAACAACTTTAGCCCAGAAGGGATCGTAGTCGTATTCACTATCTAGTCCGTAAAAGTCGATATAAGACGCATACTTGGCGATTTCGGGGAATTGATCGGCTGGATATTTATCAGCGATCGCTTTAATCGGCCGTTTCACACCCCCAGTGATATTAATCACTTTTAAGCCAAGTGTTTTCACTGCAAACTCCAACTCCTCAATGCCTTCTTGGGGATTGGTCAAGGGAATGCCAGCTACCGGTGTCAGGCGATCGCTATATTTCCGGTAGATATCAGCATGATAGTGATTGACCGCCCGTTGCAGTGCCTGACGATTCTCTGCACTGGCTCCAGCCGGTGCCAGGACATTGTTGGGAAACAGCACCGAATAGTCTGACCCCTGCTCCGCCTGACGCTCATAGAGCAGTCCGGGGAGGGTGTAAGTAGCGAGATCCAGTGTGTTTTTAGTCACTCTAGCCCACCAAGGCGATCGGATTGTGCGGTTGTATTGACGTTCTTCAGGGGTTTGTTGATACCAGTCTTTACCGTTGCTCTTGGAGTTGAGACGGGAAGCTTCGGTCTTGCGTAATTCGTCTACAAGTTTCACGCCGCCGTACTTAGCGATGTAATCCTCAAAAGCTGGCGTGAAATCATTGGTGTGAACATCGGTGTCTATTACCGGATAATCAAGGGTTGCTCTGATTGCAGCAGAGCGTGAAGTCTTCAATCGGCTATATTCAGTCATGTTTTTTCCTTCAAAAAATTACAGGTTTTTCCGAGCATGGTGCTATTGACGAATACATTTTCTGTAGAGACGGCGATTTATCGCGTCTCTCTACAATTTTCAAATTCTGTAGGGCGGCGATCTACAGAAGGTGCAATTTAATGAAAAATTCATTTACGCTACCACCAGGTTCTTGTTCACTTGTTTAGCAGCAAGACCATTGCTCGGACGACGCAATCCCAGGTTTTCACGCAGGGTACTGCCTTCGTATTCGGTACGGAACAGTCCGCGTTTTTGCAAGACGGGGACGACTAGGTTAACGAAGTCATCTAATCCTGTGGGCAGGATTGGCGGCATGATATTAAAGCCATCTGCCGCACCATTGTTAAACCATTCTTCTAACTGGTCAGCGATCAATTCCGGCGTACCGATAATGGTGCGATGACCCCGCGCGGTAGCGACAGAGAGATACAACTGGCGCAGTGTTAGGTTGCCGCGATTTACGAGATCCGTCAGCAACTTGAGGCGGCTCTTACCACCGTTGGTATCACTAGGCAATGGTGGTGCAAGATCGTCGAGTGAATAGCCAGATAAATCAATGCCCTTATAACGTGTTTTGAGTAAGCCCCACGCTACCGATGAGTGAATTAGTGATTGCAGGAATTCGTATTTTTCTTGGGCTTCTTCTTCAGTGCGGCCAATCACCGGAAACACACCCGGCATGATTTTCAAATCGTCCAGATGGCGGCCATATTTAGCCAACCTGCTTTTCACATCCGCATAAAATTCTTGCCCGTCTTCGAGTGTTTGGTTGGCAGTAAAAATAACTTCAGCAGTTTGTGCCGCCAGCTCACGACCGACTTCTGAAGCACCAGCCTGCACAATCACCGGATAACCTTGAGGCGGACGACCGACATTCAAAGGGCCTTTTACAGAAAAATGTTTGCCTTTATAGTTGAGTGTATGCAGTTTATCCGGGTCGAAATAGACACCAGATTCTTTGTCGCGGATGAAAGCATCATCTTCCCAGCTATCCCACAAGCCTTTGACCACTTCCACAAACTCTTCGGCGCGTTCATAACGCTGTCCATGCTCTAGATGCTGGTCGCTACCGAAATTACCGGCGGCATTCTCATTGCCTGTGGTGACTACATTCCAGGCTGCTCGGCCGTTACTTAGGTAGTCTAGCGAGGCAAACTTACGTGCAAGGGTGTAGGGTTCTTCATAGGTCGTCGAAGCGGTAGCAACAAAGCCAATATGTTTGGTTAGTGGGGCGAGTGCGGAAAATAGGGTCACTGGCTCGAACTTAGCTAATTTGCCGTTGCGCTTCAGCACCTCCGGTTCACTGTTGTCTTGTAGGCTGGGGCTATCGGCAAGGAAAACTGCATCGAACAAGCCGCGTTCGGCTGTCTGGGTAATTTCCTTGTAATGCTCGAAATTTAATCCAGCATCTGCTTGTGAATCGGGGTGCCGCCAAGCGGCGATATGGTGGCCGGTGGCTTGAATGAATGCACCTAAACGAAACTTACGTGTTGTACTCATATGTATGTTTGTTTTCTATAGTGCGTTAGCAGTAGCTCTACCGTTGGTATCGCTAATTTGTGTATAACTAATGAATTTTCATGTCTGCTTAAGCACGGTGCAGATATTAAAAGTCATTTACGCCAACACCAATCTTTCATCCACTTGTTTGGCGGTAAAACGATTGCCCGGACGACGCAATCCCAGGTTTTCACGCAAGGTACTGCCTTCGTATTCGGTACGGAATAGTTCGCGTTTTTGCAAGATGGGAACGACTAGGTTAATGAAGTCATCTAATCCTGTGGGGAGGATTGGCGGCATGATATTAAAACCATCTGCTGCACCATTGTTGAACCATTCTTCTAGCTGGTCGGCAATGCTTTCGGGAGTACCAAGGATGGTACGATGTCCTCGTGCGGTGGCAAGAGAGAGATACAACTGGCGTAGTGTGAGAGTGCCACGAGTCGCCAAATCTCTGACCAGCTTGAGACGACTTTTGTTAGTGTTGGTGTCGCTAGGTAGTTCAGGAGCCGCATCATCTAAAGAATATTTAGATAGATCCACACCTTTGTAATAGTTCTTTAAAATACCCCAGGCGACATCGGGATGGATTAACGATTGCAGGAATTCGTACTTCTCTTGAGCTTCTTCTTCAGTACGGCCAATGATTGGGAAAGCACCAGGCATAATTTTTAGATCGTCTGGCGATCGCCCATATTGTGCCAGCCTACCTTTTATGTCAGTATAAAATTCTTGTGCATCAGCTAGGGTTTGATTGGCGGTGAAAATCACCTCGGCAGTGCGTGCGGCCAAGTCCCGTCCCGATTCGGAGGCTCCAGCCTGAACAATCACGGGATAACCTTGGGGCGGACGACCGACGTTCAAAGGGCCTTTTACAGAAAAATATTTGCCCTTGTGGTTAAGTGTATGTAGTTTATCTGGGTCGAAATAAACACCAGATTCTTTGTCACGGATGAAGGCATCATCTTCCCAACTATCCCACAATCCTTTCACCACTTCCACAAACTCTTCAGCACGTTCATAACGCTGGCTGTGTTCCGGGTGATGCTCAAGCCCAAAATTACGTGCAGCATTCTCATTGCCTGTGGTGACAACATTCCACCCTGCCCGGCCTTTACTCAAGTAGTCCAGGGAAGCAAACTTACGTGCCAGGGTGTAGGGTTCTTCATAGGTGGTCGAGGCGGTGGAAATGAAGCCGATGTTTTGGGTCACGGAGGACAAGGCCGAGAAGAGAGTGACCGGCTCGAAATGGGCAATTTTACCGTTGCGATACTGAGTTTCTGGAGCGCCGCCCCAGACTCCTGGACTGTCCGCCAGGAAAACTGCATCGAACAACCCGCGTTCGCCTGTCTGGGTAATTTCCTTGTAATGCTCGAAATTCAGACCAGCATCTGCTTGTGAATCGGGGTGTCGCCAAGCAGAGATATGATGCCCAGTGGCTTGAATGAATGCACCTAAACGAAACTTGCGTGTTGTACTCATCTGCTTTTTTGTTTTTTATAGTGCGTTAGCGGTAGCTCTACGGTTGGTATCGCTAATTTGCGTATAGCTACGTCAACCCCTTCGGGGAATTCAAAATTCAAAATTCAAAATTCAAATCCCCATAAATCAATTTAGTGACTTATGAGAAGACAACAGCAGTCTTGCTTTCAACCACTGACATCCGCCCAAAAAATACAAGGGATGGCAGAGCGATAAAATCATTTCCCCATAAAGCTTTGAGGTACTCGTTTCTAGCTCTCAGGTATTCACCTCCTGCTAGATAGTGAATGTAATAATGGAATACTTTGGCAGCAACTAAACTTGTGCTTCCGTTGCCTACTAATTGCTCTACAAGGAATGAAATAACCGAACTGTAAGTAAGGTCAATACCACGGCAGAGCTAGGGATGCTACTGCTTGGCGCTCGAATTACCATAAATTTATCTAGTAATCTGACTCCGTAGATAGACTTTACACAATCCATACAAAAAAATATGTGTTGGAAATCACAATATTATGAAATACTAATTATTAGTTTATCGAATATTAAGTATTGCAAACTAATTTATGGACTTTGGGAACATTGATGCAAGAGGTGATTTATGGATGCTGAAGAGTTGCTCAAGCGTTATGCTGCTGGGGAGAGAGACTTTAGTGGGATTAATTTGGAAGAGGCTGACCTGAGTGGGGCTAACCTGAGTCGAGCTAATCTGTTGGCAGCTAATTTGAGTGGGGCTAATCTCAGCTATGCCAAATTGAGTCTGGCTAGGTTCATTGGTACTAATTTGGAAGGGGCTAGTGTGACCGATGCTGACGCTGTTTGCGCCAGATTTGAAAATGCTAATCTCAAAGGGTCTTACCTCAGTGATTTCGGTCGGGCTCACGGAGCTTATTTCCAAAATACTATTGTCGGTAATGGCGATATTCTTGTCGAAGAGAGTATTGAAGGGTGAAAAGTTATCGCTTCTTTTCTCAACCAACAAAGAACTACTCAAATAAGGATTGTCATATCTCTTTGTCTTTAAGCTGTACTTTTTCACTATTCACTTGGAACATTATTTAAATTAATTTTTATAAAATCTTAATATTTCTCAACTAAGTTTAAAAAACATTGGGATTGAGTTAAGAATTAAGAGCGATCGCTTGCCAACGTTTAGACCTGAGTTTTTGGGCGCGATCGAGTATCTCTGCAATTCGTCGCTGTTCTTCTAAGGTGGAACTGGAATCAGAATCTCTGAAGCTTCAGACTTGGTGAGTTTAGCGCGTGTAGTACCACTAAATAGAGTTGGGAGAAATCACTTCAGCAAATCCTTCATTCCCTGCTGAATCTCCATCACGCTCGTAAAATTTGAGCAGCAGTCAACTTTAGATCAGCAAATACAAGCGTTGCGATCGCACTATCTCCTAGATACACCTTCTCCTCATAAAAACCCTCTACCCATTCCAGAACCGTCACTCGCTGTTGTATCGGATCAACAATCCAATATTCAGCAATACCCCGCGCTGCATACTCAGATCGCTTGTAGCGATAATCACGACTGCTCTGATTGGGACTCACCACCTCAACCACCAATAACGGCGGTGGCATCTCTGGCATCACCGTAGATCGTTTAGCCCCCTCCATCGCAGTTGCCAACTCTTCAGAAAACACTACCAAATCAGGAACGCGCACCCGTGAGCCAGTAGTCACAATTTCCATTTTCATCGACAGCCGATAAGCAGGAATACCCAGTTGCACAAAGCAGACAAGGATAAACATGGCAATTCGTCGATTTATCTCACTCTCAGCCGTCATCAGAAGCAATTTTCCATCTTCAAACTCATAGAGAGCATCTGTACCATCGTCATAATTAAAGAACTCCTCAAGAGTCATATTCCCAGATGCAGCTTTATCTAATGTGATTGCCATAATCACCTTACCTTCTGGTAAAAACATCATTAGCTTGATCTATTATCGCAATATCTCCTCTAAGTCTTGAGTTCAGAATTAAGAGCGATCGCTTTGTAAAGGTTAGTTGATATTTCTTGTCAAACTGCTAGTGAAGTTAGAAACTAAGAAATATACAACACACGTAATTATTTATATGACTGCTATTTCTAGCCTTGAATTCAAACGGCCAATTTGGCAAACCGCAATCATAGTGACTTTGGGCTTCTGGCTTAGTGCTAGTCTAGTTTTAGACTGGGTAATTATGCCTAGTCTTTATCTTTCTGGGATGATGAGCCAAGCTGGTTTTACGACAGCAGGCTATACGATTTTTTGGAACTTCAATCGGATGGAATTATTCTCTGCTGCTGTAGTACTGACTGGGGCATTAGCTTTGAGCAAAACCCAATATCACTGGCGTATTGGCAGTATTGTTTTATCTGCGCTACTGCTAACTATAGCTATGCTTGACACCTATTTATTAACTCCGCAGATGTGCGCTATAGGAGTTCAACTCAACCTATTTGAAGCTGCTGCTGCTGTTCCATCGACAATGAATTTACTACACGGTGGTTATTGGCTACTGGAAGTAGTTAAGCTGGTGGCTGGTGGCACACTTTTAAGCTGGTGCTGGCGGGAGCAACTTTAACTAGATGGAGAAATATAACGGTGAGGATGTTTATTTCTAAATCTCACGCCCAAGACGCAAAGAAATTATTTGCGTCTTTTTGCTACATACACCTTATAGGTTAATGAATGCAATGTCTACCACGGGCTACGCCTACGCGTATAATTTTGTATTTATATTTGTGACTTTTAAAACTTGAGATTTTTCGGGCAAATTGCTACCATATAATGATTCACTCATCTATAAGTGTAATTAAATAAGCATCAGAAATTATCTTTTACTGTACATTTTCAGCCTTTCAGGACATCCGAAAAAATAAATATTTATGACAATTATCTGGAAGATGATATTAATTAGTTTTGATGTTTTGTTTACTGACTTATCATGAAGTTTATATATTTATGCTAACTTTTTTTGAAAATTATAGTAATCTGAATTTTAGTGAGTACGTTACTTGTTATCTACCATCTAGCTGAAAATAGCTATTTTGCCGGTATGTACTACCAATCAAGCATTTCGCTGTAAATTCTTGATTTGTCGCTCCAAACTGTACAGGGTGACTATTTAGCCCCATACAACATCAGAACCCGTTTCCTGTACTTATGAAGAGATTCCCTTCTGCTGAACTGGTCGCCTGTGCATCTCACCACATACCATCATGGCGGCAATTATCAGCTAACTCATCCTTGGTCGGAGGTTTACCATTACCATTTTTGTTGTGCAAGTGATAATTTTGCCCAATCCCAACACTAAGAGTTGCTCTACAATCACAAACTTAAGTAAGACATTGAACTTTTGGAATGCTTAGTTTTTAATAATACTTTTTCTTTTAATGAAGTTCCCCTCAAGAATAAACTTCTTGGAAAAGTACCTGACGACTTTCGTCATGGCGACAAAAACATAGTTCGTCAGTGCGGACTTAATGCCTAAAAGCCATGATACAAAGCCATTTTCGTCTACCTTACAGTAGGTTTTAGTCATTCCAGACTTTAATATTAGGGGTAAAAAAAACTTTTGCAAGAGAACTAAAGTATTTGCAATTGTAAGCTGCAAAATACGGATAACAATGATGCTTTTGTGACTGATGGGCGAGAGCCAATTGTCTGTGCGTGATACTTGAGTTACTGTTAGATTGGCTAGATTAGCGAAAGATACAGAAAACCAATCTAATTTTTGAAATACTATATCCTGGCAACTAGTCGGGCAATTTTGCTATTGGAAAATAGCATGAATTGGTTTAGTTATAACTCGTGCTTGATAGCTTAACAGAGATTGGTGAATTAAGAGTTGGGGGGTGTGGAATCTCTGTACTAACTCAAATGTTATCGCTATATTTATCTGACAGTGCTTCCAACAAAGTCGCGGTGAATTCCGAAAAGGTAATTCACTAATTTTGCCTGCAAATGTTAATTTTATTCCAGAGCTATCGCAATGAAGACACTTCCGATTAGTAGATACAGATTTTTTCAAAAGCTCCAGCCCTTATCTCTGTTAAAAAAAATCACTGGTAAGTCGGTTACTGGTTGTTTGCAGGTGTTTAGCACATCAGGCTCTTGGTCAATATATATGGACGAGGGTAAACTAATTTATGCTTGCTATTCAGAGAAAATGTTTGAGCCGCTTTATCGGAATTTGCAACGCTTGAGTCAACAAATTTCTACTCTCCCTTGCGGAATCGACCAACAGTTGCGGGCGATATTTGAAACTGGTATTGAAAATCAAGCAATACCGAATCCAGATTATCTGGCTATTTGCTGGTTGGTCAATCAAAAATATATCAGTCCGTCTCAAGCGGCGATACTGATAGAGCAATTAGCACTAGAAGTTCTGGAGTCATTTTTGAACTTAGAAGAGGGGAGTTATGAATTTATTCCTGACAGCTTTCTGGATGACATGCCAAAGTTTTGTTATCTAAATCTCCGCTTATTAGTTGAACGATGTCAAACGCCTCGAAGCGTTGGCGTTAGCCTCTCTGAAAGAGAAGACTCTCGTAGAGAAGCGGCTTATCATCAGACATCACCAACTTCTCAATCGCACCCCTCACAATTGTTCCAAATAAATCAGCTACAACCTCAAGCCAAAACTACACCAAAGTTGCCTAGAACAAACGGCTATAAACCAGCAGCCTACCCTATTAATACTAATGATCATAGAGGTCAGGGAATCATCCAACCGCCTGTTGACAAAAAACTATACACAATCTTTTGTATTGATGACAGTCCTGCGGTATTGAATGTTATTAAAAGTTATTTAGATGAGCAAACGTTTTCTGTTGTGGGAGTCACCGATTCTTTGAAAGCTTTAATGCAGATTGTTCGCACAAAACCCGACATAATTTTGTTGGATATTTCGATGCCTAATTTAGATGGATATGAACTCTGCTCTTTGCTGCGTAAACACTCACATTTTAAAAATACACCTGTGATTATGGTGTCAGGAAAAGTAGGATTTATAGATAGAGCTAAAGCTAAGATGGTTGGAGCATCAGGCTATTTAACTAAACCTTTTACACAAGGAGATTTACTAAAAGTCATCTTTCAACATATTGTTTAATTTCCTAATATAAAAAATAACTCCACTTCACCAACATATTTTTTGGAGATTTAAGGTTGAGTATTACCTGGATCGCTACCATTCTGGTTATAGAAGATTGCCTGAGTGAATTGAAATTAATTAGTCATTATCTCAGCGATAGAGGTTACAATATTATTAAGGCGACTAGTGCTAAAGAAGCTCTAGAAATAATCTTAGAAGAAAAGCCAGATGCGATTGTTACTGATGTAGTAATGCCGGGAATGAGTGGATTTGAATTGTGTCGCTTCATCAAAACAAATCTGACTAGTCAAAAAGTGCCGATTCTAATTTGTAGTAGCAAAAATCAGGCAATTCACTGCTTGTGGGCAAAGAAGCAAGCTGCTGATGCCTATATAACTAAGCCATATACGCCTGAGCAGCTACTGAATGTCATTCAATCGTTGACGCATAAACCGACAAATTAGTTTGTGCGACATAACACAATATTGTTCAGTTAAGAAGAATTAAGTAAGTGGGCAAGAATACATCAAACTATATTAAGGAATGTAAAATTAATTAAACTTGCTCGTAGTAAGGGGCTTCAGACCTTAAAATAGGGTGTAGCTACTGACTATAAACCTTTAATTATTCACGCCCACTAACTTATAGCGGTTTTCACTCGTCGGATGAGGTACAGAAAAACCCTTATTTAGCAATAGCTTTAGTCACTGAGCCTGTACCTTACCAGAGCAGGAAATGCTATAGTAGCCCATGTTATTAGTGAGCAAGTGACGCCTCCCCTAGTATTTCTAAAAGCGATCGCTCCATAACTTCACTGACAAATTTATTACCTTGCAAGTTCAGGTGAATATGATCGTGATATAAAGCTTGCGGGTTGGTAGTTGAATTAAATATCGGTAAAAAGTCTATATAATTAATTTGCTGTGCTTTGATAAAATCGTTCAAGCGCTGGCGAGCTTTAATTTCGTAATCGCGGGAACCTAGTTGACCAATTTCTCGCAGTAAGGGAGTCATCACTAATAGAAATTGACTGTTAGTTTGGCGAGTCAGGGCTTGAATTTTGCCGATCGCCTCCAGATTAATTCCAACGCGATCGCCTGCTTCATTATACACTGCTTTCATTTCGGGAATTGGCTTTTCCTTGACGATATAACGTTGCCACACTTCCACTAATGCTAGGGGAGGTTTACTATCGGGATAGTTGCGATCGCGTCCTACCGGTAAAGAAGTGGGAGGAGTAGCAAACAAATCATCGGTATTAATTAATAAAATTACCACTTGCGCGTTGAAATTGCTAAACTTCTGTAAATAAGCTAACTCGTTCCTTGGTCCCCAAGAGTTAGCTGAAGCGTTCAACACTTCTACTTCCTGATAATTACTATTAGTAGATGATGCTAGAGAACGCATCATCAGGCTTGATATTGTATTAGTCTGATCCGTCCACCAGCCACCATTGGCAATAGAATCACCTAACAGT
The DNA here is from genome assembly GCF_036917755.1 of Nostoc sp. GTDB lineage: Bacteria > Cyanobacteriota > Cyanobacteriia > Cyanobacteriales > Nostocaceae > Nostoc. The sequence goes on from NZ_JBALFC010000050.1 coordinate 116,177, forward strand.
AAAACTCGCAGCCCAGAAGGTGCAGGCGTCTTATTTATGGGACTACTTCGCATCGAATACTGATTAATTTCAATGCGATTACCAAAACGACGGGTATGCTGGTTAGGAGCCAATAAATAACCAATCTGCTCATCGCCAATGTAAATTAGGGGATTACCAAAGCCAAAGAGCGATCGCAGTCCGATCTCGACTACCACAAACAATCCCACAACCACCGCCAAAATTACGATCAGCGCCACTTTCACCTACGAACACCCTCTTATACCGAGTTGCTTTTCAACGATAGTAACTGACACATTCGGCATTGGAAAGAGGCAGAAGGGCGGGGTGCAGAAGGGAAAACTTTTCTCCTCAGCTAAGAGGATGTTTTAAAAGTATTATTGCTAACACCAAAAACTCCCAAACTTAACCCCCATATTCCCTTCTCTACAAGAGAATATAGGGGTTTCAAAGCCTCTTGAGCTTTCGGGGAAATGGAAGCGAGTTTTTTTGGTATACTTTCAGACTTGACAAACATCCTCTTAGAGGATGTTTGAAAAGTATTTTTTGTAACACCAAAGCTTCCCGAACCTAATCCCCTTTCCCTACGTTCGCGTAGCGGCACGAAGTGCGGGAATGGGGGTTTCAAAGCCTCTCTGAGCTTGCCTAACGGCAGGCTGACGCCAACGGCCAGAGGAATGGAAGCGGGGTTTCTAGTACACTTTCAGACTTGACAAACATCCTCTAAGAGTTCCCCTGCTTCTTCCCCACTCCTCAGTCATCTGACTAAGCGGATTAACTATGTATTGCAATGTGTTTAATAAATTTTAAAAGCAGCAATTATATAGCTATTAACTGTCTATTTAAGAGTTTGCCAAAGTTTTGATATATTTGGGCTACTTTTGTGTAAGAGTGTAGCAGTGTTTTCTAGTGATATAATTTTGTATTATAGGTATTAATACAACTACAATTGTCATCATTTTATCAATTAATTAATTTTGCAATTTTTTTTTTCGGGGGGTAGGTTAAGATGATAAAAATAGCCACACGTAAATATTTAGGGAAAGAAAATGTCTATGACATTGGAGTTGAGCGTGACCATAATTTTGCGGTTAAAAATGGCTTAATAGCTTCCAATTGTTTCAATAAATCCCATTCAACTGCATATGGTTATGTAACTTATCAAACAGCATATTTAAAAGCTAATTATCCATTGGAATATATGGCGGCACTGTTAACGGCTAACAGTGGCGATACCGATAAGGTACAGAGATATATTACTAACTGTACAAATATGGGTATTTCCATAGATCCGCCAGACATTAATCGTTCTGGTGTTGATTTTACGCCGACAGCCGGAAAGATTTTGTTTGGATTTTCGGCGGTGCGTAACGTGGGACATAATGCGATCGCCTGTATTTTGGAGGCGAGAAATGAGACAGGAGAGTTTAAATCCCTCGCTGATTTGTGCGATCGCGTCGATTTACGTGCTGTTAACCGCCGCACTCTAGAATCGCTGATTTACTGTGGAGCGTTGGACAAAATTCAACCCAACCGCCAACAGTTAATTAACGACTTAGAATTAGTGTATGATTGGGCGCAATCTCGCGCTAAAGACAGAGCTAGTGGTCAAGGGAATCTCTTGGATTTATTAGGCGACGGATTTTCTTCAACTCAGAATAAAAGAGTAAAGAATGCCTTTGAAACTGTTCCCAAATCTCAACCTGTGATGGATTTGCCCCCACAGAAAAAGTTGCAGATGGAGAAAGAATTATTAGGCTTTTATGTATCAGATCATCCACTGAAATCCTTACGGCAAATAGCACCACTTTTGACGCCAATTAACCTTTCGCAACTGGGAGAACAAAAGGAAGAAATAAGGCTTTGTGCAGTTGTCATGTTGAATAACGTGAAAAAAGTGGTTACGAAAAAAGGTGATCAGATGGCAATTTTGCAAATAGAAGACCTCACTACACAAACAGAAGCTGTAGTTTTTCCTAAAATCTATGAACGCATTAGTTCCCTACTCCAAGTTGATACCAGATTGATTATTTGGGGAAAAGTAGATCGACGCGACGAGCAAACTCAATTTATCCTTGAAGATGCAGAACCAGTGGAAACAGTACAAATGGTGATGGTGGAGTTAAATCCCCAGCAAGCAAATAATATCGAAGAACTACATCGCTTGAAAACAATTTTGCAAGAACAGTCAGGAGACAAAGAAAAGGCAAAAATGCCAGTGATTGGAATTATCCAAACTGAAAGTTCTCGTAAACTTGTTCGCTTGGGTTGGCAATTTTGCGTACAAGATTCTAGAATAACTGTTCAAGCTTTGCAAAACGCCAGTTTTACTGCTCATATAAAATCGCTGACTGGTAGCTGAGGCCAGGAGTGAAAAATCCACCAAATACTAAAAAGCAAGTTAAAAATTAATTTTACTCAACTGTCAACAGTAAATTACCTTAAGTATTCAGGATTGGGATCGTTTTTTTAGTTACTTATGCGGATGATATTTTCCTTAAGGTAGTGGTATCTTTTTATGCTAATACCCTTAAGGCTGCGACCGGGGGAAGGAGTTAGGAACTTGATGATCGTAAACGAGCTACATAAATTTGTTTCATACTGTAAAAGAATTCAACCCCAAACTCAGGAGGACATTCAAAAGTTTTTTGAAGGAGTGATCTTGTTTCCTTATGATAAGGAACTTCTCTTGCAAGCTTATTTATTTCTGAATATTAAAGACTTGTTTCCCTCGTGCGCTGAATTGCTGTTATTTGAAAAATCTCCAATTTCAGATTATACAGATTTAGGGAAGTGTGATTTTGTCTTCCTGACCTTTAAAGGTAGTCTGTTTTTAATTGAAACTAAGTTTATTGATACAGAAGCAACAGGAGCTACAGAAAGAAAAAGAAGAAATAAACACAGAAACAAGGTATTTGAGCAAGTTATTACTTTAAAAGGCCGATTTAGTGAATATTGGAATATGAGGCTAGATCAATTAGAATGCGGGGTTTTCACAACAGATTCAGAAGTTGCTTGGCGAGGAAATGGTGTGAACGTCACATCTAAATCAATATCTATAGATTATCTCGAAAAATGGCGAAGAAGTTATCACAGTAGTGAAAAAGTTTCATCTCATCAAGATGGTTCAAAGTTTGAGGGAAAGGTTAATTTAAAAGGTTAAGTCAAGACCCAAGTATACTTTTTATGGTGATTTGCCCCCCGTAACCTTGTAAAATTTGTTGAGCGATGACTGCTGCGGGCTGTGACGCTCGTTCGCCCTTGGCGCCTCCCCTTGGGAGAAGACTCGCTAACGCTTCTCTACCAGACCCAACTCTTAGAGACGCTACGCGTAGCAAGATCCCGTTCGCCCCTGGCGTCCCGTAGGGAAGGGTACGGCAAGCTCAGGGCATCGCGCTACGCGTAGCTTGCTTTCCCGTAGGGGTACACTATCGGTGATGCAAGTCCGAGTCCAAATTTGCCAGATTCTTAAAAGCAATTTCGTCTTTGTCCAACCATCGGTAACGTTGACCCGGAAAACATGTCAGATTACTTGAATAAGTACCAAAAGTCTGACAGGAAAAACATACTAATGAGAATTTGGGCTACTGCTGCTGTGCTAGCTTCTTTTTGGCTAATATCTGGGGTCATAGGTTCTGAGCCAATCAACGCTACTTCTGTTGTGCTAGAAAATGCTATATCATCTCCTGCACCAACGAATACAAAACAGATTACTGTTATTAACACCGAGTTCGGGCTGAAGAGAGTTGACTCCAAAGGTAACGTTACCATTTTCCAGACAACAAGAGTGCCACTTCAGGAAGGAAACGCCTACGGATGGCGGATTAAACTCAAAAACTACCAAGGTGAAGTGAAATGGCGCGAAGTCTTGCATTTACCAAAACCTCCAGAAACTTGGGGTACAGATAACGGTGAAGACTTCTCAATATCAGCAGACGGCACTACATCAGTGACACGGCGCACACAGTCGGCTCCAGAGGGTGTGATTGAGAATTTTTGGACGATCGCTCCTGGCGATCCGGTTGGTAAGCATAGAATAGAAGTCTATATTGATGACCGTTTGATCAGTACTTTCGAGTTTGAACTTATTCCGGTTAAGTAGATGTGAAAGGGATTGACGATTTTGGATTAAATTTTAATCTAAAATCTAAAATCTAAAATCTAAAATTCTCACAGTATCTTAGAAATAGAAGTTTGATTGTTGTTGAGTGGCGATCGTGAATACAGAGGAATTCCTGCGATTGATCGAAAACCAGCGCTCATGTCCTCAGACACTGCCAAAAGTGCTGCAAGCAATGTGGTATGACAAGAAAGGTGATTGGAGCAAAGCTCATGAAATAGTTGCAAATGCCAGCGATGCCGATAGTGCCTGGGTTCATGCTTACCTGCACCGCAAAGAAGGCGATTTGAACAATGCCCGTTTCTGGTATCAACGCAGTGGTCAGCCAGAGTTTTTGGAAGAACTAAGCCAGGAATGGGAACAAATAACTTCTGTATTGCTAAGGAAGGTCAACGCGACGCATGAATGCTGAAGAATTAAAAAGGCGTTTTGCCGCCGGAGAAAGATATTTTCCAGCCATCAACTTGAGTCGGGACAAGCTGATTGGAGCCTATTTGCCTGGAATCAATTTATGGGGATCTGACTTGAGTGGAGCTAACCTAGCTAAAGCTAAACTCTGGGGAGCAGATTTAAGTAGAACTAACTTAGCCAAAGCGAACTTGACTAGAGCTAATTTGAGCGGTGTCAAACTGAATGAAGCAAATCTCCGCGGAGCCAAACTCAACTATGCCAAGTTGTATGGAGCGAATCTGACTGGTGCTTACTACGATGAAAGTACGCGGTTTTCTAGAGGTTTTGACCCCATCAGTAGAAATATGCGAAAGGTCTAATCCTCATCCCCCGCTCACAATCTCCACCTTATGAGTACATTGAAGGTGGGGAGTGCGATTCGTTAAATTTAAATGTAGGGTGCCTTAGCCTACGGCATAACACAACGCCACTTGCTACCCTGCGGGAACGCCAAGGGCGAACAACGCGGGACACCCGCGCAACGCAGTGACTCTCCTACTTCAAATTTATATTTCTTCATATACATTGAATTTTTCTCGCTGACTTACTTATTTAACATAGAAGATATCAACATTTGTTCAAAGACTTTGGAAAGAGCAGTTTGAAAACGCTGACGATGTTTGAGTTTGAAAAAAGGTCGAACTATTTCTGCGTAGGCGTAGTCCGCCGTAGGCATCGCACCTTTGCCTTCTCTGTTATCAATCACTCGAATTGCCCGCAGAGTTCCCAGCTGGATTTCTTTTTTTACCATCAACTCAGAAATTCCAATTGCACCGACACCATCTTCGATCGCTGCTTTTGTCATCTCTCCACTATTGAACACTAAAATTACATTCAGTTCACTGAGATTGATTCCCCAATTTTGTAAGGCTTCCTCAAACCTTTGCTGGGTTCCAGAACCGGGTTCTCGCATCACCCAAAGGGTTTGAGTCAATTGGCTTAAGTCAATTTCTCCCCACTCAAACCAAGGGTGTTTTTGACCTACGACAATTTGCAAGCGATCGCTCCCCACTATTTCGTACTCCAGAGTATTCTGAAGCGCTGGCTTCACATCTCCTTCCACCAAACCCAAATCAAACTGTCCGGTCGCCGTTCCTACACAAATCTCTTCTGTATTGGCAAGGCTACAGTTAATCTGGATACCGGGATATCGGCTCTTAAACTCACTAATCTTGCTTGGTAGCCAGTAGTTACCAATTGTCAGACTCGACCCTAATTTCAATTCACCCCGTTGCAGATTGTTTAATTCTCGCAATCCTCTTTCAGTCAAGGAGACTTGATCGAGAATTTTCTGTGCTTCCACTTGCAATAATTTACCAGCCTCAGCAATCTCGATATGGCGACCAATCCGATGGAATAGTTTCACTCCGTATTCTTGCTCTAAGTTGTGGATTGCTGCGCTGACCGCAGGTTGTGTAATATAAAGCTCCTCTGCGGCGCGAGTAAAGTGTAAGTGCTGCGCCACAGCCTGAAATATTTTTAGCTGCTCAAGTGTCATTCCTGCCATTTATGGTATCCCTACAACTTGGTGTCAAAATTTTAATCACTTTCATTTATCATTCTGACAAACAAAAGCATTTGATTCTATCGGTTAGTTTGACTAAAGTATAAATCAAGGCTTCGGCACAGAAGCAAATGAGCAGGGGATGAGGGAGATGAGGGGGATGAGGGAGATGAGGGAGATTGCGCCAACGGAAACGCTACTTCGACACCGCTCAGTACAAGTCAGTACAAGTGCCCAATGCCCAATGCTCAAGGATGAAAATAAGGACTTGCAAAAATGAACGATTTAGTAACTGCAATTACCACAGGGATCACGGCATTCACTGCCACCAACATCGATGATATTGTCATTCTGACGCTGCTTTTTTCGCAAATAAATAAAACGTTCCGCAGTGGTCACATCCTTGGTGGTCAATATCTCGGTTTTGCTGCATTGATCATTGCTAGCCTTCCCGGTTTCTTCGGTGGACTAATTATACCGCAGGACTGGATTAGACTTCTTGGCTTAATGCCAATAATCATTGGTCTGAGTAGTTTACTAAAACGCGAAGAGGATTCAGCAGAGGAAGCCGAAGAAGAAACCGAGCCGTCTTATCCCTCTATAATTAGCAATTTTATCTCTCCGCAAACTTGCAATGTAGCGGCGATCGCCTTTGCGAATGGTAGTGATAATATCAGCATCTACGTGCCCCTGTTTGCCAACTCGGAATTAGATAGTCTGCTGGTGATATTAGGTGTCTTCTTTTCGCTAGTGGGTGTGTGGTGTTATGCCGCTTATAAGTTAACCTACTTGCCTGCGATCGCAAACTTTTTAACTGAAAATGGCAACACTTTTGTGCCTTGTATCTTGATTGGTCTGGGTGTATTTATAGTCATGGAAAATATTACTTTTACTCTTATAGCTGTAGCTTCTAGTTATCTCCTTTCATTGATTTTAAATATGAGTAATCAGCCATCGCCTAAAGAGCAAATTAATTAACAAAACAGAATTCAGGAGTCAGGAGTCAGGAGTCAGAATTCATTCTGAATTCTGTACGACTGGTGTTAGCAAAGCGGTAGCCAGTCTTCTCCCAATGGGAGAAGCTTTAGCGCAACGAGCCTCGGCAGCGCGGGAACAGGGGGTTTCCACGCCACTTGCTTTAAGCCGGGGAACCCGTTCAACGCAGTGGCTCCCCATGAGCGACTGCCGAACCCATTCGCGTAGCGACGACCATAGGAGAAGGGCATGTGAATAGATGGGTTTAAGTCCCCTACTCATTGATTCTGACTCCTGAATTCTGACTTCTGAATTCTTGATTAAGTCTTTAAGAAGATGTGCATCATGAACTTTTTCGTCAAAATGAATTAAAATCTGCAAAATTTACCCATTAACAGGACTCAAATCATGAAAATCTGGAAATCTCTGCTAATTGTCTTGATGATTTTCGTTAATTTAGCCTTTGCTCAACCTTCTTTTGCTGACAGACCAAAATTTAGCAAAAACCCTGATTACATCGAAGTCACTAAATCAATTAAAGCACTGACTAAGGCAAAAGAAGCCCAAACTGAAATCGAAGGTGTCACACCAGAGGAAATTCAGCAGAAAATCGATGAGTTAGCATTCCAAAAATATACTTTAGAGACAGGAATCAACTGGGGTCAATGCGACAACCAAACAGGTAAGACCATAGCAGTATACGGCAAAAGACCAAATGATGAAGAGAATGAAGATGCCGTATACGACAATGACCTGTATTTTCTAGCTGATGGTCAGTCCACTAAAGATAACTGGGATTGTGATGGCTTTTATCTCCCAAATGATGCCAAAATTGCAGGTTTAACCCCAGACGGACAAGTATTTACAGAGCCTGTTGCTATCAAGATAGCTGATGGCAGTAAGTTGGTGATTAAGACCAATCCAGATACTGCTGCAATTGAAATCAACTTTCCTAATGCTCAAATTGCCAAAGCTAACCAAGTTAACTGGTTTATCCCGAATGTATCACAGGCTCTAATAGATACACGAGTTCCTAATGCGCCTACCAATCAGTCTTGAAATAGAACTGCATAGTCTATATTTTGAATGATTGTTCTCAATTTAAATCGGGTGACAGCCAAAATCAGAGGAAAAACAGGACAAGCACTTGTGAAAAACCTCTCTGATCTGGGCTGTTTTTTTTATGACCCTTTATTACGTACAGTTGCTCTGTACCATCAATTACGAATTACGAATTACTCGGTCAGGCTTGTTTTATTTAGATATCTGCATTAAAATAAATTTTGAAAAAAATGTACAATCACAACAGGTATATTTTATTAGCGCAACTATTGCGCTGGGTGCAAGTCATCTGGAAGGAGATTTGCTATTACCTCCGCGTTTTTTTGCGAAGAGCCGCTTTGGGGATAAGGGTGTTATTGATGCAGTTAAAATTGAAACCTACAGAAGAAGATAAAGATAAAAAAAAGCCAGGACGACTGAATCCGTCCAGAGTCCGAGATCACTTGGCAAATGAGCGTACCTACCTCGCTTGGATGCGGACAGGGATCGCTCTTTTAGGTTTTGGTGTCGTCATCGTGCGTTTGCGTGCTTTCCAAGTACCTTTGATACCCCATCCTGGCAACGGCTGGAAGTTAGGTTTAGTCTTCTCGCTGGTGGGTTTGGTCACGGTGTGGCTCTCAACGTCACACTATTTCGCTGTCCGTCGTCATATCGAAGAAGATACTTATGAACCAACAGACCGTTGGGTGTTGCTGTTCAGTCTCGCTGTGATGATTCTCGGAACTGGGGTAATCTATTTTGTTTTTACAACTTCTTTAGATCCAATGAGTCCACTTATCCCTGAGTGATATAGTAATCCGCTTTGATTATTGAACTGACTTGCGTAGACTGGGAGTAGGGAATAGGGAGTGGGGAGTAGGGAATAAGCCTTTTCGATTAGTACTTAATTTGTTCAAAAATCAAATAGGAGTCCTATAGTATTTTCAAAATCGTACCTTATACAATTCAAATAATTCCCCTGATTTCTGCGCTACTACTTTACCACCAGCCGCTTTAATCGTTTTTTCCCACTTAGCCAAAGGCTCTAAAAACACCTCAGCCCCCAAATAGGTTTCCAGAACTGCCCAATCTTCTGCTAAGGGCTGTTCTGGATTGAGGATGTCAAACACAAAATGTCCACCTGGTTTTAACACCCGCTTGACTTCTGCCAATACAGCATCCCAATATTCCAGTGGAAAATAGCAGCTGAATCCGGTTGCGATCGCCAGGTCAAATTGCTCTGATGAGTAGTTTAACTGATCAGCTGCTCCCAACTCAACACCTTTGAACAGTTTGGAATTCAATTGTGGCCCACGAGAATTAAGGGTATCGCGTGCCACATTACTGATTTCTTGCCCATGAAAAAATGCTTGCCAATCCCGCCAAGGATAAATTAAAAAGCTGATACCACAACCGATATCTATACAGTGCTGGTTTTTTTGAGGTTGAGCAATTTCCCAGAAAGGGGAAGCAATTCTCCCTGAGAAACTACCAGCAATCCACTCGCGGAATATCGGCATCGCCTGTACTTCTGTTGGGAGTTCAAAGGTTTCACCTTGATATTCTCGGTTAAAGCGATAGGCTACTTGGGCTAATCTTTCGTCCCAGTTGGTTGATTTGTGTGAACTAAAGAGATTTTGGAACTGCGAATCGGACTTTTTAGACATTAGGTTTTTGCTGCTCTTTCTAAGGATTGTAGTCAAATTCGCTGTGCGATCGCCTTTTGTATCAGGTGCGTTACACTGGTGTTAACGCACCTAATTAGATCAAAACTACTTAGGCAAAACTTGCCTTAGTGCTGCTAAAAGTTGGTCAACACTTTCCTTACGACTATTAAAGCCCATCAATCCCACGCGCCAAACTTTACCAGCGAGTTCGCCAAGACCGCCGCCAATTTCAATATTATGTTCATTGAGTAACTGCCGAGCGATCGCTTTCCCATCTACCCCGGCGGGAATGCAAACAGTGGTAAGCGTTGGCAGTCTATACTCTTGCTCAACGTGCATACTCAATCCTAAATTCTCCAACCCTTCCCAGAGATATTCTACGTTTTTCTGATGTCGCTGCCAGGAGTTTGCTAACCCCTCTTCTGAAAGCAGACGCAATGCTTCCCGCAATGCATAGTATAAATTAATCGGTGCTGTATGGTGATAGGTGCGTTCAGCACCCCAATACTTACCCAGCAACAACATATCCAAATACCAGTTTGCAACCTTTGTTTGGCGTTGCTGCAATTTCTCAACTGCCCGCGTACTCATTGTAAAAGGCGAAGCACCAGGCGGACAACCCAACCCTTTTTGGCTACAACTATAAGCTAGGTCAACTCCCCAAGTATCCAAAAATAAGGGGACACCACCCAAACTTGTCACCGTATCCACTAATAGCAAAGTGCCAAATTCCCGACACAAATCAGCGACTCCTTCCAATGGTTGACGTGCGCCGGTGGAAGTTTCGGCATGAACTAGAGCTAAAATAGCTGGACGGTGAGTTTTTAAAGCCGTTTGCAGTTCATCCAGGTTAAAGACTTGTCCCCAAGGTTTGGTAATGGTTCGCACATCAGCACCATAACGCCCAGCCATATCTACGAGGCGATTACCAAAGTAACCAGCTACACCAATTAAAACCACATCACCGGGTTCTACAGCATTGGCGATGGTTGCTTCCATTGCGGCTGTTCCCGTACCACTGACTGCAATAGTGAGTGGGTTTTCTGTTTGCCATACGTAGCGTAGCAACGACTGAATTTCATCCATGAGTGCGAGAAAAGCTGGGTCAAGATGCCCAACCGGTGAGGTATTCATCGCTTCGAGAACTGTGGGATGGGCATTTGATGGCCCAGGCCCCAACAGTAAACGGGATGGGATTTCTAGCGGTGTGAGTTGCAAGCGGCCAGAGTCGTTGATTGAAATTGTTTGCGTCATAATTTGTCTTCGCCTAGACGATACTTACCGGATCATAGAGCGATGGCTTCGCCAACGCCAGAGGCGAACGCATCACCGATGTTTTAGTGAATCTGTCATTTGCCAGAAGATACATCTACGCCGCAACATATTACACTAATTTAAATAAAGTGTGACAGTCTACTTATTCACTTACCCGGAGAGATAATTATGGTTTTTGCTGGCAAACCACCAAATAATTTAGGTGTTAACAACGGTAAATTAGCATCCTGCCCTAATTCTCCTAACTGCGTTTCTAGTCAGAGTGCAGATGCAACCCACAAAATTGCACCACTGACTTTTACATCTACTCCACAAGAAGCGATGGCTAATCTCAAAAAGATTATTCAGTCCTTACCAAGAACCAAAATCATTACCGAAAGTAAAGATTATTTATATGCAGAATTTAAAAGTGCTTTACTGGGATTTGTGGATGATGTAGAATTCTATCTAGACCGGAATGCTAAAGTTATCCAAGTGCGTTCAGCCTCACGCTTAGGTCAAAGCGATTTGGGTGTAAATCGTCAACGAATAGAGACGATTAGAGCTAAATTAAAGTAATTCGTAATTGAATTACGAATTAGTTAAATTGGACTGGATAATATATGCGATCGCAACATTTGTGAGACTTAATTTATTTAAAAACTTTGACTCCCGACCCCGACTAATTTTTGCTGTCGGACTCGCTGTATTAGTTTCATTAATCCTTCCGCATTGGCTGCACTTAGCCACTCGCATTCTCTGTGCTTGGAACTCCGGTGTTGACTTTTTCTTAGCCGTGACGTGGTGGAAAATGATCAAGGCTACCCCAGAAAAAATTCGCCGTTATGCTGAGGGTGAATATGAAGGACATTTGGCTATATTCTTGCTGGTGATCGCTGCTGCTTGTGCTAGTGTTTTAGCCATTGTGTTTTTACTAACTGATAAAAAAGGCTTGTCACCAATTCTGCTTAAGCTACATGTCATACTTTCAATTATAACCATTGTCAGTTCCTGGTTACTAGTGCATACGATGTTTGCAGTCCAATATGCACACAGCTATTACAAATACATTAGACATAATAATAGTGAAGAAATCACTGGAGGTTTAGATTTTCCTCATAACGACTGTCCAGACTATTGGGAATTTTTATATTATTCTTTTGTAGTTGGCATGACTAGTCAAGTTTCAGATGTGGAGACGACATCACCCGATATGAGGCGCTTGACTCTGTTACATAGCATATTATCTTTCTTTTTCAATACCACCATTTTAGCTATGACTATTAATATCGTTGCATCGCTGATTTAAATTGGAAACTAGGGAATTGACGTGGTTCTCCATGCCGTGGGAAAATATGCAACGCAGTAGCTCTCCTTCTCCCCTTGGGAGAAGAAGTTATGTGTCTTGGTGTAGCCAGTTCATGATGGCTACTTAGTAAATTAACTCGCGTGTTCCCAGTCACTGAGTAACTCATACTGTTGTGCTGTTTTCTTGCATTTGCGGAATGGTACTTTAGGACTACCAATATTCATGCCAGAAAAAAACTGTTTTTTTGTCTTGGTGGGTCTATTTTCTTGTGTCGTTGAACTGAACTGTTGGGTTTCCATTAGTAAATAAATTTCTGATTAAAACCTGAACACCAATCAATCTATAACATCAATTTTAAAACGGCAAATTTCACTTTAAATTAAATAGCTTATCTCATACAAATATTCTGGGACAATCTGATCGCTAGAGCCTCGAATCAGTAATCCTGGAAGAACCTCTCCTACGTTCGCGTAGCGGCACGAAGTTTTAGCTCTCCCTTCCCTACAAGGGAAGGGGGGGGGTTAGGTTTTTGATTACTGAATCGATGTTCTATAGCAGTCCTAAATCATTTGTGAAAATTTCTGTTGATTCCTCTCTCTGCGCTCTCTGCGCCTGGAGCGGTTCGTTAAAACAGTAATTTTCACAACTCAGATAGGATTGCTATAGTAACTGGGGATTCTATTTAATTTATTAAGAGTTTTGATCATGCTTGTTTAGTCATTACTGCTAAATTCACCACACATTCAGGAAACTGACGCTTTAATGCTGGAAACACCGGACAAGGCGCTTGTTCTTGTAAATTCTCCGGCTTACTCCAAGTAAAAGGGGCTTTTTGCGCCGCAGACATCCACACCAGACGCTTTGCTCGTGTCATCGCAACGTAGAGTAATCGGTACTCCTCAGATATTTTCAAGTGCTTTGCTTGTTCCCATGCTTGTGTGACATCTGGTATAGTAGATTCTCCGTGGAGAGCAGCCCGAATTTGGGCGCGGGCTACTTCTGATAAGGTAAAATCCCCTAAAAATTGGCTTTGGGGAGGAACCCAAAATCTGCCAGGAATCAAGTTTTCGTGGAGAAAAGGAAGAAACACATAGTCCCAATCCAGCCCTTTGGCTTTGTGCATGGTAATAATGGTCAGTTGACCGCGACGAGTGTAACGTTCTTCCGAATCCTCGGTTTCCACTGGTTCAAACCGTTCAGAACTGACGATTTCACTTAAAGCTGACAGCATTCCCCCCATCGAACTATTGCCAGCTATCTGCTGGTTTACCCGTTCTGCGAGTTTGTCAGCAGTTGCCAATTCTGCCTGGTCATAATTTAAAGTCAAGGCTAGAAAGGAAATTAGCTGGTAGAGGGGCAATTCCAAGCGAGCGCGAAGTAAACTGCGACACAAGCGAGCAGCTTTTTGCACTGTTTCTGTCTGGGATTCTGCTAAGGGGCCAGGATACAAAAATTCTTCTGGGAGACTAGCAAGGGCGTTGAGGTCTTGGGTAGGAATTAATTGGCGCTGTACTAATGCTTCTAGTGCGGCTTTGAGGTAATCGGGGGAATGGGGGCGATCGCAAAATTGCAGTAATGCTAAAATCTCTTGGGGAACATGAGAACGGCGATCGCGTTCTCCCACATCATAAAGTATAATATTATGCTCTTTGCACACAGGTGTTAGAGACTCTGCTAGCCATCGTCCTTGGCGATTTTCTCGCACTAAAACTGCTGCACTATTTTGTGTTGGGTCTTCGCCAAATAATTCAATCACCCTTTGAGATAACAATTCAACGGTGTGATGAATGTCACGCGGTGTATAAAGTTCTAGTCCTCGTCCGATTGGTGCGGGGTTAGCGTTAGTTTGCGGATCACCAACTTCAACAGGGCGAATTGTTTGCAAGCGAAATGGTACTTGTCGGTTCTCAGATATCTGTTGTTTGTTGTTGGCTGTTATTAACCACTGATTATTGATCCATTTGAGGGCAAAGTTAGCAGCTTCAATGATAATTCTAGTACTACGACCAGCTTGATCCATCGTTGCCAATCGTTTAATGCGATCGCACTCTTCGCAAAATTGCCGAAAATAAATCGGATCAGCTGGGGTAAATGTGGAGTTAATCGCTTGGTTGGGGTCGCCAACTCGTACTAAATTCAGTGGGGAATGAGGAGAGACGCGATTAATCACGTCTCTACTGGGGAGTGAAGAGTTAGGAGTTAGGAGTGAAGAGTGAGGAGTTAGGAGTGAAGAATCATCTCCCTCATCTCCCCCATCACTTGCCAAAATTTCTAAAAGCTGCGTCTGAAGAGGGCTAGAATCTTGAGCTTCGTCTTCAAAGACGGCGAATACTTGGTTTTGCTCGATGCGACGAGCGCTGTCGTTTTCTAAAACGCGCAGTGCGGCTAAAATCATATCGTCGTAGTCAATGAAATCACGCGATCGCATTAAGTTTTGATATTGCTCATACAATCCCGCCGCTACGCTCAAAATTGCATATTCGTCTGTGGTTTGTTTACTCCACTCCCGCAACAATTCTGGCGATATCCCCGAACTTTTTGCTTCATGAATTACCGTATTAGCCAATTCCGGTAATACTTCTGTTCGCAGCACCGATTGGCGACGCAATCTTTCTGTCTCTTCTCCGTCAAATTGATGACCTTCTAATAACCGCAAATATATTCCTGAATTATTTGCAATCCATTGCTCTACAGCAGTTCGGATAAAGCGGTGACTTTGGGTTGGTGTAATTAATGTGACATTTTCTAATTGCAAACCTGACAAATCAGAATGGCGGCTGGCAATGTTTAACGCTAAACCATGTAGCGTATAGACAAAAAAGCCCATCTGAGGTAAGGATAAATCATCTCGTAAGAATTTGCGAATCTTCGCTTTAATATTGGCAGCAGCCGAGCGAGTAAAAGTCACAACTACCAAGTGACGACGCGAGGATGAACGTTCATATTGACGGGCGATCGCGATCGCCGCCGCCGCCGCCATACCAGTAGATTTGCCTGCACCAGGAACGGCAGAAATAGCTAAAGGGCCAGATTGCCAGTCAGCCATTTGTTGCTGTCCAGGGCGCAGACTGTTGCGGATTGCGAAAATCTTCTCTCGCAGGTTAGAAACAGGCGATCGCCTAGATAAGTCTGAGTGGAGTGATTCTGGAGGCACAGGAACGGTAATATTAGAGTCGGACATATCAAATTTTATATTTTAGATTTGGGATTTAATTTCAAAACCGCAGATATGAAAAATCATTGGTGTTTATCCGTGGTGACAAATATCTAAGCTCTATGAGGAAAAATCGCAGACTCTCTCTACGTGATTTGGGCTTACCTGAGGTAATTATACTTGGCGCTATCTTACGTTTTTGGCATTTAGACTTAAAACCTTTATGGATGGATGAGGTAATTACTGCTATTTTCAGTTTGGGTAAAAATTACAATGACTTGCCTTTAGATGTAGTGTTTCCTCTTGAGCGTGTGCAGGAGCTTTTTACCTTCCAGCCTGGGATTAGTTGTTCTCAAATTGCTAAAAACGTTGCCACCCAGTCTACGCATCCGCCGCTGTTTTTTTGCAGTATGTATAGCTGGTTAGGGTGGATAGCTCCCTTAGGATCAGAGTGGGTAGAAAAATTGCGATCGCTACCAGCTTTATTTGGTGTAGGTGCGATCGCGGCAATTTTTGGCCTCAATTATATTGCCTTTTCCAGAGCGTCTGGAATCATGGCAGCAGCGATTATGGCTGTTTCTCCCTTTGCTGTTTACCTTTCTCAAGAAGCACGGCACTATACCATGCCCATGTTCCTAATAACTTTAGCGTTATTAGGGCTAATGCAAATTCAACGCGATATCTTTGAGGAAGAGTCCTTTGGACTCGCTTCTCAACCAGAGGCTGCACTTCGGTATACTTCGACTGCGGTTCCATGTCCGCAAGTCGAGATGCTCAGTACAAGAGACTTTGTTACCACGCCAACGCGAACGCACATCAGATTTTGGATTTGGTTGTTATGGGCAATTATTAATAGCATTGGTCTTTATGTTCACTACTTTTTTGCTTTAGCATTTATCGCGGAAATTGCAACAATAGTTGTATTGATGTACTGGGGGAAGACACAGATATTTAATCAACGCCAAATCTGGCTTGCCCTCATTGTTTCCACTAGTAGTGTTGTGATTAGCTTCATTCCTTGGTTCATGGTGACATTGAGCCATATTCAACGTTCTGAAACAAATTGGTTGCCGGCTCCCACTCACATTGCACCCTTCTATCAAACTCTTATGAGCTGGATTTTGATGGTGATTGCTTTACCCGTAGAAAATCAGTTTCTACCAATTGCAGTTATCTATGGTTTTTTAATGGTAATTTTTGCCATTTGGGTAGGGTGGGAAATCTTCAAAGGTTTAAAGCTGCTGTGGTTAAAACCTAGAACTTATTTAGCGATATTAACACTTTTAAGTTTTACTATTTTCGTGTTATTACAATTCTTTGTTATTGTTTATTTTTTCGGTAAAGATATTACCATTATTCCACGCTATCATTTCGTCTACTATCCTAGCTTTTGCGCTCTCATAGCAGCCAGCCTCAATAAAAGTACCGAAATTGCCAACACTAACTTCCGGCTCTTAGACTTATCTCAAAAGTCATTTATCTTTTTACTTGTTGGTTTGATTAGTTGTGTTTTTGTTGTTTCTAATTTAGTGTTTCAAAAACCATTCCAGCCTGAGCAAGTAGCCCAAAACATGAATTTAGAACCTGCTGTACCTCTGATGTTGATAGTGGGATATAGCGATTATCAGGATGTAGCGTTGGGATTAAGTTTTGCCATAGCATTAGAACAACTTAGGAGTCAAAACCCTTCGGGAAAATTAAAAATTAACAACCTTGCAGATAAATCCAGGGGCTTGAATGCCGCTATTAACTCCGATAGTTTTGCTTTTTTACAGAAATATCCTGATTTATCTAATCTCTGGAAAAATCTTTCCCAAATGCCTGCACCAGCGACATCTAAGCTAAATTTATGGGTTGTTGGTTCTGGAATGAGAAAACGGGACTATCCGCAGCATTTAGAACTTTCTGGTCGAAATAATTGCACCATAGACCCTGAGCATCACTATCGCATAGGTGTTCCCTATCAGCTTTATCGGTGCGAAAATATCAGTAAACCAAAAAGTTTTTTGCCAAATTGACCAAGAGCATAAGCCCCTGTGCGATCGCTCAGATAATTCTGAGTGGAGTGATTCCGAAGGTACAGCAGTAGTAAAATTAGTATTTGACATGATAAAACTTTATATTTTCGTCGTGAGCGCTCAGTCGAACGATTTGGGATTTAATTCCAAAACCGCAGATATGAAAAATCATTGGTGTTTATCTGTGGTGACAAATATTTAATTGTAAATCAATTAGCTAATAGCTATATGCAGTAGAGACGCAAAATTTCGATTTAGAAGCTATGCAACTTAAACCAACAGAATTTGTTAAATACACTTCTACTTACTACTTTGTCGCAATTTCGATGCGTTTGCCCTGGGGGAGACACGGCAACGTCTCCCCCTAGTCAGCAGAAAAAGTATCCTTAAATCTGCCTTCTGATGTGAGTATTTTCTGAAGTTGATAATGTTCTTATTTAATACTGACTCCTAGCGTATAAGAAAAATCAGGTCCAGAGTTGATACCAAAGAAAGTTCCATTATTTTGAGGTGCGAAAGAATCTTTACTCACTGAAATGTAGTACGTACCTGCACCCAGGAAACCGGTGATTGGTGCCGATTTTTGACTGGTCAGTAGAGTCGCAGAATCGTTAAACAGTCCGATAATTGCCTTTCCCGATGTCACTGTGTTGACAGTGACGGTTCCTGAAGTTGGTAAATAAAATGTAAAAAAGTCAAAATCGGCATTGCCCCCGGTTTGAGCTGTTGCTAACTCACCGGAAATATTAACTTTTGAGCCTGATGATAAGGAACCTAACCCTTCAGCGTTACCCAATGTGTTGTTTGTACTTTGTCCAGCATCTTCCCGCTCATAGTAAAGGAAGTCATTACTACGAAGTTGGAGATTGTTTCTCCCCTGCACAATACCTATGAGTTCATCTACCTGTCCCGGTTGCTCATAGAATATTCGTGTGTTGCCTCCAACAGCTTGTAAGCGGTAGTCCTGTGGAATTCCTTTGAGTTGAATTTGATCTTGGTTAGACTGGAAGTCAGTAATAGTAGCGAAGTCCCCAAAACCAGGAGTCGTACTGTTGTTATCGTCGTAGAAAACATTTGCAGCATCTCCCAGGACAAATGTATCTGCCCCAGCCCCGCCAGTCAAGGTATCAATCTCCCCTAATCCAGGTGGAAGCAGACTACCAGGATAAACACCTATGAGGATATCGTTTCCATTACCCCCATTGAGTAAGTCATTGCCAGGCCCGCCCTGTAGACTATCATTGCCGTCGTCACCATTGAGGGTATCATTACCGAAATTACCATCTAGTGTGTCATAGCCTGCTCTTCCATTCAGAGTGTTGTTAGCACTATTACCAAAGAGGAAGTTGTTAACACTGTTACCTGTCCCGTCGATAGCGTTAGTTCCCAGCAGCTTCAAGTCGCCCAGTTCGGCACTCAGTGTATAGGTGACATAAGACAGGACGTTATCCGAGCCGCCATTAGGAGCTTCGATAATGATGTCACTTGTGTTGTTAATAATGTAAAGGTCGTCGCCTACTCCCCCATTCAAGATGTTGATACCTGTGCCGCCAGCAAGTGTGTCATTGCCAATGCCACCGATTAGAGTGTCATTTCCTGTCGCACCAGCAAGGGAATCGTTGCCAGCTGCACCATTCAAGCTATCGTTACCGGACGGAATATTGGCATTACCACCCTTAGCCCAACCAACTATCGTGTCATTTCCCAAAGTCCCATTTATCTTGTCAGGACGTGTAGTACCGTAAATAAATGCCATCTTAATCTCTCCTGAATTTCTCACTAATGATTAAAGGCACAAAGCAGATTTAAGTATTGCCCCTTTTGAGGAACTCCTGTAACAACCAGAAATTACAGGCTAGTACAGCTTTGCAGAGTTCGTAATTACTCTTATGTAAGGGTTTTAGACGTTTCAAATGGGTGGCTTATTTCTGCCTTGCTGTACTAGTACTTTGTCAGGCTAGTTTTGAAGGTTAGTAGTAAGGACTTTAATCCTTACTACTAACTTGCTTACCGATCAATTCTTTCTTGACAGACTACTAGTACAGCACGGTTGAAAATAGCTTTTAGACTAGCTCTTTGACATTTTGCCGTTCTTCCACAGTTGATTCACTAAAGACGGCTACATATAACCATCCTGCTAAAATAGCCCCGAAGATCGGAGCTATCCAGAACAGCCAGACTTGCGAAAAGAGTTCTACGCCAGCAAATATAGCAACTCCAGTACTACGAGCAGGATTAACCGAGGTATTGGTTACAGGAATGCTAATCAGGTGAATCAAGGTAAGCCCAAAACCAATTGCCAATGGTGCAAATCCTTTAGGAGCGCGGCTATCAGTCACACCCAGAATAATCACCAGAAACATGAAAGTCATCACAATTTCACTAATCAGGCAAGCAAACAGCGTGTAACCACCTGGAGAGTGAGTTCCGTAGCCGTTAGTGGCCAATGGGTTGGAGCCAGTCAGGGAAAATCCAGTTTTGCCGCTAGCAATCAGGTAGATAATGCCCGCAGCAACAACTGCACCGATTACTTGAGAGCCGATGTAAGGTAGTAAGTCAGACCCCGGAAAGCGCTTACCTGCCCATAGTCCAAAGGAAACAGCCGGGTTGAAATGACCACCAGAAATATGACCAAGAGCATAAACCCCTGTGAGGACGGTAAGCCCGAATGCCAAAGATACACCTACTAATCCAATACCCAATGGAAAAGAAGTACTCTCGCTGATTTTTGCGGTATCTGCTGTGTAGGCTGCGGCTATAACAGCACTACCACAGCCACCTAAAACAAGCCAGAATGTGCCGATAAATTCGGCCAAACAACGTTTCGTAAGAGGCATTTTGGGAAAACTCCTTGTTCAGCTACAAACGAGTGATAGCTATGTTGGACAATGTTTGAGTCATTCCTATCAACAGGAAATCTATTGCGTTTGTTTGGTTATGAAACTAAATCGAAAAAATAGGAATTTGTTTTTTCCTGAATAATTGCGGCGATAAAATATTAGGACTTACGCACTGTACAAACGAATCATCTTGTCTATTAACATAAATAGGTCGTTTCAGCCTTTTACAAACCATCCTTTGTTAGTTGCGTAGGCGTAGCCCGCCGCAGGCATCGCAAAAAGGTAGTTGAAAAATCTAGCTAAAAGGCTTGAAAAGCATATCTGTCATTTAGGCTTTTCTGTCAATGCGTAAGTCCTAAATATGAAGATACCGGAAAAGCTAAAATCACAAAAAAAAATGCCTAATTTCTTAAGAATTTTGCTCGAATGATACATCTGTTGAGATTCTTGATCCAGTACGCTATATGAAAATTTATTACAAAATTCAAATAATTTTATCAAACAGAATTCTTCTTCAAACACTTTCATCTGAAAAAATTTGGGTTTTTCCTGTTATGGTCGTTACTTTGTAACTGTTCTGACAATTTAGGTTATGTGGAAAAGCCACGAAAACCTAACCCCCTAACCCCCTTCCCTACTAGCCTTGGGGGAAAATTCAAAGTCTCTGACGCCACGTGCAACAATCTTTGGCTCGCCGCCCAACGCAGTGGCTCCTCCTTTTAGGAGAGAGATAAAGAAGAGAGGTTTTCCAGATACCGTGAAAAGTCAGGTAACTGTTCAGGTTATATTCTGATTAAGAGAGCTATAGGACTTACGCAAGAAACCTCTCAAACTCTTATTCCTCCGTGTCCTCTGCGTCCTCTGTGGTTCGATTTTCCGTTGCTTGTGCGTAAGTCCTGAGTTAAAACAAATGGTGGCATTGGCCAAACAGAAAATTGAACCAATGCCCCATCTGCTATTGTTTGGACAGTCTTAACAGATCAGATCACGGAGTTAGTCCTGTCTAAAATTGAATTTACTCGTCAATCTGCCATGAATCCTTAGTTAATTCTTCATCCAGAATTTTCTTAGGACGCACAATGATAATAATTTGTCCTAGTAGAGGAATTTCCGGCTCAGTTTCAAACCACTGAAAATCTAATTCACCACCATTTTCAACGACAAAGTAGTTGGAGATATCCCATTGTCGTTGGGCACGATCTATCACGACGACGACGGGTTCTATTCGGCTTTGGTTTTGGATGGGGAAGCGATCGCTATTGGCGATAATTACCACTGGATCTTCTGCTGCCAACAGCACTTGCCAACCTGGTAAAGGTACCCAAGCTTGCTCTCCAGAAAACTTCACCATGCGAAATGGTTCAATTTCTGTGACGATGGGCACAGCTTGCAAGTCTTGCCGTGACAATGGCAACTCGCCAACTACGGGAATGATTCGGGGTAATTGTTCTTCAGATTCCAGGCGGTAAAAAGGTAAAATTGGAGCCGGACGCTGGGGAACGGTAGTAAAATCAGTCAGTAGCTGTTCGATTTTTGTCCTTGCTTCTGGCGTGTGAGCAAAGCGTAAACCTTTGGCGATCAGACGCGATCGCTGTTGTAAATCTGTATTTTGGCGGGCCCGTTTCCAAACTTGGTGAGCAACTGCATCCCCAGGATGGGCAGAAAACCCTTCTGGTAAAAGGCGGAAATAGGAGAACTCTTTTATGGCTTTGGCCACTTCCCGCGCCTCATCCGCATCGACTTTCTGGAGGAAAATCAGTTCGGCGGCGCTGGCGCGTTCTTCTTGAGTAAGCAAACGCAGTTCGTATAAAATATCACTGCCGCGTGTGGCATAGTGCGATCGCGTTGCTGGCGAAGCTCCAAACTTTTCCAAAGAATTGTAAACTTGAGAACCAACAACCACCTGATTTTGTTGAATTGGCTCAAATCCGGTCGCCTCAAAAATTTCTTGGGGATTGTAACCGGCTTTTAGCAACGAGGCGATCGCCATTCCCCACTCTACCCAGTTGCCTTGTTTTTGCCTCAGCTTTCGCAGTAATTCTTGTGCCACATCGTTGTTAGCATTTTCTTCGGGATTTTGAGCGTTGGGTGGTAGATCGGTCATAATCGGAGTGCAATCTTAAACTTGAGAGGTTGAATTAATACCTCATGAGCAAGTCTTATTCTAATCTAGTGAACTACTCATACTTGCCTACGGCTGAAGTTGATCGCTCCCAATTCATCGGGAATAGTTCAAATAATTGATTGATTTGACAAGGGCAAGCAGATAGTGAAACAAGTTCTGCCTGGCTGTGACTCAAATGAGAGCGTACCGTGATGGCGATTTTCTACAATCCGGCGAACGGTTTCCAAACCGAGTCCTGAACCACGCCCCACTGATTTGGTGGTGAAGAAAGGTTCAAAAATGCGGGTTTTAATTTCAGGTGGAATTCCACTGCCAGAATCGATGATGTCAATATGGGCAAAGCGATCGCAATGGTATGTTGTAATTTCCAGGAGTCCCTTACCATCCATTGCATCAATGGCGTTGTCGATTAAGTTTGTCCACACCTGATTCAGTTCACTGCCATAAGCAAGCATTTTAGGAAGACATTGATCGTAATTGCGTTGTACTTGGACACCGCATTTAAGTTTATGAGCAAACAATCGCAATGTATCTTCTAAACCTTGATGCAGATTCACTTCTTGCTGAACGCCTTGATCGAGGTAAGCATAAGACTTCATCGCTTGCACAAGTTCGGAAATCCTCTGCGCTCCTCGCAAACCATGTTTAATCATCGACATGACTTCAAAGGAAAGCGATAGCCAGTGCAATCCCATTTCTCGCAATTCAGTGTCGTCGTTGCGCCAACGTTCCATCATCTGATCTAGAGTTTCGGCCTCAACACCACCTTCCGCTAAAGGTTCTGCTAATTTCCATGCTTGCTCTACACCATAATCTTCTAACCATTCCAGCAACACTGTTTCGCGATCGCTTAGTGTCACCGGATCTAAACGATCATTCAAAATTGCGTCATAACCCTGATCGCGCAGTCTCAACCAGTTTTGAGTATGCGCTTCCTCAACATTGCGTTGCCCATAAACTAAGTTCATTCGTTGTAGCTCCAGGATGGCGGCGGGCATTTCCTGGAAAGTCCGAACCAGGGCTGAGGCTGGGTTGTTGAGTTCATGAGCTAGACCGGCGGCAAGAGTTCCTAAAGCTGCCATCTTTTCCCGTCCCCGAATAAAGGATTCTAGCCCCCGAAGACGACGTTCCATAATGCGGAAGACCATCCGCTCAAAATCACGACATTCATGCAGCAGTTTGCGGAAGTCCTCTGCCTTAATTTCATAGAGGTTGCAATCTGTCAATGCCCGCATTGTCACAGGTACAGGTTCATCTGTGAGGACTGGAATTTCACCAAAAAAGGATGGGGCTTGATGTTGCCCGATGGGAATTTCAACTCCTTGACTGCGGCGGGTGAGATTAATTTTACCTTTGACTAGGATAAATAAGCCGTGTCCAGGCTCTCCCTCATGTGCCAACACTTCTGAGGTAGGGAGTTCAACCCTTTGAGCGCGATCGCAAACCCACTCCAATTGCTCTTTCGGAAGCTGTTGAAACGGGTCTAAGTTGATCAGTTCTTCAATACACAACATCAATCAACCTCCTGAGTTTTTCCGGCTCCAGCTAAACATTGCTCAGATAGCGGTGAACGAATTGAATGGCGATCGAACCTTCACCCACGCCGGATGCCACCCGCTTAATTGACCCGTAGCGCACATCTCCGGCTGCAAAGATACCAGGAACACTGCTTTCTAGCAAAAAAGGAGAGCGTTCCAAGCGCCAACCTGGAGGAGATTTGCCATTATCTATTAAGTCTGGCCCTGTGATGATAAACCCTTGAGCATCGCGTTGAATAACACCATCGAGCCAATCAGTTTTGGGGGTAGCACCGATGAAGATAAAAAGCGATCGCGCTGGCACGGTTTCAATTTGTCCAGTCAAGGCATGGGCAATCACAATTTCTTCTAGATGTTCATCTCCCTTTACTTCGATGACGCTGCAACCTGTGCAAACTTTGATATTTGCAGTAGCTGCAATCTGGTCAATCAAATATTGGGACATACTCGATGAAAGCGACTCACCGCGCACCAAGATGATCACTTTACTGGCATACTTAGAAAAATGCATTGCTGCCTGTCCCGCAGAATTTGCCCCGCCGACTAGGTAAACCTCTTCATTGCTACAGGCGATCGCCTCAGTCATGGCAGCACCGTAATAAATTCCGGCTCCTGTAAGCTTTTCGGCTCCTGGGACATTTAACCAACGGTAGGAAACGCCGGTTGCAACTAAAAGTGCATGGCAACTAATCTCGCTGCCATCCCCCAATTGCAGAACTCGATAAGGATCTTGCAGCTTAACTCCGGTTACTACTTGAGGAGTCAGAATTTCTACTCCAAATCGCCGCGCCTGGGTAACTCCTCGCCTGGCCAAATCGCTGCCGCTCAAGCCAACAGGAAACCCCAGATAGTTCTCAATGCGCGAACTCGTGCCTGCTTGACCGCCTGGGGCTTCACGCTCAATTAAGACTGTACTCAATCCCTCGGAAGCGCCATAGACGGCGGCTGCTAGTCCGGCAGGGCCACCACCCACGATCGCCAAATCATAAAAAGGCCGCTCTGCCTGGGTTTGCAATCCAATTTTCGCGGCAATCTCTAGATTAGATGGTTGGATTAATCGGGAACCATCGGCAAACAGCACCAAGGGCAATTGCTGTCTGCCATCAGTTTCTGCGTATTCCACTAATTTTGCTGCATCCGGCTCCAGTTCAATATCCCACCACTTGTATGGAATCTGGTTACGCGCTAGAAAGTCTTTCACCTGATGGGAAAAAGGCGACCAGCGATTACCAATGACTCGAATCCCTTCAAAGGGTGGACGGAATCCAGCTAGCCAGTCATCTAGCAAATCATCCAAAACCGGATATAGTCGTTCTTCTGGTGGATTCCAGGGCTTAAGTAAGTAGTAATCAAGTCTGACACTATTAATTGACTTAATCGCAGCATCCGTATCTGCATACGCCGTCAGCAAAGTACGTTTCGCATCAGGAAAGATGTCTTTTGCCTGTTCAAGGAACTCCACGCCTCCCATTTGGGGCATTCTTTGATCTACCAAAAATAGAGCAACTGCTTCATTCCGCAATTTGAGTTGCTGCACCACGTCCAGAGCGGCAATACCGGAATCTGCCCGGACAATGCGGAAGCGATCGCCATACTGATGCCGCAAGTCTCGTGACACCGCTTGCAACACTTCTGGATCATCATCGACGGTTAAAATTGCAGGTTTCGCCATAACTACTGTTATTTAACAATTGCAGTGCCTAGCTCTTATCGAAACAGAATTCAGGAGCGGAGCAAGGGAAAAGCTCCGCCGAGGTGTCAGAATACAGGAAATCTACTGTTTAACCAGTTGCTTTAAACGAAAGTATGCCTCTTCTGGTGTCAGTGGTTCTGATTGACTTTCATTAGGTATAAAAAATACCCAGGTATCGGGAAAGTAATGTACCACAAAGCTGGGAATCAAACCTAATGTTACTGCTTGCTTTCCAAGTTTTTCAGTTTGTTCTTCTAAACTCAGTTGGTCATTAAATGGATGTTCAGCCATACTTTAAAAAACCCTTGGTGAAACCTTAAAGGAATTTTTAGGACTTATGTTTTTGCCAAGCCTCAGAGAAAACCGAGTTAATAGTTAAGGTATCATCAACTCATCCTCGGAAATTGGCGAAGGTATTATTATTAAAACTTTATCTCTTTATGGGTTTAGCGATCGCTTGTTCAAATAGCTTTGTCATAGCTGTCAATGGTTACGAAAGTTATACAATAAATTATCTCTGCTTGCACTCTGTTGGGGTTGTTAGGGTGCGATCGCCACTTACAGGGGGCGTTTATGCCTGGACTTAACCTAAGAGTATACCGGACTATTAACAGTTCTACAATAAAAGCAAAGACCTTGAGGTTGAACTAACCTAATGGGTGTACCTGAAAAAAACCTAAAGATACCAATGCCTTCACCAAGCCTCTACGAAACTGATTTTTACGCTTGGACACAGGAACAAGTAACTTTACTTCGCAATGAGCAGTGGAGTCAGATTGATCGGCAAAATCTGATTGAGGAAATTCAATCTTTGGGTAAACAGCAACGTCAAGAACTGCGAAACCGTCTGAGTGTGCTGATTGGACATTTACTAAAATGGCAGTACCAGTCAGGACGCCGTAGCCGTAGTTGGTTAGCAACACTTCGGATTCAACGCTTAGATATTGCTGAACTGCTTGAAGATAATCCTAGCTTAAAGCCCTACCTTGAAGAAGCACTTCGCAAAGCCTACCTTAAAGGTGTCGAATTAGCTGTTGGAGAAACAGATTTGCCCAAGCGTACTTTTCCGGTAGAGTGTCCTTATAGTTTGTCAGAGATTGTGGATTATGATTTTTACCCCGGTGAACTAAGCAAGTTAGTAGATGAATGAGAGTAGTAATTTGAAATTAAAGTAAATCTTGTTCAGATAGCTGGGCTATTTTCATCAAGGCTTTCAAGGTTCCAACTTTCAAATCTTGATTGCGATTAACAGGAATTGACAGGATTTTTTATACTTCAGGGTTTTCAGAAATATAATGACTGCCAGTAATTCTTTGCAAAACCCAACCTTTTTGCTCCACAATCTTACAAAGTTGCTTGCCATAAATCGATTTCATACAGCAATTTCAACAACTTGATCTGTTGACTCAATTGCATTACGACTGTTAGCAACTTCAAGCCAACCTTCAATAGCGTCCTTTAAATTAGCCATTACCTCTTCTATGGTATCTCCTTCGGTAATACAACCGGGAAGCGCCGGAACCTCTGCCCAATAGCCGCCTTCTTCTGCTGGATGAATGATTGCTCTAATTTTCATAGACTTGTTAACTTAGGTTGTCATAATATGCTAACAACCATATCTGTTTGCTCTCAACTGTGGCTACTCAAATTAATATTGCTACGGTTCAAACAACATCTGCTTCTGCGATCGCTCACAATAGCAGAAGTGGTAGGATTTGAGTAGAAGCAAGTGTTGAGTTTGGTGGTGTCAATCCAACCTGCAATTATCAGCCAATGCATTGTTCTGCCTCAGTTTACTTAGCTTGTTATTGAAGCATACTTTACTCTGATAGCAGTGATGTGTATGCGCCAGTGCCAAATTGCTCATCACGCCATGCAATAACAACTGCTTGCAGCATATCTATTACAATCCTCTCCATGTTTGGTATGTCTTGCTTTGGATCACGAGCAATCGAAGTGAAGGTATCAACTGAATGAGTAAGTGGATTTCTGACGTGCTTCCACAAATCCTTTACTCTGACTTTTCCCGTTAAGTCTCAAAAAGCTTGCTCAGATAGGATTGTGGAAAAAGCACAGCATACAAGGTACAGTAATTGAAATTCGGTATT
>NZ_JBALFC010000051.1:0-57190 GCF_036917755.1 Nostoc sp.
CGGTTGTGGACGCTCAACGGGCAACTGCTACAAGAATTCAAAGGGCATCAAGGCAGAGTCTCAAGTGTGAGTTTCAGCCCGGACGGCAAAACCATCGCCACGGCATCAGATGACGGTACAGCGCGGTTGTGGACGCTCAACGGGCAACTGCTACAAGAATTCAAAGGGCATCAAGGCAGAGTCTCAAGTGTGAGTTTCAGCCCGGACGGCAAAACCATTGCCACGGCATCAGATGACGGTACAGCGCGGTTGTGGCCTGTGGAGAATTTAGACCAATTGCTGGTGCGGGGTTGCAATTGGCTGCATAATTATTTGCAGAATAACCCGAATTTGGGTGAGAGTGACAAGCGTCTCTGTGATGATATCAAGTAAAAGCCAAGCGAAAAATTATGCATCGCCGGATTAATATCAGCTTGCCAGATATAGCGCTTCCCATTCAGATGCGGTACAACATTATATAATTGCTCCATCCGGTAGCAATGCGATCGCCAGAAAACGGATTCCCATTATACGATAGGCGATCGCTTCTGCTTGAATTTGGCAAAAAAAACCAACTCATCTACTCCCAAAGCCTAGATGCGATCGCCTACATTAGCCATTTTGCAACATCCAAACCAGTTTGCCCAAAATTTGCTCAACCGGCGGCAGTGGATAATCGTTCAATTTAATTAACCCGTAGCGAGCAAGATGCTTTCAATCCCACACCCGACGCAAATTCAAGACAAAACCCGGCAACACCACTTCACCCGATAACTCAGCAGGATTCTCCAACACTTCCACATCCTTAGCCAGTCGATAAATTTCCACCCGTCGCTGCTGCGGATTGATTAACCAGCCTAGTCTCGCGCCATTGTCGATATACTCCCTCATTTTATCTTTTACGGACTTGAGGGTATCTGAACTAGAGCGTAACTCCACCACAAAGTCAGGGCAGATATTCGCAAACGTTCCTTTTTGTTCCGAAGTAAGCGCCTCCCATCGTTCTCCACTCACCCAAGAGGCATCGGGGGAGCGAGTCGCACTATTAGGTAAAATGAAGCCTGTAGAAGAGTCAAAGGCTTCACCCGGTTCGCCCGCATTCCGCCACCATAAATACAACTCCCCTGAAATGCTCGAATTGCGTCTCCCAGTTTCCCAGCCTGTTGGTGGGTTTACTATTAACTCTCCTTTTGCGGTTCTTTCCAGTCTCAAGTCTCGGTTAGCTGCGGCTAAAGCAGCAAACTGTTCTTGGGTAACATACAGCCCAATGGACTTAGGTAACTCAATCAATAGGGTTTCGATTTCTGGACTAGCGGGTGTTTGTACCATTTTGACCTCTTACCAATAGGGATTCGGTAAATGATGCCTATTCTATTAACTAACAAATTCTACAAGCTTTCTTAGCGTCCGCCTCCGGCACTGTACGATCGCCCAAGCGTATCGAACGCAAGCGCAATTGCAGATAATTGTAAGCGATCGCACCTTCTAGAATTATCTCAGGCGATCGCCATCTCTTCTCTTCTCTAACCCCTTCTCCTCTCATGGGACGATGAAGTAAACTATTTGCCATGCCATCATAAACAATGAAACAAAATGTCAGCCGAGGTTTTTCATGGCATTAGAAGGAGTGATTTTAGATGTTGATGGGACACTGGTTTTAAGTAATGATGCTCATGCAAATACCTGGGTAGAGGCATTTGCAGCTTATGACTTGGAAGTAACATTTGAAAAAGTTAGACCACTTATGGGCATGGGTGGAGATCAACTTATTCCCAAAGTAGTGCCAGAATTAAACAGTGAGGAAGGAACTGGCAAAGCGATCGCCCAACTACGCAAAGAACTATTATTTAACAAATATATACCGCAAATTACTGCTGCCAATGGTAGCAGAAACTTAATATTAAAGATGCAAAAATCGGGATTGCATCTGGTTGTTGCTAGTTCAGCGAGTTCTCAAGAACTTGACATCATGCTCAAAATTGCCCAAGTAGATGATTTGCTATCGGAAGTCACTACATCCGATGATGCCGAAGCTTCTAAACCTGCTCCTGACATTGTACAAGCCGCCTTGAACAAAGGGCAAATGACACCTGATAAAGTAGTGATGCTAGGAGATTCGCCCTACGATATTGAGTCTGCCGGCAAAGCAGGGGTAGGTGTGATTGCTTTGCGCTGCGGTGGCTTTAACGATGAACAACTGTCGGGAGCGATCGCAATTTACGATGACCCAGAAGATTTACTACAGCACTATGACTCTTCTATTCTGGGTGCAAATGCTTAAATATTATAGGACTTACGCAAAATATCTCTCAAACTCTGATTTCTCCGTGCCCTCTGCGCCTCTGCGGTTCGTTATTCCGTAACTCGTGCGTAAGTCCTATATTAAAAGGATAAGCGATCGCACTTTGTAAAAGTATCTCATGCGATGCCGAAGTGTGGTAAACTACGCTACGTTTTTAACTTTTGCTAAAGCGTTTGTTGCAAAAGCAGTGCGTTAGCCTTTAGCTAACGCACCCTACAAAGTTAAACAGTAGAGAAATTAGCCATTAAAAACGCGACTGCGCCACTTATTCAACCGCGCTTCTCCAATTGTGGCAGACCGTCGGGCATCAGCAACTTGCTCTTGCAAACCTGCAATCTGTTTTGCTTGCGCGTCAGCTTGCTGTTGCAAAGATGTATATTCGCCTGTGCTGTTCACGGAATTGGAAGACTGCCAACTACTACTAAATTTTGTTGTGCCGATGCTGGCAAAGGGTCTTAAGTCTGCTAGCTGTTGTTGCAAAGTTGCAATCTGGCTTTCTTGCTCTTTAATCTTTTGCTGCAAGCCTTCTTCAGCTGCTGTGCGAGTTGCAATAAACTGATTAACTCCAGCAGCAGTTTCTGGCCTGGGCTTGAACACTTCAGCAAGTATTGCACTAACATCCGTGAGTTTAACTTTACCGTAAGGAGTGTTGGTAATTAGCGATCGCACCAGTTGAGGTTTATTATTCGTTGCTAGGTTCTTGTCACTGCTAGAATTGCTCCGCACCAGTTGCAGCATATTGGTAAATTCCAATATCTTTTTGCCCGTTTGAGTTTTATAACCCCGGTAATATGGTACTATATTATTCCCAAAAGCATCTAAATACTCGTCGCTATCAAGATAAGAATCAATATCCGCCTCAAAACCCTTCTCATCTAAAATATTGCTGTGATAAATTGTCTCGGAGTAGTCATCGGGAGCGCGACCCAGCAGATGCTTGAAGTTCAACTCAATAGCACGGTAGCGGTAAACGTTATCAAAAAATCTGGAGCGATACAACTCTGATTTGGCAACCTGACGCACAAACTCACGGACATCAATTATACTTTGCTTGAGTTGCGATTCTGGAACGATGAGCCGCTCACTTTCCATAATGTAGGCATTACCCAACACTTGCCGATAAACTGCCCGAATTACAATTTCAATCTCATCATCTGAAGCAGTAGTCCACAGTTCAATGGGTTCTGTTTGGGAAAATGCTTGATATTGGCGTCGTCTGGTTTCGTCGTCTATGAAGGTCTGCATACTTGGGTTAGTGTGGGTAGGTGTGGCTAATTTGTAAAGTAAATAGAACTTACGCAAGAACTCTCTAAAACTCTTGTTCCTTTGGGACACAAAGAAGTCAGAAGTTAAAAAGGTTTAGCGCCGCCTCACAAAGAAATGGTATTAAGATTTACTAATTACTGGGTCTTGATATAATTTATCAAGTTTTGGGGAGTTTTTTAGTTACATTTTCTAACAAACTTAGACGGCTAACTGTTAATAACTAACAGCTAATCCTGATAAAAAATTAGCAATTAGACATTAACAATTAGCCGTCAACTCCCTTGGGGAGTATTTAAAATTAAAAATTTAATTGTCAGAACAATTTCCGCAGGATAGCGACTCTCAAGCACGCTCATCAAATCTAGTGTAGAAACCACCGTATTTTATCCAGTATTGTTTCAAAGTATGATGAGGGGTATGTAAACTAGCTTTCGCCTGATATAAAATAACTTGGCGATGATCGCCCATCCAAATTTTATTAACGGGGTCAACGGATATTACTGTTCCTCCTAAAGAAGCAACACATTCAGAGAATCTCTCAATTGTCGTATATTCTAATGTCTCGAATATAAAAAAGTTACCCGAACAAATCAAGTGGCGGCTGCGAATCCAGCAACGCATTTTTTTTTCAGCTAGTGGAGGTAACATTTTGGTTTTAACACATTCAAGCTGAATCAACATAATGCGCTCACTGCACGTAATTCATCAGCAAAATTTTCCCCTTTTTCAAACTGCAAAGGGCCAGCAGTTGATCCCCATATTTGCTCGTGGGTTTCAATATCCATACCTTTATCTAGACTTATCCAAGTACGCTCGGTTACTTCTACTTCGCTAATCAGATATGTCTGGCATCCATTGCGCTTAATCAGACATTGATTGCCTGGTTCTACACTGCCTCGAAACATTTCACCATCTCGTTGGAAAACCATTGAACAGTGGTAACGCCGTTCGATGCTCTCTGGGGTGATGGTTTTGAGGATATCTAATTCACGAGCCGCACCTGCATAAAGCATAGGGTCTTTCAAGCTGTAATTTTCGATATAAATGCGATCGCCGCAATCGACTAGTCTATGTACTCCCTGACGATAGGGTGTCCATAAATCGTGGTCATACGCTTGTTCAGAATAAAAACCGATGGCAGAAAAAAATTCAACTGGTAAAGGACGAAAATAAATGTGAATGTGGGCGTAAAGTTGCGGATTTGCAAAAGATTGCTTGTAGTTGCTAAAATCTCCTGCCATCCAAGAGGCTAAGGTGAGCAAATCGCTAGCGTTGGTGCTAGATTCATTGGGCGCTATCGTCACGTCGCTTCGCTCCAAATTCAAAATTCAAAATTCAAAATTCAAAATTGATATTGCTAACTGGTTGAACTTGACAAAGAGCGAATTTCTGAAGAAAAGGAAGCTGTTGTCACACCTTTACCATCACTGGTTTTAATCATCGCTACCCGAAATCGCAGATTTGGGTTAGCAAACCAAATTCGCTCCTCAGCAGCAGCGAGTTCATACTCTGTTAGCAGGGTAAAAATGCCATCGTCACTCAGATGATATTTAGCTACTGCTGGGATTGTTTCGGCGTATCCTTTGTCTCGCAGGAGTTTGCCTCTAGAAGGATTTTCGAGATCGGGAATTGGCACCAGCACAGTACTACCAGAAATTGGTTTATCGTCCCAGTCTGACTCACCTTCCCAAGTCATCCGAAAGGGGTGGGTGATACTGGCGGCGTCAGTGTCATACAATTGACAGATTGCTAGCACCGCCGGATCATCAGTAGATAGAGACTCAATGTTAATGTTAGACAGCACTTGTTCAAAGTGGGCGAATGCTAAATGATGACCGCTACGCTGCGATCGCCATCGTCCAATTGAAAGTTCAAAGAATTCGGTAATTTCCATTAGAAAAGTGATATTAAAAAGTAACTTACAATCCAAGATATATCTTGGCTAAAGTGCTGAGTTAGGAGTTAGGAGAGACGCGATTAATCGCGTCTGTACAGGAATTAGGAGTTAAGAATTAGGAATTAAGATAATTATCCCCATCCCTCTCATCTCCCCCATCTCCCTCATCTCCCTCATCTCCCCCACTCCCCACTCACTTACTTAAGCAATTTCAGTGATACTGACGATTTTCCCGCCCGTGCGATGAATGTTTTGCACTTGCCCAGACAGTTGATTGTAGTTAACTACATATTCGAGGTTGCCCAGACGAGTACGGACATTAGCTGAACCTTTGACTACCTTAATCAAGAAGCGTTTGTCGGTGCTGCTTACACTAGAACCAGCAACGGGAGCCTTGATGGATGTGGGTAAATTTGAACCGACATCGCTGATCAGTTTGGCTTTGCGATCGCTATCACTGGTAGCTACTCCTCTGAGTAAGCTAAAGGTGCGGTTAAAGGTGACATTCTTAATTCCGATTTGGGAGCTAGTGCTGCGAACATAAGGAACAATATTCTCGCCAAAATTCTGCTGATACTCTTGGCTATCGATATAGGATTCGATTTCAGCATCATAGCCCTGTTCGCTGTAGATGCGGACGTGTTCAGAAATTTCTGCCTGATCAGCAGGAGGACGTCCTAACAGGTGTTTGAAGTTCAGTTCAATGAACCGATATTGGGAAGAAGAGTTGAAAAACAGGGATTGATAAAGTTCTGATTTCGCAACGGTGTTGACGAATTCGCGGACACTGATTTTGCGATCGCGCAATTGTGATTCAGCCGTGGCTAGTCGCTCACTTTCCAACAAGTGAGCATTGCCCAAAACCTGTTTGTAAACTGCCCGAATCAGTGTTTGTAATTCACTTTCGCTGGTGTTCGGACGCAGTTCAACATTAGGTGAATCAATAGCCCAAAGTGACATTGAAGTATCTCCTTAAAAACGCGAATTAAATGAAATTTCCGAGCATCCTACCCCTTATAAAGGTAGAATTTCCCATCAGTTGTCAGTTGTTTTTGCTACTGACAAGCTTTTGTAAAACTTTAGTTGGTGAAAGTACATTAAATATCTTTCATATATGACAACTGACGGCGGAATTGCTCAAACCCCAGGCTAACTTTTGATCAATGATAAACACTGGGTATTAAAGACTGGAGACTGAGTACTGCGGAAATTATTTCCCAATCCCTAATCTTTAATTCCGAATTTCTATTCTTTAGTTGACAGGAGTAATACTGGCGATCGCACCACCCTGCTTGTGAATCCGTTGATACTCTTGTGAAAGCTGATTGTATGGCACAAAAAAGACCTGGTTACTGCGGCGAAACTTGGAAATGTTGTTTACCACATTTGCCTTGTAGCCAGTAACTTCAACCCGGTATATCTTACCATCGTCACCAGATCCCACACCTTGACGGGTGCGAGCAGTAGATGTCGGGTTACGGAATGCAGCACCTTTGCTGGCTGGTGAAATCACCGGGGTAGGCGTGCTTTGAATTAGCAAACTGTTCAATTTTGGTTGTTTGCCAGCTAAGTCACCTTTCAGGCTGCTACTAGAGGAACCACGTACCAGTTGGAACAAGTGGGTAAACTGAACCAAACTCTGGATAGCTTCGCTTTTGTAGCCCCGAATATAAGGCACAATGTTTTCCCCGTAAGTCTCTTGGTATTCGTCGCTATCTAGATAGGAATCAATCTCAGCTTCAAAGCCCTTTGTATCCAGAATAGTGCTGTGTGCGCGCGTTTCTTCTAGATCCAATGGCGCACGACCAAGGAAATGTCTGAAATTTAATTCAATCGCTCGATAGCGGGGGGCGCTATCAAAAAACCGCGATCGGTAAAGTTCCGACTTCCCGACTTGACGCACAAACTCACGAACCCTAATTTCACCCCGTTTGAGTTGGGATTCGGGAACGGAAAGCCGCTCACTCTCCATTACATAAGCATTGCCTAGAACTTGCTTGTAGACAGCTCTAATTACGGTTTCAACTTCCTCATTAGAGCGATTTGGCCACAGATCAATGGGATCGGTATCTTCAAACAGAGCGATCCCTAATCGTGATGCTGGTCCAAAAGCCATTCAAACTATCTCCCAGTTAACAATTAAATTTTATGAGAAGGATATTCCGCAGATGTTAACAAACTTTACATCATTCTAATAAAGAAGAGGCCATAGAGACTTTAAATCCTTATTAGTCTTGATGATTTTAAGTTTTTGCATCGTTTCTCCTTACATATTCTGATACGATGCCGAAACCATATTTATTAAAAGTTGTTAAGTTAAATAATACTTAAAAAAAATTCAGCTTTTTTTTAGCTGCAACAAAAAGAAGCCTCTCACTCACCTGCAAGGGGAGTAATGAGATGAATTTTTCTCTTGTTGACTCCTTCTCATTCAGCACTCGTACCTGGGTACTACCGAATTTGGAAATTAGCCAGTTGGCTGATTAAATGGTCAAAATAGGGAGCAAGAGTTTCTTGCTGATTAGCTTGGCAGCGTTTCAAACTAGCAGCCTTGATGCTTTTTAAGCCTAAGAGCATTGCATCCAATGGAACTTGTAATTCCTGATAAAGCAAATTCATATAGTGCAGTCCTGTGGGATTTGTATACTCAGTGTGGCCACCTGCAATGCCATAAGTAATACATCGGAGAAAATGCCAAAAATCTCGCCAGCAAGCTTGAGCGCGTTCAGGTGGATAAAGGCCGCCTCCAGGCTGGATAATTTCGGGATAAGTCCCTAAAACCTGCTCTCTAGCTTCATCAACGATTTCGGCTGCGCGATCGCGTAACAACTGAGCAACAGGAATTAACTCAGAATTATCGGGTGACAAGGTTTTAATCTGCGATAAATCTTCGTTGCCCAGGTAGCGAAAAGCATCATCCGCAGCTTGGAATATGGCGATTGCTGCTTTTGGATGGGACTTTTCCCACTCAGCAAAGCTGACAATTCTCGCTTTGGCTATTAATTCTTTGACGGTTTCGCTTAATTGAGTCATTGGTTTAGGGCATGGGGGATAGGGCATGGGGCATGGGAAATTGGAGGGGAGCATGGAGACAAGGGGACAAGGGAGACAGTGAGGATAAAGAGAATAACCAATGCCCAATGCCCAATGCCCCATGCCCTTCATTTCATTTGATCACATCTGTAAAATAAAGTAAAGAATAGCTCTACCAAATGCACCTATGGAAATCCATAAAATCCAAGCTGAACTGAAGAACCCAGATTTTCAATATCGTCTGAAGGCGATCGCTGCCCTGGATAATTATGAATCAGAAGTTGCAGTTCCTCTGCTGACGAGTAAACTTCATGACTCAGAATTTTTGGTGCGTTCTTTTGTGGCCAGGGGTTTGGGTAATCAACAATCAGCAGAATCCTTTGCGGCTTTGATGCAAATTATGAAATTTGACGATACCCCCAACGTGCGAGCTGAGGCAGCAAATTCTTTATCGCTATTTGGCAGAGTCGCAGTTTCTCATCTAGTTCTGGCATTTTATCAGGATGACCACTGGCTAGTGCGACGGAGTATTTTGGCCGCGATCGCTGAAATGGATTGCCCTGAAGAGCTATTTGATATCTGCGTTCAGGGTTTAAAAGATGAAGATTTCACAGTTCAGGAATCCTCTGTTGATGGACTCGCCTTACTCGCTGATTCTAGTCAACATCCTGCGGCATTATCCCAAATATTAATGTTGGTGAATGTTGAATCTTGGCGGATGCGTATGCGAGTTAGCTATGCCCTCAAACGATTTGATGAGCCGGAAGCCAAAGCAGCTCTGAACCAACTCAGACAGGATGAAGATCACCGAGTTGTCGGCGCTGCTTTAGAAGACTTGTTGCCACAATAGCGACATCGGTTCCTTTTGAATCATTATTTTACCTTAAAATTGACAAAAATATTCGGGTAATCTGCCAAAATCTGGAAGAAAAGATCAGCTTTTTCAAGATTAGGAGACATTTCTTACCGAAAAAGACTCATGATACAGAGCAACTAAATTTATTTATGGGGATAAAATTTACGCATTGACAATAAATATTAAATATGTATAAGTTTAAAAGCCACATCTTTCGTAGGGGTAGAGCAATGCTGATGCGTGTCAACTTAAGCTAACGTGAGTTCGATGAACCTCTCCCTCCCAGCCTCCCTCTCCGAAACGGAAAGGGAGGGGCAACGAAAAATTAAGCTTTTTACTCCCCTCTCCGAAACGGAGAGGGGTTGGGGGAGAGGTCAAACAACATTTGTCGAACTCACGTTAAGCTAAAACTCTTTTAAAATCTCGTTTCCAGCAAGAGGCTGGAAATGCTCTTCAATTGCGGCTGTGCCGCAAGTCTTGAGGCGGAGCCTCTATAGGCGCATTCCCAGTCGGAGACTCTTAACGAGACAAAGATAGAGAGCAACTAAATTTCTTTATGGGGATTATTAATTTTGAATTTTGAATTCGGAGCAAAGCGACGTGACTGATATACCAACTGGTCAAATGACTTGGCGACTACCAGATTCTGAGGAATCTGCTTTACATTTGCGGCATAATGCTTCGGAACCTTGGCGATCGTATAAAGAATTTCCACAATATGTTCTACCTGATCCGCCCGGTTTTTCCGAAGGATACGCGACATTTTTAGCGCTCCTGAAAAAGAGCTGGCAGCCTTTATGAAAAGTCTCACTCAGGACTTTCTAAGTACTCAGTTTAGTCAAGCACTCAAACTTTCGCGGGTTGTTCTACGGGTGTAAGCGTTCCAAACGTCGAGTTCTGAATGTGGACGGCTGCAAAGCATGGCTAAGGTTTCTTTTGTGAGTCCTTGAGCAAGAGTAAAATCGGCTCCAGCGATACTTTGAAGATGCTCCATCTCTGCATCACTGAGGTCAGTTGCTCGCAGGTCTGTATCCCGCAAATCGGCTCCAGTCAATCGAGCATTCTGCAAATTGGCTCCCGTCAAATAAGCTTTTGTCAGGTCAGCGCCACTTAAAGCAGCACCTTGCAAATTGGCTTCTGTCAAGTCAGCGCCACTCAGGTAGGCTCCACGCAGATTAGCGCCTTGTAAATCTGCGTTACGTAAAGAAGCTGTATTCAGAAAAGCACCATTGAGATTAGCACCAGGCCCCACCGCTCCCGAAGCTTTGTAGTTATATTCTTGGGGCCATTTCGTCTGTGTATCATAACGCGCCACTTCGAGTTTGGCTCCCTCCAAATTTGCGCCACTAAGATTAGCTTGTTGCAGGTCAGCACGGTTTAAATAGGCTCCCTGCAAATTGGCTCCACTCAAATCGGCTCCTCGCAGATTAGCGCCTCGCAAATCTGCCCCACTTAAATCGGCATTACTCAAGACCACCTGACTGAGGTCGGCTCCTAATAGCTTGGCTTTACTCAAGTTAGCTTGTTGTAAATCTACTTCCCTGAGATTGAATTGGTACAAATCGACAGAATCTAGAGGGATTCCTGCTTTCAGGGCTGTTAAGATTTCTGGAGTTGGACTGGGGCGTTCGGCAAAGCCGTTGCCGTAGGCATCGCTAGTAATAAGTTGAATTTCACTATTTGTCATCAGCTGATTAAAATATAACTTTTGGAGTTATTCTACACTTTAGCTAAATCGGGACTTGATCTCATCACTCAGTTTTCAATAACGCCAAAATTTGATCAAACGAGGTTTTAAAACAGATGCATTTAATACCGCCCTTGACAATGATCGACTTCTTCCGTAAAAGTGAGGGAACATGGTTTACGGAACGCTCCGTTCATCATTTTGACTCGGCGGCGGATGAGTCGGGGGAGTCGAATTTGATTATTAAAGTCATGGATAAGGATGATCCGAAAGTCGAAGAAGTTTGTACAGCCCAAGGGATAGACCCTACTAAAGCAACCGGCGGCGCTAGCTTTGCATGGCAAGCTAACCTAGACACTAGGCTACCGAATACCGATAATGCTGCCATTTTGGTAGATGTTCCCGACGAAACAAGGCGTTCTGGAAAACTGATCCGCAACCAAGGTTATGTTGAGAGCATTCCAGTTGTGAGTCGGTATCGGTTTGCTGATGATGGAGTGCTGACGATTGATACTGACTATGACAATAATCAAGGTCAGGAACGTTGTTGGTTTGTTACGGATGATTTTCGTGTCAGGGTCAGTACAGTACGAATGATGAACGGAGTCAAC
Organism: Nostoc sp.; assembly: GCF_036917755.1. GTDB lineage: Bacteria > Cyanobacteriota > Cyanobacteriia > Cyanobacteriales > Nostocaceae > Nostoc. The sequence goes on from NZ_JBALFC010000051.1 coordinate 11,632, forward strand.
TTGATGACTTATTGTTCTGAGCGTCGTTGTGTTTCCCAAGAAGTCTTGGAGCAAATGATCAGTCGGAATCATGCTAGGCGTTAGTGGGGATGAGGGGGATGAGGGAGATGAGGGAGATGAGGGAGATGAGGGAGATGAGGGAGATGAGGAAGAAATAACCAATGCCCAATGCCCAATGCCCAATGCCCAATGCCCAATGCCCAATACCCAATGCCCAATACCCAATGCCCAATGCCCCATTAAGGAATGTTGCTTTGTTTCTCATAAATGAGACGTGCGTGATTGCCATCACTTATTTTCATGCAAGGGTTAACAAGTTATGCTCCATGTATAAGCCTTTCCTGGAATTTTTAGAAAAAGAGCTATTTCACCGGTTTGATTTACAAAGTAGGGTGATTCCCCCTGGTTTGGAATTCAAAATTAGCGATCGCGGCAAAAACCCAGCAACTATTCGCAGTTGGTGTTATCAATGTCAAGAGTTGCGGAAAATTCGCTATACCTACATTGATGCCGGGGAAAGCGCTCAGATTTTTAATAGTGTGATTTATCCCAGTCATCATTACGATCTACCTCTATTAGGGATTGATTTTTTATCCTTTGGTAAAGTCAAAAACCTGATTGTGCTTGACTTTCAACCTTTATTTCAGGATGAAGATTATCAAAACAAATATATAGTTCCGCTCAAATCTCTCCATGATAAATACCCGGATTTGGCGCAAAACTTAGAAATGAAGTTTTACGATGCCAACCAGTATTTTTCTAAGTACCTATTGTTTGCCAAAACAGATCCCCAAACAGTGGCAACGCGAGTCTTTGAAGCTTTTCAGGATTATTTAAACTTGTATTGGCAAATGCTAGCAGATGCCCAAGCGCTCGAAGATCCAGAAGATATTCAACGAATTGTCAAAGCTCAAAAAGACTATGACCAATATAGTGCAGACCGCGATCCTGCATCTGGTTTGTTTAGCAGTTACTTTGGTCATGAATGGGCAGAGCGCTTTCTCCATGAGTTCTTATTTGAAGATGCTGTTCCCCTAGCAGTTAGTAGCAGCAAAAGATGACCGATTGGGCATTGGGGATGATTAATTTTGAATTGGAGCGAAGCGACGTGACACTCTATCAACCATTTCTCGATTATGCGATCGCCTACATGCGATCGCGCTTGGATTTACAACCCTATCCTATCCCCACTGGGTTTGAGTCGAAGAGTGCTGTTGTGGGCAAGGGAAAGAATCAGGAAGAGGTTGTCACCACCAGTTATGCTTTTCAAACCGCAAAATTGCGGCAAATTCGGGCTGCTCACGTACAGGGTGGTAATTCGCTGCAAGTGCTGAATTTTGTGATTTTCCCCCGCATCAACTACGATTTACCATTTTTTGGGGCGGATCTGGTGACATTGCCAGGAGGACATCTAATTGCTTTGGATATGCAGCCGCTATTTCGGGATGATGCAGCATATCAAGCAAAATATACCGAACCAATTCTGCCCATTTTCCACGCCCACCAACAACATCTATCTTGGGGAGGAGATTTTCCAGAAGAAGCGCAGCCCTTTTTCTCTCCCGCTTTTCTGTGGACTCGTCCCCAAGAAACGGCTGTAGTAGAAGCTCAGGTGTTTGCCGCTTTCAAAGACTATTTGAAAGCTTATCTAGATTTCGTCGATCAGGCCGAACCTGTAACAGATTCCCAAAGTTTAGTAGCCATTGAGCAAGCCCAACTGCGATACCTGCGATATCGGGCTGAAAAAGACCCAGCACGAGGGATGTTTAAACGCTTCTATGGTGCAGAATGGACTGAGGAGTATATCCACGGCTTTTTATTTGACCTAGAGAGAAAATTAACACCCATCAACTAGTAATTCTCAGGTTTTACTCATGACTCGTTCCCAGTCTCCGACTGGGAATGCCTTCATTGAGTCTCTGACTCAATTTCTGACTGGAGACAGCAGCCCCTAATCAAGCATTCCCATACTCTTCATGGGAACGAGATACGAGATAAATGACAAATAGTTACTCTCTACATTCGACTTGTGTGTACACCGTAGCCTAAAAGACTACGGTGTACACACAAGTCTTTTTGTTCACAACACAAGTCTTTTCGTTCACAACACAAGTCTTTTCGTTCACAACACAAGTCTTTTTGTTCAGAACACAAGCCTTTTCGTTCACAACACAAGTACTTTCGTTCAGAACACAAGCCTTTTCGTTCACAACACAAATACTTTCGTTCACAACACAAGCCTTTTCGTTCACAACACAAGTACTTTCGTTCACAACACAAGTCTTTTTGTTCACAACACAAGTCTTTTCGTTCACAACACCTAAAATAGTGCATTAGACGTAGACTTAGGTTGGGTGGAGCAGAGCGCAACCCAACTGATTATCAGGATGTTGGGTTACGCTTTGCCTCCACCCAACCGACAATTTTTTTGCAACATTAAAGCCTAGACAGTCCACTACAAGACTACGGAGATTTTTTCAGAAATCAAATATGATTCCTATATCAGGTTTTATGACTTGCGATCGCACCAACTTACAGCAGAAATCATGTCTTTGAAGCACATCTGTCGTAGGGGCACAGCATTGCTGTGCCCCTACCGCGTAGTCTATTTACCTGAAAATAGCTGTAATCGGGATTCAATGGAATATAGCTAGCTCGGTTTCCGGGTCAAAAAAGTGAATTTTCTCTGGAGTTAGAGATAACCATAGTTGCTCACCAGGTTGTACAAATCGGTCTGGTGGGATTCGCACTTGTAGGTAATTGGCTGTAGTGGCTGTTTGAGATCCCGGTTCGGCAATCTTAACAGCGAGAAAGGAATCGTTGCCAAGATTCTCTACCAAATCTACTTGCACCGGTATATTTTTAGTGGCAGGCATACTCAAATTCAAATGTTCTGGGCGAATGCCTAAAATTAAAGTTTTCCGATCATATTGTTGTAAGGCATTTCCCCAGACTTCTGGGAGGGTGCAACGAAACTGGGAATGAATAATTAACTGCGGGGCATGAAATTCCACAGGAATAAAATTCATCGGTGGTGAACCAATGAACTCTGCGACAAAAAGGTTGGCAGGGCGGTTGTAAAGTTCTAGAGGAGAAGCGACTTGCTGAATTTTACCCTCAGACATAATTGCAATGCGATCGCCCATTGTCATCGCTTCTGTTTGATCATGGGTAACGTAAATTGTCGTTGTTCCCAGTTGGCGCTGCAATTTGACAATTTGGGCGCGGGTTTCTGCCCGCAGTTTGGCATCTAAGTTAGAAAGCGGTTCATCCATTAAAAATACTTGGGGGTCACGCGCGATCGCTCGTCCCAATGCAACTCGTTGTCTTTGTCCTCCAGATAGCTGTTTAGGTAAGCGATTCAGCAATGTTTCGATTTGCAATAGTTGAGCAACACTACGCACCTGTTCATCTACTGCTCGTTCTTTGTCAGAAATGTAGCGCAGTCCTTTAGGTAAGTTTCTTGTCGCCCCCACGAAGAGATTTTCTGCCCACGTCCGAAGATATGGGGATGAGGGGGATGAGGGAGATGAGGGAGTAATTTCTTCCCCTACTCTCCCAAAACGACGGCGTAACCCAAAGGCGATGTTGTCATACACCGTCATGTGAGGATAGAGGGCGTAATTTTGAAAGACCATTGCGATGTCGCGTTCTTTGGGTGGTAGGTCATTGATCAAGCGATCGCCTACCCAGATATTGCCTCCGGTCATCACTTCTAATCCAGCGATTAGCCGCAGCAGAGTGCTTTTACCACAACCAGAAGGGCCCACCAGCACCATAAACTCACCATCTGCGATCGTCAGGTTAATTCGCCGCAAGACGTTGAGACTTCCCGCACGCTCTGGCGCTGCATCAGTTTTATCCCCAGGCGTCAGGGAAGATTCAGTTTGTGAGGTCACGCTTCCCCCTTTACGTGGGGAAAAACTTTTATAAACGTTTTCTAAAACAACTTGGGACACGATTAGTTATTGTCATTGAGCATTGGGCATTAGTCATAAAGGGACAAATGACTAATGACACTTTAGCGCCCATAATAATACACGTTCAGGGTAACTGAATTATTTTGCACAATTCTTGGAACAATAAGTTCACTCTAAAAAATAAATTATCCAGTAGGGTAGGCGATCTTAAAGGGGATTGGGGGATCTCTTCTGCGTAAGTTCTAAAAAAAGGAGAAGCAGGGAGAAAAGTTTCCTCTCTGCGTCTTTGCCCTTATTCTCTCTTAATAGGGCCACTTCCAATCACGAATTTCCGGCATATCGTCGCCATACTTATCAATGTAATGTTTGTGTTCGATCAGCTTATCTTGTAATTGCTGTTTGACATAAGCTGCCCTATATCCTAGTTTCGGCACGCGATCAATTACATCAATTACCAAATGGAAGCGATCGAGATCGTTAAGAACAACCATATCAAAGGGGGTGGTGGTGGTTCCCTCTTCCTTGTAGCCACGCACATGCAAATTATTATGGTTGGTGTGGCGATAGGTTAGGCGATGAATCAGCCAGGGATAGCCATGAAAGGCAAAGATAACAGGTTTGTCTGTGGTAAAAATTGTGTCAAAGTCTTTTTCGCTCAAACCGTGGGGATGTTCGGTTTTTGGCTGTAGTGTCATCAAATCGACTACGTTGACTACCCGCACCTTTAACTCTGGGAAGTGCTGGCGCAGGATGTCTACAGCAGCCAAAGTTTCTAAGGTGGGAACATCCCCAGCACAAGCCATCACTACATCTGGTTCGCCGCTTTGGTTGTTGCTTGCCCATTCCCAAATGCCGATGCCTTTGGTGCAGTGCTTGATAGCAGCATCCATGTCAAGATATTGCAATGCTGGTTGCTTCCCAGCAATGATGACGTTGACATAGTTGCGGCTTCTTAGACAGTGGTCAGTTACCGATAGCAAAGTGTTAGCATCGGGGGGCAAATATACGCGAACGATTTCTGCTTTTTTATTGATTACATGGTCAATAAAACCGGGGTCTTGGTGGGAGAAGCCGTTGTGGTCTTGCCGCCAAACGTGGGAGGTGAGTAGATAATTGAGAGAAGCTATTGGTCTACGCCAGGGAATATGTTTGGTCGTTTTCAGCCATTTGGCGTGCTGATTGAACATCGAGTCAATGATGTGGATGAATGCCTCATAGCAAGAGAAAAAACCGTGGCGTCCTGTGAGGAGGTAGCCTTCTAACCATCCTTGGCAACAAGTTTCGCTGAGGATTTCCATCACCCGACCATTCTGGGAAAGGTGGTCATCTTCAGGGAGGATCTCGGCTACCCAAGTCTTATCTGTGACTTCCAATACAGCGCCTAAGCGATTTGATACTGTTTCGTCGGGGCCGACGATGCGGAAGTTGCGGCTTTCCTGGTTAAGTTGCATGATATCCCGCAGAAATCTTCCGGCAACTTGGGTAGCTTCAGCGATCGCTTTGCCTGGTTGAAAAACATCTACCGCATAGTCTTGAAAGTCGGGTATCTTTAGGTCGCGCAGCAGGATACCGCCGTTAGCGTGGGGATTGTCACCCATGCGTCGATGACCCTTGGGAGCCAGTTCTGCTAGTTCGGGAATCAGTGTGCCGTTAGCGTCGAAGAGTTCTTCTGGTTTATAACTCTTCATCCAATCTTCTAGGATTTTCAGATGTTCTGGCTGTTTGGTTATGTTGCTCAAGGGAACCTGGTGCGATCGCCAAGAACCTTCGGTTTTTTTGCCATCTACTTCCTTAGGGCCTGTCCAACCTTTGGGGGTTCTGAAGACAATCATCGGCCACTGGGGACGTTGGGTGAAACCATGTACGCGGGCTTCTCGCTGGATGCTTTGAATTTCGGCGATCGCTGTTTCTAGAGTCGCCGCCATCTGCTGGTGTACATCTGCCGGATCGTCACCTTCGACAAAGTATGGTTTGTAGCCGTAGCCCACAAATAAGCTTTCTAATTCCTCATGGCTAATCCGTGCCAGTACTGTTGGATTGGCAATTTTATACCCATTCAAGTGCAGGATTGGAAGTACAGCCCCATCATGCACGGGGTTCAGAAATTTATTAGAATGCCAGCTAGTTGCTAAAGCACCTGTTTCAGCTTCGCCGTCACCCACAACAGCAGCAACAATCAAGTCAGGGTTATCAAAGGCAGCACCGTAAGCGTGGACGAGGGCGTAACCAAGTTCACCGCCTTCGTGGATCGAACCAGGAGTTTCCGGTGCAACGTGGCTGGGAATACCACCGGGGAAAGAAAATTGTTTGAAGAGTTTCTGGATTCCTTCAGCATCCTGGGAGATGTTATGGTAATACTCTGTGTAAGTACCTTCTAGGTACGTGTTGGCTACCAGTCCAGGGCCTCCATGACCAGGCCCAGCAATATAGATGGTGTTTAGGTCATATTTTTTGATCAGCCGATTCAGGTGAACATAGATAAAGTTCAGCCCTGGCGTTGTTCCCCAGTGCCCCAAGAGTCTGGGTTTGACGTGTTCCAGCTTTAGGGGTTCTCTTAGTAGCGGATTGTCGAGTAGATATATCTGCCCAACGGAAAGATAGTTAGCTGCACGCCAGTAAGCGTTGATCTTCCGTAATTCTTCATCTGTTAAAGGCTTTGTTTGTGGAGTCGTTGCTAATGTCATTATCGACACTCCATTTCAAAAGGATTTTGACGGCTTCATCAGTAAGCAATTTTACTTGTTTTTCAAGATTATGGCCGTCTAACCTCTGATAATTTTTTCCAGCCTTTGTGATTAAATTCCTTCGCTTTGGGCATAGGATGGAGAGCGATCGCTAGCAGGGGTTGTTTAGTGACGCTATTGATTACAGTAGGTTTCATGTATTTGAACCACATCTGTCGTAGGGGCAATTCATGAATTGCCCCTACCGCGTGGTCTATTTACCTGAAAATAGGTGTAATACTATCAATCTGCATTTTCTTGATCATAATTATTTAGTTCTAAAGTATACTCTAATGCTGCTTTTAGCATTAATAAGTAATTATGAGAAAGAGTTCCTAATTTTCTAATTAATCGCTGTTTATCGATAACAACAATTTGATAACAAAGTACTACTGACTCTTGCGTTAAACCGCCCTCACCTGAAGGTATGACAATTGTACCTGGTATAAGAGCGCGTCGCAGATTAGTGGTTAAAGGAACTACTACTGATGTTGTTGTAAACTGAGCTAGTCTATCTCGCTGAACAATAATAACTGGTCCGATACCTGCTTGCTCTGAACCTCGACTCGGATTCAAATCAGCCAAATAAACATCTCCTCGCATCAAACTGCGTCCTCTTGCTGAAGTTGGGAGAGATAATCAGTTAAAACGGATTCTGCAAAAGCTAAATCTTCATCAGCAAACTCAGTTTTCAGTGCAGCAGCCTCTCCATCAGAAATAGCATCCCAATGCTGAGTTAGTTTTTTTTTCTGAAGAGAGATAGCGAAATTTAATACTTCTTCTTGACAAGACAAAGGCAATTGGGACAATATTTCCAGCAGTTGCCTGTGAATAGTTGCTGTTGGTTTTTCTGGCATTGTTACATTTCCTAGATTAATACAGCATAATTCAGAAGTAAAACAGGCTTTATACCTGGGTTTGAGACGAATCGTTGTGTACTTCACTTTCCTTAAAATCTGCTGTAGATAGAGTATCTACTATAATTTTCTCATCTTCAAGCTTTGCTTGTTCTTGAAGTATCCAGTACAGCAAAACTAGCTAGATGCAGATCAATTAATGAACTAATTATTAATTTCCAATAATCCAGGCGGTGGTGTAATTTCAATGCGACCAGATGGTAAGTCTACCACTGGTGCGATCGCTTGTACAAATGGAATCAAAACAGTCTTTTGCTTTTTGTTAGTAGCAAATGATTCATGTAACTTGACTTCTAACAAATCATTCCCAGCAGAGATGATATCTACTACCGTCCCCACGAGTTCGCCAGATGCTTGCATGAAGACTTCCAAGCCAATCAAATCGAGGACATGATATTCATCTTCGCCTAATTGGGGGCGATCGCTTGCTGGCACCATTAACTTACAACCGCGCAACGCCTCCGCCTGGTCGCAATTTTCCACACCAGCTAATTTGATCACATACAAGTTTTTGTTACTGATGTAACGTCCTTTCAATAATTCAATTGGTTGTGGTTCTGTTTCACCAGAACGCAACAACCAACGTTTTCCCGGCACCTCAAATCTTTCGGGAAAGTCAGATACAGGATAAACCCGTAATTCCCCAGACAATCCTTGAGGGGAAACAATCTTACCAATTTCTAGCCAATTATCTAATTTGTCATTTGTCATTTGTCATTGGGCATTGGGCATTGGGCATTGGGCATTGGGCATTGGGCAAAGAATTCTTATAACAGACGCGATGAATCGCGTCTCTACTTTTGTACAGACGCGATTCATCGCGTCTCTCCTAACTCCCCCTAAATCAAGCACTCACAACTGCACGCTGATAAGTTTCTTCAGCCACTTTTGCTAAACGTTGCATAGCAGTGACAATCTCCTCATCGCTACCTGTAAGACTGATGCGGAAACATTGGTGCTTGTGCGCCCACTCTTCCTCTAAACCGGGGAAAAAGCTACTTCCAGGGACAATAATCACACCTACTTGCTTGACTCGTTGGTAAAATTCCCAGTCACTAATGGGTAAATCCTGTAACCACAACCAAGCAAAAATTGCTCCTTCACCGCGATGGAGAAACCAAGGTAAATTCTTGGGCATCGCTTGTTCTAAGCTGGTTTCTAAAACGGCAAATTTATTTTGGTAAAAGGGACGGATGACAGTGTGAGAAATTTCCACTAAGGCACCAGAATTGATTGCAAAAGCTGCGATCGCTTGGCCGTAACGTGAAGAATGGAGACTCATATTGGACTGAAAACACTCCAGTACTTCAATCCACTTTTCATCCCCAATCGCAATACCAATCCTTTCTCCTGGTAATCCCGCTTTCGATAAACTCATGCAGTGTAAGATATTATCACCAAACACTGGTGTCATTTCGGTAAAGTTCAATGCTGGGAAGGGAGGCGCATAAGCTGAGTCAATTAACACGGGCACATTGTAAGGTGCAGCCAGGGCAGCAATTTTTTTCACCTCATCATCTGTGAGGACGTTACCAGTAGGATTACAGGGGCGAGAGAAGAGGACACAACCAGTATTTTCTGTAATCGATAGTTGGCTGAAGTCGGGGCGATATTTAAATCTGTGGGCGGCTGCATCAATATCAAGAGTCGGTTTATAGGCGATTAAGGCTTTTGGAACCAAGCAGATACCGCCGTAACCCGTGTAGTCAGGACTGAGGGGCAAAACGATTTGTTTTAACTCGCCGCTAGAGGTGTAGCCACCGAAGCTATTCACAGCGTAGAAGTAGAGGGTTTGACTACCGGGAGTGATCAGGATATTGCGATCGCTCAAATTTAACCCGTAACGTTTGTTAAAATCATTAGCGATCGCTTCAATAAATGGTGCATAGCCCTGACTTGAGCCGTAGCGACAAACTACCTCGCCATATTCTGGACTAGCTAAAAGCTGTGCAGTACAATCCCGCCATAACTGCTCTACCTCTGGCAAAATCAACGGATTCCCAGCACTCAAATTAATAAACTGCTGCCCTGCACCCGTTCGCAATGTTTCGATAATATCCTTCATGATTGCTCTTACGCCAGTCAGGTTGGACATCTGAGCGCCAATTTGAGTTAGGGCAGGGTTCATAAGCTGTGACAAAATGTATTAATTGAGAGGTGGACAAATTATTTGGGGGTTGCTGCTGACATCCAGTTTACATCGTTGCCAAAACAGCTGTTACCGCCTTTAACCAATCTAGCTAGAGAATCGTATTTTAACGTGTCGCGGAAGTCCCCACCTTCAATGTACTCATAAGGTGGGGATAGGGAGCGGACGACGATTACACCTCCGACCAACATCAATCGTCAGATTGATTAGGGAGTGGGGTGGATAAGGAGTCGTCAATCTTGGGACTAGGCAGCCTGTCGATCCAATCTTCGACCAACTGTGTAACCGTCTTTTCTCTACTTACTGCATAAGCCTTAAGCTTGTCATTTCGTTTTTGCGATAACCTAACTCTGATGGATCTTTCTTTCATAATGTATCGCTGTTATGGATACATCTAAGATATTATATAAATGGTTGCTAACCCACCCGACCGTATTGAACAGACAGGCTAACTTCAAAGTAGTAGTAAGATACAAGACGTGCGATAAATCGGTAGATCGGGGAAAGAACACTGTTAGCTGGTTGACTATTGTCGTGAATCCAAGCGGTGTTGTGCGAATAAAAATCAAACTCCCTGTGGTAGGCGGGGGGCTGCCTGTGGACGCTGTGTAAGACCATCACGAGATTTAGTTCTCGACTTCTTCGGAAGTTCCTAACGTGGCGACGGCGGTTGAGATGGGAAACCCAAAAGACGAATAAGACCGTCATTGTTGTAGTTGAAATTGGAAGCCCCTTTTTCAGCGAAGCAAAAAGGGGTACTTCACCAAAGTGATATTTATCGTTATAGCGGAGTGGGGGAGGTAGAGGAAGAAGAACTATTGATTATTGAACAATGCTCAATGCCCAATGCCCAATAACAAAACTATACAGGAGGGCTGACGTTGCAAGTTAAAGCAGCAGTAGCTTACAGCGCAGGTAAGCCGTTGACGATTGAAACCGTTCAACTATCGGGGCCGCAAGCCGGTGAAGTGTTAGTTGAAATTAAAGCCAGTGGGATTTGTCATACCGATGCCTTTACCCTATCTGGTGACGATCCCGAAGGTTTGTTTCCGGCAATTTTGGGACATGAAGGCGCTGGTGTGGTAGTGGAGGTAGGCGCTGGTGTTAACAGCGTCAAACCAGGGGATCATGTAATTCCCCTCTACACTCCCGAATGCCGTCAGTGCGAATATTGTCTGAGTTTCAAAACTAATCTCTGTCAAGCCATTCGCTTAACTCAAGGACGCGGTGTCATGCCCGATGGCACCAGTCGCTTTAGTCTCGATGGGCAGATGATTCATCATTATATGGGTACATCCACTTTTGCCAACTATACGGTGCTGCCGGAAATCGCCGTGGCAAAAATTCGGGAAGACGCCCCATTTGATAAAGTTTGTTACATTGGCTGTGGTGTGACTACTGGTGTTGGTGCAGTCATCAATACTGCCAAAGTGGAACCGGGAGCAAATGTTGTGGTTTTCGGCTTGGGTGGTATTGGCTTAAATGTCATCCAGGCGGCGCGGATGGTAGGGGCGAATATGATTGTCGGGGTGGATCTTAATGCCAGTAAACGCGCTTTGGCAGAAAAGTTTGGCATGACGCACTTTGTTAATCCCCAGGAAGTAGAGGGTGATTTAGTTCCCTATCTGGTTGATTTAACCAAAGGCGGTGCTGATTACAGTTTTGAATGTATCGGTAATGTCAAAGTTATGCGTCAAGCATTAGAATGCTGCCATAAAGGTTGGGGCGTTAGTGTGGTTATTGGTGTTGCTGGTGCTGGACAGGAAATCAGTACTCGTCCTTTTCAATTAGTAACTGGACGCGTTTGGAAAGGTTCAGCATTCGGTGGCGCTAGAGGACGTACAGATGTGCCGAAAATTGTTGATTGGTATATGCAAGGTAAGATAAATATTGATGATTTGATTACCCATGTAATGCCCATTGAGCAAATTAATGACGCTTTTGATTTGATGCATAAAGGTGAATCAATTCGCAGTGTGGTGACTTTCTAATTCGTAATTCGTAATTCGTAATTAAAAAGACTTTGTATTGATGTTTATGCAGACAGTCCTGTTTTAAATAAGGTTTAAATCTCTATCTAAAACATAATTATGAATTATGAATTTTTCAATTATGTATGTAGACACTAAAAATCTGAAACTCGGCAAAAAACCTAATGCAAAACTTCTATGAAGCAGACTTCTACAGTTGGACTCAAGAACAGGCTAACCTTTTGCGTCATCACCAATGGAACCAGCTTGACTTACCCAATTTAATTGAGGAAATCGAATCTTTGGGAAGAAAGGAACGCCAAGAATTGAGAAATCGTCTTAGTATATTAATTGGACATTTGCTCAAATGGGAATATCAACCAAAGCAAAGGAGTCGTAGTTGGTTAGCAACAATTAGAGTACAACGACGGGAAACTCTTAAGTTGTTGAGCGAAAATCCTAGCCTGAAGCCTTACCTTGAAGAAGCACTCCAGGAATCCTATGAAAACGGTAGGGATTTAGCATCTGGAGAAACAAATCTGTCACTCTCAACTTTTCCCAAGCAATGTTTGTATCCTTTTGAAGAAATTCTGAGCGATCGCTTTTATCCCGGTCAGCCTGGGACAGATGATTTAATGGAATAAAAGCGATAACGCAGACAAATTATTTGGAAATCGCTAAATAATACTCAAATCGCTCCCGGAGTTGTTCAACTGTCAAATTCTGAGTCCAATACTCCACCAGGGCGTGACCAAATGCCCAGGCGTTGCGATCGGGTGAAGCGGAGTTTTCCAGCAGTAGCGGCCACAGAGATAGCAATTCAAAGTTGAGCGGGTTAAGGTTGCCTGTATTCAAGAGCGAGAAAAGCTCATATCCCATTTGGAGTTTGCCAATCACAATCGGCAACTGTTCCACAGGAATTTGCTCTGCCAGCATATATGCTAGGGCTGGAGATCCGGTTGAGAGGGTAGAAACAAACTGGAGGACGGGACTTTTGAGCAATGCCGTTAGTCCCTGTGTTGTCGTCATCTGGAAGGTGTAGTGGTCGATGATTTTGGCTGCGGCGACGATCCGGGCTTCTAGGTTACGCAAAAAGCGGGCGAGACGGAGTTGCTTAGTAGGCGCGATCGCATCTACTAATCCCAACGATAGCGCCTCCACTCCCCAAGCTGTTCGACTTGTTTTGCTGTCACCTGTAACCACGGGTAAAACTAGATTACAGAAGTTTCCCAGCAGTTTGGCGCGATATTCAGTGGCTTCTCGAATCGCAATTTCTTTGGGGCGATCGCCCCATTCCCAATCATAAGGCGGTTGCCATTCGCGGATCGGACGCAGACGATCTACTTGAGTGACGATCGCGATCGCTGGTAAATCTGCAACTTCTGCTTTGATATCTTGCAAAAAGTCCACATCCATTTGCAGCGCAGGATCGAGGGCAGGGGTAGCTAACAGCAGCAAGTCTGCGTTGATGGCATAATCAAGCACCAGATTTCGCAGCTCGGCACGGTTGACTTGTTCATAACCAGGTGTATCCCAAAGCGTCAGGGTTTCCCCACTTTCAGTCTGCCATTGATAATTCTGAATCCGATCGGTACTGGGTAAAACATCAACAGCCGCGAGATCCGCCTGAAATAGCGTATTAATTAGGCTACTTTTTCCTGACCCGGTGCGCCCCACCAGCAGAATATTCACAGGTTTTTGCTCAACCGCCTCGGCTGGTTGAGCTTGAGTCAGGATTTCTCGAAGTGTTTGGGTTTTTGCCTTGGGTAAAGTTGGTGTAGGTGAGGTTGCTGAAATTGGTAATGTGCTACGTCCGTAGAGAGCGATCGCTTGTCGGCATAAGTTTCTCAGGGCAGCTTCCCGAAATAACTGGCTCAAATTCCCCAACAATTGCTGAGTTGCTTGGTTGCTAGAACCCTGGCTGGCTTGTTTTGCCACCGCCGCCACCGGATTTAAAACCCACTGCGCCCAGTTCCAAACTTTCCAGAATTTCCGAGCCGATGGTTCCAACTTCCGGTAGACCTCATATCCTTGGTATGCTTGCCCAACCGTCACCTGATTGAGGACTGGGGATAACTTTTGCATCCACTGATCCATATCATCCACTGTTCCGCGAATCAACCCGTAAGCTTGGGGGACGTAAATGTTTAGCAGGGGATATTGAATTTGAGGATTGTAGATATGAGCGATCGCCACAACTAAATCTTGGCATCGCGTCCAAAAAGTTTGCCAGTCTTCCCAAATCGGGCGATCGCTTTGTGCTGCTTGCAGAATCTCTTGGAGTGCGGTTTCTGCTTGCTTTGTGACATCGCTTCCCACTGGTAGCTTTACTGTATCCTCTGCTGTCGATTCCAGTTCTTCGCGGACTTGGGCTAATACAGCTTCCACTTGGTTAACAGCAGGTTGAGTCCATTTGACTAGCAGCCAACGCCAACCCACGAATAAAAGGGTGAATACACCCCAGATCCAACTAATACCCCACGCATGAATTTGTGAACCGGCGGATACCAGTAAGAAAATGATGATAAAAGCGATCGGGATTGCCAAAACAACCCACTGCCATAGTTTTAATCGCACCATTGCCCCATACCTGCTTTGAAATGTTGGGAAATTCGAGTTTTTGCAAAAATTACTCTTATAAAAAGTCTATCGTCTCCAATCTAGGCAGGATGTTTGGTATTCTGGGATTAGTGCTAGACCCCTAATTATTAGGGATAAATGTTTTATTTTGCTGTGGGCAGCTAAAAAACAACGGACATTTATATTTCTAGATTAGAAGAAGTTTTAAATTGCTCGGTTGCTTATGGGAGCAAAATTTAGTAAACAAGCTATGCAAACCATTACCGAGATTGGCACGTTGATTGTCAGCACACCCGGAACCTGTGGTGGTCGCCCTCGAATTGCGGGACACCGGATTACGGTACACAACATTGCGATCGACTTCAATGCAGGCATAAAACCGGAAGAGATAGTTGTCCAAAGATCACAGCTAATGTTGGCACAAGTTTATGCAGCGCTAGCTTACTACTATGCTAACCAAGAAGTAATTGACACGGAGATTGCCGCAGAAATTGAAGAATACGACTGTTTGGAAGCTGAATATACGGCGAAGAGACAGTGAGTCAAATTCGTTTGTAACGAAAAATCAAGGTTTTTAACCCACGGAGGTGGGTTTTGTCTGTGTAGCCGCGACTTCCAGTCGCCAGGGCTAGTAATAAATTAGACTTTTAAAATATTTTCTTAGACCACTATCAGGGTTTTAATTAATACTAGGCTTCATTCATAAAACTGCTATCTTAATAAAGATATCCTCGATGTGATCTAGCATGTCATCAGTTAATTGCAAGGCAATAACTAAATCTGGAGAAAAATGTAAGCTCAAAGCTAATTCTTCTGGATACTGTCATATACATGATCCTGAAAAAATTGCTGAATTCGAGGCGAAACAACATTTACCTGAAATGTTCGCAGATGAGGTTTCAGCCAAGACCTTTAGCCAACGACGAGGCTTGAAGCCAATATCTGAGATTATCCAAATTGATAGTATGAATGATGATCTACGCACTTCTCTTTGGAATGTTTTAAGTGCAAATTTCTTACTTGAGTACTCAGAAAAATCACCTTTTAAAATTATGATATATTCAGGGATAGATATAGATAATTTTATTAAATTTCTTTGGAAAAACTATTTTAAGCATCCTTTGGATAACTTGCCTAGCGGATCAGGAGCATCTGTAAACTGGTTATTAAAATATTTTCAAAAGTGCCAATGGAACGAAGTTTATGATTTTCTTGAGATCACTATGAACTATTTCAGAAATCCGAAACTTGTAGAAGATATAAACTCTGTATTAGAAAGAGAACTGGCTGGTTATAGATTTGTCGGAGGTGTATTCACAGATATCACCAATGAGCAAGAAATTGAAATGCTTGAGCAAGCAGTAGATGATAAAAATTTTCCTGCTGTGTCCAGCCATTTGAAGCGCTCCCTTGCTTTAATGAGTGACAAGGAAAATCCTGACTATAGAAACTCTATAAAAGAATCTATTTCTGCTGTCGAAAGCCTTGCAAAAGCTATGACTGGAAAACCAAAAGGAACTTTAGCAGATGCTCTGAAAGTTCTGGAAGTTTCTCACAATTTACATCCCGCTTTAAAAAATTCATTCTTAATTCTGTATGGATATACAAGTGATGAGGGGGGTATCAGACATGCTATGTTGACTGAGCCTGATATAACTGTTGCTGATGCAAAGTTATTTTTACTTTCATGTACGTCTTTCATAAATTACCTGAAATCGAAGATTTAGAGTGCGATCGCTTTATAATTAGATTTTGGGAGATCAGGAGCGATCGCTTCTACCGCTCTATGCATATCTCCAACACGCACTGCGATCGCAAGTAAGAATAAGAGTGCAATATTCTTCTTTTCTGATGTTGACATCAGAATAAACAGTTTTAAAGACAAGCCGAACTTTTAATAGTTCGGCTGAGTTTTATCAATCATCTATACGCAGTAGCTTGCGGTAAAACGGTTGTGAAAAATCGGTCACGCGATGACGTTTATAGTTGTCCATAAGTTCAATTAAAAAATTAATAAACTCGAAACTAGCCATCATCAGTTCGTAACTCAGGTCAGCGTTGCCATCAAACTGGATTCGGCAACGAGTTAAGTCTGACGGTAAAGTAGCAACATTCCAGGAGGCGACGAAGGGGATATGTTCACTGGCTTCTATCTTCCGATGTCCCTCCAAGACCCCTTTTTGATAAAGACTGATGGCATAGGGTAAGAAATTGCGCCTAGCACCCTGAACGTAAGGTAAGTAAACACTGGCTTGTTGTTGAGTGGCAGGCTGGAGTTGCTCAATAGACATTCTTAAATATTCCTTAAGTTAGTTGGTAACTGCGGATATTAGTGGCTGTTAGTAGTATTCCCAAAAGATGTGTCTAAAATACATAGGGGAGTGGGGAGTGGGGGAGTTAGGAGTTAGGAATTATAAGAATTCTTTCCCCAATGCCCAATGCCAATGCCAATGCCAATGCCAATGCCCAATACCCAATGCCCAATGCCCAATGCCCAATGCCCAATGCCCAATGCCCAATGCCCAATGCCCAATGCCCAATGCCCAATGCCCAATACTCAATGCCCAATGCCCAATGCCCAATGCCCAATGCCCAATGCCCAATGCCCGATAAATAAAGTTACTGCTAAGAAATATTAAAATTTCGGTTACAATGATGCTGCATTAACTTTTATCGAAGCAGGGATAGCGGGTATTGCAGTTTGCCCATTCCGATTAATATCGGGAAAAGTAGCTTAGGGATATTTGTCCGTAAAATTACTAACTGTAGACAAATACTGGTTTTTGAATCAAGCAACCTAACCTATGCCAGCGAATTCCTGGCCCGAAGAAGATTCTTATCAAGAGCTTGATCCGCTCAACTCCTTGTTGTCTGACCTATCAGTAGATGAGGAGTCGGTATTAGAGACAGATCCTGTGTCTCTAACACCCCGGTTTCAAGGTCGTAGACGCAAAGCAGCTCTAGTCTTGACTATCGTCTGGAGTGGCACGATCGCTCTACATTTAGTTTCTTGGGCTTCTATATTTATTCTAGGACTAACCACCATTCTAGGATTTCATGCCTTGGTGGTAGTGTTTACTAAACCCCGTCGCTATCCAAAAGAAATACAGGGAGATTTGCCCTCTGTATCTTTGCTAGTGGCTGCGAAAAATGAAGAAGCGGTAATTGCTAAATTAGTCAAAAATCTTTGTAATCTGGAATATCCAGGTGGACAGTACGAAGTATGGATAATTGATGATCACAGCAGTGATAGCACCCCACATTTATTAGCAGAACTAGAACACAAACACGAGCAACTGAAAGTATTAAGGCGTTCAGCAGCAGCTAGTGGTGGCAAATCGGGGGCGTTGAATCAAGTATTGCCATTGACAAAGGGCGATATTATCGCAGTATTTGATGCTGATGCCCAAGTAACACCAGACTTGCTGCAACAGGTAATACCTTTATTTCAAAGAGAAAAGGTGGGGGCGGTGCAGGTGCGAAAAGCGATAGCCAACGCTAAAGAAAACTTTTGGACTAAGGGGCAAATGGCAGAAATGGCACTTGATACCTGGTTTCAGCAACAGCGGACTGCCCTTGGTGGCATTGGCGAACTGCGGGGCAATGGTCAATTTGTCAGGCGTTCCGCCTTGGAAAGCTGCGGTGGCTGGAATGAGGAAACCATTACTGATGATTTGGATTTAACAATCCGTTTACATTTGGAAAAATGGGATATTGAGTGTGTTTTCCATCCAGCCGTGCAAGAAGAAGGAGTGACAAGTGCAGTTTCACTCTGGCATCAGCGCAACCGTTGGGCAGAAGGCGGTTATCAACGCTATCTGGATTACTGGAATTTAATTCTCAAAAACCGCATGGGAACGCGCAAAAGCTGGGATTTGCTGATTTTTATGCTGATTATGTATATCTTACCTACAGCAACAGTCCCAGATTTATTGATGGCGATCGCTCGTCATCGTCCACCAATGTTAAGTCCGATCACAGGCTTGTCCATTTCTATGTCGATGGTTGGGATGTTTACAGGTCTGAGGCGGATACGTCAAGATCAAAAATTCCCACTTTCTACATATTATCTGATACTGGTGCAAACCCTGCGTGGCAGTTTATATATGTTGCACTGGTTAGTCGTCATGAGCAGTACTACCGCCCGGATGTCGGTAAGAGAAAAGCGCCTAAAATGGGTGAAAACTTTGCATACTGGGAATGGGGAATAGGGCATGGGGCATAGGGCATGGGGCATAGGGAATAGGGGAATGATGGAGTACAGGCAATACGGTTCGGTTAAGGGTGCATAGTCCTTAAAGATCCCCCTTAGTCCCCCTTAAAAAGGGGGAAATAGAGCCATTATTAGCCCCCCAATTTATCGGGGGGTTGGGGGGATCGAGTCTTATCCGAACCGTATTGGGAGTAGAGGGGCAAGGAGAACTTTTTTAAGGTCTTTCCCATCTGCCCAATGCCCAATGCCCAATGCCCAATGCCCAATGCCCAATGCCCAATTTTTTATTCATCATCAACTTCTGATTCTTCTATCCACTCAGGTGTAGTTATGGAATCGGAGAATTCTGTTGAATCCTCTGCAAAGCGGATAATTTGTCCGTTGAAAAATTCTGCTAGACGTTGAGCTGCGATCGCTACTTCGTCAACTTCCCAATCAGGTGCAGGCGTTCGCGGTGGCGGTGGAGGCAAAGTTTGCATCCCATTTCCATTTACACCATTTCCATTTACACCATTTCCATTTACACCATTTCCATTTACACCATTTCCACTTGCCCCATTTCCATTTGCCCCATTTCCATTTGCCCCATTTTTATTTACTCCATTTCCATTTACTCCATTTCCATTTACCCCATTTCCATTTACACCATTTCCGTCCTTTGCTGCCGACTCGGTTTTTAGTGGTGCTGGCTGTGGTACTGGCGCTGAAGACGAAATTTGCTGGTTGTAACTGGGAGTTGGTGGCTGCTGAACGCGAGTAGAGTCTTTTGGCGGAGGATTTTTTTTAGCTGAAGTAGAGTTTGAAGAAGTTCCTTTTTCTATATTTATCTGGATTTCACGCTGGAAAGTCTGCTGGAAAGCTGCCGTAATCATCGGTAGATCAGATTTCCCCTTGTCATACCATGCCTGTTTGATCGCAATTCGAGCCACAGTACCATCGAACTCTACGAGATGGCTCATTTGACGCAGCATTTCTTGCCTTGATTTTGGCTGGAGGTTAGCAAGCACCTGTTGCCAAACCTGAGTTAAGTCATATTGTGCTTCCCCAACAACTTCTGAAGTTACTGGTTCAACGTTCGCAGGTGGCATCGGTACAGATACAGGTTCTGGAGTTGGTGGTGAAACTGAGTTAGCAGCAGAATTGTGATTTGTTTGCCGTTCATCTGGGGGAGATGAAGTTACGGGCTGATTTTGGGCAGCCGCTTGATAATTAGGAGATGCAGAATTATGATTTGTTTGCGGTTCAGCTAGAGGTACAGAAGAAACTGGGTGATTTTGGGCAACTGCTGGAGGATAGCTTGGAGATACAGCAGGTGTATTAACTCGCGGCGCGACACTTGCGGCTTGTGGCTGAATATTCGTCGCACTGGGTAACAATCCTAATAATGTTACCTCCAACCACAAACGCGGCTGGGTGCTATTTTTAATTTGTACTTCTGATATTCGCAGGTGTTGCTGTCCTGCTAAAATTGCGCTCATATCCAAGTATTGAGCAAATTCAACCAGCGCTGTCCAGGTTTGCTGAGTACAAGCAACCAAATCGTGGCGCTTGGGTGCTGTTTTAGCTATGAGTAAATCGCGGTAAAAAGCAGCGAGATTTTGCAGAATAGTTAGAGGTTCTCGACCACGATCTAGAATGTAGTGGGTACAGTCCAGAATTGCTTCTGGTTTATCTTGAGCGATCGCATTTAGAAGCCCCAGCAAGTCCTGTTCGCTCACTGTCCCCACTAAATCCCAAACTCGCTCTGGTGTCACTTCACCCGCTAATAAACCCAATTGGTCGAGTAGACTTTCGGCATCTCGCAATCCCCCCTGAGCAAGTTGGGCTACCAGGGTTACAGCATCGGGTGAAATATGAATATTTTCTTTAGAGGCGATCGCACTTAAATGCTTCACCATCGCTTCTAATTGAATGCGTCTAAAATCAAACCTTTGGCAGCGTGAAATAATCGTTGGTAACACCCGTTGCGGGTCTGTTGTCGCCAATACAAAAACTACGTGTCTCGGTGGTTCCTCTAGTGTCTTCAGTAGCGCGTTGAATGCCTGGGTACTGAGCATGTGGCAATTGTGTACCAAAAGCCCATTTGCCACAAAATTATGATTATCTGCAACTTCAATGTCATAGACTCGCTCAATCCCAGCGAGGTGAACAGATTCGACTGTCTCCAAACTTGTAATCCATTGAGGGGATGGAATATTGTTTAAGGTCTGCCAGCCATTTTCTACTGGTACTTGCCCCCAACCGTATATAGT
Source organism: Nostoc sp. (assembly GCF_036917755.1). Lineage (GTDB taxonomy): Bacteria > Cyanobacteriota > Cyanobacteriia > Cyanobacteriales > Nostocaceae > Nostoc. Next base: position 32,356 of record NZ_JBALFC010000051.1, read on the forward strand.
GGTATGTCTTGCCAGTACTACTTCTGGTGTAAAATTTTGTTGTTGCTGAGTATCCCATTGCTGTAAGCCAAGTAGCAATGAGTTGGTTTTCTGCGGCAGAGAATCCTTCGGTATGTAGTTGAATTTGTGGACTTCCTTCTGGACTGAGGGCAAGTGAACCATCATCGCAAAACCACCAAGCAAGTCCTTCGGCTTGTTTAAGGATAGATTCCAGGTCGAATGATTTTTGCCCGGATGTATTGCCTTTAAACTGGTGTCCGCTAGCAAATCTCCGGGTGCGTCCATCGATACCAAATTTGTAAATGAGGATGCCACATCCACATTCACAGGGGATAGTATCTTCATTCCTTCTTTTACGTTCAATGCTTGTAGCCATCCCTGGTTTGTCCTAATTAAATGATTACCCGTACATCTAATTTCTCGATTAGTTGTCTTGATAACCAGGGTTTGCCGTTCTCCTTGGTCTAACCACCTGACAACTTTCTTAAATTCCCACTTAAGAGATGAGTCGTTGTAACTCAAAACCCTCTTGTCTTTGATTTTGGGATCATCGATTCTATTAAGTCCGTCATCGGTCAAGACCAGAGAATCTCCAGTTAGGCACTCGTCGATCACATAAACCTTGTAGCGACATTGCACAGGAGCAAACTGGGCTTTTTCAATCAACTCGCGGATATTATCGACACCAGTGTTGCTGGCGGCGTCGATTTCAATTACATCTAAGGCGTAACCCTTGGTGATCCCCTGACAAACCTCACACACGCCGCAGGGTTCAGCAGTCGGCTTATCACCTTTGAGACAATTGAGGGATTTAGCCAGAATCCGGGCGCTAGAAGTTTTCCCCGTACCTCTAGGCCCAGTGAATAAATAGGCGGGGGCGATTTTGGATGTGCCGATCGCATTCGTGAGGGTGGTGGCGATCGCCTCTTGTCCCACCAGTTCAGCAAAACTCTTGGGGCGATATTTGTGGTGCAGGGGTTCGTAAGACATGGAAAAATAGACTTCAATGCCTTTCAAAGTTAATTAGTAGCACCGAGTCGAGTTTAGGATTCAACTATTTTAAACTCTCGTACCCGCTTTATTTGTGGATGTTCGCATCGCGCTTACACTCAACTAATGCCGTAAATTTTGGCACTCAGGAAAGCAAGCAACTACAGCTTATCCTCTACTATGATTTCAACATCAAAGTATGGGAATTATAGCATATCATTTAGTACATTTGTTCTATTAAAAGGAGTGGGGAGTGGGGAAGAATAACTATTGCCCAATCATGACTTACGCACTCAGATCGCCCAACCTCCTTAAGGAGCTAGCGGGGATCTACGTTTCAGGCTTCAGTGTGTAAATCCTATATATCTCAAACTAGCCTCAGAACATATCACAAACGCAATTTTTTAAGTGTTTATACTGTAGTTAAAAAGAAAAAGCATCGTTAGATTTACAAGAATCACAAAAAAAATCCCTTTTAAAATTACTGCCAATAACTTGTGACTTGGAGGTTGAGGCTAAATAAACTAACGTTTTGAGGTTTCTTTAGTTAAAGATTTTCATTAGACTCATCCGCAAATCGTAAATGCTTACAGTGAATGGGTTTTAAGAATTTGGATTCAATAGGTGATCGCTATCTTAGCCGACGAGGAAATGGGTGTTTGAAAGCATTCAAGGACAGAAAAATCAAAACTGGGAAGAAAGGTAGAAAAGGATTAAATCAATTTAAACAGAGAAAATCAAGTATTAATAGTTAAAGAGAATAACCGATTGAGTCGTAATCTGACCCTGAAGGGGCGACACGCACCTTATATTCCAAGTGCTGCAAAGGTTTGACCGAATTATGGTAAAAAAAGATAGGTCAATCATTGTCAAGAAGACCTATCTATTGAAAATGTTACCTCCATTGTATCAAACTAGCTTAGAAAATCAACTCTCAGAGTCCGAATTGTTGTTTTTAAACTTGCTGATTAATGTCCTACAAGATATTAAAGAAGTAAGTCTAGAAAAAATAGCTAATGCTTTACCTGTACCAATATTAAACGTTTTTGGCTTTGAGGATTTAGCAAGTGGTGGTGACAAAGACTTCAACGATATGATCGTGCGAGTCAATCTGACTATCGCCTAGTCTAAGTTATTAAACATCGCCTATACTCAGGGAAAGTTGCAGTAAGTCTTTCCCCTCTGCCCAATGTCCAATGCCCTAGAGGAAAAAAGAGATTTGCTGTCTATACATTTTATTGACTGAACTAGCGCCATAGTGCAGTGCGATCGCTACAATTTTAGGATAAGCAATACTCGATGGTGCAGCAGATGCTCAAGCGGCTATTTCAATGGCTCAAAAAGCTTTTTCAGAGCTTGTTTGGTGGAAAACAGACTGCCTCAAAATCTCGGGAGAATGTGCAAAAAGAACCAGCACCACCCTTAAGCGATACGGATCTGGAATTTCTCTTCAACGAACTGTTGCAAGGAGTACATCAAGCACGAGGGGAAGCATGGGCACGGAAATGGCTGCATAATATTGAACATCGCATCTCAACTGAACGCTGGGTTGAGTGGTTAGGGCGCTTTGGCGACAGATTGCTAGCATCACCTACACCCAATAATGAAATAGCTGCGCGGTTAGTGCAGCTGGGTGAGTTGGATATCGGAGAAATTGGAGATGTTGCCTATAGTATCGGGATGCAGTTGTTGACACGCAATCAAGGCGAACCAATTTGGGAATATGAAGGGCCAGATGCTGTCAGCACGACTTTCCCCTCTGAGCCAACGGACGCAATATTAGAGTCAGCAGATGCACCAGAGAACCTCCCAGAGGGAGAATCCCAAACTGTCACCTTAGAAGAGTTGTTTGTGATGTTGCAGGAGGATGAAAACTTACGCCAGCAGATTGCTCAACAGCTTGCCGTTGAAACAGACGATCCACAAGTGCTTGTCCAGGCATTGATTAGCCAATTATATCCGGCTGGTCAATCGACTACAGAGCAAACAGAAAATTAAACGAAGTCGGAAGTCGGAAGTCGGAAGTCGGAAGTCGGAAGTAAGTTTTGTGACGGGGATTTAGCGCTGCATTGCGGTCTTAAGGTCTCCCCCGCCGCAGGATGCGCGTTCGCAAAGCGTCTCGCAGAGAAGCGCTGTAGAAGAGCAACTTTGCAAGACAGACCCCGACCCAAAACGTTCGGCAATTGATGCTATGAAACTTAAACCCCTAAACTTAGTTAACGGCAACGCAAGCTCAGTAACCATCGTACAGAATCCATTCTGGATTCTGGCTCCTGAATTCTGAATTCTTCTTCGGTCAAAATTCTAGAGTTGAATCTGGTAATTGTAACGTTGTAATGCTATTCTCTTGAAGTTTTGTATATGTTTTGCTAGTCTGCTACGGAAGCGCTGTCTGAATCTAATGGATTTTTACGTGATTCATGATTTTTTTAACACAACGATGGCTACAATCTAGAAAAACAAAATCCAAGAGTGTGGCAGATGCTCAGGCGGATATCGCAGTCGCTTAAAAGGTTTTTAAAGCGCCTCATTGCAAGTAAGCAGACTCGTCGTTCTCTCAAGGGTGGGAGAGGACACAATCTGGTGGGGGTACTACCAGAACTAACCAATGCGGATCTAGAACAATTGTTTATCCAATTGCTAGAAGGCGTGCATCAAGCACGAGGACGAGAGTGGGCATTGAGGTATCTGCAACGGATCGAAAATCGCATTCCGGCTGAACGCTGGATAGATTGGTTGGTGATGTTTGGCGAAAGCAAGCTTGCTTCACCCACACCGAATCCTCTGTTAGCAACCCAGATGGTGCAGTTGGGAGAACTTGGTGTTGGCAGAATCGGAGATGTTGCATACAACATTGGCATCCGGCTGATGCAAAATTCACCCATAGAAAACTCACGCACACCCATAGAGTATGAGGACAATCAGGCGCAAGATGGCGTAGAAATCACTCCTGGGCAAGAACTGATCCGCGACTTAGGCGAACAATTATGGGAATATAATCAGCCAGATGTAATAGAAACTACTCCTGGGCAAGAACTGATCCGCAACTTAGGCGAACAGTTATGGGAGTATAATGAGCCAGATGTTGTAGAAACTACAACCGATGAAGAAATTCTCCCAACTTCCCCTGGGCAAGAGCTAATCCGTAGCTTAGGTGAACAGTTATGGGAATATGATGTGGAAGATGTTGAACCAATAACCTCAGCACCCCAAAATGTTTCTTCTGAGGAAGGATTTACCGAGAACTTAGAGGAACCGGTATTGGAATATGAACGAGAAGACACCCAAACCACAATAAGAGAAAATCTCCCTCTCCCCCCCGCAAAAGATTCAATCACCTCATTAGCCCAACTGAGGTTCGGCGATGAAGAGGAAGTTACTCCAACTAAAACACCAACAAATCTACTTTCTACTAGACAAAAAACTGAATTAATAACGTCTGACTCAGAGGAAATCTGGGATAGCACTTTGACGAATTTAGATCCAAATGTGGCTTATACCCTAGATGAGTTATGGGTAAGGTTGGATCAAAGTACCAATTTAGTCCAGCAACTTGCTTCTAATTTGGCAGTTCAAGGCAGTAATTCCCCTGGTATTATTGAGCGACATAGCGATAATCCTGTTACTCAGGCTCAAGCGTGGTTTTACGAAGGTCTAAGCCAAGCTAAAACAGGTGATTTGTTAGGCGCGATCGCCTCTTATGACCAAGCTATTGAACTTCAACCCAAATTCCCCGAATATTGGTTTAACCGAGGCTTGACGCTGTTTCATTTAGAACGTTTTGATGAAGCGATCGCATCTTACCTAACAGCCACAGAACTGAAACCCGACTTCTACAAAGCTTGGTATAACAGAGGTCGAACTCTCGGAGAATTAGGATACTTTGAAGAAGCGATCACTTCTTTTGACAAAGCTATAGAAATTAAACCAGATTACCAAGAAGCTTGGTCTAGCCGGGGTTTGGCGCTGCTAAAATTAGGTTGGCTACCCGAAGCAATTTCTAGTTATGACCAAGCCCTGCATCTGGAACCAGAAGACCAGGAAAACTGGTATTACCGAGGCATAGCCCTAGCTGTAGGCGAACAATTTGCCGAAGCGATTATATCTTACGACAAAGCGCTAGAAATTCACCCAGAGTATCACGAAGTCTGGATAGACCGGGGTGTAGTGCTGTTTAATTTAGGAAGGTGGTCAGAAGCGATCGCCTCTTGGGATAAAGCCCTTTCAGTTCAAGCCGACTTCTACTTAGCTTGGTATAACCGGGGTATAGCGTTAGACAACTTAGGACGTCGCACTGAAGCGATCGCCTCCTATCGGCAAACGATCGCCATCAAACCCGACTTCCACTTAGCTTGGTATAATCAGGCAGTAGCACTGTTTTATTTAGAACAATATGCCGAAGCGATCGCCTGTTATGACAGCGCTTTGCAAATTAAACAAGATTATTGGGAAGCTTGGATTGGTCGGGGAACTGCGATCGGTCATTTAGTGAATAATGACGCATTGCTGAATTTGTCGAGTCGGATAACAGCGACAAATCCCGCCTTACAACAGGGTGGCTACGAAGGAAAATTAGCCAGCTACGAAGAAGGGTTAAAGCATCTGCGGACAGATACCCACCCAGAAGGTTGGGGTAGATTGCATGTTGCGATCGCTAATACTTACTACGACCGAGGCAAAAAACATCCCAATACCCGCGATTATTGGCGCAAAGCCGCATCTGAGTACCATCAGGCGCTGTTAACCCTCACACTAGAATATTTTCCCCAGTTGCACCTAGAGGTTTTGCAATCTCTAAGCAAAGTGCTGATGGGTTTGGGACAAACAACACAAGTTCAAGAATTACAGCAACGCGGTACAGATTTATTGCGACAATTACTGAGTGAAGAAACTCGCTCAGACGAAAGTAAAAAACAGCTAGCTCTAAAATTTGCTGGATTTGAGCAATTAGCAGTTGATTTAGCCGTAGAATCCGGTGATTTAGTTGAAGCTTGGCAAATTGCTGAACAAGGTAAAAATGCCTGTTTAAACTGGCTGCTTTCTGGCTGGAATAATCATATTTACTCACCTGATTATGGCGCAATTCAACAACTATTTAATTCCACAACAGCAATTATTTACTGGCACATTAGTCCGGTTGCCCTACATACTTTCATTCTCAAAGACCAAGCGCCATCACCAATCCTCCTCTTTACACCCATGCAAGATCCTGGGGCAATACCTTTAGGAGAAGACGCTATCCTTCTAAATGAATTGCCTCTACCCGAAGCAGTGCAACGCCTAATTGAATTTGAAAGTTGGCTAGAAGATTGGCATCAACAATACCAAGAATATCGCAGCACAGCCCAAGACAAAGAAAGTAAAAGCCAGCATTCTTGGCGAGTTGATATGGAACAGAAGCTGTTGCAACTGTATGAAATCCTGAATATTTCCACAATTGCCCAGGAACTCGAAGGCATCACCCAACTGGTTTTAATTCCTCATCGTGACTTGTACAGATTGCCCATTCATACACTTTTCCATCTCTCTTTACCATCGCCGGAAGAGTTGCCGAATGTAGAATCAAATTTCAGCGTCACCTATCTGCCTAGTGCCCAAATAGGTTTATCAATAAAAACTGAAGATATTTGGCAGTGGCAAAATCAGTTATTGCTCAGTGTTGAACATCCTGAGAGTGCAGCTTATCACACACTCAAATTTGCCAAACTTGAGTCTGAAGTTGTTAGCCAGATGTTCAATAATATTCAACGAATTCAGGGGTCAGAAGCTACAAAAAATATTGTCGAAAACGCCTTATTTGGTAATTACAACATCTTTCATTTTACGGGTCGTGTCACTAATAATTTAGCAGAACCTAAAAAGTCAGAATTAGCATTAGCAGGCGAAGACAAACTTACACTAGATGAAATCTGCCAACAAAATCTAGCAAGTTACAACCTTATTACTCTCTCTGCCTGTGAAAATTTAAGTACTAGCAACCAAACTATCAGCAGCGAATATGTGAGTTTAGTAACTGGTTTTGTGAGTCAGGGTGTTCCTCATGTAGTGAGTACTCTGTGGAGTGTCGAATCTTCGGCTAGTGCCTTGGTAATGATCGAGTTTTACCGACGATTGCAGCCCAATAAATCAGCAGTTACTGCCTTAGCCGAAGCAACACGATGGCTGAAAGAGCTAACTGCTGGAGAACTCACAAAATGGTATGAAGATATCTTGAATAATCTGCATCCAGAGGAATTACGAATTCAAACTTATTTAGCGACACAACTATATAGAAATAGTAAAATGGCATCAGATAAAAATCTTTATAATCATCCTTACTATTGGGCAGCATTCACAATTACGGGTAAGCCAAATTAATTTTTTGTGCTGCTGCTAAAACTGCTATTTTATTCCTCGCCGATTCTGGCTTCTTAGAGCTAGAAGTTGTATTTCCAGAGGTAGGACTAGCTGCAATACGCTTGGGTTAAAGCTAAAACTCTTTGTGAAAGTCAATTTTTTTTAACGTAGACGCGGAGCGGCTTCCCGCAGGGTACCGCAGAGGCGCAGAGAACACAGAGAGAAGGAATAAATGCTTAACTTAACTGTATTGGGACTAGCTGGTGGAGTAACAGCAGTTGGTGTTTGAGGCGTAGTACTAGTAGATTTTTCAGGTTTGGGACCACAACTACCTAGCATCAGCACTGTAAATAACATCAGTATCATGGTCTTTGTGCGATCGCTATGGTGGACTAAATAATCAGGTATTCAATCCACCATTGTTGAGTTTAGTTACTAATGAGAGCCGTCGCAGTTAAACCTTGACTCGTCGTCGGAGTCAGCTTTGCTCCTGATCAACTTTTTCGATATCATCAGGTGTACCAGTGGCAGAAATTTTTGATGGGCCAGATTTACCTGCACCGGAGTTGCCGCCAGAAGCGCCAGCACCCCCTGAGTGTTTAGAATCGGTGTTGCCTTGTTCTTCTTGAAGCTGTTCAAGACGGTTTTTTTCTTGAGCTTTATCTTTTTGGTCAGCCATATCTTATTTACATTTTTCGCGTAGCGATCGCTCTTAACTCTATCATTTTCCTTATTCAAGCGACACCAGAGGCAAATGCTTTTAATTAAGGCTTCTGGACGGCGTTGCTAGCAATAGCTGACTCCTTTAAGACTAGTTTGTTGATTTTTGGGTTATGATATTGCCCAAATCCCTTTGCACGCATGGCACTGACTCAAAATTTACGTGCTGGCAAACGTGATTTTAACAGAATTAGTCAGCCGATGAGCAGGAGCGAAAGCTAGCTTTAAATAAGGAAGTTTAATTAAGCCTAATCTAACTCCCGGCGTCCTTCCAATGCCCTTGCCAGGGTCACTTCGTCGGCGTACTCCAAATCACCACCTACAGGCAGACCAAAGGCAATCCGCGTCACCTTGGTAAATGGCTTCAGTAGCTGACCGATATACAGTGTTGTTGTCTCACCTTCTACACTCGGACTAATTGCGAGAATTACTTCTTGAGGTTTTTGCTGATTCACGCGGCGCTGTAAAGCCAGTATAGTCAACTGTTCTGGACCAATTCCATCAATTGGAGAAATCACCCCACCCAAAACGTGATATTTGCCTTTATACTCGCGGGTTTTTTCCAGCGCAATCACATCGCGGGGATCTGCTACGACACAGATAATGTTGTTGTCACGGTTGGAATTGCGGCAGATTTCACAAACTGGTTCAGCAGATAAGTGAAAGCAAACAGAACACAAGCCTATCTGTTTTTTTGCCTCAATTAAAGCTTGTGCCAAAGCTTCAACCTCTGCTTCTGGGCGCTTCAAAATATGCAAAGCCAGTCGCTGGGCAGATTTAGGGCCAACTCCCGGCAAGCGTTGCAATTGCTCAATTAACCGTGCTAAAGGGCGTGCGTAAACCGTTGTCTTGTCTCCAGAATGTTTTTACCTTAACTATGATGACATTTTTACAGGATTTTGGATTGGTTATTTAATATTATGACCTGATGAATACTTATAGGACGACTTTTGCAATTCACGTGCTAGTTCAGACAATCCGCAGTCCTTTAAGTTTTGGTAAAAACTCTCGTCCTTTGATATACGGAGTTTTGCAAGTGAACGTATTGCATCTTCTAGTTCTTTTACACGATTTAAATGGTGAGCCAAACTAGCTGCTTGCTCTATAACGGTAGGATTGTAGTCTCGCCGTATAAACTGTTTAGCTGACTCAAACGCACCTTCCAAATCTCCATTATCTTTCAAAGTTTCTATTGCTAAAAAGATGAGCGAACCTCCTAGCTGCTTCGGAGGAATATCTAGAATTAATCTCGCTGCAATCTCAGTGTGACCTAGCTTCAAAGCTGTTCTAGCTGCAATCAATTTTGCTTGGATTTGGATATCGTCATTAAGTTCTTGATCATCACATAAAGGAAAAATAACATCAAAACTTTTAGAATATTCTTCTATATCTTCCAATATATCTGCATAGCGTACAGCTTGTTCTGGGTTAAGCTCTTCCCTCTGGCATAAGGGATCTATGACACGCACAGCTTTTTTCTTATCTTGTTTATCAAGCTTCCGCTCAGATAAATAGCTTTCTGCAAGAATTTGTTGTGCTTCTTGGTCAGTTGGTAATAGCTCAAGAAGTTCCCAACCAAAAGACCTTAATTTTTCTGTATTCTCCCTTAACCGAAAAAACCGCATAGCAGTACGATATATATCTGGATGCGGATAGAGTGCAACTAGCTCTAAAATATCCTCTTCTGACTTTTCGAGTGAAGATGAAAAGAGCAAGCGACTACCTATTTGCTCAATCTCAGCCCGAATATTTTCACTAGAAAGTTCTAAATTCAATCCATAAAATAATCGCACATAATTGCTTACTAGCTCCTTATTACTGTCAGGATCAGCAATTGCCAAGAACTCTTCTTGTTCTAGATTCTCACAGGAAAACAAAAAGAACAGTTTAGTTTCATCTGTTTCAAAAATTTGGCAACATCTTTGCTTAAAGCTGTCTAAATCTTTAGGTTTTGGTACGCGTGATACAACAACTTTAACATCGATTGACTTTGCAAGTGCTTTGGCTACTGCACTTTGCTCAATCAACCGCTTAATATGCTTGCTTACTTTGATACTTTCTGAACTCAAAGGAGACAGCATGACAACTTCATCAGGTAGCTGCTGTGTACAAATACCTGCTATTTCGGTAATGCCTGTGCGGGAGTCTATAATCACAAAATCTGCCTGTAATTCTTTTTCAATCCGGGCAAGAAACTGTTGAAAAAACGCAACCCCATCACAGATACGGATATTGTTGGGAGTGTTATCCAAACGTAATTCATAAAGATTATCTTCTGTCTTTATTTTGTCTAAGATGTCCGAGCGCTCGCGCTGTAAGGCTAATCCTTTGTTTTTTAGATAGTAGAGGCGCAGTTTCAACTGCTTCGATTCGCCCTGGGTGAGCGAAGGATCATTGAAGAACTCCTCAACTGGTTTAGTCTCGTCTACCTTTTGGTAGTGAATAATCTGCCATTCCTCACTCACCACAGGCTCCTCACACCCTGAACTAATATTCCATATATAGAATATTAGTCGATATTACAGTATTATTAACCTAAAAATTCGGTTGGCTTGATTGTCGGTGAGTTCAGTCGTTATACAGCTAGGCTATCAGTGCAGTAGTTTTGAGCCTATCGGGTTGGCGAGGTGAACTGTGAGGAGTGTAGGCGCAGCCCGCCGCAGGCATCGCCTCTTTGAGAGACTGTAAAATTAAGTCAGACTTACAGAGATGATGTGAGCATGAAAACGCTAGCCAAATGGTCTGTAGATGACTATCATTGCATGATTCAAGCGGGGATTCTGCGCGATCGCACTGTGGATTTGCTAGCGGGCGAAATTGTGGAAATGACTCCAGAAACCCTAATTTATTAGAGTTATAGTGATTTTTTTTAGTGATGAATTGCGTCTAGAGACACAATTCATCGGGTTTTATCAACCAGGAGGCCAGTTCAACTGCCGTCCTCCCAAAATATGCACATGTAAGTGATGGACTGTTTGACCGCCGTCATCACCAGTGTTGATGACAACTCGATAACCGTTTTTCAGTCCAGCTTCTTCTGCAAGACGTTTGGCAGTTAACAAAAGATGCCCCAACAGAGCATGATCGTCAGATTCAGCATCAGCTAGTGTGGGAATGGTTTTTTTGGGAATGATGAGGATATGAACGGGCGCTTGGGGGTGGATGTCTTTGAATGCCAAGACTAAATTATCCTCATAAACAATATCAGCGGGAATTTCCCGACTAATGATTTTGCTGAAAATCGTTTCTGTAGTTTCACTCATGCCAATCTACCTACTCATCTACTAGAGATTTTAAAAGTTTACTGTAATGACTCGATCATCTACACAAGAAAATACTCGTTTGTGTGATAAAGTTTTCCATAGATAAAATTCGTTTCACACCAGCATAGAGAAAATAATTATAATCTCTCACTCAACTATAGGGTGGCATTTTGATGCTTAGAAAGTTGCATATCTTGTATCCCAGTGCTTTGGGGATTTAGATGAAACAGTCAAAATACTATTTTGTTGTTTTTCTTATTATTATTATCATAATTAGCATCTTTTTGCGTTTCTGTTTGTTGCAAAATCAAAGTCTTTGGTTTGATGAAGGTTGGAGTCTAGCTTTATCTGATGGTACAACCTTTCAAGAAAATATCTTCCAAATTGTAAATCGAGAAGCTGGTGACAAATACCAACCGCTTTATTATTTAGTCTTGTTCTATTGGCGTTCGGCTTTCGGAGATAGTGAATTTGCGATTAGATCGCTTTCAGCTTTGCTGGGAGTCGGCTCAGTAATTGCCATATTCTTTACTAGCCTACGTGTTTATGGAAAAACACATGCCTTATGGTCGTCCATGATTATAGCAGTTAGTTCTTTTAGCGTGTTCTACAGCCAAGATGCCAGACCTTACGCATTATTAATATTTATAGCCTCACTTCAGATATATTTTTTTAGTTATTCAATGACTGAAGATAAGAGTAATAAAATTATTCCACAATTGCTTTTTGGAATCTTTACTGCCATAGGAACTTTTGGCAGCATTTTGACAATATTTTTTAGTTCCGCCCTAAGTTTATCTCATATTATTGTTTATAGAAACTTCAAACAATGGATCAAATGGTGGATACCTGTGGCAATTTTTTCTTCTCCAATGATTTGGTTCTACTTGTCATCACCTGCTGTCTCTGATCCAACAGCTACTACGGTTACTCGTACTGGATTACCCATAGTTCAAAACATTATGTTTGTGATCTACGGGACATTAGTTGGGACATCATATGGACCGCCACTGGAACAATTACGTGATGCGAACAGGATAAAAATTTTACTTGCTTACTGGCCGCAATTGCTAATATTTATTACTGTGATTACTGTAATTGTCCTCGCTTTATTAACAAGTTTATTGAGACAGCGCAAGAGAGAAAGATATCAACGGGCTGATTACTTATTTACATCTCTTTTGGTAACATCATTTTTGCTAACTTTTCTGTTTGCTCTGGCGACAAAAATTAATTGGCTACCGCGCCACTCTTTTTATCTATATATACCAGTTATCATTCTGATTCCATCAACATTTCTAGATAACTACCAACGTCAGAAGAAACTTGATATAGTGGCTCAATTTGCTAAGTTAGCGACTGTTTCTTTGGTAATTATGAATGTTTATTCAAATTTTCAATACTATTCAAATCCAGCCTATGCAAAAGATGACTACCGCTCGGCTGTTCACTACCTTTTAGAACATCGAGATAAATCTGCAAAATCTGTATTGTTCTTTGGACAACCTAAATTACTTCAATATTACGGAGATTCATCGACTATATATGCACCAGAATATGTTCTTAAAACAGTGAATGGCAAAAATATGGCAGAAAAAGTTAGTACAATGACTAAAAATGCAGATTCAGTTTTTGTGATAATTAATCGCGAATTTAATTGGAAACTCAAAGATATTTTTAAAAGAGAAATGAGTGATTTATATAACTTGGAAGATGAGGCTGATTGGTCTTATATGAAAATATATCGATTCACAATGAAGAAATAGAAGAGGACATCAAAATTACAGTGCTAATTAGATTTTATTTGGGAGCATCTCACTTTCGCCAAAAGCCTTGTAAAACCTCACCCCAACCCTCTCGTTGGTAAGGAGAGGGAGCAAGAATCTTGTTTTTCGTCTGGTATATTTGCTTTCACTGAGATGCTTCCTTTTATTTTGATGATTTTAAAAGGTATTTATGAGCAATACAAAGATAACAAAGAGCGTTCCGCAATTGGGAACGCTCTATTTTGGTTAATTCTGTTAAGATAATATGAATTTAAATTGAAAATTGCTAGTTGCTAAAATCAAGCATGGAGATTTGCTTGTTCCTGCAACCAAGGATCTACAGGTTGTCCATCTTTGCGGCGTAATTCAATTTCTACTACCATCACTTCTTTTGAACCAGGAGGTGCGGGTTTTTTATGGAAAATAATGTCATAATCTTCTGGATTGTGTTTGTGTTCTTTTAACCATTCCTGTACTTTGGTTGTGGCAAAAAATGATTGCCCTTGCTCAAACATTCGGGTAATTTGCAATTGCAGTGTATAAGGATTTAAGCGACCCATTTTCTACCGCCTTTGTTAAGTAAATTTTAGGAGAAATAATTTGCTTACCATACATAATCTGATGTTAGTTTAAAGATTGCAAGATGCCCACCCCACTATAAAAAGTATCTGCGCTCAACCAGTGCTGATATATTCTTTACATTCATTTGTAATTTTCACTACCAAAGTCTCAATTTCATCTAACTTAAAGGAAATTCCTGAAGCCTAAAAGCCTATTTACTAAGGCAGTTTTAGTCCAAAAAAGTTTTTTAACTATCACTAGAAATCTAGTCTAAGTATATCTACTGTAAAAAATAAGATATTGTAAATGGGTAGTCACTTAGTTAAGAGATGTGACACGATGAACTTGCATTAACAGAGTGACCATTACATACGGATTCAAAGATATGTTGAAAAAAGGTTTTTTATTTAAACTAGGATGTGTTGTAGCCTTAACAGGAACTGTCCTGATGCCAACAACAGCGAAGGCATCTAATATAGGGAACACTCAAACCTTGATAGACTGGGATCAACTCGCCAGTGGATGGACTCCCCCACAATCAGGTCAAGTTCGGAGCTTTCAAGCTGGTGCAGGAACAGTTGACCTGAAATTTGACCTTGGTTCGGACATTAAGTTCGCTAGTTTTGGTGGTAGTGGGTTGACTCCCGCCATTAGCAGCACTCTCAATGGTAGTCAGGATGCAAACGACAAAAGTCTCCATCTACAAATTGACGCTTCAGCAGTTGGTCTGACAAAGGGGGCTAACTCGCTGACTATGACGACTAGCTTCAAAGATTTTAGTAGTCCCCTCACAGATGTCACCTTCAAGCTGTTTGATGTCGATATCAGCAATAATAAAACTTGGCAAGATAGGGTAATTTTGAAGGGATTTTTGGGAAATCAGGTTGTTAACCCCATTTTTAGTCCGTTTTTAACTCAAGGAAATACTATCCAGCAAGTCGATGCTTACACTATTGATGGTATAGGATTTGATTCAGATGCTACTAACGGAGATTACGGTACTGTGCTAGTGAAGTTTGCTAGTGCTATTGACCGTTTCGAGTTGGTCTTTACCGATGGCGATGATATCGGCACTAGAAATCCAGATGACCACGGTATCGGTATTGGCGATATCAAATACACGGCTTCTAGCCAAAGCGTTCCAGAACCGGCTTCTATATTAGGTTTATTGGTATTGGGTACTTTTGGGGCTAGTTCAGTCCTGAAGCGCAAACAATAAAACGCTCAATAATGATTGTGTTCTAAATTAATTTATTTGTAGGGTAGGCATATTGCCTACCCTTTACTGTTTTTAACTAGTTAATTTTGTTATAGATTGGAGAGAGGCACACAGCTTCAAAAACTGACCAACAGACTGAGATGGTTGTTATGAAAAGTAAAAATCAAGCTGTTTTCGCTTTAATTGTAAAAAGTGCTATTGTCTTTTTACCCTTACTTTTATCCGTTGGAATTGCCACTGGTCAATCTGCACCATCACCTTCCCCAGCACTAACTCCTACTCCGATGTTATCGAATCAGGAACGGGAAGAGTTAGCGCGACTACGAGCCGAAAAGCGAATTCAACAGCAAGTCCAATCTGATTTTAATAGCGCTTTTAGCCGTACAACTATCTTACTCAATGTCTGGCTAGTTATATTAAGTCTATTTCCAGTCGCAATCATTACTTTATTTTGGCTGCTGCGACGGGTGGTAATTCGTGAAATTGTTGATAAGGCAATGCAACAGCTACAGGGAATGGAAAAATTACAAAATCAGCTAACCACCGTTAAGCAAGAGGCTGAAAATGTTATTCAAGAAGCTAAAAAAATCAATTATGAATTAGAACAGGAAACGACTGCCTTACAACAAAAAATTAAAAATGAACAAAAAAATATATCTATTTTTACATCTGAACTAGATTTAGCTAAAGCACAGGTATTAAATAGATTAGAAACTGAACTCAAAAAATCTCAAGAAAATATAGAAACTTTAGAGTCAAAATTTGCTTCCGGGCTATCTAAGTTAGAGTTTGATGCTCAACAACAAAGAGATATCGCACTGGAGAATCTAGGAAAATTAGCATCTGTCATGGCAGAGGAACTGGCTAATTTAAAGTTAGGTGTGCAACAACAGCAAGAACTAGCCGTTGCTGATTTAGAAGTATCAAGATCTGAGTTCACATCTCAACTTTCTGGATGGCAGTCTGATGCTCAAAAGCAAAAGGATATAGCTGTTGAAAGTTTAACAAATTTGCAGTCAGAATTTGCTGAACAATTATCAGAATTACAGGTGGATGCTCAAGAACAAAAAGAGATTATATTTGATAATTTAGGAATATTAGATAAAGAATTTAAATCTCAATTATCAGAATTACAGATAAATGCTCAGGAGCAAAAAAATAAAATTGTTGAGAGTTTAGCAGCATTGCAGTTAGAGTTTACTGAAAAATTATCGGAATTCCAAGTTGATGCTAAAAAGTGCAAAGAGTTAATCATTGAGAATTTAGAAAAATCTGGTTCTGAGTTTAGTTCGCAATTCTCAGAATTACAATGGAATGCTCAACAACAAAAGATTCTAATTTTAGAGAAGTTAGAAAGACTAGAAACTGAGTTTGTCTCTCAACTCTCTGAGTTACAATTGGATGCCCAAGAAAGAAAGGATCTCATCCTTCAAGAACTAACTGAAGAGGTGGTGAATTCTGAAGTTGAGGAAGAAATACAGGAACAGCCACAACAACCGGAATTCACTGCTGATGAGTATGTAAAACAGGGAGATGGACTGTTTTCTGAAAAGCGTTATGAAGATGCGATCGCAGCTTACAATCAAGCGGTGAAAATTCAACCTGATCAACCTGTGGCTTGGTTAAAACGAGGTCTAACTCTCGGAAGGTTGAAACGCTACAAAGATGCGATCGCATCCTATGACAGAGCGATCGCGATTCAACCAGATTATCATCAAGCTTGGTGCGATCGCGGCGTTGCTTTTGGGAACTTACAACAGCATCAGCAAGCCTTTGCCTCATTTGACAAAGCTACACAAATCAAGCCTGATGATGCAGTTGCTTGGTTGAATTGCGGCCTTTCCCTAGTAGCCTTGGAACAATACGAAGAGGCAATGGTATCCTTGGAAAAAGCGCGGGAATTTCAACCCAATTCTCCCAAAATCTGGGATAAACGCGGTTATACTTTGGTAAGATTGGGACGCGATGATGAAGCGATCGCTAGTTTTAACAAAGCGTTAGAAATTAAGTCAGATTATGCCAGTGCCTATTACAACAAAGCAGCCTGTTACGCACTGCAAAGACAAGTTGAATTATCTCTGCTAACTCTACAACAAGCAATTGAACTTAATCCCAGGTATAAAGAAGACGCAGCATCTGACCTAGATTTTGATGAGATTGCCGATGATCAGCGCTTTAAGGAGTTAGTCGCAGAGTAAAAACCTAAAAACATTAATTACTTCCCCCATTCGCCACGGGAGCATCCTAAATTTTTAAATTTACTATCATCATCCTGGAGTAAGAGAATGAGGAAACGAACCGCAAAGAACGCAAAGGGCGCGTTCGCGCAGCGTCTCGCAGAGAAGGTAAGAGAGTTGTAAAGGGTTTTTGCATCAGTACCGTGAATTTTGGAAAAATGGGGATGTTTCCCTCCCTACTCCCCACTCCCCACTCCCCACTCCCCACTCCCCCCAATTCGATTCTGTTCACCAGACATCGCCTTGAGTTTAGATGTAAAAGACTCAGAGCGATCGCTTTTTTCTGGAGTAAATTGCCCGATTGGGGCATGAATAGCAGCAGGTGGAAGCAGCTTTGCCCGTTTATGATGTAATGGTGATGCAGAGGACGGTGGACTTTCTTGTGAAGTTTGCCTTTGGCTGACAGCAGATAACTGAAGGGTTGCCGAAGAGGTAAATTTTCCAGAAGGCGGAGATTTCAAGACGGTTTTATGATCTCTATCTTCCTGCTTTCCCTCTTCTTCACTCAAAGATGTCTTTGATTCGGAACTTTTCAGTTGTAGAGTTGCAGTATTGCTCTGTTGATAGCCATTGCCAATCTTAGCTGGTGGTAATTGAGGACTCGTCACTTTCTCTACAGTCGGGTTTTTCTGTCCTGGCGGTAGGGCTGGTGCAGCGAATGAGGTTAACCTTTGGGGAAATTTACTACAAATCATCCGTTCAAATTCCATGTTGAAATGATATGTAGCCTGATCCCGGCGCTGCCAAAATACTAAGATTTGTTGCACGGAAACCGCTTTATAACGACCTTGATATAGTGCCTCAATCACTGCCAGGTGTAGCCAATTCAGGGGATATTGCGTTTGCCAACGCTCAACTAGCTCATTGGCACTATACCCACTGAGATCGAAACTATAGTTAATTAATAAGGCGATCGCTAAGTTGGCAGAGGTGTCTGGAAGTGTTGTTAACATGGGGCTATTAGCTCTAGGCAATAGGTCTAAGATTTGTCACCCATCGCATATTAGCCTAGCGTGCTTTTAACTACATGGTTTTTTTTCCCAAGAGTTACCAAGCCGATAGGCAGTGTTCCCTATTTTACTTCTCAACTTCTAGAATGCAACCCTACATAGACTGATTTAATCGTAGGTGTTCGCCCAATAGCGACTAATGCCTGATAAACCATCGCTGCAACTTCGGCTCGTGTTGCTAAATGTAAAGGTGCAAGCACTTTCGGATCGGGATAGTTGACAACTATTCCTCCTTGTGTAGCAGTGGCAACAGCGATCCGGGCATAGTCGGGAATCCGATGACGATCGCTATATACTTCTAAAATATCACTATCAACAGCTGGTAGTCCCAGTCCGTTTACTAGGGAGACAATCACCTGTAGTCGCTGGACATTTTGATCGGGGCGGAAAGTGCGATCGCTAAATCCGGCAACAAAGCCACCGCTAGCCGCGATTTGGATCGCGCTATAAGCCCAAAAATCCTTGGGTACGTCCGTAAAATCAGCTGCTGGAACTTTGGGAAATGGATTAAAAGCGATCGCCACCAAAGCCGCGTACTGGGCGCGAGTCATGGGTTTATCTGGCTGGTAGCTACCATCGGCAAAACCCTGAGTTAAATCCATGCTCACTAATGCCTGAATAAATGGTTCCGCCCAATGTCCATCTAGTTGAAGAGGCGCGGGGAGTTTTTGAGATCGGGATGCTGTCGGGGCGTTAGAGGAACTGGTGCTAACCGCTACTCGATTAGTTGGGATCAATTCGACCAAGCCTTTGACTAGAGCCGGATTTAATTGATTACCTACAGAAACCAGCTTTTGTGTAGTAGCATTCTGTAAATCAAATTCACTATGATCACGAAAAATATTATTACCGGAATATTGGATATTACCTAAATCGGGTACTGCATTGCCATTGACTAATAGACCACCTTGGGTATTTTTGGCAATCAGATTTTGACGTAGCACAGGTTGGGCATTGCGAGAAAGTGCGATCGCTGTGCGATTTTCTGATAATTTGTTATTGGCGATCGCTGGAGCGGCAAAATCACTAATTGCTATGCCTAACGGGTTTCTTTGAAATACATTCCGTAGTACTTTTCCCTGGCTATGGCGTGCCATCACTAACCCACTAGCAGTATTTTGCACAAATATGTTATCTAAAATTGCGGGTTTGGCAGTACCAGTGGTAAACACACCTTCTCGGCCACAGTCACTGAAAGTATTATTAGCTAAAGTAGGTGCAGCCGATTCAATCCAGATACCAGTACCTTTAGCTGAAGGATTAGTGATAGTTACACCTAAAAGACTGGCATTATCTAGCAAGAGCAGCGTGATATTTTGTAAACCAAAGCTGGGACTTTGATACTCGCCACTCCCGGAAATTACAATCCCTGCACCTTTTTTTGCTTCGTTACCCACCACTGTCGTCCCTTCAGGGATGATCAGTGGGAACACCTCACCACTAGCGACGCTGTAAGTCCCCGATTCCAGATGAATTATCCTGGTGATTTTGGTTAGTTTTAAGGCACGGCTGAGGCTTTTAAACGGACTCAACTGTGAACCAGTATTGGTATCATTCCCTGTCATAGGGTTGACATAGAGTGTGACAACGAGGCTAGAGTTCACCATTGATAATTGAGAGTCAATTGTTTTAATTATGACAATCATAGGTAACACTACTTCGAGCAAACTTTTTTTAAAACCCCGTTTCCAGCCTCTGGCTGGAAATGTACCTCATTGCGGCTCTGCCGCAAGTCTTGAGGCGGAGCCTCCCGGAATGCATTCCCAGTCGGAGACTGGGAACGAGACAATCTTTAAATGCTCCTTCCTTCTTCTAGGCTAACTTTGATGTTAAGTAGTCGGACAGAATTAATTACACAATGTCATTGCGAATGGAGCGAAGCGGAATGAAGCAATCACAAGGGCTGGGATTGCTTTGCTTCGCTCGCAATGACTGTAAATATTTTTGTCCATCTACTTAAGTTGACACGCATAAGCATTGCCATGTCAATACGACAGATGTGGTTCAATGTCAAACATTCTCATCTAGAATTGTTCCTTCTATATTGGCTCCATCCAAATTTGCTCCACTCAAATTTGTCTGGTTCAAATCTGCTTGAGTGAGATTTGCTTGGGATAAGTCGGCTACAGTTAAGTCTGCACCAGTCAAATCGGCTCCATCTAGATTCGCCGCTATCAAGCTGGCTTCGTGCAAATCCGCGTCACTCAAGTTAGTGTCAATTAGTTTAGCAACTGTCAAATCAGCGTGATTCAAATTAGCTCCTTCCATTGCTGCTCCATCCAAGATGGCTCCATCCAAAATAGCTCCGGTTAAGTTGCTACCACTGAGATCAGCATTGCTCAAATCTGCTCCATTTAAGTCTGCCTCAATCAAACTGACGTGGGCTAAATTAGCGTGACTCAGATTAGCTCCATCTAAAATTGCTCTATCTAAAATTGCGCCACTGAGATTGGCTTCCCTTAAGTTTGCCTCGCTCAAGTTAACACCAGTAAAGTCTCTGACACCTGCGGCATAGTTTTTCAGGAGTTGATCTGCTTTCATATCTGTCGCTGTGCTAAGGAACGTTTTATTGAGGCTATCCAGACAGGCACTAAATCCCCAGCCCGCGCCACGGAGGATTGGTGTACTGAATCAAACTAGAGTGAATATCGAATCACTTTTGTCTAGATTAACTATCCTTAACTACTGGCGCTACTACCTAGAGTCGTGAGTTATTTTCATACTTGCGAGGGATGTTGAGGAATTTAAAAACTTCAGCATTAGTGCAAAGCGATCGCTATACTCAATTGTGGTGTTCGTCTGGCAGAGGTTATGGCAAAACCAATTCGTATTCTTTTGCAGACTACGATTCCTACGACTGAAAATGACTGGAGCATTTTTCGTTTCTCGATGTTACAAGATTACTTAGCATCGATTCAAGACGAAGCCGGAAACTCCTTATTTGAAGTTACGGGACGCGATTACGAATCAGATGCAGTCGGTGGCGACTCAGTTTTAAGTAGTCTCGACAAATCAGATTTTGATCAACTTTGGCTATTTGGCTTAGAGGTAGATAAGGGTTTAACCGAAAAAGACATTGCTGGAATTAATGCTTTTCGGCAACGTGGCGGCGGAATTTTGACAACACGCGATCATCAGGATATGGGCTGTTCGATGTGTGGTTTAGTTGACATTGGTGATGTCCACTATTTCAACACCAAAAATCCCGATCCCGATGAATCTCGCTGGAGCCGAGATGACTCATACACAACTTATATTTCCTGGCCTAACTATCATTCTGGAGCTAACGGCGATTATCAAAAAATTACCATTGTTGAGCCCATTCACGAACTTTTAAAAAATCCCAATTCACCTTCGGGAACTATCGAATTTTTCCCAGCACATCCCCACGAAGGCGGTATTGGCGTGCCTCCGGGCAATGCAAACACGCGGGTAATTGCTCTGGGCAAAAGTTTAGTTACAGGTCGCAACTTCAATTTGGTTGTAGCGATCGAGCATTATCAAGATCAACAGGGGAATATACTAGGACGAGCAGTAGCTAATTCTAGCTTCCATCATTTAGTCGATTACAACTGGGATATTAACAAAGGCTGTCCGACTTTTGTAGATGAAGCACCCGGAGATGGCATGAAAAAAGAGCCACGCGCCTTAGAAGATATCAAAACCTATGTGCGTAACGTCGCTTTTTGGCTAGCAAATTGATTCATTAGTCATTAGTCATTGGTCATTGGTCATTGGTCATTGGTCATTGGTCATTGGTCATTGGTCATTGGTCATTGGACTAATGACTCGGCGAAGCGGTTCAATTTTTTACTAATTGCTGTAAGTCCACTGCGATACCCAAAATACTGGGTATCGCGGCGGGTAGTTTAGATTTCCCCACCAACCACTACATCTCGAATTCGGAGACTAGGACCACCACAACCCACTGACAAGCCGTTTTGCCCTCCCTTACCACAACCGCCAGATTCATCCCAATAAAAATCATCACCAAGTGCCTCAATATCCGCTAAAGTTTGGAATACATTTCCCGAAAGCGTTACATCCCGTACAGGTTCAGCAATTTTGCCGTTCCTAATCATCCATGCTTCCCCAGCACTAAAGGTGAACATTTCCCCATTCGTCATCCCACCCAACCAATTACGGGCATAAACTCCTTCTTTGATATCAGTAAATAAGTCTTCGACTGGTGTTTTACCCCGTTCAATCCAGGTATTTGTCATCCGCACAATCGGAGTAAAGTGATAGTTGAGACAGCGTGCGTTACCCGTAGGCGCTTCTTCCAATTTGCCAGCAGTTTCACGAGAATGTAAACGTCCAACTAAAACCCCATCTTTAATTAGTTGAGTAGTAGTCGCAGGCGTACCTTCATCATCGTAAAAATAGCTACCGCGATGTCCCTCTGGGGCGGCACCATCAAAAATTTGCAGTTCTTCTGGGCCAAACCGCCGGCCAATGGTCATGACTTCCAGCAGATCGGGGTTTTCGTAAGCCATATCGGCCTCAGAAAGATGTCCGAAGGCTTCGTGAACAAACAAACCCGTGAGAATTGGGTCAATGACTACGGTGTAAGTATTGCCTTTGACCGATGGCAGAGATAAAGCCGCGATCGCTCTTTGGGCGGCACCTTTAACCTGTTCATCCAAATCTGTTAAATCTTCGTAACCTTTGCGAGAGCCAGTAGTTTCCCGTCCAGTTTGTACGGTTTCGCCATTTCTGGCGGTGGCGGCAAAGCGCATTTCCATATCCACCCAAGATTGCTCGATCAAAGTGCCTTCTGAGGTAGCGATGATCACTTTTTGGGCGCTGTCACCGTAACGCACCGAGGTAGTAGTAATCCGGTGATCAACGCTTTTGAGCAATTGGGCATAGCGATCGCACAATTGTTTTTTCTTCGAGAGGGGGATTTTTCGGGGATCGCTGCCTTTTAGGGGTAGAATGCATACTGCTTGCACCGGGTCAATGGGTGCAAGTAAAGTTTCTTCATCACCAACCATCCGCGCCGCAGCGATCGCTTCTTCTATCCGATCTTTGATTGTCGCCAGTTGGTTAAAACAGCTCAACCCCCATCCACCTTTATAACAAGCGCGAATGTGTCCACCAATGGAGATGCCTTCACTGAGGGTTTCTACCTTGTCGCCACGCAACAAGATATCAGTCCCTTCTGCCTCTTCAAGGCGAATCATCAAATAATCTACACGCTCTGAGTAGCGGGCAATCAGGTCAGAAAGTAAATTTTGGGCGTCAGCAAGTGTAGTCGGCATTTCCAGGTAATAACAATGACGAACTGCATTTATTTTGCAATTATTTGGGGAATTTATGCTAATCAATGACGAGTTCGCCCATGAATCGCTGACCTAGCTGACCTAGAAGATTGAGGAGCAGGGGGAGAATACCCAATGCCCAATGCCCAATGCCCAATGCCCAATGCCCAATGCCCAATGCCCAATGCCCAATGCCCAATGCCCAATACCCAATGCCCAATGCCCAATGCCCAATGTCCAATGCCCAATGCCCAATGCCCAATACCCAATCTGGCGCGTAGCACTCTGACTGTTAGTACTTGCTTTTTTACGGTGGGTAAGAACTGAATGATGTGCTAAGGTAATTAGGTGAGAATAAAATTCGGTTACAGTGTTTGTTTTTAGTATTGACAGGCTTTTTCCTTTTGGTCTTAACAAGCTTGTCTCCGAAATCTAAATCTCTACACACCTATGATTTTGGAGATAATGCATGTCAATTTATGTAGGTAATCTATCCTACGAGGTCACACAAGAAGACCTCACTTCTGTTTTTGCCGAACATGGTTCTGTAAAACGTGTTCAGTTGCCTACCGACCGTGAAACCGGACGTCCACGCGGCTTTGCTTTTGTAGAGATGGGAACAGAAGCCGAAGAAACAGCTGCCATTGAAGCTCTTGATGGTGCTGAGTGGATGGGACGCGATCTCAAAGTCAATAAGGCTAAACCGAAGGAAGATAGAGGTGGTTCCTTTGGTGGGGACCGTCGCGGCAACAGTGGTGGTGGTGGTGGTGGATACTCCCGCGGCCGCTACTAAGCTTTAAGATAAAAAATTCAGTTTTAACGTCTTAAGGGCAGAATCATTATCTGCCCTTTTTGCACTCCGGTATACTGGATGGCCTAAAATTGCCCAGTACCAATTAAGTAGGAGATGAAAATGACCCAAGTATTTGTGGGCGAAAATGAAGGAATTGAGTCAGCCTTACGTCGGTTTAAAAGGGAAGTTTCCAAAGCAGGTATTTTTCCAGACATGAGAAAGCATCGTCACTTTGAAACGCCTTTGGAAAAACACAAGCGCAAAGAAGTTGCAAGGCACAAGCAACGTAAGAGAAATTTCCGTCGTAATTAACAATAAGCGATACCTACGGTATACTACGCGATCGCACTCTCTCATTAGATTCTTAGCCGTCAAAGAGGCGATCGCTATACTCCTACATATAGAATCTAAAGGGTAGGTTTTGGCAAAGCCATTACTGATTATAAGACGGGCAATTTAAATAAGGGTGTGTCCCCCAACTAACAAAAAACTTGTTATGGTTACTTCTGGAGTGGCGATCGCAAGACCCTTTGCAATTTGTACCCAGTAAAGCAAAACGAAAAATTTTGAAAGCCGCTCTACTAAGCTGTTACGCAGCTTAATTGTATAATATGAGGTTAATAACCTAAGCTATTATCAGCTACCCATGCCAGCAAAAAACCATCTTTCTCAAGAG
>NZ_JBALFC010000052.1:0-21697 GCF_036917755.1 Nostoc sp.
TTGGTTTGAGGTTTAATCTGATTGCTGCTCTTTACAATTACGAGCTTCATCTCCTCCAATCCAAATTTGCCTGAGCGACTTTTGCAAGAGGTCTAATACCGAAGCAGCTGATTATCTCCGCACACTGCTAGGTGAACGGGCAAAAATCCGCGATGCCAAACCCATCACCCTACCCAACGACTCAGAACCCATCCCCGATGTTGCTATTGTCAAACCTTTAGGCGAGGTCTACTTAGAACATCACCCTTACCCTGAAGATATTTTCTTGATTATCGAATTTTCTAAGTCCACCTTGAGCAAAGACTTAGGTGCTAAAAAAGACATCTATGCAGAAGCAAGCATTGCTGAATATTGGGTTGTCAATCTCAAAAATTCTCACTTGCAAGTATTTCGAGATTTAAAAAATGGACAATACACAACAGAACTGACATTAACTACAGGTATTATTGTCCCCCTAGCTTTTCCTGATGTATCTATCCAAGTTAATCGCCTCGTGGGTTTCGCAAAAATATAATTTCTAGCACCTGTCAGAAATGAAAGATGTGAGGCGATCTGAATGTGGGATATAACTATTCTATGAGTTTGCATTAATTTCAAATCCTAAATAGATAAAAAAGATTTGAGTAAATTTCTAATTCCAGTTGAATTGCTGCCCTAACAATTGTTCTAGAGCTTGGTTATGAGGTTGAAAAAAATCGCTCAAAGCCTGACGAATGGATGGAGGAGTGCTGGATGGTTTCGATTGATCGCCTGCTGATAACAATCGATCGCACCTTGCCAGTTTTTTTGCTCTGCCAACAATTTCCCTAGGTGATAGTGAGAATCAGCCGATCTCGGATTCAGGCGAATGAGCCAGCGATAATATTGCTGTTGGGCTGGTAGAAGTACAGCCACTAATCTAGTCAGTCCATTGATGATTTTTCGGCGTAGATATCCCATACTATTGCCTCCTGGAAAAGTTTAAAGTTGCGAGAGTAAATGCTCGATTACTATGGGAATTTGCACCATATCTGTCCCAAGTTCCAAAGCATAACAGGGAACCTGCTTGATTAAACTAGACATAATCCCAAATGCTGTTTGCCCACTGCCCGCCAGTTGAAAAATTGTGCTGGGCGCTAGTGCCTTTAATGCTGTGCCTGCGGTTGCTGGACGTAATTTGGTGTCTAATTTCCCCGTAACTTGAGGGATCAACACAGCTTTAATCGGAAATCCGCGTGTAATTTTTTCAGGATGATGCTGATGCAGAAACAGCATGGCTTTTTCTAGCTCTAACCGCTCTACATTATTGACCATCGGCGCTAATCTCGGAAATCGCTCCAAATCTGCTTGACCCTTAAGTTTTGCGGTGTTGTACAGGCTGTAAACATAGGGTTTAGGATCGGTGGAAACTAGGCAATAATCATCACTGGCATACATCAGAGGACTATCGATGCAAGCCAGTGCCGTAGACGATTTTCCCGATCCGCCTTTTCCTACTAGCAAAATTCCACCATCGGGCATACCTACCGCTCCTGCATGAATATACTGATGCTGTCGATCGCTTGTCCACCAATTCAAAATAGTTTGGATCGGTGAACCCTTTTCCCAGTAGGGAATATCTTGAGCGTCCTCAATCCAGTAACAGGCAAGATTTTGCTGCCGATCGAGCACACTCAGAATGTTCGGCCCAATATGAAAATTTGTGCGAATGCGATCGCCATCATAGACCTTAATTTCTTTGCGAGGGCCGAGATAATCTGTCCAATGGAGCCGAATCAGTTCCAGAAGACTGTTGATCAGGAGCGGTAATCGTGTTCCAGTCGAGGCATTATCCCAGAGACAAATAGTCAGGTCGGGATGTGCGATTGGTTCTGCCATCAAATGGGACAAGGCTGGCGTAATTTGAGGAATCAGTCCTGACCCAGCAAAACGCAAACACAGAGAGTAGCCTGCGATCGTATAAAACCGATCAATGCAACTTGAAATCTGCGCTGCCCTCTGAAAGCCTTCATAAACAAGTTGAAAGTAAGCAAGGCGATCGCGCTCTTCGATCGCTTCGCTGGCACCAGAGGCGATCGACAAATAGGGGTGTGGAGATAAGTCTGGATTTGGTTGCATTCACTCACCTAATTCAAGAGCTGATTTTTTTGGTTTTAAAAGACTTTTTAAGACCTGTCTACCTGGAAATGGGCGATGTCTGAGATGGAGCAGTTGAGTTTCTAAATGGCTGAGTGGATAAAGGGATTGAGCGATTGTCGATCGCACCCAGGATCGCTGATCGCTAGCCAACACCTGATAGTTTAGCCACTCCGCCTGGGCAATTGGCATTTGGCAGAGGGCTGGCAATACCCAACTGGGCGCTGAATACTGAAAAACTTTGTGTAATAAAATCAGCATATTTCGCACTGGCAAAATTAGTTGATATCGTTGAGCCTGAGTGATCAGGCGCATCCAGTCCAGATCATTACCGGACTTCCGAATCAACATGATTGCATCGGCTATGCCATAAATTTGAGGCGAGCTACTTTTAAAGAACGTCCGGGCACACCCGTTCAAAAACTGATCGGTCGGGCTGAGTCGCCAGCCAGGTAGATCATCTCCATTGGGTGTCGCATAATGCCAAACCTCCTCATCAGTATAGTCTTGAGGAATTGCCCAAAAGAGATGCCCCTGTAAATAAAGTGAGTGTTCTTGCACATCCTGTAAGTGGATGGGTGTTTGGGCTAAAGCAGGGGAGATATGCCAGTTCACACCTGTTAACCGTTGAATTGTGTTCTCTATTTCAGCAGCACGAACCAAGAAATGCAAGCTAGAGATCGAACGATAATTTTCGATATGGGATAGAGCCACATCGCCCAGCACGATTACCTCGATTCCCCCGCTCTTCAAATGGGACAAAAGGGTTGTTAAGGCTTTGATTTGCAATTGATTAGCACACCAATTTCGACGATAGATCCCTTTAAGCCTGGCCATATGAGGATCTTCGACCCCATGAGCCAATAAATTTTGGTACAGCTGTGGCAGCAATACATAGGACTCAGCGTCTAAGACTTCGATATCAACCGAGGATCGCCATTGCTCCCAGGCCGTGAGCGCGGCTTTTTCTTTTAGGAGTGACGCTTGCAGCAAAAGCTCTTGTGCCAGGGTTGGCCGATAGCTACCAAAGTGGAAAAAGCGATCGCTCATCGTCAGTTATGTTGTTTTTGCGTTGGGCCATCCAGCTTCCATATCCACTTCATGAATGGGATCGAGCAGCAGCAAATCTTCCATATCAGTGAACTTCTCCAACATGGGTTTCTCAAAGCGTGGCCTCTCAGTTGTTTGAGAAGTTTTTGGAGTGCTGTTATTGATGCCTACTGACTTGGTGCCTGAGTCTGTGATAATAAGCTCTTCCTGCTGCAAATTTGCCAAAAACTCATCCATTCCAGCAGTGATTTCCTCGACACTACCATCATATATTTGTGTCATTTCTTGAATCAAGCTGTAGCGGTCAATCTGACGCTCAATTCTACTCCAAACCTCTGCTCCAGTTTTCAACAAGCTATAGTAATAACCTTTGTCTAAGTTGACAATGACAACTTCTCCATCGATCGTTTCACAAACAACCTGAGTATTATTGACTCGAAGTACTTGGCTCTTTTCCATAGTTTCACCAAAATAAAACGACGTGGTTGTAACTCCTCTGCAAGCATATTCGCATTCAGCTTCGATCGGCAACTGATATTTCTTGCCAGTTTTAGGACTCAATTTTTGACCAAAAAGCGAGGCGCAGAGCAAATGGCTTTAGACATGGGGATAAGCCGTTAACCGTTAACTGGCTTTAGCCACCTAAGTAGAGCGGTGTAAATAATTAAAGGTTTGTAGTGAGGACTTTAGTTCTCAAATGAGGGCTTCAGCCATCACTAAAAAGTAATTTCAAGATTTTTTACATTACTAGGACTAGCCCTTTCAAGGTGACTCCTAAAATCTGTTTTTTCTCTCTGTGTCGCGCCAGTTGCTTCAAGTCGGGGAACCCGCCCAACGCACTGGCTTCTCTGTGCCTCTGCGGTTAAAAAGTAATTTATTTAACCTTATTAGGCGCAGACAACACAGAGTAAAGAGATTAAAGAGGAATTTTTTGACCAAAATTTTTACCCACCTTGAAAGGGCTAGTCCTAATTACTTAACTTACTTTGATTTATTCTCACCTACTTACTTAGATGATTAATATTCATATTCTGTTATGCGTACAACCAACCTTTTATCTCTCATTATGGGGCAGGTAGTTGAGATTTAATAGCCACCCCTGATAGCTCTTGGTACAGAGCGTCATAATGATTAATACAATTTTTTAGGTCGAAGTTCTCTTGGACTTTTTGTCGAGCCGCTTGCCCCATTTGATTTGCCAATACAGGATTTTCTAGAAAATAAGTAATTGCCTCAGCCAAACTGACGCTATCTTCTAGCTCAATTAGCAATCCTGTCTGTTGATGCACGATTAGTTCGGGTAAACCATTAACTGCGGTAGCAACAATCGGTCTAGCCATTTGAGCAGCTTGAATCGCCACTAGAGGTAGCCCTTCCATTTGGCGAGAAGGTATAAGGACAATCGTTACCTCGTTCAGTAGCGCTGGAACTTCTGCATTATCTACCCAACCGCGAAATTCTACAACATTACCCAATCCCATATCTACTGATTGCTGCATCAGATCTGCTTTTGCAGTACCATCGCCACCAATGATCATTCGCAGTTTAGGAAAACGATTAATCAGCAATGCAAGGGCTTGCAAAGCAATATCAAAACCTTTATTAGGTACTAGCCGTCCTAAACACAACAGTTTTGGAGTATCTATATTCAATGGTCTTGGTGGTAATTTAGGCAACTCAACACCATAGTAAATCAGTGACGATCGCGCTGACACAGAGGGATCAAATTTACGAATATTTGCTAGTTCCTGCGCTGATACTGTAGTCAGCCACTGCGTCGCCTGAAGCGTTCTATTTAGCAATGACTGGGGAGATGAACATATTTCTGGGCAGGAATGAATAGTTGTCAAAGTGGGAGCAGGATAAGCGTTAAGCGTCTGCAAATGAAAATAGCTAGCTGCTCCAAAATGAAGATGAACTAAGTCAGGTTGAAATTTTTTTTTGAACTCAGTGATTTGTTTTCGCAATAAAATCATCTGTTGCAGATTTCCATTTTTTAAGGCGTTCCAAAAGGGAAAGCGATGTATTTAAATTTCACTATTACCATCCCATTCACGAAATCCTTCTACTTCTGAAGAAGTTACAATTTCAATTTCATATCCACGTTCTTGTAATGCTGGAATTAAACTAGCACTGAAAATCTCACTTCCACCAATATGGGGTAAAAAAAAGTCTATCCAATATAAAATTTTACGGTTCATAGGGTTAATTTATCGGAAAGGTTGCATTTGTGAGGAGATTTTCAGCATTATCTTGCGGTTCGTATCCTAGTAAGGTTTGAGCATTACTGATATCCCAATAGCGGCGAGTATTCCCAGAAATTGCATAAAAAATCTGAAAGCCTAGATTTTCATGCTCGCGAAAATGATAGTCGTTGCTGAGTTGATGCCGCAAGGATGTCTTGATCGCTCCAGCAGCACCCGTCAATAAAACAACTTTCTGATTGGGATTAGGGCGAGATTGAGAAAGACTAAGCATTTTACGACTGCTAAATCGACTTAGGGTGGTTAGCTCGTTGCCGATCTAGTTTAGCTTTTAGCAGGTGTAGACGTTCATTCGCATGTTGACGCTCAATCGAGCCATTGTTAGTTTCATGCAGTCGCCTGCGATAAACTACGTCAGGAAGCGTAACTTGTCGAAGCTGATGTTCGATCGCTGAGATATACCAACTAATATCGATAGTCGTTTTTAATTTGACATCGAACAAACCAATCCGCAGGAAGGAGTCTCGCTTAATCAGCATGGAAGCGGAAAGATGAGCAGCGATCGCTTCTTCTGGACATCGAATCCTTTGTCGAAAGGTTTTATCCAACTCTGGGCTATAAAACTGTTGAGCATAGCCAAATACAGCCTCTAGGTTTGGATCGGCTTCAAAGGCTGCCATCTGTTTTGATAGCTTGTCCGCGACCCAAATATCGTCAGAGTCGAGAAAGGCAAGAAATTCACCGTTTGAGAGCGCAATTCCAGCATTTCTAGCAGACCCTATTCCCTTATTGGACTGGTAGTGATAGATGATTGGGTATCTTTTGGCAATTTCTGCACTGCGATCACTCGATCCATCATCAACCACAATCAGTTCAATCGCTGGATAGGTTTGAGCTAAGACACTTTCGATCGCCTCTGCTAAGTAGCGATCGCGGTTATAGACTGGAATAATAACGCTAATCAGGGGAAAATCAGAATCCATATATCAGTAATTAGTTGATAGATTGTAGCTTAAGAAATTCTTATAAAGACCGCTGATAAACTTATTCGGTATTGTTAGTATAAAGATATGAGAGCTAGTAGTTTCTGAGCAGCACTCCAACATCAAAATTGTGCTTTTGCTAACTCAATTTGTTTAATGGCATATTCAGGTGTTTGCGGTTTATGTAACTTGTTGAAAAATAGTTGATCCCACTCTACAGAAAAATTTCGTTGAATTCCTTCTTGCTCATAAATACTTTGAATTACTGAAGTTAGTGAAAGACGATGTTCCCTAATTTTTTCTAACGTCTTATAGCGAATTGTATCAGCAGAAATATTACGCCGAATTAGTTCCTTAACACCCTCCTTAACTGCGTCTGGATCATCTTCAACAATTAATGTATATTCTTGATCAAAAAAAACATCTCGACCGCCTTTACTCTTAGTTGAGACAATTGGTAATCCACTCAATAGATATTGCATACTTGCATACATCGCACCTTCAACACTAGACAAGCAGAGTCCAATCTTGCAACTATTTAAGCATTGATTGACTATAGGCGGAGATAAATTTTCATACTTTTCAGATAAAGTATCATTGAATAAATAAGCATGGGGAAATTGCTGTAATACTTCCCGATAACAAGAGAGGTCATCAATATAATCGTAGTAATAAATAAAAGCAATACTATCGATATTTTTAGCCAAATAGTGTCTTTTGTATGGACTTATCCTGGCATCATAAACAGCATCAAATAGCTTAGGAGTAGAGGGAATAGGTCTGAATATTTTTTCATCCAACAGACAGTTCTGGTTGCTAAATATTGCATTTAGTCCATATTCTTGAAAGATTTCCTGTTGTCGCAATGTATTACAAAGATGGATGAATTTATGTTTGGGATATTGACTAATATGCTGATTTTCAAGAGTTTTTAGCTTTTCAACTTCCTTAGATTTCTCCATATCCCACCACCAATTCTGTAAAAAGTAGGCAGTTTGATCTTGAAGATAGTTAAATACTGCATCCAAAGATCCATATCCCCATTTCCCAAATGAACGTGGCCCATAAAAAATAGGTGGTTCTGTTGAAAGCAATGAATATAGTACAGCCTTTTGATTGTATTTTTTACAATGCTGCTGATAGAGATCAGGACGCTTTTCGTATAATTTTGAAAGCTTAGAAGATTCCATTTATTATTCCCATAAGTTAGTTTTTTGTGCAGAAATCAACAATCATAAATAAGTTAGTTAAATACTCTTATATACCTCGCTGCTACAAAAACTTTTCAGAAAGTAATCTGCCGAGAGTTTATGTCTGGTTTCGCAGGATTTAAGATATTGGTGTGCCTCTAGAATCAGCGAAGTATCCAAAGCTTTTTCGGCAGCCTCTTTTAGAGTATGGAAATACATGGGATAGTCTTCTCCAAGATACTCTTTCACCGCAGGTAGGGGATTTACTAACAGTGGAGTCGCACGGGCAATGCATTCAATAATCGCATTGTTAGCACTAGCGTCGTACAAATCCACAAAAGCAATATTCATTGATAACAGGTTGTCATACTCATCATCAGGAATATGTTGAATAACGGTCGTATTTTCAAGATAAGCTGCATCAATTTCGATTTTATAAATCCTTGCTTCCACTTTCATCAGTTGTGCAAACATTGCCTCGGCTGAATCAAACAAAAACCCTAGCCTAACTTTTTCATAGCCGAGGGGATTATTGCGAGCCAGAGGCAATTGATAAATCGAGTGCAGCTTCCGCAGCCACCAACCAATCTGCACAACTTTTTTATGGGGATTAGTGAGAAACTGATTGAAATCAAATTGTTTGTCTGGTATCTCAGTGGGATGGGTTAACACCGAAACGGGTTTGCCTGTATGCTCTCTTAGCCACTTGGCAGCATAGTGAGAAAGGGAAAATAAACCTACACAATGCGGTAAACTGGTTTGCCATATTTCCTTTTCAAACAGCTTCTGGGGAGATCTTTGGTAATTAAACCAGATAGGCATAGACTGAGGATTATGCAGGACTCCAATCCAAGGTTTTTGATAGGGAACAATTCCCTTTTCTTCTGACGTTGCTAAACTTTGAAAGACTCCGTCTGTTCGCATTTTTGCTAATATTCGAGGCGATCGCTGTCCTGGACGATTATGTTGAAAGAGAAATTGATGCTCTAAACAGCCATCAAACAAAATACCTTGAGGATTGTGTAAAGGGCTAAGTGCTTGGATGGCAAAATTCCAACCACTGCGATGAAATTTAAAAACTCTTTGTTTGCCCAAGTTAATTTTGCCAGTGGTGATGGCATTTTTTAATTTGATAGGAAACCAAATATTTTCTGATTGAATTGATGGATTGGGAGACTGCTTTGGCAAGCCCAAGCATTGGTAATAGAACGAAAGATCGGTTGTCTCAAAATCGAGAATAAGTGCTTGCTCATAGTACTCTATGGCTTCATCCATGCGGCGTTGTCTGAGCATTAAATTCCCTAACTGCTGATAGGCTGGTAGGTAATCAGGTCGTAACTGTAATGTCTCTTGATAGTGTATGAAGGCATTCTCAAAATTACCCTGAATTTGCCAAGCATTTGCTAATTTGAATTTAGTTAATGCTGAGTCGATATTTAACTTTACCATGCTTTTTTCCAAGTACTAAGAGTTGTTCTGGATTACCAAAGATCTACGAAAAGGTAAAAACTTAATTAGCAGTCGAATGGGTCGAATTACATAATAGATAAAAAATAAACTATTGGGTAGCTGTAAAAATTCGCGATCGTTCTGATTTGGTGAAATTGTAAACTGGAGATAGCGTCCAATGATTAATAAACTATACCAAGACCAATCCAGAGTTTTAAGTGGAATGACCCACATCAGCCAATATTTTTGGTAATTTTGTAGATTCAGAAAATTGCCACCTAAAATCTGCCAATCGATTAGTTGACTTCTGGCGCATTTTTCGAGAATGAACTGAGGTAATGGTATATGCAGAAGGTCATGACTGATACCAAGTCCGATGAGGAATAGCCGTTGAGTACATAACTGGGAGGATATTTCCCAGGCTAAGTGCCAATTCAAATTAGGATAAGCTTGAATAACTTGGGCGACATCGCAGACTTGCTTAAAAGGTAGATTCCAATAAGAGTCCTTAGCAGCATTGAGGCATTGAATCACTAAGGTTAGCTCAGGGGAGAGGGTT
Organism: Nostoc sp.; assembly: GCF_036917755.1. Classification (GTDB taxonomy): domain Bacteria; phylum Cyanobacteriota; class Cyanobacteriia; order Cyanobacteriales; family Nostocaceae; genus Nostoc. The sequence goes on from NZ_JBALFC010000052.1 coordinate 9,551, forward strand.
TTTATTTGCTTACCCATCAGGTCGATCTGACTAAGATTTTCCCACAGTTGCTCAAACCGATCGGGATTTAGAAGTCGTCTGGGTGGAATTCCCCAGTGCAAGTCAATACTGCGTTCTGGATTGCTATGCAGTAAAGAAGGTTGAAATCGCTGATTAAACATAGTTGTCTCAGGATCTCTAGAGGACAAAGAGATTTGGAGATGGTGATTGAACAAATCAATTTCGATTTCTTTTGAGGTAGCAGATTGATAGCCTTGATCAACCAGAACAGCTTTTGTCTGCCAAAAGTCTTGCAGCCGTACTAAGATATCTAAGTCATTAAATTGACGGAGTGCGACATTTCCATAGACAGATGATGCGAGAACTGGCCCCTTAAAAGCGATCGCTTCAATTCCCCGAGACTCAAGTAGTGCCAGAATTTTCAGTAATTCTTTGGTCTGAGCAATATTATTGAGTCCATTCATCCGGTTGAGAGTTTGCAGTTGTACCATTACCGATTGCGGTACCAGTTCCCCCTCGATTGCTTTGAGACTCTGATACAATAACGGCATGACACCATTGTTAATCGCTGTTTGCACCAGATTTTCCCAGTTTAGGTCTGCTGTCAGTAAACTAGTCAGTTCACTAGCAGTTGTGGTGCGAAAATAGAACCGCATACAGGTAAGTAAAACTGTTTCTTCAGGCGTTGAGGGCAGTGGAGAAATGGAAGACATTATTGATAATTTTTCGCTTGGGTTTCAAATAAATGGGCATAAGTACCTTGCTGTGCCATCAATTGATCGTGGATGCCACTTTCCACAATCTCTCCTTGATGCATCACATAAATCCGGTCTGCCATTTTAACAGTCGAAAGGCGATGGGTAATTAAGAGTGCAGAGCGATCGCGCATTATATCTCGAAACTTCTGAAACACCTCAGCCTCAGCATGGGCATCCATCGCACTAGTTGGCTCATCTAGCACCACCAACTGAGCATCCCGCAGAAAAGCACGGGCGAGGGCAATTTTCTGCCATTGTCCCCCACTGAGTTCTTCCCCGCCCTTAAACCATTTTCCCAACAAGGTTTCATACCCTTGGGGCAAACTCTGGATCAAAGCATCAGCCCCAGACTGTAGGGCCGCTTGAGTAATTCGTTCAGGGGTTGGAGGCAGATCGATATTGCCCAGCCAGATATTATCTTCCACCGTAAATTGGTAGCGGTTATAGTCCTGAAAAATCGTACTGATCTGGCGGTGCAAATCGGTCAGCGAAAAGTGCCGCAAGTTGATGCCATCGATCGTAATGCTGCCGTCGGTTACGTCGTAAAGACGGCAGAGTAGTTTCACTAGTGTGGTTTTGCCAGACCCGTTTTCTCCGACTAGCGCGACGATTTCTCCAGGTACAATAGTGAGATTAACCTTCTTGATCGCTTGGCGGGGGGAATTCTGATATTGAAAGCTGACATCCTTAAATACAATTCCCTGTAGCATTGGCCGTGGCACTAATTTAGGCTGAGTGGGTACAATCATGATGGGCTTGAGAGCTAAGAACTCAAATAAATCGGCCAGAAATAGGTTATTTTCATTTAACCCCGCTAGGCTGGCAATCAGTTCTTTGAGGGCACCTTGACTTCGCTGAAAGGCTTGGCTATACAAGACTAAATCGCCGAGTTGAAACCTGCCGTGAATCGTTTGATGAATGATAAAGCCGTAGGTTCCTAACATCACAATTCCAGTGCAGCCTTGCGCGATCAATCGGCTGGTGGCTTGCCGAATGGTGATTGCGAGTTTCTCTTGAAACAGTTGCTGCCTGAGGCCATAAAACCTGTCAATAAATAGATTGCCCAAATTGAATAATCGAATCTCCTTGGCAGGCTGATCTCCCAATAATAAATGCCCAAAATAGTTGGCTTTGCGTTCTATTTCAGTATGATGGCGATGCCAATTGTACATAACTTGGGATTGTCGAAAGCGAACAAATATTGTCGGAATAGATCCGAACAATAAAACGCAGATAAGTCCCCAGTGAAGGGAGATGAGCAATCCGGCGATTGCGAGTAGTGAAATTGCACTTTGCCCCAAAACAGTCAAGTTATTCAGCATTCGGGTAGGTCGATGCGGTGCTTCCCACTTGGCACGCTCCAAAATATCTTGATGCTGAGGACTTTCGTAAGTTTCTAAGTCAATCTCGATCGCTTTTCTATAAAGAATCACCTGCATATGATCGGTGACTCGCTGCGATAAAGTTGCTGAACATATTTCAGAGATCACAGTACTAAAATTGATCAACAACATTACCAGTCCGGCATTAATTAACAGAAATAGAATATGACCAAAAATCTGTGTCTTGTCAGTAAGATTAAAACCCTTAGCAATGTCATCAACAATCAGCTTAATAAGATAGATTAATGCGAGTGGTAAGATACTCTGAATTACCATTAAAACAATATGAACTCCAGTCCAATTCGGGGCACTTTGCCAGACTAATGCAACTGCCCGTTGAATTTTTAGCATTGCAAAACCTAATAAATGAGTAGAGTCTATATAGGACTCGTATTTGATTTTTTAAATAACTCAGTACACATCTATTCCCTTCTTTCCTGTTCCGTTCTTTCCTGTTAAGAGTTCCCTGTTCCCTCCCTACGCAAGTAAGTATGGCTACGCCACGCTGCGCGAACAGGAATCAAATCGGATTCCTACAGCAGTTCTCAGTTGAGTGAAATACAGACCTAATAAGAACAGCCCCTTTTAGGAGAGAGGAATGGAAGTCAGATCAAAGTGTATTGCATCCAAACGAAAACCGCTATATCATCGCGATCGCCCATAATTAAACCATCTCCTCTATTCCACTCACTTATGACTATTGCCAGTCAACCCCAACTAACTTTAGACGACTTCCTCAAATTACCGGAAACTGAACCAGCATCAGATTTTATCAGGGGAGAAATCATTCAAAAACCAATGCCTCAAGGTGAACATAGCCGAATACAGGCTAAATTTTGTAATGTCATTAATTACGTAACTGAAAGCCAAAAAATTGCTTACGCTTTCACAGAACTGCGCTGTACCTTCGGCGGTGCTTCTATCGTCCCTGATCTGTCTGTGTTTCGCTGGGATAGAATTCCTAAAACTTCATCTGGCAGAATTGTTAATCGCTTTGAAATTCATCCCGACTGGGCAATTGAGATTCTTTCCCCAGACCAAAGCTTAAAAAAAGTGTTGAGTAAATTATTGCATTGTTCACGCAATGGTACTGAACTCGGCTGGTTAATCAACCCTGAAGACGAAAGTGTGCTAGGGATTTTTCCTGGACAGCGAGTGGAATTATATGAAGGTGCTGATAAATTACCCATTCTGGAGGGTATCGAGTTGGAACTGACTGTGGAACAAGTTTTTGGCTGGTTGAGTTTAACGTAAAAAAGCGAACGCATTTCCTAGAGAAAGTTGGAAAGGATTGTATCTGTAGGTTTATTGTAGAAACTGGGCGGTATAGCCAAAAATCGGGTGTACCAGAAAAATTTGTATGCCGTACTTTTATAGAAAATCAACTAGGATTGGTTCTGAAATTGCTTTTACTCTCAGCTTTGTTATCGCTATTAATTAAGTATGCAGCGCCAAGTCTATTTACCAATTACTAAGAATTTGATTTTCCTAAGCTGCATCAGTATGAACCCTGTTCGGATCTCAAATAGGATTGCTATACGTAACAATCATCGCCTCGTGGGTTTCGCAAAAATATAATTTCTAGCACCTGTCAGAAACGAAGGACGCGAGGCGATCGCACGCCCATAATAAAACTATCCTCTCCATACTATTTGCTGATGGCGATCGTAACTCAACCCCAACTAACTTTAGACGAGTTCCTCAAACTGCCGGAAACTGAACCAGCATCAGACTTTATTAACAGGGAAATCATTCAAAAACCAATGCCCCAAGGTGAACATAGCTTGCTTCAGCTTACTCTTTGCGAAACAATTAACAGCATAGCCCGAAGCCAGAAAATTGCTGTAGCTTTCCCCGAACTACGCTGTACTTTTGGCGGTGCTTCTATCGTCCCTGATGTGTCTGTGTTTCGCTGGGATAGAATTCCTAAAACTCCATCTGGCAGAATTGCTAACCGCTTTGAAATTCATCCCGACTGGGCAATTGAGATTCTTTCCCCAGACCAAAGGTTAAAAAAGGTATTGAGTAAATTATTGCATTGTTCACGCAATGGTACTGAACTCGGCTGGTTAATCAACCCTGAAGACGAAAGTGTGCTAGGGATTTTTTCTGGACAGCGAGTGGAATTATACGAAGGTGCTGATAAATTACCCATTCTGGAGGGTATCGAGTTGGAACTGACTGTAGAACAGGTTTTTGGCTGGTTGAGTTTGACGTAAAAAAGCGATCGCATTTCCTAGAGAAAGTTGGAAAGGATTGTATTGTAGAAACTGGGCGGTACAGCGCAAAATCGGGTGTACCAGAAAAATTTGTATGCCGTACTTTTATGGAAAATCAACTAGGATTAGTTCTGAAACTGCTTTTACTCTCAGCTTTGTTATCGCTATTAATTAAGTATGCAGCGCCAAGTCTATCAATTCCGGCGACAGCAACCAACGCGCTGATTATAATATTGTTGCCGATTGTGATTATAGCGATCGCGCTACTGTGGCGATTCCAAGCACAGAACCAAAATTAACTCAAACTATCTACGCACAAGTTCCTAAAATGGGCTAACCTAGCTGAATTACCAGAAAATTGCATCTCCCCAACCGTTGGGAGTCAGCCTGTGAACCTCGGTCAATGGATCGGCTTAATCGCCATAGTTCTTTCTTTATACATCCTGTGGCAAATTCGGGAAGTGCTTTTGCTAATGTTTGCCGCAGTTGTGTTAGCCACCACCTTAAATCGGCTAGCGAAACGCTTCCAACGCTTTGGAATGAGGCGTGGATTCGCCGTACTCCTAGCAGTAGCTATCTTTTTTGCAGGTGTCGCGGGTTTTTTCTGGCTAATTGTGCCGCCATTTGCACAGCAGTTTCAAGAACTAACCAATCAGGTTCCTAAAGGGTTTGAACGCTTTAATGGTTGGCTTGATGCCCTGAGAACTCGTATTCCTAACCAGTTAGTTCCTTACATCCCAGATATCAATAGCCTCATCCAACAAGTACAGCCCTTCGTGAATCGACTACTGGGAAACTCCTTCGCCTTTGTATCTGGCTCTTTGGAAGTCGTCCTCAAGATTTTGCTAGTGTTGGTTTTAACCGGAATGCTATTAGCCGACCCTGTGGCTTACCGCAAAGTATTTGTGCGGCTTTTCCCCTCATTTTATCGGCGGCGGGTAGATGGGATTTTAGATAAATGTGAAGTCTCTTTAGAGGGATGGATTACAGGCGCTTTCATTGCCATCTGTGTAGTTGGGCTGATGAGTCTAATTGGCTTATCAATTTTGCGTGTAAAGGCAGCACTAGCTTTAGCGGTTTTAGCAGGATTTTTTAACTTAATTCCCAACCTCGGCCCAACGATGAGTGTCATACCCGCAATGGCGATCGCCTTCTTGGATGAACCTTGGAAAGCGATCGCTGTCTTGGCTCTCTACTTTATCATTCAACAGACTGAAAGTAATTTCATCACGCCCGTTGTCATGGCGCATCAAGTCTCATTGCTACCAGCCATAACCTTAATTGCCCAACTATTTTTCGTCACTTTCTTTGGCTTTTTAGGATTATTTCTAGCGCTACCCTTGACCGTTGTCGCTAAGATTTGGTTGCAAGAGGTGCTAATTAAAGATGTTTTGGATCAATGGGGAAATAATCATACACAAGAGACTGAGTTTGTGATGGTTTCTGAATCTCTTGAAGCAGATGATAATTGGACAGCAGAAAATCCTGATATTAATCAGGAGCGATCAGATTAAACAATTCAAAATTCCAAATTCAAAATCTAAGCTCGACTTTATCCAAAATTAAGAACTGGTTTTCTTTATCCGGCAAAAACCCTGGCCTGGCTTTTTGGCAAATACTTTTTCCACGTCACAGATTATCAATGAAGCGCAAAGTGGGTGCGTCACGGTTTCCGTGCGCCCAACTTTGTAAGAAGTGGAAAAAGTAAAACTACTGTCCCACAAAGGTTACAGCGATAGCTTGAGCGTTGCGAAAAAAATGGATAAAGTCGAGCTAAGGTTTATCCGAGAGAATCGGTTCTGCGGCAATATCATCTAAGTGGATACTGCTTAACAAATTCCGCCACTCTGTTTGCAGTGCTGCATCTTGAGGATTTTTCTGACGCAGTTGAGCCAGTATCGTCAGTGCCTCGTACCATATCCCCTTTTGGGCATAGATAGCATAACGTTTTAGAGGTTCTGTCGTTCGTAGCTCTTTGACTGTGGCTGGATTCAGTTCGACTCGTTGTATTACCCCATCGACGAAAGCCGGGGGAGAATTTTCTTCCTTGTCACAGTTAATCGTGAGAAACCAGTGATATTGTTTGTCTAATGCTAAAGCGGGAGCAGTGGTAGGCAGAGAAACGCGGATGACTCCTGGTTTATCTGGTAGAGCGATCGCTTTTTGGTAAATCTTGTTAGAGTCCTGATCTTGCAGCACAAATTCAACTGCATAGGGCAAATCTTTGGTATATGGCACATAGAAAAACCAACTTGGGCGTTCTAGCGTTGTCTGTCCCCAGACATTAATCACTGAGTCAGCTTGCTTACTAAAAGGCACTAAAGCAGTCAGATCAAGTTTAGTAGGTTTACATCCACCGCTGCGCTTTGCTCCACCACGAACGCGACCTCCCGGAGGTGGGCCAGGTGGAAGTGAGGGTTGATTAAAGGTTGTGGCTTGAGCAAGGGTCGTTTTATGATTAGAGCGATTGCGAAGTAAAGAACCAAGAGTTGGTTTCGCCAGTACTGGAATCAGGCTAACTAATAAACTGGTGCAGCTAAAAGCTACTACTAAAAACAGTTTTATCAGTTGTGAATTTGACTTCATAAAAACCTACCTTAAATAAAAGTCTGAAACTTTCTTCAATTTTGAATTTTGAATTTTGAATTTTGAATTTTGAATTTTGAATTTTGAATTTGAAGTCCTTATTCCCCACTCGCCACCTGAACTTTTGTTTTTGAATTATTATAAATTGACATCAAGCCAACCGTGGCTACCAACGACAAAGCCGATGGTACAAAGGGCACCCAAGCACCCGAAATTAACAAACCAAAGCAAACTATATACAGAACACTAGAGGCAATACTGACTGCCAATGCCAACCAGGGTAACGAAAGCTTTCGCCAAGCCAGGACTCCCCCTACCAAAGACCAGCCCCAAATCCAGGCCACCTCAACCCACAGCGACCAAACTCGCAGCAACGGCCGCCCATCCTGGACAGCACTGAGGATCTGGCTGATCATGTGCGCTTGTACTAACACCCCTGGCATTTGCTCATCTAAAGCAGCGCCATAAGGTGTAGGCCAAGTGTCTGGAGAATCCCCCCTTGCTACCACACCAATTAAAACAATCTTGTCTTTGATGGCGTTGGGGTTAACTGAACTAGATAAAAATGGGGTTAGCTTCACCTGTTCGGCTATTTGTTTTGAAGAACGGTAGTTAAGTAAGATTTGACCGCCATTAGCATCAATATTTTGATAGCCGCCAGTACGAGATTTCAGATTTGGAAAAATAGTTTTACCGAGCTGCAAATTCCCTTCAGGGGTGAACTTTGGTTGAATTCCGGAAGGGCGCAGATAGAGAGAGGCCAGTTGTAGACTGAATGCAAAGGGAGCAGGACACAACGATGTCGCCTCCTGGTTCATAAACAGAAGATGCCGACGGATAACTCCATCACGATCATGAATAAAGTCACTGAATCCCAGGTTAACTGTGGGGATTTCTGGTGGCGGCTTAATGCCTTTGATATTTGCTGTGCTATCACTTCCCTTGCATATGCCAATCAAGTTCTGAGTTTGGTTGAGACGAGTAATTAAATCTGGTTGTTTGGCTTTAAAATCACGGTAGATATCTAAACCGATCGCACGGGGTTGGTATTGATTCAGTTTTGCCAGGAGTTTATTGAGAGATTTTTCAGAAATGGAAGCTCCAATCAATGACTCACCATTTTGTCTTTGAATTGCCAAATCATCATCGTCAATTGTAATTACTAGCAGTCGGGGATCAACTCCCTCCGCAGGGCGCGATCGCATCATCAGGTCAAAGGCTTGAATCTCTAGATTTTCCACAAATCCCAGCAATCTCACCCCACAAACCAAGGCTGTAATTGCCAAACTGGATAATAAGATTCTCTGAAATTTGCGTCTGGTAGGCAAAGCTAAAATCGGTGCTTCTTCAGTTTTTGTAGACCTTAATTCATCCCAACTGGGTGGTATCTGCGCTGGATTTTGGCAAATCACTGGTAGCCAAGTCGCACAGGGAAATCGATCCTCAAGTCCTTGCAACCGTTCTCGCGCTTGGCGTACCGACTGATATAAAGACTGTCCACCAGCAAAACCTTGGAGAAAATACTTTAAGAACTCCTTTGCAACCAGGTCTGGGACTGGTTCACGCATCACAATTATTTCAGGAATTTGCAAATCAGCCAATTCTCGCGCCAATCCCAATCCATCACAGGAGTTGAATATAGCTAGTTGCAAGCCGTTTTCAATCGCTCTCTTGAGAGCGTACTTTAACTCGCCCATGCTGAGGCTATCAGTTTTATTCAGGTAAATTCGTCCGCTTTCTCCATTTCCGTTACTAGAACTGTGCCCAGCAAAGAAGAGAATATCCCAGTTTTTTCCCCAAAGATGGTCAGTCAATTCTTTACGTTGTGGTTCTACCAAAAAGCTGACGTCTGCATTCGGACACTGTTGCAGTAAGGCTTGATCGGCTTCGGTGTCAATCCCCTGACTATTGCCCACAATTGCTAAAATGTTGACTAATGGATTTAAAGTGCGTGGCTTGTAAATGCGATCGTAGGATGGTGAAGAAAGGGCGATTTCAGCCTTGGGGTAGCGTTCTAACAAGTCCCACAGATGCCAGGGTAATAGTTGCAATTGGCTATTTTCTGTTTGCAGAATTACCCGTACTTCTTCCGTGGACGACAATCTTTCTAACCATTTTTCCCTCAAAGGGCGAAACTCCTCTGCTCGCAGCCAGGTATTAAAACGTGCGCGCAAAATATGGGAAGTGTTTTCGCAGTCTTGAATCATCGATACATTCGTCACCTGCATTTGATCAGCATGGAGGCGATAACGATTGCCTATTTGTCGATAACTAGACTGCCAATGACTGTAATAGAGCGGCATTTCCGGGAATGAAGGTAGCTTCCCTGTGATTTCTGTTGTCGCACGCTCGTGTTCTTCACCAATTTGAAGGGTGATAGCAAACCCCTGCTCAAAACTACCCTCCCCGAATTTCAGAATCACTAACTTACCCATCCGTCGCTATCTCCCTGTGCAAATCATGCCCTGTTCTAATGTCTGATCGCAAGCTCCCGAAGCATTTACAGACTTCTTTCAAAATCCCTAAAAGCCGACTTGAATTTTTAATTATGAATTTTTAATTAACCAATTACCACTTATAAATTACCGGCAAAGAGGGAAGATAGCTAGATGTTTCAAATTCTAAAATGTTCGGTAATGCTGATATCATTCATGGCGACTCTAACGCTAAATTGCTCTGTATGTTCCCCGCGAAACTGCAACTGAATGTAGTTGTCTGATTTTCTAGATTGAGCGTCTAGAAATACTGTTCCCGAACTATCTAGAACGGTAAGATGAACTCCGGGCGGCAAGTAGACTTGATTACCAGTGGCGTGCAATTGGAGATGAATACTGGTTTGTTGATCCTTTTCGGGACTGATTTGCACAATCAACATGACTGGTTGGTTGAGAATTTGGATACCCAAATCAATCAGTTTTGCACGTTTAGTGATTGATTCTGGTTGGTTCAGGGCATTTAGTTGCAAAGTTTCAGTACTGCGAAAGGCATAAGCTGGTCTGAGTTCCGGCACGTTCCACAAAGATTCAATAGTCTGCCAACCTTTCTCAAATATACCAGCAAACCAGTGACTCAAATTCACCAATTGGCGCAGTTTCCACAGGTGGTCGATAAACGCTTCCAATGGTTGCAGTTGTTCTAAAGGCAGTGTTTCAGTTGCGACACTAGGCATAAAACCAAGCAGTCTCGCTTCTTGGAGCGATTGATCAAATTGAACTACTAAATAACCCACCCGTTCTTCCCAGGTTTCTGGAGGAATGGAACATCTCTGCTGATGCAGATGGACAGGGCGACACTCCAGACGACCAACTGAGGGCATCTTTAAGTCAGCTACATTCCCACAAAGGCGCATGATGGGGTTCCAGCTGTCACTAGCTTGGAGGTCAGTAGGAATATCCATCATGGTCAAGTAGTCATTCACCACCCACACAGCTAGCGTATTCAGCCGAACTTGCTCTGCTTTTTCAGGATTTGGCTGTTGGTTAGCAAATTGCTGGGCAGTTATGCGAGCTGATTGGGAAATCGGCAATGTTAAAGCAAAATCGTCTAGCTGATAGGTGGAGTTATTCATAAATCAATCCCTAGTGATCAATGCTGGTATATACATATCACCCACATTCACTAAATTTATGCCACAAAATAGAGAATGATTATTGGAAAAATAGAATTAGGGATTGGCGATTGGGGGCTAGGGACTAACACTCCCAGTACAGCGTTTAATAATATAACTCCAGCTTATGTCAGGGAAATCTCATAGAGTGAACTACTCAGACTTGCCTACGGCTGAAGTCTGAGCTTCTGCAATCACGGGGGAATGCCGCAACTTGGACTTTCCGCCCTAGCCTTGGTCTTACCTCCCCTCCTACAGCAGAGACGGCTGAACCTTCCGCCTTTATCATTCTGATGCCCTCTGCTCTTATGTTCTGCGCGGCGTTCGCGTCCCGATCATGATGAGTGCCACAGTGGGGACAAGTCCATTCCCGGACATCCAATGGCATCTCACCTATTTGATAGAAACAATTAGAACAGAGTTTGGAACTGGGGAACCATCTATCAATCTCAACTAAAGAAGCACCTTTGCGCTCTAGCTTGTAGGCTAAAAAGTTGGTGAATGTTCCCCATCCGGCATCAGATATTGATTTTGCCAATTTATGATTTCGTACCATGCCTAATACATGAAGATTCTCTACTATGACAGCTTGGCTATCGCTGACCAACTTATAACTAAGTTTATGTAGAAAATCTTGCCGCAAATTACTAACTCGCTCGTACACCTTGGCAACAACTTTTTTATATCTATTTCTTGATTGACTTCCTTTTTGTTTACGTGCTAATTTTTGCTGCTTACGTTTGAGATTCAGTTCATGTTTGGCAAGATGCTTAGGGTTATCATATTTGGAAACCTTTTCCCCGTCAGTAACAACTGCGAAGTGTTTCAACCCCAAATCAATACCGTAGATTTTATCCTCGCAAGTTACGGGATTTTCACTTGTGTTGAGCGGAGTCGAAACACCCTCTATCTCAGTCAAGATAGAGGCAAGATATTTACCTGAAGGAGTTTTACTCACGGTAACAGTTTTGATTTTCCCCTCAATTAGTCTATGTATTTTGGCTTTGACTATCCCTATATTGCCAGGGAGTTTGACATTACCATCTACAATCTTGACGTTTTGAGGGTACTGGATAGACTGTTTTTCATGCTTAGATTTGAACTTAGGAAAACCAGCGCGTTTCTCGAAAAAGTTTTTGTAAGCTGTGGTCAAATTGAGCGTTGTAGCCTGTAAAACCTGGCTGTAACAATCAGATAACCACACCGTATCTTCAGCTTTTTTGAGTACAGGAATAAATGCATTGAGCGCAACACGGCTAAGTCCCTTCCCTGTTTCTTTATAAGTCTCAATAGATTTATTTAGGGCATAGTTCCACCACCATCTAGCACACCCAAAAGTTTGAGCTAGTTGTATTTCTTGCTGTTGTGATGGATATAAACGAACTTGTACAACCTTGTGTAGCACTCAACATCACCTCCTTAACATCTTCACTTTATCACAATATATATTTGTGGTAAAGGAATCAAATAAAATAGTTGCTGATTCCTATCCCCACCCTACTAAGTACACGTCACCGCAAAAAGGGGTCGGAAATAGAGGAAAATATTTTTTGTAGGGTGGCAGGAGAAACCAGAATATGCAGGGACGTATCTCA
>NZ_JBALFC010000053.1:0-10522 GCF_036917755.1 Nostoc sp.
TACAAAATATGCTTCGACATTTAAATCAAATCCCAAATCATCGGCTTCTGTCTCTGCTATTTGACAGTTAACCACTATTAAGGTATCGGGGTTAAGGTTTACTACCTGCTCTTGGCGCTTTAATAATTCTTGCAGCACGAAATCAGGCAACAACTGGGAACTCTCCTCAAGTAATTGTTTTTGAGTTTCTGGGGAGTAACGAGTTTTTAATTCTTGCGTGATTAAAGTTAAAATATCTTCAGTAGCTAAATTGACAACTATCTTTTTATCTGCGGGATTAAGGAAACTTCCAAGATTCAGATTAATGTGTTTTTTAATTGGCATAGTTCTGTAAAATTATTTTAAGTTGAGCAGAGCATTCACAAATAAAGCGAAAACTTTTTCATCAAAAACTACTATCTCATTAATTCTGACAACATCTGCTCCAAAATATCTTCTATAGTTTCTTCATCTAATGAGTGCAGAGGTGTTGGGCCAGCTAGAAATTCTTTAATAGTGATTTTCTGTTCTCTAAAATCCTTAACAAAATCCCGAATCCCAGAAACGACGTTAATTTGAGATTCCATTGTTTCTACTATCGCAGCCATAGGGTCAATGCCTTTTTTAGCAGCTTTTCGAGAATCGCAAACCATCGTCCCTTCTGGAGTATTTTTTGTCAAACGCAGTTCCTGTTTCAATTTTTCATATTGAGCCAGGAGAATTTGATTGTGCTGTTCTAAAGTTCGGCATCTACGGGTTAAATCATCTTCGTTATTATTGTCAATAATTTCTAAGGGGTGTTGACTTCGTTCAATTTCAAGAAGTCTTGCTAAATCCCCTTCGTGGTAGGCTTTATTGATTGATTTCATGATTTCTGTGTGAGACCTTTGTGTTTCACTGTCTATGGCTTTGTCAGGGTGAAAGATTTCAGCTAATTTCAGAAATGTTTGACGAATTTTTCTTTGGTCATCTGTTCTGGCTACAGAGGCAGAGTCTACAGACTGTTGTCCTTGCCAATATTGATGCTGTTCTTCACTAGTTTCCTTTGAAAAATCTGATTGGGAATCTTCATTGTCAAACGATTCGTCTAATGTATCTAACTGTTGGCTGTTGGGTTTTAGACTGATTGCTCCAGTTACCTGTAGGTTACGGTAAACTGCTTGTATATTTTTGAGGGTTTGTTTACCGAACTTTCTAGTAGTAAAAATCTCCTCAAACAGAGCATGGATTTCCTGGTCTAACTCAGCCATTTTTCGGAAACCGGGAGTAGCTTTATTGAGAAATTCTGTGCCAAAAGAACGCATCTGTTCAACAAAGTTCTTCAGTTCTGTGCGCTTTCTCTTAATCTGTTTGAGTAGTGATTGATGTTCTTTTTCTAAAAATTCTAAGCGGATATGTAATTGAGACAGAGCCAGTGGAGTTGCAGGAGTAGATTGGGATGGAGGTGGGGTTTTTCGAGCCATAGAAGATTTAAGATTATCAAGGGAAAAAAACTCTTTCCTTCAATTGACACCTCAATGAGGATACACGAATATCTACTGAGATTAATTTCCTGGAGATAGTTGTGTTTGTAACCGATGTACTTGTTCTACACTTAAACCCGTGATTTGTGCAATTTCCGGCACAATCATTCCTCTTTGTAGTAGATTCAATGCAATCTCTTCTCTTGTTTTTTGGGCAGCTTTTTGTTCCCAACTAGTAACAATTTCCATGATTTCCTCCCGCTCAGTTAACCCCATTGTATCGATAGCCGCTTGGAAAACTTGCTCTTCGGTTGTATTCAGGCGCAAATACGTATCCACAAACCCCGAAATCAATTGCATTCGTGCTGGGTCTAACTTGAGAGTTGCCAGCAGCCGCAAGCATTCCGCCTTCACCTGCGGACGTTCCTCACGGCGAATATTCATTTTTGACATAAGTGCTGCTGCCACCGGATTTGGCTGTGTTAAAAAATCTCGCCAAAAAGTAATGCTGCTCTACACTGCCACTATCCTACACACAACAGATTTACACTCCCCCGGAAAATTAACACTAACCATCCAGTTACCCAAGTATCCAGTTATGGGTTAAAGTCTAGACTCAAAACTGATTGATATACCTGTGATAAGTTCATAATTAATTCTCTTTCATCTGGCGTGAACTCAGTCCATTGCGGCGCATCTGTCACCAATTGAGCAAATTTATCAGGGCAAGCGTATTCAAACTCCAGGATCACGCCGCAACGCTCATCAATCGTTGGTGTACCGAGGTAATTCCTTAACAAGGTCTTCCCCGCATTCCACCCGTTCAATTGCTAACTGAGCATAATATTTAACCCGCTCCCACTAAGAATCACTGAGTTCTGATTCTGTGTCCATACCCAAGAGATTATTACTCCAATAGTTAGAAGCAATCACAACTGCAAACCCTTAAAGTGACAGTACCACCAGATATTGAGGAAGTCTACCTGCATGAGATGAGGGACAGGTTCTGGTAGCAATGGAACAGGAATGTACGTTAAGCCCAAGATGCAAAATGTAATTGAGTTTGAGCCGTCGCCATCAAATCTGTTTACCTTGAACAGGTGTTGCATATACCCAAACTTCTAACCCATTTGAACCTTTTTCCCATTCATCCGGTCTAATAAATACAAGCGTGCGATTCGGATAGAGGAGAACGCCTCAGGTGTTAGTTGTGCCAGCCAAGGTTAATAAAGCAAATCAATCAGAAAGCGAATCTGATAGTTATCTAGTACAGCAGTGCCTGCGGGGTGATACCCAAAGTTACGGTCAGCTTTACCGACGCCATCAGCAAAGAGTCAGGTCAATCCTTTATAAACTATGCACTCCAGCCTCTCTCGACGATGTAGTGCAGGAAGTGTTTCTGCAAGCGTGGAAAGGATTGCCCAAGTTTCGCCAAACAGCAAAATTCTCTACCTGGGTGTACCGAATCGCTTGGAACGTGGCTTATGACCAGCGACAGGCAGATGTTCAAAGGCGAACTCAATTACAGATTCTGAGTCAAAAAACTCCTACCCAACAAGAAGCGCCTGAGTTAATGAATATGCATTATCAAGACCTTGTGCAACGGGGACTGGCAAACCTCAGTTTTGACCATCGGACGATCTTGGTTTTGCATGATTTGGAAGAAGTACCTCAAAAAGAGGTAGCAAAAATCCTGGACATTCCTCTGGGAACAGTTAAGTCACGCCTATTCCATGCTCGTGCTGCCATGCGTCAATTTCTCCAAAACCAAGGAGTACAGCTATGACTCAGTTGCCCAATGATGATGCTGACCTAATTAATTTTCTCTGCCAACATTGTCCAGAAGTTCCGCCAGCCTCACCTGATTTAGAACAACAAATTTTACAACAGGTGAAAACTTGGCCTCAAGCACCCTTACGCCATTATTCTAGGCTGAGGTTAGTTCTGCCTGCTCTTGCTGCGGGATTAGTAGCGGCTATAGTTGGCTACCGTGCCTTGATACCTGCTCAACCGAGTCCGGCTGAACTTGCCGAATTGGAAACTTTTATTGAAAGCAATTGGCAAGCTACAGCCAGTAGCGAACATCTGGGAAGTGATGTATGGCATTTTACAGACTTAGATACTGAATAGGAGATCGCTTTGATGTTAATGCGTCGTGTTTCCATTTTGGCGGTGGCAATGATCGCCCTGAGTAGCACTATTGCTCTGTCCAAGCCAACTTTACTTTCACGCCAAGTTATTGCCCAAACCCCCACAACTGTACCTCGGACAAATGGTGGTAAATCAGGGGGATGGCTCAAGGATTTGAATTTGACATCCGAGCAACTGCAACAGATTAAGCAAATTCGTAATCAATCCAAACAGCAGATAGCCGGAAAATCACAGGTGATACGTCAAGGGCAACAGGAATTACATGACCTGATAGCAGGGACAGCTAGTAAAGAGCAAGTGTTTGGTAAATATAACCAAATCAAGCTTGTAAAGCAGCAGCTTGCTGATGTCCAGTTTGAAAATACCCTTGCTATTCGGGAAATCTTGAACCCAGAACAACGGCTGAAATTTGCCGATCGCATGTATAAGAAAAATCTTCGCCCAAATCCTCCACCCGCAGCACAACACAATTAACTCTATGAGTGTCAAGCCGAAATATTGGGTGTTGTTGCTGTTTATCTTGCTGGGGGGAATTGACCCCAGTTATGCAGCCTCCACACCTATTGAGCCAAAAGTATTACATATAATTAATCGCCTCAGCTTTGGCCCTCGCCCTGGAGATGTGCAAAGAGTGGAATCTATGGGTGTAGAGCGATACATTCAAGAGCAACTCTCACCTGATTCCATTCCCGAACCGCAAAGTCTCACCAGCCAACTAAACCAGCTAGATACTCTCCACTTGAATCCAGTGGAACTCTCAGAACATGGCACAACTCATCTGCCAGGACAAAAACCAAGCCTTGAAGAAAGAAAAGCTGCCAATAAGTGGGCTAAACAGGTGCTAGATCAGGCAGTCCAGGCGCGGTTATTACAGGCAACTAGCAGTCCTCGACAACTCCAGGAAGTGATGGTGGACTTTTGGTATAACCATTTTAATGTGGATGCTGGTAAAGGACGCGATCGCCTCTGGGTGGGAGCTTATGAACAAGAGGCGATTCGACCTTACGCTTTGGGTCGCTTTCGTGACCTGTTAGGGGCAACAGCTCATCATCCAGCTATGCAGTATTATCTAGACAACTTCCAAAATCGGGCTGACAGCCGCCCCGATGCTCAGGGTAATGTCCAAGGTTTGAATGAAAACTATGCTCGTGAACTGATGGAGTTACACACTCTCGGCGTAGATGGAGGTTATACTCAGCAAGATGTAATTGCTCTGGCGCGGATTTTGAGTGGTTGGGGTTTCAGTCGTCCCGGTCAGCAGACAGATAATAATTTCGGATTTTATTTTAACCCAAAGCGTCATGATTTTAGCGACAAAGTTTTCCTGGGACACACAATTAAAGGCGGTGGTGAAACCGAAGGAGAGGAAGCTCTAGATATTTTGGCTCGGAGTCCGGCGACTGCACGTCACATCAGCTATCAGATAGCTCAATATTTTGTCAGCGATCGCCCCCCCAATTCTCTGGTAAACAATCTCACACAACGTTATCTTGCCACTGATGGCAATATTCGTGAGGTTCTCAACACCCTATTCCACAGCCGGGAATTCTGGGATGCAAAAAACTTTAATGCCAAGTTTAAAACACCACTTCAATACGCGATCTCGGCGGTGCGAGCCACAGGCATCGAAGTGAATAATACAAGACCAATCTCCAACCTGCTCCAACAGTTGGCAATGCCTTTATACCGTTGCCAAACTCCAGATGGTTACAAAAATACCGCAGATGTGTGGTTAAATCCTGATGCGATGAACCGCCGCATCAGCTTTGCGACAGTGATCGCCAATGGAAATTTACCCTTATCAACCATGCCAACAAATATGGAAGCGGGGGAGAGTCCACTGGGACAAGGCAAAATCGGCACTGAGCAAATACCTTTACAAAAGTCTCCCAGAATTCCTGTAGATGCTTGGCAACTAACCAATACATTGGGCAATTCTTTTTCAGTGAAAACGCAGATGGCGATCGCCTCTAGTGACTCTCAAATCCGTAGTGCTTTAATTTTGGGCAGTCCAGAATTTATGCGTCGTTAGTTGTCAGTTACAAAACTCAACTCATAACTCAATATATAGCGTTTTCTTTTCCTAATCAATATTTAGGTACATCATAGTCCCCTCTCGAAGAGCGAGGAGGGGGTTGGGGGTGGGGTTCTTGTACCTTAGCTATAGCAACTGAGATAGAATATGCCCTCTTAGGGCACAGATAACTTGTATTCTACCGAATTGAAAACAGTCATAATTAAGTACTTTTAAAGATGAAAAGACGTAATTTTCTCATCCAAAGTGGAATTTTTTCAACTGCGGCAATCACAGCCATAGGTAGCAATGCTATTGTAGCTAGATCCGCTATCCCTAACAGCGATCGCCAGCGCTTGATTGTAATCTTCCTCCGGGGGGCGGTAGACGGTTTAAACGTTGTAGTTCCTTACTCAGAAACAGCTTACTATCAAGCTCGACCGCAAATTGCTATTCCCCAACCAGGGAAGGAAGGGGGAGCCTTAGATTTAGATGGGCGCTTTGGGTTGCATCCAGCATTAGCTCCTCTGATGCCCTTCTGGAAGGAGAATAGTCTGGCATTTGTTCATGCTTGTGGTTCCCCCGATCCCACTCGTTCTCACTTTGATGCTCAACAATATATGGAAAACGCTACTCCTGGTGACAAACATACTCAGGATGGTTGGATGAATCGTTTACTAGGGGTAATTTCTCAAAAAACACCTATCCAAGCAGTAAGTGTCGGAGAAACAACACCCTGGATTTTTTCTGGTCGGATGCCTGTAGCTAACATAGCATCAGGGAGAAATGCTAGCAGACCTCTGGCAATAGATGATCGTCCTCAATTAGCAGCAGCATTTGACCAACTTTATGGCGGTAATGATGCCATAAGTCAGACCTATCGCCAAGGACGGATGGCGCATCAGGCGATCCTGAATGACCTGGATAGTGAAATGAATTTGGCGAATAATGGTGCGCCTTTACCTGATGGCTTCGCTAGCGATGCCCAACGATTGGCGCAACTAATGGTCAAGGACCCCAGAATTCAGCTAGGGTTTATGGCTTTGGGGGGTTGGGATACCCATGTCAATCAAGGTAGCACTCAAGGACAATTAGCTCGGAACTTAAAAAAATTGGGTTCAGGTTTGGCAACTTTGGTCAACGGTTTGGGGAGCGTTTACCAGAATACGACAATTGTGGTGATGTCCGAGTTTGGTCGTACAGTCAAACAAAATGATAACGGTGGTACTGACCACGGTCATGGGAATGTTATGTGGGTTTTGGGCGGTAAAATTCGCGGTGGTAAAGTTTACGGTGAATGGCCTGGTCTATCTACAGCCCAACTCTACCAAGGTAGGGACTTGGCTATTACCACTGATTTTCGGGATGTTATCTCTGCCGTGTTGTTAGATCATCTGCATCTCAACGAAGCAAAATTGAATCAAGTGTTGTCAAATTACGCCTCTACTCAGAAAGTAGCATTAATTGTCAAGTAAGGGACTTCCAAGAAATAAAATATACAGCTAGTAAAAATGATAATCATTATAAGGGGGGAGGGTAGTAAGCTAAACGTAAATTCAGATGATATTTCTGAGAAAATTATCTACACAAGTAATACCACTAGTTAATTCTTTAATTTCTTTACTAATTGTGACACTTTTATTTAAAAGGGCTGGGAATTGAGTACCAGTTCCAAAAGAGGACTTGTCAGCTTACCCCAAATCAGCCACAGAAGTAGGATGACGTAATCATCAAGATGCAAGCGCGATATCCGTAGTTGGTTTACTCATTGTTGTTACTGTACCTCACCAGACTAGAAAATCCTATAATCAGAAATATCGTTTTAAACTCTCACGAATGAACCTTTGGTGATGAATTTACCTACGAGATTATCAAGCTTGATAAACTTATTTGAATCCTCTTCGGGTGTGTCAAAGTTACAAGCGATGGTGCTGTAATCTACTGTGGACGTGGCATAGTCAGTAGAATTATGATAAATGCCGCCACCTTCACCAGACTTGTAATTACTAGAACTGAGTTCGATCCCAAAAGCTTTATTGTGCTTGATAGTGCTGTTACCCACTGTTAGATTGCCATCGTTGTAGATGCCAGCACCAAAGTGTGCCTGATTGTCACTAATGGTACTGTTACTCACGTTAATGTTGCCTAAGATTAACATGTCGTGGAAAACAACGCCAATGGGGCCACCTACTGCATAGAAATATCCATTGATACCATCGATACCGCCGCCGTCCGATGTAGCCGAATTGCCAGTGATGGTACTCTTACTCACCAATAGGGTTTTACCCCTGTTATAAATGCCACCGCCGTCCAATGTAGCCGAATTGCCAGTGATGTTGCTATAATTAACTGTGATAATCTCATCGTTCAGAAACTGGCCGCTCGCAATCCCGCCGCCGTATGCCGCAGTATTGCCAGTGATGTTGCTGTTATTTAGTACAAAAGAGGAAGAGAAAATCCCGCCGCCATTGCCTGACGTAGTGTTGCCAGTGATGTTGCTGTTGTTCACTACAAGTCCACCAGAATCACTGTTAATCCCGCCGCCACTGTAATAGTCAGAATTGGTACCTGTTTTATTGTTACTAAGAGTACTGTAGTTGACCGTAAGTGTGCCATCGTTGTAAATGCCGCCGCCACCGCCGTTCTCGTAGGAGCTACCGGCTTCCGCAGTATTGTTATTAAGAGTACTGTGGTTCACCGTAAGGGTGCCATTGTTGAAAATGCCGCCACCGCCGCCATTGGCATCGGCAACACTGGAGCTACCGGATTCCGCAGTATTGTTATTAAGAGTACTGTAGTTGACCGTAAGTGTGCCATCGTTGAAAATGCCGCCGCCGCCGCCAAAGCCGTAATTGGTGCTACCGGTTTCCGCAGTATTGCCAGTGATGATGCTATTGTTCAAGGTAAAAACGCCTTCATTGGAGATAGCACCACCTCCCGTGCCTTTGTAGCTATTGGTAATAGTCAGTCCGTTAATCGTAGCTGTCGCACCACTAGCAATATCAAAAACTCGTGTTGCGCTATCATCCTTAACAGTTAATAAGTTCGGATTTGTGCCTTGAATGGTCAGGTTATCTGTGATACTCAGACCACTACCAGTCAGATTGATGGTATGAGCGATCGCATCAGAAAACAGTCCACCAAAATTGATGATATTTGTTCCGCCAGCGAGATCGGCATTTAGAATTTGCTGCCGTAGTGAACCTGCACCACTGTTATTAGTATTAGTGACGGTAAATGTAGACATTGATATGACTCCAATTTTTTTCTCGTTGTCTAAAAATTGATATCAAGAATCATGCTGATAATACTACGAATCTGCAAGCATTTTTTCTACTGCTACCATCTGTGAAACGTCAAAGTCAATTTCAGTAAATCGCAAAGTTTTTCTCAAGAACGATCATCAATTAAAGAAGTCGGAAGTCGGAAGTCGGAAGTCGGAAGTAAGTTTTGTGACTCTTATTTAGACCCCGACTCAAAACTTACAGGTCTTGAGAACCGGGGGACTTAAACCCACGGTACTCGGTTAAATTAATATACGAATGAACCTTTGGTGATGAATTTACCTACAAGATTATCAAGCTTGATAATCTTATTTGAATCTTCTTCGGGTGTGTCAAAGTTACAAGCGATGGTGCTGTAATCTACTGTGGCAGTGCCACCACTAGAGTTGTAAATGCCGGCACCATCGCCAGACTCTTCTTGACCAGAACTGAGTTCGATGCCGAAAGCTTTATTGTGCCTGATAGTGCTGTTGCCAACCGTTAGGATGCCATCATTGTAGATGCCACCGCCAAAGTGTGCTTGATTGCCACTAACGGTGCTGTGGTTCACGTTAACGATGCCTAATTGAGTATATGTAACAGTGCCAGAATAGTCGCCGCCGTCATTAGCATTATTGTAGATGCCGCCACCAGATGTCCCTGCTGTATTGTCATTAATGCTGCTATAACTCACGGTAACGATGCCAAATTGATTGTCGCTACCGTCCCCGTTAGAGCTAGAGTTGTAGATTCCGCCGCCATAATCGCTGGCATAGTTATTACTGATGCTGCTCTGACTCACCGATAGAGTGCCATTATTGTAGATACCACCTCCAGTGGTTGCCCGATTATGACTAATAGTGCTATTTGTTACCGTAAGTCTAGAGAGAAGTGTATATCCTGGACCACGATACCCTAGAGAATAAATGCCAACATTGTAGATCCCGCCGCCCTCGCCGTTTGTCGAATTACCAATAATAGTGCTTTCATTCACCGCTATAGTGCTTTCATTCACCGCTATAGTGCCATCGCTATAAAAAGTGCCATCGCTATAAATGCCGCCCCCATGTTCGCTGGCATAGTTATTACTGATAATGCTGTTATTCACCGTTATAGTGCTATAACCATAATTATTGATATAACTTTTGTAGATCCCGCCGCCGTCGTATTGTGCCGAATTGCCACTGATGGTGCTATTATTCACCGTTAGAGTGCCATCATTGTAGATCCCGCCGCCATTGTACTGTGCCGAATTGTCACTGATGCGGCTGTTAGTCACGTTTATAGTAGTGCCTTCGTTGTAAATACCTCCGCCCAAGCCGCTGCCGAAGGTAGCGACGTATTCTGCTAAATTACCAGTGATGATGCTATTATTCACCGATAGGATGCTACTCCCACTGTAGTAGATCCCGCCGCCGTTCCATTGTGATGTATTATCAGTGATGGAACTGTAGTTCACAGTAAGACTGCCATCGCTGTAAATACCTCCGCCGTCCCATTGGCATAAATTATTACTGATGGTGCTGTTGTTCAGTGTGAGACTGCCACTGTTGTAAATAAGCTGTTACGCAGCTTAATTGTATAATATGAGGTTAATAACCTAAGCTATTATCAGCTACCCATGCCAGCAAAAAACCATCTTTCTCAAGAGC
>NZ_JBALFC010000054.1:0-33717 GCF_036917755.1 Nostoc sp.
GATACGTCCCTGCATATTCTGGTTTCTCCTGCCACCCTACAAAAAATATTTTCCTCTATTTCCGACCCCTTTTTGCGGTGACGTGTACTAAGAGAGTGGGGCTTGTACCCCAAAAAATCCAAAATTTAAAATCTAAAATTCGGAGGGTCAAGGGAGCAGACGAGCAGACGAGTAGGGGAATTAGGGAGAGAATAGCTTAGGAATAAGAATTAAATAACATACATAACATACAATTAATGTCCCTGGCTTACCTCACCCTCAATCCCTCTCCTTATAAAGGAGAGGGAAGCTAGATATAGGATGAACTTTTGCATTTTATTTAATCCACGTTCCTTAATGAATAATGACTAAATTAATTGTGATTTGTGGGGCGACAGCAACAGGTAAGTCGGGTTTAGCTTTAGCTTTGGCGATGCGGTTGGGTTCTATAATTCTCAGTGCTGATTCTCGTCAAGTTTACCGTGAGTTTGATATTGGAACGGCAAAACCAACTGTCGCTGAACAAAAATTGGTGCCGCACTATTTAATAGATATCTGCGATCCAACAAACATGATGACAGTAGCAGACTATCAGCAACAAGCACAAGCCTTAATTAATTCTCCCTCATCTCCCTCATCTCCCTCATCTCCCCCACTTCTAATGGTTGGTGGCACTGGTTTATACATCCGTTCCATTGCCCAAGGGATGAAAATTCCTAGAGTTGCACCGCAGAAAGAATTGCGATCGCAGCTGGAATCTCTTGGTCAATCACAACTATACGCAATGTTACAACAAGTTGATCCTGTTGCTGTAGAAAAGATTCATGCTAATGACTCAGTACGGACTCTAAGAGCATTAGAAGTATATTATGTCACTGGTCATCCGATTTCAGAACAGCAAGGGGAGAATCCACCAAATTATCCGATTTTGCAAATTGGTTTAGATTGCGATGTTGACAAGTTGGGCGCTCGTATTCAACAGCGTACTGAGCAAATGATCGCAAATGGTTTGGTTGCTGAGGTGGAGTATCTTTGTCAAAAATATGGCGCTGATTTGTCTTTGTTGAATACTTTGGGTTATCAAGAAATTAAGCAATATTTGGCTGGGGATATTTCATTAGATGAAGCGAAAGAATTAACAATTTTACATACACGGCAATTTGCCAAGCGACAACGCACTTGGTTTCGAGCATATCCACAAATTGAATGGTTTGATGCGGATGATCGTGATTTATTAGAAAAGGTTTGGTATCGGATAAATGAGTTTATGAGTTGGACAACTTCGTGAGAATTTTTTTGCAAATGCAAAGACGCAAAAAACTTTGCGTCTTTACAGCGAGTGTCTTATAAAGTGTCGGGATCTACGCCCATAGCCCGTAGCCTATCTGCTAGTAATTGGGTGCGTTGTTCTGCTTGTTCAGCACGTTGTCGTTCCTGTTCAGCATATTGTCGTTCCTGTTCGGCATGTTGTCGTTCCTGTTCGGCGCGTTCATCTCCAGTAAGCAAAACAGTACCATCTTGGTAACACCAGCGTAACCAAGTATCCTGTCTATCTTCAAATTTGCCTTTCCACAAAGTTACACCTAAACCAACTTTTTCTAACCAAATTTCTGAAGTTTCAAAGTAGCGTGTTCCCCTAAGTTCATAAACGCGCAGTATTTTTTCTCCTAATTGCTGATTTGGGTCATATACGATGTAGTAACTAGCCCGCATATGTTCATAAATTTTCAGCTTTTTGCCTAGTTCATCACCTTCTTTATTAGAGACAATTTCGAGGACAACTTCTGGAGGTTTGCCAAAACGCCAAACCATATAACAACGATTTTGTTTTTCCCACCAATTTTCAGGCATTTGAACATCGAAGCTGAGAAAAACGTCGGGTACAATTGCGGGTTGACCGTCTGTATGGTAAACTCCGACATTGGCTGCTGCGAAAAAAGTCTGCTGCTGTAAAGTACTGTAAAGAGAGCCAATTAAAAGGCGTTTCTGTTTGGAAGTAGCAAAATTATCTAAAGTGTCGTTTTCAGTGAGTAGCTTGCTGGCATCTGGCACATAGTAATCATCATCATTGATTAAAAGTTGCTCAACCATGACTTTATCCAGTATTTAAGAATGTAATCCTACTCTTCCTTCTGCCATTCTTTAACAACGGCTATTGCAACGTTAAGGTAAGGATTATCAAGCAACTCTTCCAGTGCCTTCTCTCCTCCCGCTTT
Source organism: Nostoc sp. (assembly GCF_036917755.1). Classification (GTDB taxonomy): domain Bacteria; phylum Cyanobacteriota; class Cyanobacteriia; order Cyanobacteriales; family Nostocaceae; genus Nostoc. The sequence continues at coordinate 2,196 of NZ_JBALFC010000054.1, forward strand.
TAAAGCTCTCACAATCCTACTTCTTTGCTCTGGAGAAATTTCATAAGAGACTATCTTTTGTTTTTCCACTTCAGTAGCATTAGGTTGATTTTTCTCAACTTTTTCTAAAATTCGCTGTATGTCTTTTGCAAATTGAGATAAATCTTGCTTTTGTTCTGATGTATATTGAACAAATTGTTGAGTATTTGTATTTGTATTTGTACCCTGATTACCAACAGTTATATTAGAATTTTTCTGGTCGAAATTGTTAGTATTACTCATATTCCCCCTTCTAGTCTTAGACTGAGTATTCGCATTATGGAGATAAACATTAATATTCGGCGCTGAATTACCTACTTTATCATCCAGATTTTTGGAAGTTAGAGGATAATAATTTTTTATTCTCTTATCTTCTCTTTCTAGTTTATTATTGTTTAGATTTTGATAACTTTTAAGAAATAAAAGTACACCCACAGGAGTAATTAGTACAGCCGAGATAAAAACTATTTTTCTCCAGTGGTCATTATCGCTGTTATAGTTCAAATCATTTTTAATAAAATATTGAAAATCTGGATTGTCGTTTAATATTTTAAGCTTTGTGCTGCCAAAAGTTTTAATTTCAGCTTCTCCTAGCAAAAAATTTATCTGCTGCTATTGCAGCTGATTTTTAGCTTCATCTGTATGATAGACCACGACTCCATATTCTTCATTACTTAGCAGCCAAGGTGTCATAGAATATTTTTCTGTCCCTGCTTGTTCATTTAAATCTTTTAAAGTACGTCTCAAAAGGATTTCGTCATTAAACAATACATCTATTTCACCTTTTCTTAGCTTATCTACTCCATCGGAAGTATCTTGTAAAGTTATAAAATTTTTCAATGAAGGGTAAGCATTTTTTACTATCTTTTCAGTAGTTGTGTCCTTAAGGAGACCAAATTTTAGTGTTTTAAACTCCTCTCCAAGAGAAAGCTTCTCTCCAAGAGAAAGCTTTTGCATATTTTTCTTCAATAGTAAAGCCGTTGCACCTGTCCAAGCAAAAGGTTTAGAAAATTCACCATGTAGATCTACATGGTGAGGATCAAGATCATGGATTTTTTTTATACGATCTTGGGCTATGGTGTTAGAAGCGCACTCAGCATCAAGTTTTTCATTATTACTTCCTTCCCCTGTGAAACGATTCTCTATTTTCATCTTTACTATCTCTATCTTCAGAGGAAATCTTTTCTCCAAAGTTTCTTCTAAGGCATAACAGTAACCTTTCTCAATGAAGGCTGCTTCTTCATAAGAACTAATAGGAGCAGATGTACTACGAATACCAAAATAGTACGTTTTTAGCTCATTTACTCTTACCTCATTACCACTAGTTTTTGCCGTTTGTGTTAAAGCAGGAGAATTAAATAACAAAATTACTACTGTTACCAGAATGACTAATAAATAGTTCAGCTTCCTGTCATAATTCAGCTTCATAGTGGGTGTTGAAGAGAAATAAAGTTTGTAATAACCTTGCCAATTCCCTCATGGGATTGAATTGATTCCCCAAAAATACTTAGGAAAATATGTAATTATGCTGAAAAAGCGAGTTCTCACATTTACAATAAAAGCACGTAAAAACAAATAGTTTCGTAAAATTATGGTTTTTTTGTAAATATATTCACTATATTATCGTGAGTGACAAGATAAATTTTACTTGAGTTTCCCTTAATTTATCCGAAACACTCAAGTTTATGCTCATTACTGCTGAATCAATCCAGCATAAGCTCGGTTGGGCTGAGAGCCTTAGCAAAGTTTGTCTCAAGAGCATAAGCCAGCAATTAACAGGATGCTAAGTTTCATTACCGTTCAACCCAACCTGTCTATGAGAAGTGCGATACCCAGAAGGCGTTAAATTTCGTTCTGTACTCAAATCATGCGATCGCGCTTACTCTACATCAAATGCGTAGACGCGGAGTGGCTTGTCGTCAGATATGGCTTTTTCTGCCTATATAATCTGTATTTTTACTCCCACACCCTTTGAACTGGATATACATCAAAGACAGCATCTATACTTAACAAAGGCATCTTTTCAACTATTGCCTGAGCGATTATAATTCGGTCAAAAGGATCGCGGTGATGACTTGGTAAAGCTTCTAAAGCGTAGATATGAGTTAATTCAATAGGTAATAGTTGTAGATTATTCACTCGCTGTTGAGTTTCGATGAAATTAGGAAGCGATAAGCTTAAATTTAGTTTACCAAGCTGAGATTTTATTTGTAATTCCCAAACACTAGCCATGCTAACTACCCAAAAATTGTTAGTATCAATTAATAAGTTTCTAACTCTCTGGGATAGTTTTTCGGGGTTTCCTGCTGACCAAATAATTACGTGAGTGTCTAATAACAGTTTCATCACTGACTTTCACCTAGCCAAAATTCATCAGGTAAAGGGTCATTGAAATCATCACTTATCCAAATCTTATCTTGATTTAAACCCAGTACCCGTTTCTGTGGTGGTTGTTGAGGTTGAGCATATTTTTGTGCGAGAAATTCCACGAAATCTAGCACCTGTTGTTGCTGTTCGGGTGCTAGGGTTTGCAGCTTGGCAATTAATTTTGAGGTGGAATCTAAAACTTGGTAAGTCATTTCACCCTCTGCTGTTAAATGTCTAACTCTATGTTACTTTAGCCCCACAATTAACAGAATATGGAATTTTACCATCATTCAACGCACTTGTTAAGAGACATCGCACCTTCCGTACTCAAATCAGGCGATCGCCTTTACTCCCCCTAAGCTGCTATTCTTGCAACAATAGTAAACACAGCCATCAACAGCAGCCTGCAAAATGCCATGACAGACACCGCAGTTAGCATTTCTCCCGCCGATATCGAAACCCTTGAGCAGTTATACACCTTCCGAGAGCGCACCGAAGTTTTAGAATTTCTGGCTAAACATCCGTTTCTCATTCCCGTGCTGCTAGAAGCACCTGAGAAAATTCGCCACTACTTCCCTGACTCCCAACTATTTCTGGAAGTTGTTCCAGAACCAGAAAGTATTGATTGGGTGCAGCTGATACTATCTATTTTGATGAAGCTTGATCCCCATGAAGCAGTTGCAAGGCTCCATCAGTTTGACGATAATTGGTCAAGAGGTCTTTCACACCAGGTACATCAGCAATTTTTTACCACTCTGGAATACCCAGATGAGTTTTGATTGGTCACAATATCTTAATCTAGCCAAAGAACTCACCGATCAACCAACTACTCCTGCAAATCAGGAAGCTAAACTGCGTGATGCTATCAGTCGAGCATACTATGCAGCTTTTATCTTGGCGCGAAACTATTTGCGTGATCAAGAAGGAATATCAATTCCGAAAATAAGTGATGCTCACAGATATGTTTGGGAGCAATTCAAGCTTAATCCTCACCCACAACGTCAATTAATTGCTAATAACTTGAAACGATTGCGAGGATATCGCAGACAAGCAGATTATGTTGATAAATTTCCCGGATTATCTGGCATTACAATAATAGCTTTAGATTTATCTGAGGAAGTAATTGCAATTTTAAACAACCTGTAAACATCTACCTTGAACTTTAAAAAAACTATGCTTACCCAAGATAAAAAAGAACTCAACTGGAAACCCATTATCAAAGCATTCGAGGCTGTCCTTGGTAAAAATGGTGTGGTGCAACGCCGCGAAGAACTTATTACTTATGAATGCGATGGTTTAACAGGCTATCGCCAACGTCCGGCTGTGGTGGTTTTACCCAGAACTACAGAACAAGTTGCCCAAGTGGTGAAGATATGCAATCAATATTCTATACCCTTCATCGCACGCGGTTCTGGCACTGGTTTATCTGGTGGCGCTTTACCAGTGATAGACTCTGTTTTAATTGTCACTTCCTTAATGCGGCAAATCCTCAGCATTGATTTGGAAAATCAACGGGCAATTGTTCAACCAGGGGTGATTAATAGTTGGGTAACACAAGCCGTCAGTGGTGCTGGTTTTTATTATGCTCCTGACCCCTCCAGTCAAATTATCTGCTCTATTGGGGGCAACATTGCCGAAAATTCTGGTGGTGTACATTGCCTCAAATACGGCGTCACCACTAACCACGTTTTAGGATTAAAAATTGTCACGCCGCTAGGGGAAATTATCGATTTAGGCGGACAAATTCCAGAAATGCCTGGTTATGATTTAACAGGTGTGTTTGTTGGTTCTGAAGGCACTTTAGGAATTGCCACAGAAATTACTTTGCGAATTCTCAAAAGTCCAGAATCAATTTGTGTGTTGTTGGCAGATTTTACTAGTATTGAAGCTGCTGGAGCAACTGTTTCTGATATCATTAGCGCCGGAATTATTCCCGGTGGTATGGAAATGATGGATAACTTCAGCATTAATGCAGTTGAAGATGTTGTCGCAACTAATTGTTATCCCCGCGATGCTACTGCTATTTTACTAATAGAAATTGACGGTTTAGAAGTGGAAGTTGCAGGAAATAAGCAGCGAGTTACCGAAATTTGTCAAAAGAATGGTGCGCGTAATGTCACTTCTGCTACTGACCCAGAAACCCGATTGAAATTATGGAAAGGACGCAAGGCGGCTTTTGCTGCGGCTGGGCATTTAAGTCCAGATTATTATGTACAAGACGGTGTAATTCCTCGTACTCAATTGCCTTATGTTCTGCATGAGATTGAAATATTAAGTCAACAATACGGTTATCGTGTTGCTAATGTATTTCATGCTGGCGATGGCAATCTTCATCCGCTAATTCTTTTTGATAATTCTGTGCCTGGAGAATTAGGTCAAGTAGAAGAAATGGGTGGAAAAATTCTCAAACTTTGTGTCCAAGTCGGTGGTAGTATTTCTGGCGAACATGGTATCGGTGCAGAGAAAAAGTGCTATATGCCACAGATGTTTAGCCAAGTTGATTTAGAAACTATGCAATGGGTACGGCAAGTTTTTAATCCTAAAGGGTTAGCAAATCCTGAAAAGATATTCCCGACGCCACGAACTTGTGGAGAAGCCGCAAATGCATCAGCACTCAAGCAATTTGAAGGTGTGGAAAGATTTTAATTTTCCGCAAAGGTGCATTTGCAGTTCCTCCCATTCCTAGTCAGAGACTAATCGTAACAATGTGAACTACTCAGACTTGCCTACGGCTGAAGTCTGAGTAGTTCACACCTTTACCAAAACGGCTTCTCGCAGCTTGGCAATTACATCACTTAGATTACCCGTGTTCAGGCGGTAACTTAGAGGATGGGCAATCAGCCGCGCCGTGCTTTCATACAGAGTAGCAATTTCTATCAAACCATTTTCGCGTAAAGTCCGCCCTGTAGAAACCAAATCTACGATCGCTTCTGACATTCCAGTAATTGGGCCTAGTTCCACTGAACCATACAACGGGACTATTTCCACAGGTAAATCTAGACTGTAAAAATATTCACGAGCGCAATTTACATACTTGGAAGCAACTCTACCATGCGGAGGTAAATCTAAAGGCGATCGGTAAGAACTAGATGCTTTTACTGCCACCGACATTCGACAATGCCCAAACTGCAAATCCACCAAGTGGGCAACTTGCGGCTGCTTCTCCCGTAGCACATCGTAACCAACAACACCCAGTTGTGCTTGACCATATTCGACATAAACGGGTACATCCTGCGCCCGCACCAGCAAACCTTTTGCAAGTCCTTTAGCGTCAGGAATCTGAAGTTGGCGATTTCCTGAATCTAAAAAAGCACTAAAATCTAATCCCACAGATTGTAGCAGGCGGATGCTATTTTTAAGGAGTTCCCCTTTTGGCAATGCAACAGTCAGCATTCTTTTTTTAGTATCCTTGGCGTTTGGGCAGTTGAATAATATTGAGAATATCTCTATATGCTTACCACAAGCAGCATGAGAATTTTATTAGTTGATGATGAAGTTGAGCTAACTGAACCCTTGAGTCGCTTGTTAACTCGTGAGGGTTACATTGTCGATGCCGCTTACAATGGGACAAGTGGCAGCGAATATGCACAAGCCAGCAGTTATGACCTACTAATTTTAGATTGGATGCTGCCAGGAAAAACGGGGTTAGAGATTTGTCAGGAATTGCGACGCCAAGGCAAAACCACTCCTGTGCTGTTTCTCACAGCCAAAGATACTCTAGATGACCGCGTAGAAGGTTTGGATGCTGGTGCTGACGACTATTTGGTTAAACCTTTTGAACTGCGGGAATTATTAGCTAGAGTCCGGGCTTTATTGCGTCGTTCCGGTTCCCAAACCTATGAAACCACCACCGGACGGCTGACTGTGGCTGATTTAGAACTCGATTGTGAAAATCAAGTCGCCTATCGCCAAGGACGAATAATTGAGCTATCGCAAAAAGAAAGCCAGCTGCTGCAATACTTTATGGAACACACTGGACAATTAATGACTCATGCCCAGATTATGCAAAATTTGTGGCAAGAGGAAGAACAACCCAGTAGTAATGCGATCGCGGCATTAATTCGCCTGTTGCGTCGTAAGATTGAGGTAGGTAGAGAAACTGCGCTGATTCACACAGTCTACGGTAAAGGCTATCGTTTCGGTGCTTCCTCAGTGGAGTCAGTTTCATGATTTAACCTCCAAGTTTTTTTCTAATCTCAAATATACAAATATACGGATGTCTAAGCCTTTCTGGGCGGTTTCTGTCTAGAAAAAAATAACCCTGTCTAGTATACTTTGTGAATTTTCAAACATCCTCTTATGATTAAAATACAAGAGCGAGATTAAAGGAGTTAGCCGATGAGTCAGATGCTTAATACAGGAGTACGCTGGACAATCCACGATGTGGAACTCTTCGGAGAAAATGAAGGGACGCGCTATGAGATAGTTGATGGAGAATTATTTATGACCAGGGCACCTCACTTTAAACATCAGCAAACTTGTGGCAAAATTTTTCAACAGCTTAACATTTGGTCAGAGTTTACTGGTTTAGGAGAAGCTGTCATCAACCCCGGCGTTTTGTTTTCCGAATCAGATAATGTGATTCCTGATGTAGTTTGGGCTACTAAAGAAACCTTGGCGCTAACATTGGATGAAGCAGGACATTTACAGCGTATTGCAGGTTTATGAGGTACAGTAACAACAGTTAGTAAACCAGTTTTTTAAATGCACTGGATTAATCAAATGGAGTGCAGTCGCAATTAAAACATCAACCATTTTTGCAGTGGTTGGAGAAAAGGATCGGAGAAAAGATTTTAATTGTGACCACCAGTGTTCAATGGGATTAAAGTCAGGAGAATAGGGTGACTGATAAAGAACATTTGCATCCACGGATTGAATTAAAGACTCAATTCCTTGCACTTTATGAGATGGGACATTATCCATAACAACTACAGCACCCGACCATAGTTGAGGAAGTAAACACTTTTCGATAAAGACTTTAAAAGCATCGCCATTCATGGAACCATTCAAGGTCATCACAGCTAAAACTTTTTTTTTGCTAATTGCTCCAATTACTGTCACCTTCGCTCCCCGATAAAATGGTTTGAAATCATACACTCTACTTCCCTGATGGCTACGGGCATGAGTTCTTGTTAAACCCAATAAAACACCCATTTCATCGATGAAAACTAAGTTGTCTGGGTCTATTTGTTGGACTTGCTGCCAATACTCAATTCTCAAGTTTTGAACTCTTTCTGTTTTCGCTTGGCTGCTGCGTAGCGTCTTTTTTTTTGTAAGTTTTTGTTTTTGCAATGCCCGACACATCGTACTTTTACTCACCCAATGATTATTATTTGTACCCCAATACTCACAATATTCTGATAATGTTGCATCTGGGTATTGTTCAACCATTAAAGCTATTTTTGATTGATATCCATCTAACTCCCCTTTCATTGCCCCACCTTGTTGTCTCGGTTCTACGTGACCTTGAGTCTTACTGATGGAGAGTAATTTTTGTACAAAGCTTTTAGCTACACCAAACCTATCAGCAACTTTTCTGATTGAGGTGTCACCTTGAGAGTAAGCCTTGACTATTTTTTCTCGCAAGTCGATAGAGTAAGGTTTCATTTTACCCGTTCATGCACTACTATTACTGTACCTCATTTACCTGAAATGTGCTGTATAAGCAACCTTTAAAACCCTTGTACAGACTGGGTTATAAATTTACGGACAAGTTTTCGGAATGTATTCTCTTAGGAGAAAAGGCTACAGTCCAACTTAAAAATATGAGTTTATTGACTAAAGGAGAATTTAAAATTGAATATTTGGAGGGTAATGAATGGAAATATGCAGCTTTTAGAGTACCAGAAAAAGAATATCAGTAATGATCTGCATTAAAACTTCGTAATCGATACATTGAGTTGTGCGTTAGCCAAGGACATAACGCACCCGACAAAACTTTATGCACCTGGGAACCTTCTATACAGCAGATTTCAAGGAAAGTGAAGTACACAACGATTAGTCTCAAACCCAGGTATAAAACCTGTTTTACTTCTGAATTGTCATGCCTCGGCAAAGCAATCCCAAGCTCCGCTCCTTAATTCGGAATTCTGCTGTAAGTGAAAGCTAAATTTAAGTACCAAGTAATATTTACTTACAAACAGTCCATCAATTCGGAGAACAATTGGCACAGAAATCAGGACTAAATTTACAGAATTGGCTACCTGTCAATCCATAAGCTGTACAATAAGGAAAACTGGTAAGTTCGACTCTGGCTGTTTGTAATTTGGAACCATTCGGCAACGCTTCAGTAACTTTGGTTTTATCAGCCAGAAGGATAGCTACAAGTTTAGGGAACGCCACGCAAGCAGCAATATTGAGCAGCGTTAGCAGTGTAGAGTCTATCAGTTTCATAGGTAATCATCTCCTGTGAAAAATAGGCGTAGGCGTAGCCCGTCGTAGACATCGCTGTTCTTAGATGCAAACACAATCATTGCTTGCAGTCTATGTTAATTCACTTTAACATAAATTTTTGTAAATATAAACGTGGAATTCCTGGAATTCTCATATACAGAAGAGAATGTGGATAATAAGGACGACTATTGTAGCGTAATAACAAAATAAACTGGAAAACGATCAGTTTAGAATATTTAGGTAAGGTGTTATGTCAAAAACCCAAACCGCGTCTTCTTTTTTGTCTAACATCAGTGAGCAAGAACGCGAGGCATTAAAGCGGTTGGTAGATTACACAAATGTGGAATCGCTGCCAGAAATTTGGCCTTTGGCAGCTCAACGATTTGGTGATGTTGTCGCCCTCCGCAACCCTCATGCTAAACCAGAAGTAGCGATTACTTATACCCAGCTAGCAGAGCAAATGCAACTATTTGCTACAGGGTTGCAGGCGTTGGGAATAAAGGTAGGCGATCGCATTTCCCTAATTGCTGACAACAGTCCTCGCTGGTTTATTGCCGATCAAGGCATAATGACTGCTGGAGGAGTTGATGTGGTGCGTAGCTCCCAAGCCGAAAAAGAAGAACTGCTGTTTATCATCGCAAATAGTGGCAGCACGGCAATAGTAGTTGAGGATTTAAAGACACTTAAAAAACTGCAAGATCGCCTCAAAGATTTACCAATTCAACTAGTAATCTTACTTTCGGACGAAGCCCCACCAACAGACGAAACCCTAAAGATGCTGAACTTTGCCCAGTTGATCGAAATTGGGGTAAATCATAATTTTGTGCCAGTCAAGCAAAATCGTGACGCTCTGGCAACCCTAATTTATACCTCTGGGACCACGGGCAAACCCAAGGGTGTAATGTTGTCTTATAACAATTTGATGCACCAAGTGCTCACTTTCAGGACAGTAGTGCAACCAAACGTGGGCGATATGGTTCTCAGTATCCTACCTTCCTGGCACAGCTACGAACGGACTGTGGAATATTACCTACTATCTCAAGGTTGTACGCAAGTTTATACCAACTTGCGCTCTGTGAAAGGAGATTTGAGACAATTTAAACCCAACTACATGGTGGGTGTACCGCGTCTGTGGGAATCGATTTATGAAGGAGTGCAAAAGCAGTTCCGCGAACAGCCAGCGAATAAGCAACGCCTGATTAACTTTTTATTGGGCATTAGCGAAAAATATATCAAAGCGCGGCGAGTTGCTCAAGGGTTGAATTTAAATAATCTTCATGCTTCAGCCCTCGAACGATTAGCAGCTAGGATACAAGCATCGGCTTTATTACCCCTCCATGCCTTGGGAGAACGACTGGTTTATGCCAAAGTGCGGGAAGCCACAGGAGGAGAAGTTAAGCAGATGATTAGCGGTGGTGGTGCGCTTCCTAGACACATCGATAACTTCTTTGAAATTATTGGTGTGCAGATTTTGCAAGGTTATGGGTTGACAGAAACTTCTCCTGTTACCCATGTGCGGCGTCCCTGGCGAAATTTGATTGGTGCATCAGGGCAACCACTTCCGGCTACAGAAGCTAAAATCGTAGATCCTGAGACAAAAGCGCCTCTACCATTAGAGAAGCGAGGCTTGGTTTTGTTGAAGGGGCCGCAGATTATGCAAGGCTATTACCAAAATCCCGAAGCGACAGCGAAAGCAATTGATGCTGAAGGGTGGTTTAATAGCGGCGATTTGGGTTGGCTGACAGCACAAAACGACTTAGTGCTGACTGGCAGGGCAAAGGATACGATTGTATTGACTAACGGGGAAAACATCGAGCCGCAGCCGATCGAAGATGTGTGTTTGCGATCGCCATACATCGATCAAATTATGCTCGTCGGGCAAGATCAGCGCAGCCTGGGAGCCTTAATTGTCCCCAATGTCGAAGCCCTAGAAAAATGGGCAGCAAGTCAGAATCTGACACTGGATACGCACAATGATCAGATTACTTCCTCAGCAAGTCAAAAAATTGACTTGGAGAGTAGAATGATCCAGGATTTATTTCGGCAAGAATTGAATCGGGAAGTGCAAAATCGTCCAGGTTATCGACCGGATGACCGCATCGGAACGTTTAAACTCATCCTGGAACCGTTTTCAATAGAAAATGGTTTGATGACACAAACACTGAAAGTTCGCCGACACGTCGTCACCGAACGCTATCGCGATATTATTGACGGCATGTTTGCCTGATGATTCCACCTGCTAATTACAAGAGTGAACGTGAAATATTTATGGATGTCTCCAAATCTAATTTGCTCCTGAAACGCGTCGTTAACGTCAAAGTCATTGTGACTCCCCTCTGGAAAGAGGAAATACAACAGCAGCTACAAACGCAGATCAATCAAATCGACCAGCAACTGCAACAGCTAGAAGTCGAAGGACAAAGAGCTGTTGCTGCAATTCAAAAGCAGAGTCTGCAACCACCTGGTCCCCAGACCCTCCAACAAATTGACAATATCCAACTCCAAGTCAATCAAAAGAAAAGTGAACTGCTAGAGCAGAAAAATCAATTGTTGCAAAACCTTCAGCAAGTGCAGTTTCTCCAGCAGGATCAGGAAGTCAACCAATTCCAAATGGAAGGCTTTTTCCGAGTAGAAATCGGTGATAACCTAATTAGTAAAATGCAGGTGGAAATCGTTCTGCGCGATGGCGTTGTCGAAGAAATTCGCGGCGACATTTAAAAAGTTAGGAGTTAGGAGTTATAAGTTTAAATTCCTAACTAATTCCTCACTCCTAACTCCTAATTCCTCACTCCAGCCCAAACAATTTGCCAGACTGGAGGAGAGCTAATAAAAAGCGATCGCCCAAAGGTGGTCATCTCAATTCGATATTTAACTGTACCAACTGAATCATCACCCCGCTTGATTTCCGTAATCGTCACAAAAGCCTGATTTCGTTGCGGATAAGTTACCTCTACCTTTCGCGTTCCTCCCACTGATCCGATGTCGTCAAAGGCATTCAGGGCGAGGGTAGCAGGATCACTACCTTGGAGAGATGAGTTGATCTTTTCTAGAGGTATAGTTTTATAATCGGAACGCTCTGAGTATGCCACAACCTCTTGAGACTGATGCATTGCTGCCATCTGCTGGGTTTGCCCATCACTAGTCTCAACAATCGGTGCAGATGGCTGGCGCTGGATAATATAAACTCCAGCGCCAGCAGTGGCAAAGATACCTAGTATCACAATCAAAAAGAATTTCAACTTTGCCGACATAAAAGTAAACAGGAATTTCAAATAGGTTTATTACCAATTTTGAATTCTAGATTGAACTGCATCCCATATCCTCTACCTGCGAGAAGTTCCTGTATCTTAAGCAATGGTTATGAGGAATATAAATAGCAATCCCATTTAATCTGTGAGAAAGTCGTGGTGGTTTTTACAAGTCAACAACTAAAATGAGATCGAGATATTGGCTAACCATTGAGGATAGCTATGTATTATAGACCTCTAAGTTATATTTAGGTTCCTAGAGTCAAGAGTCATTCAATTTTAGATTTTGAATTTTGGATTGAAGGAGAAATCTAAAATCGGTAGAGTTAGGAACTTTCCCCCATCTCCCCCATCTCCCCCATCCCCCCACTCCCCACTCCCCACTCCCCAACCTAAAATATAAACAGTCTAAAACCCTCCCACCAAGATACAATTCAATCTGACAAAAGCTGTTAAAGTCCATAAACCATTGATTCCCAAACCACCCTATGAGCATTCACGAAGTATTTATGCCGGCGCTGAGTTCTACCATGACAGAAGGCAAAATCGTTTCCTGGGTGAAATCGCCAGGTGACAAGGTGGAAAAAGGCGAAACAGTGGTGGTTGTAGAGTCAGATAAGGCAGATATGGATGTAGAAACCTTTTATGAGGGATTTCTGGCCCATATCATAGTTGAAGCTGGTGAAACTGCCCCGGTAGGATCTGCGATCGCCTTCATCGCTGAAACGGAAGCTGAAATTGAACAGGCGAAATCTCTTGCCAATTCCGGCGGCGGGGTTGCTAGTGCTATCTCTTCCCCTGAACAAATCCCCGCCGGCACAGCCTCAGCCGCAACACCTGCCTTAGCGTCTCAAAACGGGTCTAACCACAAAGAAGGAAGGCTTGTAGCTTCACCCCGTGCCCGCAAGTTAGCTAAAGAACTTAAAGTTGATTTAACTACTCTCCAAGGTAGTGGCCCCCACGGTCGCATTGTCGCCGAAGATGTCGAAGCATTGTCCAATCAGGGCAAACAACCCGCCCCTGCCCCAGTTGCCCCAGCAGCGCCCGTACCAACCAGCGCCCCAGTTGCACCCCCAGCACCTCGGACACCAGCACCCGCAACCGTGGTAGCGGCTGTTCCTGGTCAAATCGTGCCTCTAACTACCTTCCAAAATGCCGTAGTGCGGAACATGGTAGCCACCATATCCGTGCCCGTCTTCCGTGTCGGTTATACAATTACCACCGATGGATTAGACAAACTTTATAAACAAATTAAATCCAAAGGTGTGACAATGACAGCGCTACTGGCGAAAGCTGTAGCGGTGACGTTGCAAAAACACCCATTGTTAAATGCTAGCTACTCAGAGCAGGGCATTGTCTATCATTCTGATATCAACATTTCCGTAGCAGTAGCGATGGATGATGGCGGATTGATTACGCCTGTGCTGCAAAATGCCGACGCAGTGGATATATATTCTCTATCGCGTACTTGGAAGTCTTTGGTAGAACGTGCGAGGGCAAAACAATTACAGCCCCAAGAATACAACAGTGGTACTTTTACCCTGTCCAATTTGGGGATGTTTGGCGTAGATAAATTTGATGCGATTTTACCGCCTGGACAAGGTTCAATTTTAGCGATCGGGGCATCCCGTCCGCAAGTGGTAGCAACAGCAGATGGTTTGTTTGGCGTGCGGCAACAAATGCAAGTGAATATTACTTCTGACCACCGGATTATTTACGGTGCCCATGCTGCGGCGTTCTTGCAAGATTTAGCGAAATTGATTGAGACGAATCCTCAATCTTTGACAATGTAATTTTGAAAAGACACCAAATTTAAATGTTAGCGCTATCAGCGAGCAGCAGTTTTTCGTAGAGTAGCGCTAACAATAAATAATACCTAATACCAATTCAAAATTCAAAATTCAAAATTAATAAAGCCTGATTTAATATGGGTTTCCATGCTTGTATCTGTCACATTTTTTTAATTGGTATAAGCTTAAATTTTTTATTTTCAAACTGATATCAAAGTGACATACGACAACACTCTTAAATATCTGGTTGAGCAGTATCCAGAAGATTTTATCCGCTACTTACTCGCATATGAGGCAACGGATATCCAGATTCTCAAAACAGAATTAAATCAAGAACCAATTCGTGCTGACTCAGTAACCTTTTTGCAAACTGCCAATCAAATACTGCATTTAGAGTTTCAAACCTTACCAGCATCGACACCACCCTTACCACTGCGGATGTTGGACTATTGGGTGCGGCTATATCGACAATACAATTGCGATATCGAGCAGGTAGTGATTTTCCTTAAACCCACAACTTCAGAAGCTGTATTTGTAAATGAATTTACTGCCCGCAATACTACCCACCGTTACCGCGTCATCCGAATTTGGGAACAAGAACCAGAACCGTTAATGTTATCTCCTGGTTTATTACCTCTGGCAACTTTGGCACGAACTGATTCTCCTCAAAGCTTACTCCGACAAGTGGCAGTTCAGGTGAGTATGATTGAAGAAGCAGCCACCAAGCAGAGTATTTCAGTATGTACCCAACTTCTAGCAGGGTTGGTATTTGAGCCAGAACTTATTCGTCAGTTTTTGAGGAGAGAAGATATGAGAGAATCTGCTATTTATCAAGAAATTCTCCAAGAAGGACTTCAAGAAGGGAGAGAACAAGGCATTGAACAAGGTATTGAACAAGGTATTGAACAAGGTATTGAACAAGGAAGGCAATCAGAACTGAGGCTAGTGATGCGTCTATTAACTCTTCGGCTTGGTTCAATTAATTCTCAATTACAATCTCGGTTGCAAGAGTTGTCCCTGGCTAAGTTAGAGGACTTGGGTGAAGTATTGCTAGATTTCGCCAGTGAAGCTGATTTGATGAATTGGCTGAATAGAGTAGAAAGTTAGAGTTTGCTCTAAACGTTTCGACCAGTTATAAAAAAAGTCAGATTTTCATACCAAGCACCTTGCTCTGTTGCTTCTGCTTCAATTTTTTGACGATACTCTGCTTTGAGTGCCATTCCCAGATAAAGAATTTACCGATCACAGACTCGGCGCTGTGGGATAATTTCATTTGTTCAGTTGATTCACTTAAAACAATCATTTATTCCTCAGCGTACCTTTGCGCTTACCTCAGTATGCCTCTGCATTTAAATACAGCAGATTTCAGGTTGGTGAAGTACACAAGCTAAGTCTCAAAGTCAGGTATAAAGCCTGTTTTACTTCTGAATTCTGACTCCTTAATTCTGAATTCTGCTGTAATTTGTAATTCGTAATTCGTAATTAAGTTTTGTGACGGGGATTTAGACCCCGACCCAAAACTTGCTTATTTTTTGAACCGGGGGATTTAAACCCACGGTACTCGGTTAAAAAATAAAAAAGGCGGGCATTACCCACCCTAACTAATTTATCCTTTCACACAAAGAACTTGCTTGAGTGTTGCTACAACTTCAACCAAATCAGCTTGATTTTCCATAACTTGTTCTATCGGTTTATAGGCACCAGGAATTTCATCTAACACACCCTGATCTTTGCGACATTCTACGCCATTTGTTTGCTCTATCAAATCATCAAGTGTGTAGACATTTTTTGCCTTATTTCTTGACATCAAACGCCCTGCACCGTGGGAACAAGAACAGAAGCTGTGGGCATTACCTTTACCCTTAACGATGAAAGACTTTGCCCCCATCGAACCAGGAATAATCCCATAATCTTCAGTCTGGGCGCGGACTGCACCCTTACGAGTAACGTAAACATCCTCGTCAAAATGCACTTCTTTTTCGGCGTAATTGTGATGACAATTAACCTGCAATAAAGGTTTAGTTGCCTTCCCACCTGCTAAATGCTTCTCAACTATGTGCTTAAAACGCGCCATCATCACATCACGGTTGACACGCGCATAGTTTTGTGACCATTGCAAATCGTGCCAGTATGCTTGGAATTCTGGCGTACCAGCGACAAAGTGAGCCAAATCAGGGTCAGGCAATTTATTACCTGCCATCTTTGCTAATTCTCTGGCTGTATGAATATGACACTGGGCTAGTTTATTGCCGATGTTGCGCGAACCAGAATGCAACATTAGCCAAACTTGATTCTCTGTATCAAGACACACTTCAATAAAGTGGTTTCCTCCACCGAGAGAACCCATCTGTTTCATCGCTTTACTTTGTAGGTCTTGTACGCCGCGATGCAAGTCTTTAAAATCATCCCAGTGTTGCCAGTTGGTGACAGATTTTTCAACGTCTTTGTTTTCGTTGAATCCAGTCGGAATTGCTGCTTCAATATCCAAGCGAATTTTCTTCAGTTTACCTTCTAGTTGTTCGGCGGTAAATGCTGTTTTGATAGCGCTCATCCCGCAACCAATATCCACACCGACAGCAGCTGGTATAATTGCCTCTTTGGTCGCAATTACAGAACCCACTAAAGCACCTTTTCCTAAGTGAACATCTGGCATCAAGGCTATGTGCTTAAACACAAATGGTAGCGATGCCATATTCTTTGCCATTTTGGTTTCTTCTGGCCCCAAAGAGTGATTTGCCCAAGAGAAGACGGGTGTTGGTGTGGTAATTTCTAACTTTTCGTAGGGCATAATCTTTTCTATTTTGGATTTGAGACTTGGACTTCTCTCCGAGACGCTACGCGAACGCTCAGTCGAACGATTTTAGATTTCGGATTTGGTATATGACATTGATAATTATCACTATGGTTTATAAACCATTGCCTAGTTAGTTGTAGCAATTTAAATGTTATATTGTCTTTCATTTGGCTGACTCAATTTTCGTAAAGCTGAAGAACTACTTTTAGGAGTAATTTTTATATACTACAAATGTAACAAAATAAATTACAAACGTCAAGCCGATGGCCACGGCAATCAGGTATGATTATCAGAACTACTAATCAGGGTGTCGTTACCTAAGCTCGCGTCAAGTGAGTATGCTGCTAGTAGCATGGAAGCGAAGATGGATGCAGTCGGATTTGAAGCTGTGCGATGTCTACGACGGGCGTAGCTGCCGCAAGATATATGATCGATAAATCAGATAACTAATGCCGTTAAACCGATCACAACCGAAAATGTTCGCCAGTATGCTCCCACATCAATAGATAATAATGATTTGGAGGGACTTGGATCTCCAGTATTTGGCATAATGGCATGAGTTTAAAGGCAGTTCTCTTTGATTTTAATGGTGTGATCATTAACGATGAGCCAATCCACCTGCAACTGATAGATGAGATTCTCATTGAAGAAAATCTCCAACCCCAACGGGTTGATGAGCGTCAAGCTTCTCTTGGACGCAGCGATCGCGCTTGTTTTCAGCAATTACTCGCTAATCGTGGTAGAGTCGCTAACGAAAACTATTTAACTCAGTTGCTGTACCGGAAAGCCCAAGCTTATACGGTGGAACTAGAGAAAATAGAGAAACTGCCTTTATATCCAGGTGTAGAAGACTTAATATTTCAGGTGCGATCGCGCCAGATAAAAATCGGCTTAGTCAGTGGCGCTATTCGCAAAGAAATCGAATTGGTACTCAATCGAGCTAAACTCGCTGAACATTTTAAAATTATCGTCGCAGGTGATGACATCACCACCAGTAAACCAGAACCCGATGGTTATTTACTGGCAGTGAAACGCCTGAATGAAGAATATCCTGAATTGAATCTTCAACCACAAGAGTGTTTGGCAATTGAAGATACCCCAGCAGGTATCGAAGCGGCGAAGCGATCGCAAATGCAAGTTGTTGGGGTAGCGAATACATACCCATTCCACATGCTCCAGCGCTGCTGTAACTGGACTGTTGATTATCTCAGTGATTTGGAACTCGAACGGGTGCAGAAGATTTATTCCCAAAAACAGCCTCAGCAATCGGTAACTGAATGTTAGAATATTTTATGGTGATAGTGTCCAAAGAGTTAATGAGTGATATTACTCTTGACTTGGCACTGATTAAGGGGAATTAGCTCAGTTGGTAGAGTGCTGCGATCGCACCGCAGAGGCCATCGGTTCAAATCCGTTATTCTCCATTTGTACATTAAATAATTGTACATTCGCAAATTAGATGTCGCAATTCGCAAATTAATGTCGCTTTTTGCCAATTAAGGTCGATTTCGTAACTTTGTGTTACTAATTTTAGTATATTAGGTTTTCGCAAATTAACGTCGTCTTCTTTCGTCATTAACTATAAAATTACCACAAGGAAATTATTTTTCCTTAACATTTGTTCGATCGCAGCACTCCTTTCAACCCTCCTAATAACTTAGTTGTACTCTTTAACCATTTTCAAATCTGGTTAGTACGAACACATATTTTTTATTGCTTATTTTTTTTGATCCACCCCTAGCCGGGATGGTTGTTGAAACTCAGCTAATTCTCTGTCATCAGGATCAAACTCGGAGTCTTTCAACCTACCCCTAGCCGGTGTACATTCGCTATGAGCGGTGAAGCAATCTTGTGGAATTTTGGATTTATGGTTCGACAACTGAAGCAATGAGTAAAAATAGACGCTACGCGAACACAGAGGTCATGCAATTTTAACCAGCCTCGCCACAGTACCTGGATGTCAATTGGAGTTTTGCATCGATGTTCC
Organism: Nostoc sp.; assembly: GCF_036917755.1. Taxonomy (GTDB): domain Bacteria; phylum Cyanobacteriota; class Cyanobacteriia; order Cyanobacteriales; family Nostocaceae; genus Nostoc. Next base: position 20,793 of record NZ_JBALFC010000054.1, read on the forward strand.
AGATAACCGATTAGCAAGATTGTATCATCCTGATGTCAACACTTGGGCGCAGGCGTAGCCCGTCGTAGACATTGCAAAAGCCTCAATGCAAGCAATTAATCAGGCTTATAAAGAATTCCAGGAGCAGTTAAACCCTCACAAATATATTAACTTTGATAAATAAGTTACCAACTAAATTAAACTGATAGCACAATCTCTGATGACAAGCTACTATCATTAGGGTAAAATATATAACTCTTCAGAAGTATTGAACTCTTCAATTTTTTAAGCATTTATCTTGCATATTCTGATAAAAAGTTATAAATTATTAGATTATGGGGGAAATCTGACATCTTCGTGTCAAAAACTAATCCTGCTCAAGTAAATATACTGCAACCAGTTTTCACTTCACGCAAACCTTAAACAGCACTGAAGATATGTTTTTGTTTGGTAAAGCAAATATTCCAAACATGAAAGGGAATAATAAATAATCTAAAAATATATCTTGTGTGACTGTTTTGAAGAATCATGTTACGGCTTGCGCTGAAGAACAACAAAATTAACCAAAAAAGTAATCGATTATAAACAAATTAACTAGCAATAAAGTGCATAAATGTCAGCAGATTTATTCATTGTTAGTTAATTAATGTTTCTGCAAATTATATTTGCTATTCAAAGAATCGTTTTTGCTATGCTGAGAATAGTAAAAACAAGAAATGAAGACGCATTTACGACAAATTCACAATCCAAATGGAGTTATTCTGGCGATGCACCTAAACGAATTGGAAACTACTGAAAATTTCAAAGAAGTGGAAGAGGCGTGGCGAGCGCTAGAAAAATCAATTCTCTACTATCAAGGACGCCCTGTTGGGACAGTAGCCGCTTATGATGCATCTGTAGAGGCGCTCAATTATGATCAATGCTTTGTCCGGGATTTTGTCTCTTCAGGTCTAATTTTTCTAATCAAAGGTAGAACAGATATTGTTCGCAATTTCTTAGAAGAAACCTTAAAGTTACAGCCTAAAGAAAGGGCATTAGATGCTTATAAGCCGGGACGAGGATTAATTCCAGCTAGCTTTAAAGTTGTATCAGAAAATGGGCAAGAATATTTAGAAGCAGACTTTGGTGAACATGCGATCGCTAGAGTTACACCTGTAGATTCTTGCCTATGGTGGATTATTTTGTTGCGTGCTTATGTAGTCGCCACAGATGATTTTTCTCTAGCCTATAAACCTGAATTCCAAAATGGTATCAGGTTAATCATGGAAATCTGCTTGGCGAATCGTTTTGATATGTACCCAACGCTGTTGGTTCCAGATGGTGCTTGTATGATTGACCGTCGTATGGGCATTTATGGGCATCCTCTAGAGCTACAAGTTCTTTTTTACACGGCATTGCGTGCATCTCGTGAACTGCTAATTTGTCAAGGGAATTCCGATATTGTTGAAGCGATTGATAATCGGTTGCCTCTTTTATGTGCTCATATTCGCCAGCATTATTGGATAGATATTAATCGCTTGAATGCAATTTATCGCTTCAAAAGTGAAGAATATGGCAAGACTGCTGTTAATCTGTTCAATATATATGTAGATTCTCTTCCTTATTATGAATTAGATAAGTGGCTGCCCAAAAAAGGTGGTTATCTAGCAGGTAATGTTGGCCCGTCGCAGCTAGATACTCGCTTCTTTTCCCTCGGAAACTTAATGGCAATCATTTCCGACTTAGCCACCGAAGAACAGTCACAAGCGATTATGACTCTCATTGAGGAACGATGGGATGACTTAGTGGGAGATATGCCAATGAAAATTTGTTTCCCAGCTTTGCAAAATGAAGAGTATAGAATAGTAACTGGATGTGACCCCAAAAATATACCCTGGTCGTATCATAATGCTGGTAGTTGGCCAGTTTTAATGTGGATGTTAGCGGCGGCGGCTGTAAAAACTAACAAAACAAGTCTTGCACAAAAGGCGATTGAAATTGCTCAACCACGCCTCATTGATGATGAATGGCCAGAATATTACGATGGCAAGAAAGGGCGACTGATTGGGAAACAAGCTAGGAAATATCAAACTTGGACAATTACTGGGTTCTTATTAGCAAAAGAACTGATGGCAAACCACAGTTATTTACCATTAATCAGCTTTGGAAAATTACCAGCAGAACAGGTTTCTAGAGCATGTGAGTTTGAAATCGCCAGTGTAGACCCGTATTTGACTCGATAGGAAGTTAAGAGTCATTCAATTTTGGATTTTAGATTTGAGATTTTGCGGAAAGTCTGAGCGGAGATTTCCTTCGCTCAGAACTTTCCAAGCAAGATTTTAGATTTTTCCTTCAATCCAAAATCCCAAATTCAAAATCTAAAATTGGCAGAGTTGGGAGTTAGAATACAAAAGCCTTCTGACTCCTGAATCATGTTTCCATGACAAACGCCCGTCAACTAGCTTTTATCGCCTTGCGAGATGTTCATAAGGGGGCTTATGCTGATGTTGCCCTAGATAGAGTGCTGCAAAAAGTTAATTTGGCTGATTGCGATCGCCGCTTGGTGACAGAATTGGTTTATGGCAGCGTCAGAAGGCAGCGCACTCTTGATACTCTCATTGATCAACTTGCCAAAAAGAAATCTGATCAACAACCCCAAGACCTCCGCACCATCTTACATCTGGGTTTCTACCAACTTCGTTATCAACAGCGTATTCCCGCCTCAGCTGCTGTTAATACCACCGTCCAACTCGCTAAAGAAAACGGTTTTTCTGGACTCACGGGTTTTGTTAACGGTCTATTACGCCAGTATCTTAGAACAGCAGGGGAAGCAGGGGAAGAAAACACTTCCTCATCTCCCTCATCCCCCTCATCCCCCTCATCTCTCCATACTGATCCGTTACAACTCCCAGAAAACCCAGTGGAACGCTTGGGCATTTTACACAGCTTTCCTGATTGGATGATTAAAGTTTGGTTAGAACAACTGGGTTTAGCCGACACAGAACAACTGTGTGAATGGATGAACCAATCACCAACAATTGACTTACGAATCAACCCACTTTGCACTTCAATCGAAGAAGTTGAGGCGGCTTTACAATCTGCTGGTATTTTGGTGAGACGGATTCCTCGCTTACCCCAAGCTTTACGATTGATTGGTAGTGCTGGGTCAATTCAAAAAATACCTGGTTTCAGAGAAGGCTGGTGGACTGTACAAGATAGTAGCGCTCAATTGGTAAGTCATTTGCTCGACCCCCAACCGGGTGAAGTGGTAATTGATGTCTGTGCTGCACCAGGGGGTAAAACAACCCACATCGCTGAGTTAATGGCAGATAAGGGTAAAATTTGGGCTTGCGATCGCACTCCTTCTCGTCTTCGTAAACTCCAAGAAAATTCTCAACGGCTGAATTTACAATCTATTCAAATTTACACTGGTGACAGTCGTCATTTTACCCAATTTCAAAACACCGCAGACCGCGTATTACTCGATGCTCCATGTTCTGGGTTAGGAACGATGCACCGTCATGCTGATGCGCGTTGGCGACAGACACCAGAATCTGTCCGGGAACTTTCGGTGCTGCAAAAAGAATTAATAACACATACGTCTACTTTTGTCAAGTCGGGTGGTGTATTAGTTTATGCCACCTGTACATTACATCCAGCAGAAAATGAAGAAGTGATTTCGGCATTTTTAGCTGAGTCACCTGATTGGCAAATTGAGTCTCCCAGAGGTTTTGAGTTTCCTGATTCTGCCCATAGCACGCCTCAAGGTTGGTTTAAAGTCTGGCCTCATCGACAGGACATGGATGGCTTTTTTATGGTGCGCTTAAGAAAAACCAATAATTCCGAGTGAATACTGTTTGGGATTGTACGATTTTGTGGAGGACTGAATCTACCAGAGGAGTCAGCAATGGTTTCCCCTTCCAATGTGAAAAACTTAGTTAAAATCCTGATTGGAGCAGCCTGGATTGATGGCAGAATCCAGCCAGAAGAACGGCAATATCTGCGTGAAATAGCTCAAGCAAAGGGTTTGGCTAACGATCCAGAAATTAAGCCTTGGCTGTATGAATTAGTTCCTGTAGAGCCTAAAGAGTGCTATGACTGGGTGCAGGAGTATTTAGGCGATCGCCCCAGCCTTGAAGATTGCGAAAATCTGATTGAAGCCATCAGTGGCTTAATTTATAGCGATGGTGATGTTGCCGTCGAAGAAGCCAGACTCCTGACCCAATTGCAGGATATAGCGAAGCTGAATGACTCAACTCAACCAGTTCACAATCTACTTCTCAAACAAATTCAAAAACTTTACCGCCGTTGGGTTGAAGTGCAAAACTAACACTTAGTTATGAGTTATGAGTTGCCAAGACGCGAAGAATCGCGTCTTTAGATGATTTTTAGTTTGGCAATTATACTCAGCCAGAAGTCAGAGCGGCGGAAACCATCGCTCCGACTTCTCCCAAGGGCGAACGGTGACTCATCACTACTTTGACTTCGGTTCACCCAGACCCGGAGTTTCTTCTTTATCAATCTTAGGCACAAAATCAGGCCGCTCTTTGCTTTCCCAACCTGCGGGGCGTTTTGAGTTGTACCAAGCTATTGAACCAATGCTGACAGCAGCAATAAAACCAACGACATACACCAAGGTGAAAGCAAAAGGAAAATGAGGAGCAGAATCTATGGCTGGTGCTGCTGTTTGCATCAATAAATGCATGAGTGTATTCTCCAAGGTTAGGTAACAGTATTTAATACACTATAAGATGAGCGTATCACCTAACATCCCCCCGAAGTTTAGTTTAAGCAAGTTGATATTGCATGGGAAAGAGCAGGGGGGTAGAGGGGCAGGGGGAGATGAGGGAGATGAGGGAGATGAGGGAGATGAGGGAGATGAGGGAGAATAAGCATGCCCAATGCCCAATGCCCAATGCCCAATGCCCAATGCCCACTTTTCATTGCTGAGGAGGTCTAAGTCTATCCCGCCAGCTAGGCTGTGGTGATGAAGAACCTGAAGAACCGGAACTATTTACCGGAGGCGACTCTCGCCGAGTTCTTCGAGGCGGGGGAGAATCAGATTCGACTCTTCTAGTTCGCCGCCGTGGAGTAGATGATTCTGAGGAAGAGTTATTGGAACTTGATTCTTCGCTGCGATCGCGCCTTCTCCGTCTTGGGGTAGAATCGCTAGATTGCTGTTCTTCTTGAGAATAGCTCCTCCTGCTTCTACGTCTTTTGGATGAACCACTATCTTCAGAATTAGAATTTCTAGAACTTTCCCCTTCTGAGTCATCATCAGAGGATATAGAACGATTCAGCACTTGTTTGGGCTTGATGGACTGGGCTTTGATAGTGCCTTTGCGACCTTCTAACTTCGGTCGTTTGGGAAACTTTTCTACTGGCATCCCTTCTGCCGCTTTTTCCATAAATTCGTGCCAGGTGTAAGCGGCACTACCACTACTGCCGTCTGTGGGGCGGTTATCATCGTTACCAAGCCAGACCCCTGTAACCATCTGGGGAATGTAGCCAATAAACCATAAATCGCGGGCTTCGTCGGAGGTGCCAGTTTTCCCTGCAACTGGTCTATTACCTAATTCAGCAGCACCACCAGTGCCTGCTTCTACGACGTTGCGTAGCATCCAAGTCATAATGGCGGCACTGTCAGCGTCAAGGGCCCTTTTAGACTTGAAATTAGCTGACCAGATCACTTTGCCTTGGCGGTTGATGATGCGGCTAATACCATGAGGCTCTGTATGCAATCCAAGAGTTGCAAAGCTACCATAGGCGCTGGTTAATTCCAGTAGATTCACCTCATTCGAGCCGAGAGCCAAAGAGTAGGTGGGCTTGAGTTCAGATTTTATCCCCATATCGTGGGCAAGTTTAATCGTTGGCGTAAATCCCACATCAATCAACACCTTTACCGCAATAATATTAACAGAGCGGGTGAGGGCATCTCGGATGTTCATTGAACCGTGGAACTTTTCACTATAATTTTTCGGTTCATAGCCGTCTACGACAAAGGGCGCATCCTCGTAGCTATCGTAGGGGCTTTTACCGCTAGCGATCGCAGTGGCATATACAAACCCTTTAAATGTCGATCCTGGTTGGCGTTGTGCCTGAGTAACCCGATTAAACTGGTTTTTCTCAAAGTCTTTCCCCCCAACCATTGCCTTAATTTCACCGTTGCGGGGGTCAATGGCCACCATTGCTGCTTGCTTAAAGTTTTCCCAGCGTCCTTGATTTCGCAGTGTTTTCGCTACTGCCTCGTCTGCCACTTTCTGCCAAGTTGGGTTTAGCGTGGTTTCCACAACTAGACCTCCACTTTTTAGCACATCCGGGGAAACGTACTTTGGCAATTCTTTTTGGATGTAGCTGGTAAAGTAGGGTGATTCTACTTGCAGTCGCTTAGGTAAACTGCTTTTGAGGGTTAGTGGCTCCTGAAGCGCTGCCTGCCTTTGTTCTGGCGTAATCACTCCATCTTCTTGCATCCGTTGCAATACCAAGTCCCGCCGCCGTTTTGCCGCTACTGGATTTTTGTCTGGGGCGTACAAGCTGGGGGCGGGGGCTAATCCCGCAATCGTTGCCATTTCCGCTAGGGAAAGCTGATCTGGTGATTTACTAAAGTATACCCAGGCTGCATCTGCCACACCATAAGCTCCAGAACCCAAATAAACCAGATTCAGATAACGCTCTAGAATCTGATCTTTGGTTAATTCTTGCTCCATTTTTTGTGCTAGGCGAACTTCTTTGAGTTTGCGCCAGATTGTCTGCTCTTGTTTCAAAAAGAGAATCCGCGTTAGCTGTTGAGTTATAGTGCTACCACCTTCTACCACACCTTGCGATCGCAAATTATTCAAACTCGCTCTCACAATCCCTTGAGGGTCAACTCCGTTGTGTTGCTTAAACCTTCTATCTTCTGAGGCAATAAAAGCTTTTTTTAAATTATCTGGTATTTGTTCGAGTTTTAGCTGTTCTCTAGTCGCTTCACCTTGTTGTTGTAATATGGTGCCATCAGCAGCTTTGATGGTCAGTGTTTGCTCTCTCAGCACGGCGTTCAACTGTGCCTGATCTGGCAATGTCTGATCTATTAAACTGACACCGTAGAGCAAGGCAGCTATCCCACCACCTACACCCAAGCCTGCCCAAAACCAGATACGACGATAGAATGGTTTACCGCCAGTTGACTGATTGGACTTCATCCTAGATGAGAAAATTTTCATTTTGCTCAGTAACTGCCTCGTCTGCGCCAGATGTGCTGGTGGTAAGCTCTCATTCGTTCCTCCTTGTCCAGAGTCACTCAAATTTAGTTGGTCTTCGCTTGAACCAGGAGGTAAGCTTCCCCACGTCAGTTCCTCGCTCAAAGTAGTAAAAACTATCTAACCACCATCAATCAGCTTTGGGGTTAGCGCACTACCATAGTGTTAGTATAATATCCTATAAATAATTAACTAAATTCACCAGAAAATAATGTTTTTTAGATTTCGTCAATTTAGTTTTGTAAAAATACTGCAATTTTGATCGCTAAGTGGTCAAGAATAAATCAAACCGCAACGCGAGAGTTATTAGTCATTAGTCCTTGAGTTACCACGCCCACTTAGTTGATTATTGGGAATATAAAAACTATTGACATTTTCTGGAACAGGTGCAGCCAAGTATCCGCAAAGACAGCCCGAAAACGGCCAAATTAAGGAGAGTGCGATCGCTAAGGGTGGCTACGCCGAAGCAAAGCCCAGACGCAGCGCCCTTGGCCTTGGTAGTAATATCGGCGATTCACAGACAATTTTAGAAGCAGCTATAGAGACTTTAGCCCAAACCCCAGGTATTCTCTTAGAAGCCAAATCCAATTGGTACAAAACTAAAGCTGTGGGGCCACCACAGCCAGATTACCTAAATGGCTGCGTCACATTGCAGGTAAAAATCACAGCCCAACAGCTATTAGAAATTTTGTTAGGAATTGAACAACAATTTGGGCGTGTGCGTCAGGAACGCTGGGGGCCACGAGTCCTGGATTTGGATTTGTTATTATATGATGACTTAATTCTGGATACACCAAACCTCCAGATTCCTCATCCACGAATGCGGGATCGCGCCTTTGTGTTAGTACCACTGGCAGAAATTGCTCCAGATTGGATAGAACCAGTTTCCGGGTGTGTTATTAAAGAACTGCTGAAAGAGGTAGACTGTTCTGATGTACATTTATTGATGGGCAATTAAAATTACCATCCTTAAACGCAGAAGAACGCTGATTTCGCCTCTGTATTCACAGATAATCAGATTTTACTATGCCACTAGGTAGAGAATTACCACAACTGCTGAGACAACGCTTGTTTTATAAAGGGCGCAAATTTGATTTTGAAGTTAATCGCTTGCGTTTGCCAAATAAATCGGAAGGAGAATGGGAATGTATTCGTCACCCTGGTGGTGCTTTAGCAGTGCCGGTGACACCAGAGGGAAAACTTGTACTCGTGCGCCAGTATCGTTTTGCAATTCAGGGACGGATATTAGAATTTCCGGCGGGAACTGTGGAACCAAATGAAGATCCCTTAGAGACAATACAGCGTGAAATTGAAGAAGAAACTGGCTATAGTGCCCAAAAATGGGATAAACTAGGCGAATTCTTCCTAGCTCCCGGCTATTCTGATGAGATTATCTATGCTTTTCTGGCGCGAGATTTGGAAAAGCTGGAAACACCACCACCACAAGATGCAGACGAGGATATCGAAACTGTGTTTTTGACTCCCGAAGAATTAGAGAAAGCTATTCTGGAAGGAGAGCCGGTAGATGCTAAATCAGTTTCTAGCTTTTTTCTGGCGCGTCCGTTTTTAGTTTAGGATCAATATGCTGTTAGAGTTAGCGATGCCTACGGCGGGCTACGCCTACGCAGATGCCTACGGTGCAGGTTTTGAATATGCTGACGAGATGATCGTTAACAATGATTTGAGTCGATACGTTGAACATCCCCGTTTTCGACTCATTCCTGGCAGCTATACCGACGACACCCAGATGAGTATTGCCATTGCCGAAGTGATTGCTGCTCAAGCAGCGTGAGGCTCTTGAGAACCTTATATAGAGCGATAAATCGCTGACTACGAACAAAAATTTTATCTTACATTTAATTACGTTTACCAATACTGCTCGGTTAAGCCTAAAAAAGCACTCCGGGGTAGGTTGGGGAGCCACTGCGTTGGGCAGGTTTCCCGACTTGAAGCATCTGGCGTTTGAGGAACGAAACCCGACATTTTCAGGGCTTTGTTGGGTTCCACTTCCTTCAACCTAACCTACAAATCTTCTTAACCGAGCAGTATTGTTACGTCTACCCACTTAGCGCTTATCGTTTGAATGAGAAGCGTTATTTGTTACCTTGGCTAGAGTGACATGAAAATTGACTTAGAGCCAAAGTTGTAAGAGCATGACAGGAAGAAGCCTACAACTCCTAAATATGTGTCTCTATCCCAGACGCATATATGTTTCACACAGATGAAAAAAATTACAACTTTTAACAGTGCCGGTAAACTGACTGCTCTTTTGTTCCTGATAACTCTCTTGCTCACGCCTTGTGTGATTGTAAGTGCAGGAGAACGTGGTGTATTGATGAAATTTGGCGAAGTCCAAAACCAGATATTAGGAGAAGGACTTCACTTAATTATTCCTGTAGTCAATACTGTGAAAAAGTTGAGTATTCGAGTTCAAAAACAGGAAATTTCGGCTGAGGCTTCTTCCAAAGATTTACAAAATGTTTTCGCCGATATTGCTCTCAATTGGCATATTATTCCCCAGGAGGCAAATGCCATTTTTCAAGAAATTGGAGATGAACAAGATGTAGTCATTCGGATTATTAACCCAGCCGTTGAAGAAGTACTAAAAGCAGTCATAGCAAAGTATACTGCTGAAGAAATTATTACTAAACGAGGAGAAGTCAAAGGTGCAGTAGATGATGCATTGTCCACACGACTGGGTAGCTATCACGTTGCAGTTGATGATATTTCTCTTGTTCATGTCCATTTCTCAGAACGATTTGATGAGGCGGTGGAGGCAAAGCAGATTGCTGAACAAGAAGCAAAACGAGCAGAGTTTATCGCGCTGAAAGCAACAAAAGAGGCTGAGGCAAAAGTTAATTTAGCAAAAGGAGAGGCTGAGGCGCACAGATTATTACGTGATGGTTTAACTCCAGAAATTCTGCAAAGGCAAGCAATAGAAAAATGGAATGGTAAGCTGCCATTAATTCTAAGTAAGGAGGCTCCAAAATTGTTGAATTTAAGTGAAATTTTAAAATTTGATAAAAATTGAGATTATTTTTAATGAAATATCTGCTTATACATAGGGACGCATAAATGTGCGCCCCTACAACCCATAAACGTGACAAACTAAATTAACCCTTGGAGAATAAAATGGGAGAATCGAGAATCTTCAACTGGATCAATATCATAATCAACAGAGTATAAACTGTTGAAGAAATTAGACCCGTGACTAATTCTTTTTTGAGGTTATGTTCTTGAGGTTCTTTTTGGAAAATGTCCTTAGAACCGAATTGCATCAAGAGAATTCCCACAATATTAGAGAGCCAGTATCCGATAATTGAACAAGGTAGAAGTAATTTTGGGGAAAGTAAACTACACGCATACCCAAAACCATAAGCTATTGGCAGATTGAATAGTAAGTCATTCCACCAACATAGTGGTGACAACAGATATCCCAGTACCAGAAAAAATCCACCTCTGAGTTTTTTGAAAATGTCTTTTTTGAACTCTTCTGGAGTAGACTGTTGTAAGTCTTCCAAAGCTGTGTCTCCTGTTACATTCAACTCTTGACTGACGTTTTGGACGCTTTCCATAAAAACCCACTATTCCTATCGGCTTAGTGTAGCTTAATATATAAACTAAAACAAAGTCTAGTACAGGAGTGATAACATTTTGGCTTTTTGCTGCTGAAACTTTTACCACCGCATAGTTTCAGCCAAATAGTAAAAAGCAAAATTCTGGTTTAAATCAGCTGCAACTTAACAATATCTGATATCTCCCAAAACTGGATGAGTCAGTTCGCTTCTTCCCAAATCTGGGTTTATCCTTCGGTATCTGAGCGAAATAGAAGGATTTATATGCAATTGAGACAATCAACGTTATTTATCGCTCAATAGGTTTCCAAATCAAAATATATCTTTCTAGATCATAGCATACGATGAGATCCAGCACCGATATTGGAATAGCCAGAGCCTCTTTAGGGTAGGGTAGGTAGATGTTGAGTAGCAAAATTTTTATGTTTTTGCATATAGTCGAGGCAAAAATTTGAACTATTAATAGCTACAATAAAATTACTAAGGCATCTTAATAGGAAAATGACAGATTTAACTCCAAATAGCACATTTTTAATCGCAGGAATTGTTTTTATAACGATTGCTGTCATCGGGCAATCTAAATTAGGTTTTATTGAAATTAATCCCGGTTGTTTTGGAAGATTTTTGGCTCTATTTATTGGGATTTCGAGCCTATTATATGCTTTGGGATTACTCAATATTTCAGCCGAAACTCTTAACCTTAACCTATTAAGAACTTCTCTGACAGAACAAATTAAACAGAGTATAAGTTCCATTAATGACCTTTTGCAAGGGTCGTAATTTATTTTTGGGTGTATTTCAATACCTTGGGGTTAGGGGGAAAAGTCTAGATTTCCCCCTTAACCTTTGAAAATATTACTAATAACCGAATGGGCTGTATTCTATGCAATTGAGAACCGCTATATATGAATGCTATCGTTAGCGATATTTAGTTGATTTTTTGCAGATTCTTAATTGTAAAGAAGATTTCATCATCAGTTCTTTGACTATTATAATCAATGTTAATTTGAGTTGGGTAGCCAATTATCGGATCATATTGTACGGTCAGATTTGCCGCTTTCTTAATGAGCGCATTTCCAATGATATTAAAGAGTTTAGGAATAGTATTGTATTTTTGAAATAATTGCCTATCTACTGGTTTACCAGTCTCTTTAGAAGTGATAGAAGTTGTAACACCGTTCCGTACTTCAATAACCACTAGTTCTGTGGCTTTGGGGAAACAAAAGCAACTTCTAGTGAATTCATAGCGATAGTTAGGGATTATTTGCCGTCTCCATAATTTGTAATTAATCTTAAATTGTTCAAAGGTGAAACTAGTAGATGCTCGTGTTTGTGCAACCTGTATAAGAGGTTGAGACATAACAGGTGCATTCAAACCCAAAGATGCCACTAAAATGGCACTAATTGCGATTGGCAAACGCATATAAATTTATCTTTAACTCCAATTGCTGACTTTAATGTGCTTGAATGTGATGAGCAAGACGAGAGCAACACAAACAAAATTTTGATTGCTAATTAGATATCAATATTTATCTGTTCTATCTGTCTAGCAGCTTTATCCCAAAGCCTTGCAGAAGTCTCATCTTTCCAATGAGTTCTAAGATTTTCCGCTTTTTTGTGAGAGATTCGTTCTAACATTTCTAGAACTGCGGCTAATGTCAATTTATCAACAAATGCTTCTAAAGAATCCATGTATTCTTTTGTCATCGCTAACCTCCTTAATAAGCTTTAACAGCTTCTACTAATTTTACGCATTGAGAACGCTAATCTAAATTATTAGCACCTTTAACAATCACATTAGCTCAAAAGTTTGAAAAAGTTGTGAGGAATGGTAGTAAACGACGATTTCCGACAACAAACGACGTTATTCGACTTTACCCCAAAGCACTGTGATCCAGATGCAATAGACCTCTTCATTTTAACGCTCCAATCACTGAGACGCTATTAAACTTAACATTCAAAATTACTGAAAAGACCAAAAAAGTAATATAATTCCCAGCTAAACCCTCTGCATACCAGGGGAACTATTTATTTTGAAAATCAAATCTATGACAAATAAAACCTAGCGTGGCAAAACTTACTAGAGAAGAGTGAAAATCCTGTAATCTTGACCTTGTAGCGAAATAATGGTGCAAAAACTTGGCAAGAAAAAGT
>NZ_JBALFC010000055.1:0-69137 GCF_036917755.1 Nostoc sp.
GTTTGCGGTTTAATCTGATTGCTGCTCTCTACAATTACGAGCTTTTTCTCCCCAAAATCAAATCTTCCTGAGTGACTTTTGCAAGAGGTCTATTCTTTAATTAAGGTAAAAAAATGACTGACTCCATCTTCAAGAAGTTAGCAGCTGTAACGGTGGGAACTGCTCTGATTTTTGCGGTAGGGGAAACTATGCCCGTCCAAGCTAGACAACTCACTTATAATTTCTCTAACGAGAATAAAACTCTCACAGGCACTTTTTCATTTGACGAAGCAACAGCAAACGATCAAGAAGTAACGATCGCAGAAGGTTTAAAGATTTTTGCTACCTACGGTGGTCAGTCATACACTGAAGCCAATGATCCTTTAGCATCAGTTTTAACCGACTTTTCCGGAACAATTTTGAACCAAGCGGGGTTGGGCTTGAATTTTACACCTAGCACTTTTAATGTCTACCGTAATAGTTTTATCGATCCGAATGATTCCACTGCTGCGGGTGTTCAAACCATCACTTACACAAGTGTCCCAGAGCCAAGTTTTATACTTGGATTGTCTGTGTTTGGGTTGGGTTTGTTCTTGGCGAAAAAGACAGCATCTTCTAGGTCATCAAGCCCAAAAGCTTAAACCAAATTATCAAAAATAAACTGTTAGGTGGTTAATTGGCATCTACATATAACAGGGTGGGATTATCCACCCTGCAAATTTTTAATCTAATTTTTAATTAATTTTAAATTGTATAAGATAGTTTGATTTATTCTTGCCCACTTACTTATACAGATTGTGCTGTCTGGGTTTGCTGACAATCTATCTATAGGTTGTTGCATCAAGAAAATATACATGGATTAGTTCAGATATAATAATGACTCATTCTTTGTTATCCTAACTGGAGAAATTAATGGGTCGCGCCAAAAAGGTTGTCCTGGCATATTCTGGCGGAGTGGATACCTCAGTTTGCATCCCCTACCTCAAACAGGAGTGGGGCGTGGAAGAGGTGATTACCCTAGCAGCAGATTTAGGCCAGGGAGATGAATTAGAGCCAATTCGAGAAAAAGCTCTGAAATCCGGTGCAAGTGAATCCCTAGTGGCGGATGTCAAAGACAGTTTCGTTAAAGATTACGCCTTTGGAGCGATTCAAGCCAACGCCCTTTATGAAAATCGTTATCCTCTAGGAACTGCCCTTGCCCGTCCACTGATTGCTAAGGTATTAGTAGAAACGGCTGAAAAATATGGTGCTGATGCGATCGCTCACGGTTGCACTGGTAAAGGTAACGATCAGGTTCGCTTTGATGTCTCTGTAACCGCCCTGAACCCCAGCCTAAAGATCCTTGCACCAGCCAGAGAATGGGGGATGAGCCGTGAGGAAACCATCGCCTATGGTGAAAACTTTGGTATCCCCTCACCAGTCAAAAAATCGTCTCCCTACAGCATTGACAAGAATTTGCTCGGTCGTAGCATTGAAGCTGGTTTACTCGAAGATCCGTCATTTGAGCCACCAGAAGAAATCTATGAGATGACCAAAGCGATCGCTGACACTCCCAATCAGCCAGAGTACATCGAAATTGGTTTCCACGGTGGTATTCCCACAACCCTCAACGGTATAGCTAAAAAGCCAGTTGAGCTAATTGAAGAACTCAATCAGGTGGTAGGAAATCACGGTATCGGGCGGATCGATATGATTGAAAACCGTCTGGTGGGGATCAAATCGCGGGAAATCTACGAATCACCCGCGATGTTGGTGCTAATTCAGGCACATAGGGATTTAGAAAGCTTGACCTTAACAGCAGATGTCACCCATTACAAGCGTGGGATTGAAGAAACTTATAGCCAAATCGTTTACAACGGTTTGTGGTACAGTCCACTCAAAGTTGCACTTGATGCCTTTATTCAAAAGACACAAGAGCGAGTCTCTGGAACTGTACGCGTGAAGTTGTTCAAGGGCAACTCTACGATAGTTGGGCGTTCGAGCGATAATTCCCTCTATACTCCGGATTTGGCAACCTACGGAGCCGAAGACAAATTTGATCACAAAGCTGCTGAAGGCTTTATCTATGTTTGGGGACTACCAACTCGCATTTGGTCGCAGCAAGTTAGGGGTTAAGAGTTAGGAGCGATGCCCTGAGCAGTTCGGCAGAGCTACCTGTAACACCTGCCGTTCGCGCAGCGTCTCGTAGAGAAGGGTTAGGAGTTAGGAGTTCAAAAAGCAAAATATAAAAGTGAAAGTTAAAAAAATAACTTTTTACTTTACTCCTCACTCCTCACTATTCACTCCTCATTACTCACTTCTTTGACTTGGCGAGACTCTAGCCACAGGGGGACAACAATTAAGGCAACGAGGATCAGTAAGGCTGCGATCGCAAATTGACCCACCCAAGCAACCAATTGTTCTAAAGAGATAATTTTGCCAGCAAAGAAAGCCAATGTCACCATCAAACTAGCCCAAGCAACTGCTCCTAAAAAGTTGTATAAAAAGAATTTTCCGAAGGGCATTTCGGCTATACCAGCTAGTGGTGCAGCAAAAACTCGCAACAATGCCAGAAAACGTCCAAAAAATACCGCTTTAGCAGCATTTTGAGTAAATTGATCTTTAATATTCAGTAGCCGCACTTCCGAAATCCGAAATATGCTACCAACTTTTACCAGGAAAGGCCAACCGCTAACTCTACCAATCCAATAGCCACAAGTGCCGCCAATGACAGCACCCATGATTGCATCACCGAGAACTAGCCAGAAATTTAGTTCATCGCTGCCAGCTAGAAACCCGCCTACTAAGGTCACGGTTTCACCAGGAAGGGGAATGCCTAAATTTTCTAGCAAAATACCCAAAAAAATTGCCCAATAGCCGTAACTGTGGGCGACTTTCTGGATATTTTCTAGTGAAATCAACTCTAAAGACATTCCGCACCGCCGTGTTTACAAATTTTTACTTTTACTATATCTTTGCTTGTTTTTGGGTGGGGTGTCAATCAAACCACTACACTCAGTCATCAAGTCATTAGTTTAATTCTAAATAATCCATAACTTATAGTCTATGGTAACTATTAGTTTTGACTATCAACTATGTAATTTTTAGAAATCATCACCACCAGTTCATAGTTTTTCAAAAAAATTAAAAAATTTATAAAAAATTTATAAATATCCACTACAATTATGAAAATCTTGTAAAAGATACGGCTGATACCGAAATTGTTAGGCGGTTATGCCTATATTGATGAAAGTTATCATAAATTATACGGCATGAATACTGAAATAATCACTCTCAATTGCACGAGTGCAATTGCCCAAATATCTGGGTAAAACAGTCATTTTGCTGTTTAAAGAGAAGAGGTATTGATGTCTTTTTTCAATTTTTCGTCAAGTGTTCCAATTACCCTGTTAAATTCATGACCCTCACACAAGAACTTCAAGTGATTTTGTTTAAACCCCAAGGAAGCATAGATTTGCAAGGCGGTAAGGTTTTGAGTGAACAGATGGCTGGAGTCGTGCCCCAAGCTGATCAACTCTGGGTTATCGACCTAAGAGAAGTTAATTTCATGGACAGTTCTGGGTTAGTGCCTTTAGTAAAAGGGTTGAGAGCTGCACGTCAGAGTGGTTGCCGCTTAGTTTTATGCAACGTTCAAGCTCCTGTACGGTTAATTTTGGAACTTACCCAACTAGATTCAGTGTTTGAAATTTTTCACACTTACGAAGATATTTTTCCCATCGTCAAAGATGACAGTCTGGTGCTAGCAGGCTAGTTAATAAATCTACCTATAGAAGGATGGTGGAGTCAAGCAATATTTGTATTTTTTCACATTCTCAAAGATAACAGTCTGGTGCTAGCAGGCTGATTTTCTATCTAGAGAAGAATGTTGAGTAAAATTCATGGTTTTGAGGTAGGTAATATCAATGGCAGATGAATGTATCTGCTTGTTGTAAGCCAATCTACCTAAACCAGTAAAGTAGAAAATGACCAAAATTGGTCAAAGCAATGCAATTGTTTGTGACACTCCCCAGCCTATAAAAGAGAAGGCTTTTCAAATTGTTCTGAGCTAATTGCTCTATGTGCGACGCAACTAGTGCAAGGAAGCAGGAGGTAAGAAAGGTTAGAATTTCAGCCTTTGCGTTATTTCTAACTCTATAGTTATTTATTTTTGCCTTGATGTACTACTTGGATGTCTCCAAGATGCTTTACCGCGCTAATTTCTTACCTCTTCGATTCCACCATGATGGTAACTTTAGGCATTCTGGGGAGTCGAAATATTAGTTTGTTCGGATGCTGTCCGGGGAAAATTTGGCAAATCAATGCCGCTATGACTAGCATTGCGAGTTTTGAGTGCCAAACGATAACTCACACTTTGCAGTTCTGCTTGTAGTTGGCGGTTTTCCCGTTGTAGCATTGCTACCTTTTCTCTAACTGGTGTCATCCGCTCCTCAAACTTCCGCCGGTAAATTTGAGGCAACTCTTGTACTACTTGCTCCAACATCCGACTGCGATCGGTGAGTTCTTGAACTGACTGTCGCAATTGGTAAATTTCGGAGTCACGAGTTGTAATTTGCTCTTGGTAGAACGCCACCTGCTGCTCTACAGCTTGGAGTTGTTCTTGTAAAGCCTGCAACTGGGTTATATCCTGCTCAAACTCCGGCTGCTGGGGCATAAAACTAGTGTTACCCTTTACCAGGCGGAAGAGTTCTTGAGATAGTTGTTGCACTAATTGATCGCGAAGTTGCAACTCTTGGCGTAGCTGCGATACTTCCGTAGAGAGAACTTGAATGTTGGGTGTATCAGATTGGCTCACAGTAGCTTACAGCTCCCATTCAGAATCTTGTCCACTCTTAGGTATAACTGCGGGAGTACTACCTTTGGCAAGTATTTGTTAATTTAGCATTCCCAGACAAGTTACGAGAAAAGAAAGAGACAAAATTTTATTGAATGGAATTGGAAATTGGGCATTGGGCATTGGGCATTGGGAAGAATTTATTCACGCCGTGTGCAACTTTACTCTCAAACTTAACCCCCAACCGTTTCCCTACCAGGGTTGGGGAGCAAGAATCAAAGGCTCTCGACCTTTCGGGGAGAGGAATGGAAGCGGGGTTTTAAAAATAAGTCGCACGTCGCACATCGCGTTTTATTGACTATTCTTTACTCCCTCATCTCCCTCATCTCCGTCATCCCTACACCTTAGACCGTTGCAGCTACTTTAGTGGGTTTTTCTTTTTCCTCTTTAGCAGGTTTTTCCTCTTCAATTTCCTGCTTAACTGTCAAATAGCGAATCACTTCTTCACTCAAGCGCATGGCGCGTTCAAAGGGAGCGATCGCAGTTGCAGGCGCACTGTAATTTAACTGGATGTAGATGCCATCGCGGTGTTTTTTGATTTCATAAGCCAGACGACGCTTACCACGATTTTGAATTTGGATATCCTGGGCGCCTTGATCGCGAAGTAAATTCTGATATTTAGTAATTGCTTGCTCTGCCTGTTCGTCTCCCAGGTCAGGACGCAGAATGTACATTGTTTCGTAACTTGTAGTCATATTTTTCAGTTTCCTCATGGACAAAAGTGGCTGCTGATGTTAATTTATACCTCATTTAAATTTAAAATTCCAGTAATAATCAACATCTGAAGCAACAAGGAACTATAATCTTACCAGTTTTCTATTTGAATCATCAGCCAAATCGCCGGAGTTTGGATTTTTTTGGATGTCCCTAATCAAAACTAGGTCGGGAGGCGACCCCGATATTTATTTAGCAGGTAAGAATCCAGCTTTTGTGCTGGAGAGCAAATTGATCAAGCTATCAGCTTCGTAAACGGGTATCTTTCTTTAAGGGCATCTATAGCGATCGCATTCAGTCTTCAAGGCTGAATCGGTTCCCTAAACAGCTAACTGAGGATTTCTACCCGCTCACAGCAACAAAAAAGCAGATAAAAGGATATTCATGAAGGTTATGGCGCAGCGCTATGTGCGAATTCAAAATCCAGAAGGACAGATTTATTATGGGTTACTCCAACTATCCCTCAATGTCCAGGTGCTAGATGCTCCGCCCTGGTTACAAGGACAACCCACTGATTTAACTTTGACACCAGAAAATTACCAAATTCTGGCTCCTTGCGCTCCCTCAAAAATTGTGGCGGTGGGTAAGAATTATGCAGACCATGCAGCCGAAATGGGAACTCCAGTACCTTCTGAGCCACTAATCTTTCTCAAGCCACCCACGTCGATAATTCCGTCTGAGAGAGAAATTAAATATCCTCCGCAGTCACAAAGAGTTGACTACGAAGGAGAGTTAGCATTAGTGATTGGCGATTACGCCTTTGAATGTACACCACAGGTAGCCCAAACCAAAATTTGGGGCTACACCATCGCTAATGACGTCACAGCGCGGGATTTACAAAAACTGGATGGTCAATGGACGCGAGCCAAAGGTTTTGATACTTTTTGTCCCTTGGGGCCTTGGATTGTGAGGGAATTAAATCCAGGAGCGAGATTGCAGACTTTTTTGAATGACGACACCAATCCAGTCCAATCTGCCTGTATCGATCAGATGGTGTTTTCCCCCGATGTTCTAGTTTCCTATATCAGTCAGGTGATGACGCTATTACCGGGTGATTTGGTGCTTACAGGTACGCCGGAGGGTGTAAGTCCATTGCATCCAGGCGATCGCGTCCGCGTAGAAATTGAAGGTATTGGTCGCCTGGAAAACACCGTAGTGATCCGGTAACTTCTAACGCACTTGCATATACACTGCATCGGAAATCGCCGGAATTTCCGCATAACGCCCGCTTACAGACTGGATGACTGAATATGCGGCGGCTCCCACTATGCCGATAAAAATGGTTGTGGATAGGGTTTGGATTGCAAAACCACCAGAGGGAACTAGTCCCACAACATCAGTCAGGATGCTAAACAAAAAGATAATGATGTCTAAAAGGATTGCTTGCATGGTGTTGAAACGAATAAAATGACTAATTTTTTCGTTTCTCACTACCAGCAAAAATAAAGCAAAGAAAATAATCATTCCTGCATAACGCACGCCGTAGTAGATTCTCAATAATGGCAGAAGCGGCAGAAATAGGAGTTGTAGTGGTGGAAACTCTGAGAGCAAATATCTACCAAATACAAAAACTTCAATTAGAGGGAGCAAATAAGGCAAGGAAGCAAAAATCCGATCTGAAACCGTTGTAGATCCACGCCAAGACATTATGCGTTCTCCTGTGGTTAAATTTTTATAGTTACTTGAGCTTAGGATAACGCAGTTGCTTGGTTTTGCTGATAAATTAAACTATTCTATATGGGCGATGCGAAAGCCCATCATACATTCATACTGGTCTGGCTGCTGTTGAGTAAGCTTGCGAATGGCTTGACCACAGCGCAGTTGACCCCCACGCCAACGGGGTTGACCGCTCCGGTCAGCGAGTAAACAAGACTGGCAAACTTGCTCAGGGGCAAGGATTTGCTCGTCTATTAAAATGACTAGCATCGAATCCCTCCTGTAAATTCTCATTGTCAAACAATTTTGGATTTTGGACTTCGACTTCGCTCAGTCCTTAAAAAGCGGGACGCTACGCGTAGCAAGATCCCGTTCGCCCTTGGCGTCCCGTAGGGAAGGGTACGGCAAGACTCAGGAACCATCGAACGATTTTGGATTGACCCCATAAATATATCTAGGGTTAAGTGTTGTGATTGGCGATCGCGCTTTGCGCCCAGATGGGCGATCGCAGAGGACACTAAAGAGCCAGATTCTAACTCTTTGTAGCAAAAATGTGAACAATCACAAATTCAATAAAAATTGTCAAGTGAATCTTAATTTATTGTATGTTGTGTCTATTAAAAATTGGAATTTTAGTAAAAAATAATACAAAAATATTTGCAATAAGTTTAGCAGACTCAGCCAACGGTATTCATTGCATCTCTGTGAATTTAGCACTGGAGAGTGTCAAACTTAATATTTAGGAAACAACAAAAGTTTTACGCATAAGCCAGACGACAACCCTTTGAAATACATTTGACGCGACTAGTTAAAACAAGTCGCAAGTCGTAAGTAAGTTTTGTGACGGGGATTTAGACCCCGACCCAAAACGTTCTGCTTAAAAAGCAGGGGACTTAAACCCCTAAACTTAGTTAAAGGGCGAGAATTCAAGTAAGTAAAACTGAGTTCACTTGATAGCGATTTAAGTGATGCATTTACAAAATACTGAGGTAAACTGGCAAGCAAGGTAATAGACAATATTACTGGGCGGCTCGTCGGTCTGGGCATCAATCACAATGGAACACTGGCAATTTCTGATACAGAAACAAGGCGCTCGCTCGTGGCATATCCTAGAATCGCCAAATTTGGAAATTTTGGAAGGGCAGTATAGAATTTTGGCTCGTTCTAAACTTCCTAACACAGACGTGGAAGTGCGGGTAACTCACTCTTCAACCCAGGAAGTTCAACCAACGCGGCGAATTTTAAAGCGATCGCGTCGCACTAACTCAGAAGGCTTAATGGCGGTAATTCCTTTTACCTTCCTCCAGACAGGAGTTTGGGAGTTGCGCTGTTGCGGCGATTTGATGTCGGATCTGTTCGGTAAATCTTGGCAGTACAGTGTCCAACTTCAAGTATTGCCGCAGGAAAGAAAGGGGGAGCAGGGGGAGCAAGAGGAGCAGGCGGAGCAGGGGGAGAATGTAGAATCAAATTCACTTGATCACCCAGATACTGTTTCTGAAAACTTGGAATCTATTGCCGCAGCAGAAGCCGCAATTACGTTAGATGAAGCGATCGCTGTCTCCCCAGAACTGACAATTGTTACAGACAGTAACTCTGCTAAGATTGTTGTGCCAGAACAAGAAAACTTGGAATTTATTGCCGCAGCAGAAGCCGCAATTACGTTAGATGAAGCGATCCCTGTCTCCCCAGAACTGGCAATTGTTACAGACAGTAACTCTGCTAAGATTGTTGTGCCAGAACAAGGAAACTTAGAATCTATTGGCGCAGCAGAAGCCGCAATTACGTTAGATGAAGCGATCCCTGTCTCCCCAGAACTGGCAATTGCTACAGACAGCAACCCTGATAACATTGTTGTGCCAGATGAAAGCGAAGAAGATATAGTTATTGATGAGCCTGTGAGTCCTGTGTGGCTCAAAGGTGAGACGGCAGAGCAGATTTTACAAAATTTAATAGATTTAGCTTTACCCGCCTCTGAACCTCTGCCTAAAGATGAAAAGGTTACAGATTCTCCAGCAACACAACCACCGCTACCATTACTGCTAACTTTAAGTCAGGATACTTACATTGCTCGTTGGGGACAAGCTCTGACAATCAATGGAGACATAGAACTCAAAGAAAAGACAAATCTAGATCAGGCTGAAATATTATCCCCAAAAAGCTTGCGGGCGCTTGAACTAGGAATTGAACTGCGATCGCCCAAGAACTCGAAAATCTTGACCGAGGTACGGCAACCCTTACCAGACCAGGAGTTGCCCTTTACCATCAATACCTCAATTGATATTCCTGCTGACTGTGAATCTAAGTTAATTTTGGCAGATATCAGTTTGTATGGCAAATTCGCCGATGTTGGTGAAGTCATCCGGTTAGCTAGCCAGTCCTTTACTATTACAGCAGATGTCAAAGAATTACTGGCGATCGCAGCCGTAGCAAAACCTAGTACATCAAATGGAAATGGACTCATAGCAGCATCGGACTCATCTGCTACTTTCACAGAACCAGAGGCAGCTATGAGGCTCGATTTGAAACTACTCAATCTGGTCAAGATTCCAAAAACAGGCCAGTCTCTGATACTCAATCCATCCCCAAACATACCTCTACCACCGCAAATTAACCTGCAACTTCTAAAAGAAGCCACCCTGCGGACATCTAAGCTGAACAATTCAGGCACTTCGCCTCAATTGCCGAAACTGCCACCTGTTCAAACACATGCCAGCCCTTCTACAGATGTTATTGCAGAATCCCCTATACAAGAGGAGCTTCTAGAAAAGGATGCTACTGTCGCTACCATCAACTTGGAGCAGTTGGTCATCAGCCAACGTCGAATGCCAATACTCAACACTACTTTTCCATACTTGAGACGGCTACAAGCTTTGTCAGGTGATGCAGAGGAAGTAAAAAGCAATGTTCCCCCAGATGCATTGCAAGTTCCAGCTGCTGAAGACTTACCGCAGTTGGACGCAACTATAGCTGAAGATGAAAATACACCTGAATTAGTAGTAGGTGATGCACAATTTCAAGAAGAATCTGTTGCGGAAGTAGAAGCCCTGCCAAATGCACAATTCCAAGAAGAATTTATTGCTGAAGTAGAAGCCCAACCAAATGCACAATTGACTACAACAGGGAACCTTTACTCATCTCCTTTACTCAGGAAGTGGATGCAAAGCCAAGGATACTCTTTGCCTGAATCTCTCAATGATCTGCAACCTCAAGACTACGATAACTATCTTCCCGCGCAGCAGACGCCGCTTTCTCTAAGTGCAGAAAATGCGAATGTTGATGTCAACTTGCCGTTAAACCTAGATGCCAACACGGAGAAGAATCTGAGCGACCCCAGCCTTCGCTCAGAACTTGTTCTGACGAAGACACGCAATGGACAGAGTACATGGGAAGAAGTCAATCCTTGGGCTTCCGAACTGGGGAATTACGGGGAAGATGTAGACACAGCGCAGGAAGCGGATCTGGAGATCGGAGAAAATACGGAAATAGAAAAAGTATTAGAACCAACACTCTCATCGGCTCTGTTAACACAACTACCGCTTCCCCCTGCTGCGATAAAAATAAATATAGCGTCAGCTTGGTTAGCCCAAGAAATCGTTGTAGATGATACATATAGTGAACTGGAAGCCGATGCAACGAGGAGTTACCCCTTTGAAGAAGAGGAGCAACCACTGTTAGATTTATCGCCTTCCTTACCGATCATTGCGGTAGCCACTGAGCCTTTGCCAATTCCCCAACTGCTAGTGCCAGAAGGTGAACTAATCGCTGGCAAATCTATCATAGTGCGCGTAGTACTGCCGGAAGTACCTCCGCAAGTTGTTGTCAAGCTATGGGTTGAAGATTATCAAACTCGCTGGTTACTAGATAGTCCCCATTTATTGACAAATTTACTACCTAATGCCTTGGGAGAGTTGGAAGTGATGACGCAATTAAACATTCCCTTTGGCTGTTTGGAAATTCGCTTGGAAGCGATCGCACTTGATCTGACAACCCAACAGGAGAGTCACAAAGTCACAATAGTGCGAACGGTGGTTCCTCCAGACTTGCCAAGCTTGCAGCTAGATGAGTTATTGGGTATGTGATCGCCAGTAGCGAGTAAAGATAGTAATTTAGGGATGAGGGGGATGAGGAGGATGAGGGGGATGAGGGGGAATTATTCAACAAATCTCTCTCTTGTCTCCCCCCACTCCCCATTCCCCACTCCCCATTCCCAATATTGTCTGTGTTAAAAATATGAAAGAATTTCAAAAATCTGGCAGAATTTGCAGTAAGCTCATTTTGAATTGTATTGTCATTTCATAGGAACCTTTACTATGGCAGCTTCTTTTTTGCCTTCTATCTTGGCTAGTACTTCGTACTTGTCTTCTATCTTCGTTCCCATAATTGGTTGGGTTTTGCCCGGTGTGATCTTCGCGTTTCTATTTTTATACATTGAAAGCGACGATATCAGCGATATTAACTGATGTAGTCATTAGGAGCCACTGCGTTGCTCTGGTCATTCTAGACTATTGACCAAAATTAATACCGCCCATCTCATAGAGACAGGCGGTTTTTTTTAACGTTGATTTCTCAACAAATGCTAGAAAATTCTAACTTATAGTGTTCGGTTCAAACTTATGTTAAATCGAAGAACCGAGTCCGGCGTAGGCACCATAAAAGAAAATGCCTAAAACTGTAATTATACCTAAGCCTGCGATCGTAGCGACGACCCACAGGGGAATTCTCCCACTTTCAGACACAGTTTCTCTCCTCCCTTAACAACAAATCAACATACGTTCAATAAACAAAGATTAACAACAGTACTTCTACTTAGTTAAAGAAGTAACTGGAAAACAGAATTCCCAGAACGAAAACTAGTAGTAGTCCCAGGTATAGCGAAGTCCGGTTTAGTTCAACCGGCTGATTATTGGGATTGGGCGATCTTTCGACCATAATTGCTCCTAACGGTGAATAAATTGCATTGCGGCGATCGCGCCTAAAAAGAATACAGTTGGTACACCTAAAGTGTGAACTGCCAGCCATCTAACGGTAAAAATTGGATAGCTAACTGGTTGATTGATGTTATTGCTGCTAGTCATGATTTCAAACTACTTTCCAATAAATTGTTCAACTTGTTTTTTAGCTTCAAACCGGTTCTTCACAATTGGCACTTCCTGCCGTGCTGGTGTGAAATACTCATTGGGACGAGGTGTGCCAAAAGCATCATAAGCCAGCCCGGTGCTGACAAATAGCCAACCAGCAATAAACAATGCTGGGATGGTGATGCTATGAATTACCCAGTAACGAACGCTGGTAATGATGTCCGAAAACGGACGTTCTCCAGTGGTACCTGACATTTAGATCCCTGCCTTTACATAGAGTGTTATAGAGTTTATTATCCTACAAAGTTAAGAAAGAGTTACAAGTTGCAACGTTCTTCTCAGAAATTGGGCATTGGGCATTGGGCATTGGGCATTGGGCATTGGGCATTGGGCATTGGTTATTAATTCATCTCCCTCATCTCCCTCATCTCCCCCACTCCCCACTCCCTCTTAGTAACTAAGCCGCCTCTGCTGGAGAAGTCGTTTCAGGGTTTGGTAGATATTTGAGCAAAACGCCGCGATCGCCAATTATAAATCCCCGGTCTGGCTCTAAGAACACAATCTTGTACAAATTAGCAGCAACTTCTTCCACCGCACGGTCTTTTTCCCAGGTTTTGCCACCGTCGCCACTCCGTAGCAAATTACCGCTACCGCCACCTATCCAAATTTCATTGGGTGTGCGATATGCCAAATCCAGTAAACCCAAACTGGTGGAGAAGTCTGGATATTGTGCCTCTTGCCACTCTTCAGGTTTAGTTTCGTCACTAAACTGAATTTGACCTCCTCTAGCTAGCAACCACAATTGCCCATTGTCAGCAAAGCCCATATTTTCTACGCGCCGAGAACTATTGCGGTTATGGGGTACCCAAGCATCTTGCCCCGGTTCCCAAGTCGAGTAAAAACTACCCTTAGCCGAAACCGCAACATATTTACCATCAGCAGAACGTTCTAAATTACGCACTACACCGACTGCTGATTCCACCTGGGCTTTCCAGTTTTTGCCGCCGTCTGTGGTCTTATATATAGCTCCGACATCAGTAGCCATTTCAGCTGTATTGTCTGCCAGTGCCTTAATTGCGATCGGGCTACCCGGTAGCTTTTCGTTCAGGGGAATACGCGACCAAGAACCACCTTCATCGGTAGTGTGCAGTAATAGTCCAGGCTCTCCGGCAATCCAACCTTCTTTACCTGCAAAACTTACTGAGTCAAAGCGATACTTTGGATCATCTAGTTGCAGTGTTATTGGTTTCCAGGTATTACCACCGTCATTGGTTTCCAACAGAGTGGCATTACTACCTACTAAGTAGCCATGCTCAGAGTTATCAGTAAAAGCAATATCTAATAGATTCGAGTCTGTTGGCACAGAAATGATTTTCCAGGGGTTGTAGCTAACAGAGGGAATTTTGCTACAACCTATGCACATCAGGACTACTATCAACAAGGCAGCTATTCGTTGCCAACTTTTCACAATTGAATGCATCAGTATTTCTTAGTTGTTTCTAAAGTTTTTCATTTTGAATAGGACTTACACAAAACTACACGCTGTAGGGGAAATTCATGAATTGCCCCTACCTAAAAATAAGGGTTTCAGCTATTGTTTGCGTAAGTCCTGTTGAATTTTGAATTTTGAATTGCTTAACGGCTGTCATTGTAGTCCGTAGAGACTGATAAAAAACAAGAAGGCAAGAGCCAAAGCGCCAAAAATTAAGATATTCTTTTGGCCTGGCGTTAGGTTATTGACACCCAAACCGTAACCGAGATTTTCTTTGAAGCCGGATGCAGTACCCGCAGGTCCGATGTTGGCAAAAGCGGTTTTCTTAGCAGTACAAACTGGACAGCGCCAATTTATGGGCAGTTCTGCAAAGGGTGTCCCGGAAGGAATATCATCCTTGTCGTCTCCCTTTTCGGGTTCGTAAACATAACCGCAGGCGCGACACTCGTAGCGATCTAACGCCGTAGTCTCAACAGCTGGTTCGCTCATTGCTAAGTCCTCGCAGAGGAGAAATCTTAAATATACGTTAAAAATTATGACATAATTGTTAGACTTTTCTATCGCTACCAAAAACGAATCAAATACCTGAAGTGCGTCTGTTTCCCAGATTTCAGAAATATCAAACAGATATAATGTAAAAGAAAGTTACGCAGCTAAGGGATTGGGGATTGGGCATTGGGCATTGGGCATTGGGGATTGGGCATTAGTTATTAATTCTTCTCCCTCATCCCCCTCATCCCCCCATTCCCCACTCCCCACTCCCTACTTAAAATACTCCATAAGCGGTAGATACTCATTGTGTTTGTCCTCAGCGGTTACGAGTACCTTCTAGGCTTCTTCATCATCTGTAGCCTAGTTCCTGCCTTAGCGCTCTCAGCATCCAAGCTCTTACGACCCAGTGGTTACAGCCCAGAACGGCACACCACCTATGAATCTGGCATGGAACCCATCGGCGGAGCCTGGATTCAGTTCAACATTCGCTACTACATGTTTGCTTTGGTCTTCGTCGTCTTTGATGTGGAGACTGTATTCTTGTATCCTTGGGCGGTAGCTTTCCACCGTTTGGGGCTATTGGCATTTATTGAAGCGCTAGTCTTTATTGCAATTCTTGTAGTCGCTTTAGTTTACGCATGGCGTAAAGGAGCTTTGGAATGGTCTTGAATTCTAACTTAACAACTCAGGACAAAGAGCGAATCATCAACCCCATTGAGCGTACCAATGTCACTCAAGACCTGTCAGAAAACATCATTTTGACTACGGTTGATGATCTCTATGACTGGGCGCGGCTTTCTAGTCTGTGGCCGTTGCTGTTTGGTACTGCTTGCTGTTTTATTGAGTTTGCAGCTTTAATTGGTTCCCGATTTGATTTTGACCGTTTTGGACTAATTCCCCGTTCTAGCCCCCGCCAAGCCGATTTAATTATTACGGCAGGGACGATTACGATGAAGATGGCTCCCCAATTGGTACGTCTTTATGAACAAATGCCAGAGCCGAAGTATGTAATTGCGATGGGTGCTTGCACAATTACGGGCGGGATGTTCAGCGTTGATTCTCCCACAGCAGTGCGCGGAGTCGATAAACTGATTCCTGTGGATGTGTATTTACCTGGTTGTCCTCCCCGTCCAGAAGCAATTATTGACGCGATCATTAAGCTGCGGAAGAAAATCGCCAATGAATCGATGCAAGAGCGGGATAAAATTAAGCAAACTCACCGCTACTACAGCACGACTCATAATTTTAAACCAGTAGAGGAAATCTTAACTGGTAAGTATTTGCAGTCAGAAACTCGCTCTGTACCACCGAAAGAATTGACGGAAGCGATGGGTCTACCAGTACCACCTGCACTGCTGACAGCAAAGGCGCAAAAGGAGGAACAAACCCGTGGCTGAAGAAGAATCTCAACCAGTAGTAGCAGCCAAAGAAGAGTCATTGGTACAAGCCGGTAAAGTTTCCCAGTGGTTGACGGAAAATGGTTTTGACCATGAGTTTTTAGCACCAGACAAGAATGGTGTAGAGATAATTAAGGTGGAGCCAGATTTCTTGCTTCCCACCGCTACAGCCCTTTATGCCTATGGGTTTAATTATCTCCAGTTTCAAGGTGGTATTGACCTTGGGCCAGGACAGGAATTGGTGAGTGTATATCACTTGATTAAAGTGGGTGATAATAGCGATCGCCCCGAAGAAGTACGCTTAAAGGTGTTTTTACCACGGGAAAATCCTGTAGTGCCTTCTGTGTACTGGATTTGGAAGACCGCAGATTGGCAAGAGCGCGAGTCTTACGATATGTTCGGCATTGTCTACCAAGGACACCCAAATCTCAAGCGGCTTTTGATGCCGGAAGATTGGGTAGGTTGGCCTTTGCGGAAGGATTATATCTCGCCTGATTTCTACGAGTTGCAAGACGCTTATTAGAGATTACTGAATCGAGACGCGATGAATCCGCGAATAGAGACGCGATGAATCGCGTCTGTACAATATTCGGCAATGATTAACCCCTTTCCGGTGGCGGAGAGGGGTTATGTTTTTGGTGTTTCATGTCAAGTTGGTTGACAAAACTTGCTGTAATTCATTGACTGTATTTACAGCTTTAATTGCCTGCTGAATTGCTTTTAATTTCTGCAAATCCGTAATTTGAGAGATTATCGGCATCAATTCTAAACTTTGATCGCCAAACTTAATTTCTAATGCCAATTCAATCCCTGAATATAACTCTTCCTTTCTTCCTCGCAGTTCTCCGCGTGCTTCTCCGCGTGCTTCTCCTCGTTCTTCCCCTTTGCTAAAAATTTCTTGATACCAAGGCGACTGCTCTAAAAGTGCCATATCCCACCTCAGAATTTGTTGAACTATTGCACTATCTAATACAAAGGTAGCAAAAAATCCTAATACTGTTTCTAATTGATTCAATTGTTCATCTGCACGTAATATTCGCAATGCGTTCCGAATCGTAGACTCGTTATCACCTCCTTTGAGGATGGGTACAAATGGAAGTAGTGATGGTAATGGTTGTGCAAAGGCAATGTTTACATCAACTTCCCACAGGTTAATGACACGATAATCTTGAATAGCACGTAAACCAGCAATATTTGATGCATAACTTGTCGGTATTTCAGCATCACTTGCCTTGAGGATATTAATTAGTACTGGATACGTTGGCAAATTATATTTTTCTTCTGCAAGTGCTGTATAGGCACGCATCCTGCGCGGCATTTCTGGTTTATAGCGGAGTTGTAATTCGTTAAGAACGAGAAATTTTCCATACTGGGGACTTTCGACACGGATTAAAACATCACTTTCTCGACTTATCCACTGAAATTCTGAGTTGAGAATTTCGCCAGCAACAATATCAGGAATTTGTGTTACCGATTTTTCCCAGTTATCAGGCGCAAGGCTGATTAAGCGTTTGGTGCTGACATCGGCGGGTTTGATCATGGGGTTGTAAACGTACTGAAAGTTATAAAATAATTATACTTAAGACTGGATTACAGATATTCAGATTTTTGATTAGACTACTTATAAAAACCGATCGCACCCAATTTGAGATAATTTGAGAGAGTGCGATCGCTTTTTCAATCCCTCACTTAATCTGATTAATCCGGCTTTAAATAGCACTGAATAAAAAGATGGAATCAATATCAGTAAGTTGAGTTTTTCAATTTTGAAGTGGGAATGAGTCACTATGCCAAGCTTGATAAAAGGCTGGATAAGTCATAGTTTGGGTGCAGTGCCAGATAACTTTGTAAGCCTCATCTGATAAGTCATTTTTCAAAGCGGTGACAACTGCCGTCATCTTGTCAGATTTTGTTAAAATTTTCCCTAAACTTGATGCCGCTTGCTTACGGGTATATTCAGATTGAGAATCACGAATTAACTCCACTAATGCCGCGATCACAGTGGGATTATCTCCAGCTATTTCCCCTAAACTTGATGCCGCTTGCCTACGGGTATATTCAGATTGAGAATCACGAATTAACTCCACTAATGCCGCGATCGCAGTGGGATTATCTCCAGCTATTTCCCCTAAACTTGATGCCGCTTGCCTACGGGTATATTCAGATTGAGAACCACAAATTAACTCCACTAATGCCGCGATCGCAGTGGGATTATGTTCAGCTATTTTCCCTAAACTATATGCCGCTTGCCTACGGGTATCTTCAGATTGAGAATCACGAAATAACTCCACTAATGCCGCGATCGCAGTGGGATTATCTTCAGCTATTTCCCCTAAACTATATGCCGCTTGCCTACGGGTAGATTCATTTTGAAAATCACGAATTAACTCCTCTAATGCCGCGATCGCTTTTTTGCGATCCGTTTCTGCCAGTACAGCTTTAGCCTTTTCTTCTATCCCTTCGTCAAATGTCTGCCACTTCTGTTTTTCAATGTTGAAATAACCAAAGCCCCATGTGACAATTTGCTTTGCGATCGCATATGCTAAATCACAATCTTTAAACTCGGCGATACCGGCTGCCGCTATAAAATAGGCTCGATATTCATAAAATCCCTTCCAGTCAGGAATTTGACTCTGACTGTTGCAGCCATCCTCAAATTCTACTAATGCTTTGATAAAATCTTTCTTTTGTTGCTCTTTTACATCTTCTCGCCCGAACCACAACAAAATTACCTCTTTCCACTGCGGTTCAAATATGCGATATATTCCTTGTTCTGGGTTTTCAGGAACGTGCTTTAGAAAATAGTGCCAATCGTCAACAGCTAACGCGGCGAAATATTCTTCAAAGGTGGCATGGTAGAAGGCATAAACCTTTTCTTTGCTAGAAGATTCAGCCGCAATCCCTACATGATTTAGCCAGCCCAGTTGTCAAGCTTTGTAAAACAGCGAAGTCTCATCATCTGGATAGCCTAGTTCTTCACTGATAAAACTTTCCAGTAAGCGAAATCGTGAACTACCTTCGTTGATATCCTGCAAGGCTAAACGTCCCAAAGCCTGGTTTAAGTCATGTTGTTCTTTTTTACTGGTGCGGAAACGGTTTTGTTTCCATCTGTAGAACTGCTGCACACATTGATGATAGAATCCCGCTTTTGTCTCTGGTAAATTCCCCTCCTCAGTCTGCGAAATACCACACAACAACGCCAACCGCAGGGGAGTTTGCACCAAGTCACGCAACCGTAGCCGTTCGGCAGAGTCTAATTCTGTCTTTAACCGTTCTCCTTTTTCACTTAGGTTTCCAAACCAGTTATCAATAAACTGATGCACCTGTTGGGGATAGTCAAAGTCCAGTAGGCGATAGGTTTCAAAGGTTTCTAGGGCGTTGACATCCGCTTGCCAAACATTCAGCCGACAAGTTAACACTACTCGTGATGAACGTAGCCATCCATTCAACTGACGGGAAATTTCCTCTAATGGCTGGTGAGACGCTTCAGACATTTCATCTACGCCATCCAACAGCAGCCACACTCGTCTCTGCTGAATTTGGTTTGTAAAGTCTTCCCGTACTTCCTGAGTTAATTGTGTTGCAGGAATTGCTTGCTCAAGCCAACTATTACATATATATGTTTGAATATCTGTCAAAATACCATTTCGCTCCAAGTCTGCCAGAGAAATCCAGACTGGTAAACCTAAGTTTTTCTCTAACACCCAAAAAGCTATAGTTTGCAGGAGTGTTGTTTTTCCTGCACCCGGTTCTCCAATCATAGCTATTTGCTGGCCTTTGGTTTTACCTTCGCCGCTTTCTAGAATCTGACTTAAGAAAGCCTCATGCTCAAATCGTTGCTGTGTTTCATACTGCGGTTCATAAAGACGTGTTCCCACATCTGGGGAAAAATTACCCTTGTCGCGTTTATCTGTTTTTGTCCGTTGCACCAGCGCTAAAGGAACATAAATTTGTTCTTTGTCTTTTCTGGCACATTCATCCTGCATTAGGAAATTGCTGCTTATCCGCCGATGGGGTTCCAACATCGTGCTACACACTTTGCGCCAGTTAATAAGAGTAGCTAAAATTTCAGGTGGCGGAGTCGTCGCTTTTACATCAATTAAGTCTGTTAGTTCTAAATCTAAGGCTTTGGCGATCCACTCAGCATGACTCCTACTAATAAATTCTTCAGCAAAAAAGCGTTGAACCGTCTTCTCACTCACTCCAGCTTTTATTGCAATTTCTAAATAAGTCAAAGGACTGTCGTCATAATTATTTTTCTTAGCTTTAGCATTTAAAAGTTTTTCTTTTCCTTCTTCATTGACTCGAACACTATTGCGGTTTCGTGTTTCTCCCATTGTTAATGTGTTTCTGCGGTTAAGGATATTTTTAGTTTAGGGAGATTAGCTGATTTTATGAGGGTCAGAAAAGGTCATTTAATCTCTGTCCCTGTCCTGTCTTTAAATGTCCAACGTAGCACTATCACTGAAAGTTACTTTGGTTTCATAAGCAGATGAAACGGAGTTATGGCAATGACAAAGGTTAATAAAAAGTTAGAGAACCCCACCCCGCAAGTGAAAAAGGGAGCAGAAAGACTTGATGTGAAGCCGCAAAAAGCTATCCAAGTGGTTGATGCTGGTCATACACCATACCAAGTTGATCTTACGCCTGTATTAGTGGAACAACCTTTTAGCCCATTTGCGATCGCACTCAGCATCTCTATCGTCATTGGTGCGATCGTTGCACTAATTAAAACCCTAAAATCTGGCTAGTCCTAACATTCCGCCCAGAAGTTAACTTCTGGGCTAATAGACCCATACGCAAATGATAAATATTTACCAGAATAGAGTTATACGGATTCATACGCAAAGTGCGATCGCACTCAGCATCTCTATCGTAGTTGGTGCCGCAGCTACACTAGTCGTAGACATCGCTGGACTGATTAAAACCCTAAAATCTAGCTCATTTTTAATTGTTCTAATTTTTGTCTAATCAAAATTTCAACTTCTTCAATCTCAGCATTCGATTTTGGGATGTCAAAAGTCTCTGGAGACGCTTCAGATGTAAAGCGGTCAACAAAAGCACGAAACGCTGCTTTGTTGTCGGGGTGAGCAATGACGAAGGCTCTTAACTCAGTTTTGCTCATGCTGCTAAATTCTGGCTCAATCACAAGAACCTCCAAAAACCATTGCGATAGATTTCTACCTCTATGTTATCTCCTGCCAAAATAAACACATTACCTGTTTGTTCATCGAGGCGGACAATGTAAATAGGAGTGAATGTATTGGTCAAAGATTGACATAGTATGACACACCTGATGCCTTGTTCAGCAGTTGGCAAGATTTGTATACCTCATAACCGCATAGCTTGGAATCAGAATAGCAGGTAAGGGGAAAATATCAAACCATCTATGTTGTAAATTGATAAGGCAGTGTTTTTCAATCTCGCCATCAAATATCACGACAAAATCTGTCACAATATTACTCTAAGGTTCTGTTTCTGGTAGCTTGAGAAACTCATCTAAAATTATCGATTTAGATGGGGTTTGTAGCATTAGGGCTTTATTGTAAAGAAGAGTTTGATTAGCTTTATATTAATTTTAATGGTGCGTTGTCACAAAGGTCAACGCACCCTTATCTAAAGAAACGGCGAGTCCAAACAATCACTTCACAGATGTCACTGTTTAGTTTACTGCTGGACGTGCTTTTTTACGGTCTGACCTGCGCGTTCCACCAGCCATTTCATACTCATCACTACTTTTGCCATAGCGAGATGCAACATTCAACAGCATTTGCTCAGAATAAGTATTCAACTCTCGTTCTGCTTCTATTAATGCATTGTGTGTCTTATCTACTATTGTTTGTGCTTGATTATAAGCGCCTAGCTTTTCTCGTAACTCAATTACTTTAGTGTTGTAAGTAGTAATTGAAAACCCATTACTAAAGTCTAACTCAGGGTTAATTGTCTGCATTCCTTCAATCCGTCGTTCAGCTTTGGTCAGTGGCATGGAGTTTCGTTTCCGTTGCGTCATATAATTTTCCTGTTTAGATTAATTTATAAACAACCCTGATGTTATACACTGAGTTATTTATATATCATAACAATATGCAATAAACAGATGCACCAGCCACAGTGAAGTTACACAACTATAAAAGCATTGGATGGCATTAGGTAACTAGATAGAGGGTATATTTGCTGAAATTTGTTGAGAAAAGCTGGTTTAGAAGTCGCAAAAGCTGGTTTAGAAGTTACAAAAGCTGGTTTAGAAGTCACAAAAGCTAGTTTAGAAGTTACAAAAGCTGGTTTAGAAGTCGCAAAAGCTGGTTTGGAAGTCGCAAAAGCTGGTTTGGAAGTCGCAAAAGCTGGTTTGGAAGTTACAAAAGCTGGTTTAGAAGTGGCAAAAGCTGGTTTAGAGGATGTTTGAAAAGTATTTTTTGTAATAGCAAAGCCCCGGAAACCTAACCCCCAGCCCTTCCCTGCTAGCGTTGGGGAGCAAGAATCAAAGCCTCTCTCCCCACTTTCCACTCGCCACTCCCCGCCTACGTAGATAATTTCAAAAATCAAATATGATTCCTATAGTCCAGGTTAAAATTAAATATGCTCGTGAAAAAAGTTGTATTTATAGAAGAGCTACTACAAAAATTAAAAGCTTATGACAGCAAGTAATATTAGGCAGCAAATTTTAGAGCATGTTAAAACATTACCCGGAGAACAGGTGAAAACTCTCCTGTTAACATGGCTGACTGGTACATCCACTTCTTTAGAAGATTTTGAGCGGTTACTGACACATCAAGTTACTCAAACGACAGAAGAATCATTTGAGTACGGAGAGATAGATGCAGCATTAAATTTTCAACCTCTTACTGAAGCCCAAATGGTTCACCAGAGCCAATCCGCTCTCGAAGCGTACCGTCGTACAGGTTCAGGAATGGCGCACGATCGCGTGCGTGAATGGGCTGACAGTTTGGGAACCGATCAAGAACGCCCATGTCCGAGATAGTTTGGACTGAAACTGCAATTAATGACTTAAATCGTCATTATGATTTTATCAAACTGAATAATGCAGATGCGGCAGCACGCGCAATACAAGCAATTGTCTCTTCAGGCGAGAGTCTACAGCACAATGCCCGTCGAGGTGCGATCCTAGATGAAATACAAGGCTTGCGAAAACTTTTAGTTCCTTTTAGTAAATACGGCTTTATAATTCACTACGTTATTCTTGAGGATGATGTTGTTATTTTGCGCGTCTATCACGGGCGAGAGAATCGACCTCGTTAGCATTAATTTTTACGTTAAGAAGATTGGGCTGGCTGCTCCTTCTCGACAACCTCAGCAATAACCTACCTAAGTTCAGAAACCGCTACTGTAGCAAAAATAGGTAGAGGAGAGACAAACCCATGATGCGGTAAATTTAATTTTATAAATGAAAATTTAATTTTCTTTGTTTGTTAGGTAACTTTTACTATTTCAAATGTATAATCTATTTTTTATTTATATTTATTGAATGTATAATCTATTCTTTATTTATATTTATATTCACCTCTATTACTTGTGTCTTGGTTGGGATTCTATAAGGTAGAGTATCTTCTTTTAAAATATAAGACAGTATCACCTAGTAGTCCTTTATTGACAGAGTTAGGGAAGTTGTAATTACCTCAACTTCTACTTCAAAAATCATGAGCCATTATATGGATAGTTCCCATATTTATGGCACTATCCAATGTCTCAAGAATTATTAAACTCCTTTCAAGAAGCATACAGCAATCTCGAACTGTTTCCGTTGATGGAACGGAACGAAATGGAAAGATTTAGAGTCCAATATGGTGATGATTTGATTGCAGACCTTAACCAATTAGTGGAAGATAGCCCTAATCGAGATGGCAAAATTGTCTTTACAGGACATCGAGGATGTGGTAAGTCTACTTTGTTAGCTGAGTTTAGCAGACAAATTCAAAATAAATATTTTGTAGTTCTATTTTCTATTGCTGACAAAATTGAAATGTCGGCGGTTAATCATATTAATATATTGTTTGCGATCGCAGTCAATTTAATGACAGAGGCGGAAGCACGACAAGTTGATATTCCTCAATCTACTAAAGAAGCTCTTTATAAGTGGTTTGCTACCCGCACTCGCACTGAAGAATTAAATTTGCAGGCAGAAGCAAGTATAGGTTTTGACCTCCTAAAATTGATTAGCTCTAAATTAAAAGCTGATGCTAGTGTTCGGGATGAAATTAAACAAGAATTTGAACGCAAGTTATCAGATTTAGTTGCCAGAATTAATGAAATTGCTGCACTTATTCAAACTGCAACTAAACAAAACGTTTTAGTAATTATTGATGATTTAGATAAACTTGACTTAGGAAGAGTTAACGAAATTTATCGAGATAACATCAAAGCTCTTTGTCAACCTAACTTTCAAATTATCTACACTATCCCGATCGCAGTACTTCGGGAAACATTTATCAGCACAATAATTGCCACTGAAACCAACGACCAAGTTGTGGCAATGCCTGTATTAAAAATCTTTGAGAAAGGTAAAAATCGTTTCCCTAACGCCCAACCTCGCCAGGAAGCAACAAAGATTCTCGGTGAAGTTTTACAAAAGCGGATATCCAGTGAATTAATTGCCGCAGAAACTGCTGAAAAAATGGTGATTTACAGTGGTGGCGTATTGCGAGAGCTAATTCGGATTGCTAAGGAATGTTGCCGCATTTGTTTGCGGACTATCCGGCGAAATCCCTCAGCAGAAGTTATCATTGATGATAAAATTCTCCTGGAAGCAATCAATAAAATCCGCAATGATTTTTCCATACGTTTAGGAAAGGTTGATATAGATATTTTACAGAGTGTTTATGAGCAATTTATGCCAAATGACCCCAAACAAGCAGAGTTTTTGGATTTACTACATGGGCTGTATGTTCTAGAATATCGCACTGATGAAACTTGGTATGATGTTCATCCAATTATTATAGAAACCTTGAAAATAAAGGGAGCTATTAATGTTAAATGAAGAATCCTTAGATGATCAGGGAGAAAATCAAGATGCTTATGATGATTTAATTGTTTCTATTGAAGCTCAAAAACGGGGATTAAATTTACTGATTGCAGTTTGCGATGATCCTAGTTTTCGTGATGAGATTATTGCCCAATATGAAACCGAATTACAACCTAAGTTTCGTGCATATCGAGTGACTTTAGCACGTCAGGAACCGAGCCTAAAAGCTGCTCTTAACCAACTGGTACAACAAGAAGAATATCTCCGTCAGCAGAACCCGGCGGTAATTACTGTGACTAGTGCTGAACAACTTTATTTTCTCAGACTTGGAAATGAGCAATCAGAACAGGAAAAATTTTTTGGTTACTTACAGTGGACAAGAGAAGGATTGCGCGAGTTTCCTTTTGCGATCGTGCTTTGGGTAACTAATCAAATTTTAGTCAACCTGATTAAAAAAGCCCCTGACTTTTGGAGTTGGCGCAACGGTGTATTCCGGTTTGAATCTAAAAAGACAAATGCTATTCCTGGTAAAGAACTAGAACATATACGCTTTGTTTTTAGAGACACAGAATTAGCCAGCACAAATACTAATGAAAATAATCACTTTTTCTTGCCCATCCAAGATTTACAAAGGCTAATCGAGAAATTAGAACAGGAAGGGGAAACGAAAAACCCCACTTTGGCTACTTTATATTCAAGCTTAGGTGATATTTACCGCAGCAGATTAGATCGGGGTGAATCTCAAAATTATCAAGAAGAACAAGAATTAGCAATTAAGTATTTGCGTCAGGCGAGTGAATTGCAAAATGAATTAGGTTTGCAGATAGACTTAGCTAATAGCCTGAACAATTTAGCAGGAATATATCGTGCAACAGGACACTACAGCGAAGCCGAACCCTTATATAAACAAGCTTTAGAATTGAGGAAACGTCTATTAGGAGATAACCATCCTTCTTTTGCTACTAGCCTGAATAATTTGGCAGGACTCTACAAATCTACTGGACAATATACTAAAGCGGAACTCTTATATCAACAAGCTTTGGAACTGAGGAAAAGCCTGTGGGGAGAAAACCATGCTGATGTTGTCGCCAGTCTGAACAATTTAGCACTACTATATGATGAACAAGGACGTTATGAGGAAGCAGAACCTTTGTATCTGCAATCATTAGAACTGGAAAAACGTTTGCTTGGCGAAAATCATCCTTCTTTTGCTCTTATACTGAATAATTTAGCGCTACTTTATTATCATCAAGGACGTTATAGTGAAGCGGAACCTTTATCGCAACAAGCAATAGAATTAGATAAGCGATTCTTGGGAGAAGAGAATCCCGATGTTGCAACAGATTTGCACAATTTAGGTTTAATATACCGCGCTCAAAGACGCTACAGCGAAGCCGAATCTTTGTTTTTGCAATCATTGGAACTCAAGCAGCGTCTATTACAAAAGGCGCATCCGCTTCTAGCAGATACTATCTACGCTCTTGGTTATATGTACAGAGAACAGAGGCGTTACAATGAAGCGGAACCCTTATGTATAAAAGCCTTGGAACTTGACAAGCACCTATTGGGAGAAAATCATCCCAATGTTGCCGAAAGTCTCAACAATTTGGCAGAAATTTATCGTGAAACGGGGCGTTACAGTGAAGCGGAACCTCTTTATTTGCAAGCTTTAGATATTTCTGAACGAGTTTGGGGTGTGAATCATATTCGTAGTGTCACTGTTCGTGAAAATTTAGAAAAACTTGCCGCAGCAATGCAGAATAATGGAGAGTGCGATGTCTTGTCTACGACACGCTGCGCGAACGACAACCCCTTCGGGGAATGCATTACATAGAGCAAAATATGATTTTGGGTTAAGCTAAACGCTAAAATACAATAAAAAATGGCATATTTTCATTTTGAGACTCTAATCTAGAGATAGCAAAGTGGCTAAAGATGTTTTCCATCAACAGGTAAAAAAAGCATTAATCAAAGATGGCTGGATAATTACTCACGACCCGTTTACAATTCGGATTAGTGAAGCAATTAAACTACAAATAGATTTAGCGGCTGAAAATGCGATCGCCGCAGAACGTAATACAGAGAAAATCGCTGTTGAAATTAAGAGTTTTATTGCAGATTCAGATATCAGTGAATTTCATACTGCACTCGGACAATATCTCAATTACTGCCAAGCTCTAGAAGAACAAGAAGCAGACAGAATCTTATACTTAGCTGTCCCTAGCGAAACCTATCAAAATTTTTTTCAACTCCCCTTCGTCCAACGTGCCCTTCAACGCTACCAAGTGAAGTTAATAGTCTATGATCCTAAACAGGAGGAGATTCGGCAATGGATAAGATAAAACATTATCGACAACTAATAAAACAAATATTGACAGAACATGCACAAATTAGAACTAACACGGATACAGTCAATTCCGAACTAATTCTTGATAGCGAAAACGACCATTATCAATTAGCTTATGTTGGTTGGCAAGGAGATAAGCGGGTATTTGGGCCGGTTATGCATTTTGATATTCAAAATGGAAAAATATGGATTCAGTATAACGGTACAGAAGAGTCTGTTGCTGAACGATTGGTTGAATTAGGTGTAACCCCTTCTGATATTGTCATTGGGTTTCATTCTCCTTTTAAACGCCAATTTACCTCTTATGCTGTCGAGTGAATGTAAATATTTTCAACTTAAGTGATGAATATTGAATAAGCAGTGAATGATGCCATCGCTTCCCCAAGATCCCCGACTTCTTAAAGAAGTCGGGGATCTGATTGGATTAAAAGGGCATACTAAAAGCAAAATCTCATATTCAAAGCCTATGCCGCGACGACAAACCCCCCTGCAAACTGGCAACTTTTACCATGTCTATAATCGGGGGAACAATCGCCAAAAGATTTTCTTTGAGCGTGAGAACTATATTTATTTTCTCCGGTTGATAAGGGAACATCTCATCAGCAATGCAGTAGATATTGTTGCTTACTGTTTAATGCCCAATCATTATCATTTTTTGGTCTATCTGAGAGATGAAACTCTGTCTGATGCAATGAAATCTCTCTCTCTTTCCTACACAAAGGCAATTAATAAGCGTTTTAATCGTTCTGGGGTGCTATTTCAGGGAAGGTTTCAAAGTATTCATATTTTACAAACTGATTATCTTCTCAACCTCTCACGTTATATTCATTTAAATCCGGTGAAAGCAGAACTGGTAAAGCAACCTGAAGAATGGGAGTTTTCCAGCTTTTTGGAATATGCAGGATTACGAGGAGGAACATTACCCAAAACAGAGTATATCAAGATGCAAATTCAGTCAGAATTAGCTTATCAGCAATTTTTAACAGATCATAACCTACCTGATAGCGCTGGTTTCAAAAGACTGCTGCTGGATGATTAGCCTGGGATAAGATCCCCGACTTCTTTAAGAAGTCGGGGATCTGATGGTAGCTGGATTTACCCCGTGCTGTACTAGCGAACCGCGACGAAACCAGCTTGCTCAATTGCCTTTTGCCCCTGGTCAGTTAATAAAAGTTTGGCATAGGCATCCCCAATTCGCTGTTCCCGACCTTTATTCTGCTTAATAATCACAGACAAGTTAGCAATAATCGGATAGCTGCCATTTTTGATCGCCTGAGTATTTAGCTGGTTGCGCTGACGTGGACATTGTTCAGGCGACATCAGAGGTTCGCTATAGGGGGGAATTAACTGACCAGAAGTGCTACCCAATGGCAAAGCCTTCACACTACATTGAGGTACTACTGAACGGGCAG
The DNA here is from genome assembly GCF_036917755.1 of Nostoc sp. Taxonomy (GTDB): domain Bacteria; phylum Cyanobacteriota; class Cyanobacteriia; order Cyanobacteriales; family Nostocaceae; genus Nostoc. The sequence continues at coordinate 28,376 of NZ_JBALFC010000055.1, forward strand.
AAGCGTAGTATATACCACCTGGGGTTTTACTGAGTTGGCGCACTGCCTCTGTAGTAGAATAAACATACTGCACATTCGAGCTAAGTGCTTGCCCCTTCAAGTCGGTGTTGCTAGGAAATATTACTGTATCTGCGTCCTCTGGCCGTTGAGATAAAGGTGTGATGGGTAGGTTTGGCCCACCTACTTGATTCCAGTTAGTAATTTTCCCCAAATAAATCTGCTGCAATTGCTCAACAGTTAAACCAGGCACATTGAGTGATGGGTTGACTACCACTGCTATGCCATCCATACCCACCTGACGTTGCTCAAGGGTGAAGCCTCGCTCTTTTGCCATAGCTTGTTCTTCATCTGTAAGGGGACGGGAGGACTGAGCAAAGTCCAGTTTCCCATCAAGTAACATCCGAATGCCTGAGCTAGAACCAGGGCTACCATTAACAGGGTCTACATAACGTAATTGTAGTTCAGGGCGATCGCTCTGGATCTGAGAATCTACCAATTGCCGGATAGATGCCCAAGCTGTACTGCCTCCGTAATTAAATGAGGCAGTGGGGACATCAGCAACTGTCTGAAAAGTTGATGCAGTACTAGAAACGGTGTTGGAACTTTGATTAGAGGAATTAATGCTGCGACGGGACAATAAATTTGGCTTCAGTAACCACCAAAGCAATCCGCCAATAACTATAAGTGTCAGCACTTTACCAATAATCAAACCTCTCAGAAACAGGGCGATTTCACTGTTAATTAAAGCTTTTTTTTGATTTGTATTGTCCATATCTTTAAATGTTGTTTATGGTGTTTATCTTACAGTAATATATAGGTATTTATCCTACAATAATATCTAGATATTTAGGTCAAAATAAATCGCGAATAAGCCAGTTAATAGCCAGTTTTATGATTGCTAGTAGATGATTAATTCTTTCTAATATAGTGAGATTCAATTTGCTCTTTGATAGTCTTTGCAATGGTGGAATTGCTTTTATAGACTCCTTTGTGATCTGGTGATTTGGCTACTAGGCTATTCACATTAACATTAGTAAACAGGGGCTCAAGCAATTTTTCTCTAAAATTATTTAATTGAGTAGGTTGGTTTGGAGGCGATGTACCTGTATTAATAAATGTATAGATTAAAACTATGACTATCAAACTAGTGGTAGCACCAAGGCCTATTCCTAGTAGCAAAAGAAAGTTTTTATAAGTTAGCCAATAGCTATCATCAGTGTTTTGGTTTATGCTAGTAGATTGTGAGGACTGTGACAACCCCAGATCAGAATTAAGCGCTTGCAAAGCTTCTGCGGCAGATTGGTAACGCTGGTTATAGCGATCGCAAACCATTCTATCTAAAACATTTGCAACAGCGTCACTTACCTCTGCCTGATCGCGCCAGATAACTTCTCCAGTATTGGGATCTTCTTGTAGTTGCTCAGGTATTAAACCTGTCAAAGCTTGAATCCCCATTATCCCTACTGCATAGATATCGCTGCAAAGTTTTGGCTTTCCCTTAGCCTGTTCGCTTGGCATATACCCAGGAGTCCCAACAGCAATTGTTAAGCCTGCTCCCAAAGCACCAATTTTCTTAATACTCCCAAAGTCAATTAGCACAATTTTCTGATCGGAGTGCCGTCGCATTAAATTTTGGGGCTTAATATCCCGGTGAATAATGTTATTTTGGTGAACGAAGACCAGCACTTCCAGGATCTCTTTTAATAAATTTAAGACTGCATTCTCACTAAGACGCTGACCTGGTACAATTTCTTGAGTCAAGGCATGACCGTCAATAAATTCCTGGACTAAATAAAAATCCCCATCTTCATCAAAATGGGCAAACAGTCTAGGAATTTGATCATGGTCGTTGCCTAGCTGGTATAAAACTTCCGCTTCCCGATCAAATAGGCTTTTAGCGATGGGTAGAATAGCAGGATTGGGATCTTTTGGGTGGAAATGTTTGACGACACAATGGGGTTGTCCTGGTAAATCCAAATCTATTGCTAAGTATGTATCACCAGAGCCTCCGCTTCCTAACTGTTTGACAATCTCAAAGCGATTCCGAAGTGTTTTTCTGGCGAGATAGTGTTGATGTCTGTTACGTCTAGCACCTGTTAACAAGTAAGTATTACCAGATTCTCCGCTTTCGAGCAGTTTGACAGTCTCAAAGCGACTCCGAAGTGTTTTTCTGACTAGAGGGTTCTGGCTCATGTGGCGTATACTACTTGTTAATTTGCTGACCATTCAGAGCTTGAGTGAGGTTATGAATACCTACCGCTAGATTTGTTGGTATTTGATGGCAGTCAGCTTTTCCGGCTACCTATGCTTTGGAGTAGTTTTATCATTAGCCGCTTGACTGGTTAATTTAATACCTTTTTTTCATAGGTATTCTAATCTAAAATTTATTTCTGGAATAGTTCAATAATTTTATCATTTAAATAAATTTTAACACTACTCCACAGTATTAAGAACTGTGGGCAGAAAATAATATTCAGGAGTCAGGAGATTTATTTATTTTAACTGTTGGGTCTGATTACTGACAAAAGTTTGAACAGTGGAATTTAAAAGCACAAATATCCTTACAGTGTCCACCACAATTTTGTTACTAGATTTTATTCATTACTAACCGCGATCGCGTTGCCATATCAACGTAAGTTCGACGAAAATCAAAAAGAGCAGGTAAGTCCTTGAGGTAAATATCGAGTGATGGTTTTTGAGGTACATAGGTGTAACTTCTCAATCACTCATATTTTATGATCTCAGTCTACTTAAAATCCTGGGAAATCTCTAATGGCTTTTAAATTAAATTCGCTTCAATTTGCGAACTTTATTTATTGGTTTTCTCTATCCCTAACATATTAATTTACAGCAGATTAAGTAGTTATTCAATAGTTTCTACAAAACAACCCACTTTTCCGACTTTTCCCACCTTTTATTCGCGTCTGTATGACTTGCAATAACTCAGTTGAATTTAGCAAAAGCAATAGTGGGAATAGTCTACGCTTGTTTTAATATTGAAAAGTAAGGGTAGCTAGTACAGATCGGCGGAAATAAACCTACCATTTCATTACGGCCAGAAAGCCTAAAATTAAAGCATGAGTGACTTTTATAGCAGTCGCCAAAGCCGTTAGGACAGTTGGCGGGAAACGCGCCTTCAACAGCGTACTTTGTGATTTTATTGCCGTCCTAAGCTACCTGTCCGTTGCTATAACTTCCGCCTTGGGAACTAGCTGCAACAGCAGCATTCTGTTAATTAAAAAAGCCCCCTAATGGAGGCTGATTAAGTTGTTCGCGTAGAGTGAACAACTAATAATTAATACTTACAGTAGATACAGTAATCCGAACAAAATAATCCAAATCACGTCAACGAAGTGCCAGTAAATTTCGGCTGCTTCAATACCAAAGTGCTTTTCGTTACTGTAGTGACCCGGAACACGCGATCGCCACAACACGGCAACAATCGCCAAAACGCCGATGGTAACGTGCAATCCGTGGAAACCAGTCAAAACGTAAAATGCACTGGCAAATAAATTGGTAGTTAAACCAAATTCTAAATGGGTATATTCATATACTTGACCTATCAAGAAAATAGCACCCATCATAGCGGTAATTGCTAACCAGATTCGCGCCCCCCGGGTATCGTTCTTTTTGATCGCAGTGTCGGCATTGTGCATGACAAAACTACTAGAAATTAGATTGATGGTGTTAACTCCAGGTAGCAACAGTTCTAATTCTGGGGTCCCGGCTGGAGGCCACACAGGTAAGGTAGCACGGAAAGCCAAGTAGGCTCCGAACAGTCCCATAAAAATCATCCCTTCAGCAATTAGAAAGACAAACAGCCCAAACAAGCGATGGTCTGGATGTTCTTCATGATGACCGACGGACGCTTCCGCCGCTTGGTGATGATTTAGTTCAGTTTTAGCTGGGTCAATTATTTGACTTTGCATGAATTTTGATAAGTGGGGAGTGAGGGAGTGGGGAGTGGGGAGTGGGGAGTGGGGGAGTGGGGGAGTGGGGAGATGAGGGAGATGGGGAAGAAGAACTATTAATTATTGAGCAATGCCCCATGCCCAATGCCCAATGCCCAATACCCTTTTTATTTCCGGTCTTCGGGATTGGCGGCAACCGCCGGATCGGGTTCTGCTCTTAATACTGAGTTTGGGCCGCCAGATAAGATTGGATTGGGATCATACAAAGGTACACCTTCTTTAGCCCTTTCCAAACCGTAATCATAGGGGCCTGTAGCCAGTACTGGAGTTTGATCAAAATTCTCGATCGCGGGCGGTGAGGTTGTCATCCACTCTAAGGTCAGTGCCCTCCAAGGATTATTACCAGCTTTCTCGCCATACAACCAACTCCAAATCGCATTGATGATGAAGGGGAATGTTGAGACTGCCAGTATATAAGAACCATAGGTGCAGATTTCGTTCAGTAAGGTAAATTTGGGGTCATACTGGGCAATACGGCGATTCATGCCCATTAAACCCAGCTTGTGCATAGGTAAGAAGGTCATGTTTAGACCGACGATAGTCAAGGCAAAGTGAACCTTACCCCAAAATTCGTTCAGCATTCGTCCCGTCATTTTCGGGAACCAGTGGTAAATCGCCGCAAAAATGCCGAGAACGCTACCACCAAATAGGACATAGTGCAAGTGTGCAACGACAAAATAGGTATCGTGAACGTGAATATCAAAAGGCACTGCTGCCAACATTACGCCACTGATCCCGCCAATTACAAAGGTGCCAACAAAGCCGATGGCAAATAGCATAGCGCTGTTAAGCTGGATTTTTCCACCCCACATGGTTGCTAACCAGCTAAATATTTTAATTCCCGTGGGTACGGCAATGATCATGGTGGTGATCATAAAGAACATCCGCAACCAACCGGGGACACCACTGGTAAACATGTGGTGCGCCCAAACAATTAGCCCTAAAAAGCTGATGGCGAGAGAGGAATAAGCGATCGCTTTATAGCCAAAAATCGGCTTGCGGGAATGAATCGGGATAATTTCTGAAATTCCGCCAAAGAAGGGCAAAATCATGATGTAAACGGCTGGGTGGGAGTAAAACCAGAACATATGCTGGTATACTACCGGGTCGCCACCGCCAGTCGGGTTAAAAAATGTTGTTCCGGCAATTAAGTCAAAGGAAAGCAGAATCAAACCTGCTGCTAAAACTGGGGTTGATACCAAAACCAGTGCCGAAGTAGCGAACATCGCCCAGCAGAACAAGGGCATTTTGTGTATGTCCATGCTGGGAATACGCATCTTCAGCAATGTGACAAGGAAATTTATCGACCCCAAAATTGAGGACGTACCCAGTAGCAGGACACTCATAATCCAAATGCCTTCACCCACTTGTCCTGTTACCAAACTCAGGGGAGGGTAAGAAGTCCAACCGGCATCCGGTGCATCGCCCACTACTAAACTAGCGATTAGCAATACACCCGCAGGGGGAATCATCCAAAAGGCAACAGCATTCAGCCGAGGAAATGCCATATCTTTTGCCCCAATCATCAGGGGAATTAGATAGTTAGCAAACCCTGCCCCTGTTGGCACGATCCACAAGAAAATCATGATCGTGGCGTGCAGCGTGAACAGACTATTGTAGACTTCTGGGGTGACAAAATCTACCTCTGGGGTTCGCAGTTCTGTGCGAACCAATTCAGCCATTACGCCGCCAATGCAGTAGAAAATAAACGAAGTGACTAGGTATTGAATCCCAATCACCTTATGGTCGGTTTGAAAGCCAAAGTAATCTTGCCATTTTCTGCTCCCTGGTTCATCAACAAGGACTGGGATATTGGCAGTTTCTTGCAACTGAGCTTGTGTCATAGTCATTAGTCATTAGTCATTAGTCATTAGTCATTAGTCATTGGATTTTGACTAAATAACAATTGATTAATGGTGAACTTGATGCAGGATTTCTGGCTTAATTCCCATGTCCTTAATGTAAGGAGCAAGAAAATCATTTGCGGATAGATCGGCAGGGTTAACAGCAACGGCTTGATTTAGCGTTTCTTTGCTGGCAACTAACTGTTCTTGCACCCATTTCTCAAAGGCTTCTTCTGTCTCAACGACTACTGGCGCTCTCATCGCTCCGTGGTAGGGGCCACAAAGTTCAGCACAGATTAGGACGTAATCGCCTGCTTTTTTGGGGGTGAAGCGAATCTCGCTTTGCCTACCGGGGATCGCATCTTGTTTCAGCCGGAACTCTGGCACCCAGAAGGCATGAATGACATCGTTGGCTGTCATATTGATTTCCACTTCCCGTCCGATGGGGACGTGCATTTCACCTGTAGTTATACCAGTTTCAGGATAAGTGAAAATCCAAGCATATTGTAGACCAGTGACGTTGACCTGTAATTCTGCTGGTTTGCCTGCTTTTTCAGGACTGCCGCCAATTGTCGGGGCAACACTACCTACACCTGGGGCATTCCGCAGTTGGGGAATTTGGTCAGCATTGCGGACTTCTGCGGTAGCTGGGTCTTGCATTGCCTCATCAGATTTTTCTTGATTGAGGTTGGGTTCGCTGCTGCCAGGAGTATCGCTTAAAGTTGCCGCGAGTGCGCTTCCTGCACGCTGCGCCATTGCAGCCCCAGGCATTTTCATCGATTCCTGATTCATCATCGGCGCTTCATGGATAGCATGGGGATCAAAGCCACCGATTTCGTTGTACACATCAAAGCTGTAAACTGAAATGCCGAAAACGATAATTGCTGGGATTGCCGTCCAGAGAATTTCTAGAGGTATATTGCCCTCAACTGGTGGGCCGTCTTCATTGTCACCTGGACGCCGACGGTATTTAATTGCAGAGTAAATTAAAATACCTTCTACGAGCAGGAATATACCTGTAGAAACGATCATCATCGCGTTGAATAGACCATCCACCAATACGGCTTCATCCGTTGCTGCTGCTGGCAACAGACCGTGATTTTGACCGTACCAAAGGCTGACTAATGTTAGCACGATGCCAATGAGTAATGTCCAGATTGAACTTGGAATCTTCACGGCTTACTTAAATGAATTTACTACGTTAGCTCAAAGCTACCCACTTACTAAGGTAGTCTAGGCTGTAAGAGATAGAGTCCAAAGGTCTGAAATTTTTATTAATTTTTTTGACTATTTTACTAATCTTGAGTATGAGTCTAATATCATATAACGCCAAAAATAGATGTAAATCAATGTAAAAACTTAAGGAAAAATTTAGAATGTTTAAATTAATGGTCATTAATCAATTTCCCACATCTTGAAAAATACCTAAAGCTTCAGGCAAAACATTGCTGGAGTGATTCAAAGTATAAGTGAGTGCTAATCTATAAACCTTTAGCCTATACGCTAGGGTGTAGATGGGACGCTAAAAGAAAATTGAAAATTTTAAGAGATCCACCAAGAGCGGGCAGAAGGTATCGTTCATGAGCGAATTTGTCCTCCAACAACAAAATGAAGCGGCACTTCAGCAGCAAAAGCCCAAGGAAATGATTCGGCGCTTGGTGTGGAAAATCTGCATAGCCACCTTAATTTTGATGGCAATAGGCAGTGCCACTCGCGTGATGAATGCTGGACTTGCTTGCCCAGACTGGCCTTTATGCTATGGCGAACTGGTGCCAGCCAAGCAAATGAATTTCCAAGTGTTCTTGGAATGGTTTCACAGATTGGATGCAGCTTTAATTGGTGTAAGCGCGATCGCACTCTTCGGTTTGTCCTGGTGGCATCGTCGTTTCTTACCCTCTTGGCTGCCTTGGGCATCTACATTCGCCCTGTTTTTAATCGTCTTCCAAGGTATCTTGGGGGGACTCACCGTTACCGAACTGTTGCGGTTTGATATCGTTACCGCCCACTTGGGGACGGCGCTGTTGTTTTTTACCACCCTCCTGATTATCGGCACCGCACTCACACCCTATCAGGGGAATGGAACCGTTGGTAAGTTGCCTTGGGTAGGTTTAACTGCGGCTGTTCTGGTTTACCTGCAAAGTCTGCTAGGTGCTTTGGTAGGCTCTCGCTGGGCGCTACACCAATGCCTCGGCGGTTCTCAACTTTGTACTGTAATGTACAGCCATATTGCTGGTTTGGTGCCGCCAACAGTAGCAACCTTGGCAATGGTATTTATGTGTTGGCTGACACCAGCACTACATCCAGCTTTGCGGCGACTGGCAAATATGGCTGGTGGGTTGTTGATCTTACAAATCTTCTTGGGAGTAGCCACTTTCAAATTACATCTCCAAGTCGAGCCTCTCACCGTCTCTCACCAAGCTATAGGAGCTACTTTGCTGGGTACTTTGGTGGCTTTCACAGTTCTTGGACTGCGTGACTCAGTTAGTGCTGAGTAGGGAGTGGGGAGTGGGGAGTGGAGGAGATGAGGGAGATGAGGGAGATGGGGGAGATGAGGGAGATGAGGGAGCAGGGGAAGAATTCCTAACTCATAACTCAACACTCAGCACTCATAACTGAGTACTGATGATGGCCGCAACGGCGAGTATTGCGACCCACGCAGGTGCAGAAAATCTGTGTTTTCGTTTGCCTGAAAGAGCCAGCTTGAGCGGGGGCTGCATATAAGTTGTTGAAAAATAAGGAACCAGAGCCAAAATGATTGAGACTAATGTCTCTCGCCACCACGAAACATTTTTACAGGTAATTCAAAGTTACTACCAGCTAACGAAGCCTCGGATTATTCCGTTGCTTTTGATTACTACGGCTGGGAGTATGTGGATTGCTGCTAAGGGAGAAGTAGACCCATTGCTGTTGCTAGTAACTCTCACTGGTGGCACCTTGGCTGCTGCAAGCGCCCAGACGATTAACTGTGTCTATGACCGGGATATTGATTATGACATGGAGCGGACGCGCCATCGTCCGATGCCTTCGGGTAAGGTGCAGCCACGCGATGCTCTAATTTTTGCGATCGCACTGGCGACGATTTCCTTTACACTCCTAGCAGTATTTGCCAACCTGTTAGCCGCCCTATTAGCTTTTTCTGGCATCGTCTTTTATATTTTGGTCTACACCCACTGGCTAAAACGTCACAGCACGCAGAATATCGTTATTGGTGGGGCGGCTGGGGCAATTCCGGCTTTAGTGGGTTGGGCTGCTGTCACAGGCACATTAAGCTGGTCAGCATGGTTAATTTTTGCCATCGTCTTTTTGTGGACACCGCCCCATTTCTGGGCTTTAGCTCTAATGATTCGGGACGATTACGCAAAGGTTGGGATACCAATGCTACCTGTAGTTGAAGGTGACACAGCAACAGTGAAGCAGATTTGGTACTATACCCTGCTTACGGTAGTTGCAACCGGGTTATTGGTTTATCCCTTGGGAGCGAGTGGAATTCTTTATGCTGCGATCGCCCTAATTCTGGGAGGATTATTTATCTACAAATCTTGGCGGTTGTTGCAAAATCCAGAGGATCGCACTGTCGCTAAAGAGTTGTTTCTCTATTCCATCTCCTACATGATGCTGTTGTGTCTGGGGATGGTAGTTGATAGTCTTCCTGTCACCCATAATCTAATTAGTGCAGTGATTAATCAGCTGTATCTAATAATCGGCTAATTCTTAGCTAGGGATTTTAGCCTATAGAAATCGGGTTTGGGAAAAACCCGGTTTCTCAAAGGCGCATAGGCGAACGCTCCTTCTTCGGCTCAAACCTGTCAACAAGTTACTTTTTTTGAATTCAAAATTCTGTTAGGAAGAATAAGAATAATTTTGAATTAATTATCCTTCGAGTCAAAGCCCCCACTGAATAAAATTCACTGGTCTACAATCAGTGGTGGGTTCAAGCCCCCACTGATTGTCTTTAATTTTGAATTAATAATTTTGAATTTTGAATTCCCCGTTCGCGTAGCGTCTCGCAGAGAAGGGGTTGACTCCTCACTCCTGAATTCTGTTTCGATAACACGAGCAATACTACAGGTATGGGAGAGAATACGACTTATCGCATTAACCATCTCCAAATGAATGGAACTGGCATTAAGACTCACAGAATTTCCTGAACTCAGATGCTGGTGATGCCGTAGATAAATTTCCCGTTTAATTTGGTTGAGCGACTGGCGTTGGGACAAGACTGCATCTGCGATAGTTGGGTCTTGTGCAGCCAGCCCTGTCAGTGTTTGTTGCAGCAGTGCCAGGACATCGCCGTGGTAAGTAACAATGTCGTTCCACTCTTGCGGAGAAAAAGTAATTTGCTTGCGTCGTTTGCGTCTAGCTAATCGCATGATTTGTCGATCGATGATGTCGCCAATTGCCTCTAACTCCGTACTGATATGAAGCAATGTCAACTCCCGTTGCCACTGTTCCTCCGTCAGCAATTCATCATTGAGTTGAATTAGGTAATGCTTGATGGCAGTTTCCAGATCGTCAAGCTGGTTATCGAGTGCCCCAATTTGTTTAGGCAAATCTTTCGTCCCGTCTTCAAACGCCTGAATACTAAGCTGTAGCATCTCTGTTGCGAAATCTGCCATCCGCAGAATTTCGCGCATTGCTTGACCGAGTGCGACGGCAGGTAATGTCAATGCATTGGGATCAAGATAGCGCACACTCAGTTTCTTTTCGGCTTCAGGTTCTGGTAGCAGTCTAGTAGCGAAGTCTGCAAGTGAATTTGCTAGTGGGACAAAAACGATCGCCAAAATCAAGTTGAATCCCAGGTGTGCCAATGCTACTTGTGTTGATGGATTGGGTAGCAGACGAGTCAATAACACCGCCAAGGGATTTAACAATGCCAACGCCAATGCTACCCCAGCTAGCCTGGTGCCAACATAGATGAATCCTAGTCGGCGTGCGACGATGCTGCCTCGGTTCAATGCAGTGAGTAACGGCATCAGTGTTGTACCGATATTTGCACCCAGTGTTACTGCCAGAGCAGCTTCCAGTGGGAGGGCGTGTGCCCCAGCCAGCACCATTACGATTCCAATCGCCGCGATGCTGGAGACAAACACAGCTGCCAGCAGCATCCCTAGTAGTATCAACACCAGAGGAGATTGGGAAAGTACCTTCATAATCTCATTCGTAATGGAACTATCGGCAATAGAGGCACTACTGGCGTCAATCATCGCCAAACCCTGCAACACCAATCCAAAACTGAATACGCCACGCCCAAGATCCCGCAGAGCCTTGCGTCGGGTCAACAAAGCAAACGCTGCCGCTAGACCCAGGAACTCTTGTGCATAGTCAGTGATGTGGAAAGCCAGTAATTGTACTACCAATGTAGAACCAACGGCAGATCCCTGTAGGATGATCGTTGCTGTTGCTAATGGCACCAACTGGGCGCTGACTAGTCCCACAATCACCGAGGCAGTTGCTGTGGAGCTTTGGGTTAGCATTGTTACGATCATACCTGACACAAAAGCTGCTATTGGTCGCTTCGCCAGCGTCATCATGGCAAGCCGCAGACGTGAACCCAAGACCCGCTCCATTGCATCCGTAACTTGTTTCACACCATAGAGAAGCAGCGTGCAACCCCCAATTAACAGAATCAGGATTTGTGTAGGGTCGTGAGTCTTGAGCATCAGCACACTTACCTTTTAAAGGTTTAAAAAGAGACTAGAAGTAAATCAACTAACCGTATTTTAATAGTAATTTCAGAAAAGTTAAAAGAAGATTAAATGAACATTAAATGAACCTAGTACGGTGTATTAAATAATTCGTATTAAGTGCGCGATCGCAACAAGGACTGATTGGGCAATAATTTGTAAAAGATGGTGTCACCCAAACGATTAGCAGATTGTAAAGACTTGAGTCAGCAATTTTTGCGATCGCTACGAATATTCTTAGGGATTTCCAAGAAATAAATTATCTAAATAAACGAACCACTCCAGACGCAGAGAGGAGAAATAGAGAGGATTTTTGCGTTAGTTTTGGGATATTTTTTTATGCAGTATTTGCCAATCTGTTAGCCGCCCTATTAGCTTTTTCTGGCATCGTCTTTTATATTTTGGTCTACACCCACTGGCTAAAACGTCACAGCACCCAGAATATCGTTATTGGTGGGGCGGCTGGGGTAATTCCGGCTTTAGTGGTTGCCAGATCGTTTGTGTGGTGTGCTGCCGGAAACTTTTACTCAAATGGCAGAGGCAGTGCGATCGCCAGAACAAAGCAACGATGTGCTAAAAGTGATAGAGACAGCTATACCAGCAACTGCTATTGAGCAAGCGATCGCAACAAACAAACACCCCACACCCTCTGACTTTTCCACATACCGTGAAAAGTCAGTTCAATATACAAGCCTACAATGCAACCCGTTTTGGCACGGTGATGCCCTTTAGGAATTAATCATGCCCCAAGAGAAGAAGATCAAGGTTTCTATCCCCGTGAGGGGAAGTGATTGAAGAAACTTTAAAGATTACTATGACTCAGCAGGATTAGCTTATGGGTTTCCATCCCCGTGAGGGGAAGTGATTAAAGAAACTGCCAACAAAGATTGGGCGAATTGTAGAAGCCATAATGTTTCCATCCCCGTGAGGGGAAGTGATTGAAGAAACTTAGGAATACTCAGCGTTTTGAGTTTGACTGCGGCGGTTTCCATCCCCGTGAGGGGAAGTGATTGAAGAAACCTTTAATTCTATTACCTGTATCAAGATTCTTAAATTGAGATGTTTCCATCCCCGTGAGGGGAAGTGATTGAAGAAACCCCACCCTTCTAGAACCCTTACTGTGACTGCTCTTCAAGGGTCGTTTTCGAGGGGGTCTAATTTATTTATCAATAAGCCTAAATTATTGACAAAAATGTAACTGCACATTCCCTCAAACGCTTACACAGCAGCTTGTCGAGGGGGTCAACGAAAGAATCAAGGTTTGAGCGATCGCTACACCCCCTCGAAAAAATTAAGTGTGCAAAGTCAAAATAAATACTTTTGCTTTCACTAGGAAACTTGGTATTGAATTGTCAAGGTTCTGTTATTAATGGGCATGAAAATAACATATTACTGTTGACTTGTCAAGTCGGCACTAATTCACCAGGACGCAACTTCTATCATTCTCTTTCCCGAAACCCTGGAAATTCATCCCCCTCCTTTAATCTTCTGGGGTACGAAGCCTGGGAGGTCGGTGGTGTCAATTGCAAAGACGAAAAACTTGTTTGGGTTGTCGATGCCTGCTGGATGGTAAGTGTCCGGCGCGATGGTACCAACGAAGTCGTTATCGTTGGCGATGAAAAGCGTATGCTTGATCACGCGGTTGATAACCACATCTGGCCCGAAAGCTAAACCTTCAAGCTTGGCAGGTATGTCCTCTGTTTTAATCCCATTCTTAGTCAGCGTAGCTACGACATCGAGGAACAGGGTTTTGCTAACTGCCTTACCAGCAAGGTTCTTTTCCCCGGTGATATTGCTTACTTCTTGAGCATTAGTCAGATCGATACGGTATATCTTCTTGAAGGCAGCTTGAGAGCCGTCGCCCAACCCCTTCCCATCTCGCTCGTCTACTAGGAATTGGCGATCGCTGATGGCCAAAATCTCACTTACTGTCGGGTATTTCGGTTTAGCTGCGGTGCCGATATTATCTAGCTGATAGGCGTATTCCTGGGTGGCACCTGTTGCAATGTCGATCTTAACAATTCTGGTGTAAGCGCCATTAGTACCACCGTCCTGAAGCAACGGACTCTGCATGATACCGACTAGAGTCTTGCCATTAGGGGTAATCGCCAGACCTTCCATACCCTTGTTCGCAACACGTCCAGACGTGTTACTGCTAATCTCTGTATCACCAACAGGATTTAGCTTTTTGACTGCAAACTTGCTATTGAGTGTAAAGACCTTGATGCGCTTACCTGTCTCGCGGTTGAATTGATAGACATAGGGGCCATATTCATCAGAGATAAAGATGGATTCACCATCATTGGATACACGCACGCCTTCAGGATCGAAGCGGGCATCATTGGGATAGGTCGATATCTGGTTCGGGTCGAAGTTGTCTGAGCGTCCAGTGAAATAGTAGGTATTCTTGGCATTCAGCGCCGGGACACCGCTAGGCACTCCCAGTCCTACCCCAGTACCGTAGTAGAGAGGTTTCTTGCTCGATAGCAGGGTCGTATCAATTAGAGAAGGAGTAAGAGTAAAAGGCAAAGCTGAACCAAGGCGGCTTGGTACGAGTTTCAGACTGATGGTTTGGAAGCGGTTGATATAGGATGTTGTGTTATCCACAGCGCTATTGTATACCTTGGCATTCGGACCCCGATCTGGGATGGCGATGAAGGTGTTACGTCCAGCGTAGGCTAATCCTGACCCAAAACCACCAAGGAGGTTTCCCGGAACACCACTTTCGAGCGGAGCGGAGGTTTTTCTGGAGAGATCGCTGATTTTACCACTCAGGCTCCCAATTGCAACCAGCTTAACCTCTGCGTTGGCGGCGGGGGCAGTAAAAAATGACGCTAACAAGAACAAAATGAGATTTCTCTTGAGCATATCAGTATTCCTACTAGAGACAATATTTACTGAGGGATATTGTATTTTTTTTCACTTCCTCATTATCTATGCCTAATGATTAAGCTATCTTTAAGTAAAGATTAATTAAAAATTAATGCAGGAATGGCTGATTCAGGTGGGGCTGTGGACGGGGTAGAAGAAGGCAAACGACAGTACAAATTTTTTTACCCGCATTTCTCAGTTGTGAGAAATGCGGGTAAAGTTACCCTTATAGTTAGTGACAAAAATATTTACGACTACTGCTGTTTGGTGCAGTAGTTACCTTTGAGATGCAGCAATCATTTTCTCTCAAGTCGGCACTAATTCACCAGGACGCAATTTCGACCACTTACCCGTTTCCCGCTTAAAGCTGAGACAACCAACAACATCCCATTCCATTTCAATTACATCCTCTTTAGTCCGAATGTTGACATTGATAGAAGGTTCATTCGGATCAAAATTTGGTGTTTCGGTCAAGTGAGGCTGTTGGTGCTGCCCTTCTACGGCATGATAGGTAAAACAGCTGTCTACATAGTGGCAGTTCACGCAAATACACATAATAGAACCAACTCCAGACGCCTTTATTGTTAATCTAGCTTAAGCCCAACTGTTATTCATGAGTTGCTGGGTTGATTTTTATTACAATGCAGGAATCAGTTCTTTCTACCCTAGCTCCCGAAAATTGGCCTTTTAGCTTGGAATGGCTGCCACAACCGGCTTACATGGTAGGTGGCGCTGTCCGGGATGCTATCCTTGGCAGAACTCGCGAATATCTGGATTTAGATTTTGTTATACCATCTAAGGCAGTAAAGGTAGCAAGAGCGATCGCTCATCATTACAAAGCTGGTTTTGTGTTACTCGATGCCAAACGACAAATTGCTCGTGTGGTTTTTCCCCACGCTACAGCTGACTTTGCCCAACAGGAAGGAAATAGTTTAGAAGTTGACTTGCACAGACGAGATTTTACAGTAAATGCGATCGCCTATAATCCCCATACGCAAGAAGTTATCGATCCTTTGCAAGGTTGTATAGACTTACAACAGGGCATTTTGCGAATGGTATCACCCGCGAACCTAGAAGATGACCCTTTGCGGTTAATGCGAGGTTATCGCCAAGCCGCCCAACTAGGTTTTACGATTGAGCCAGCTACCCAAGCCGCAATTCGTTCTTTGGCATCACATATCAGCAAAGTTGCAGCCGAACGAGTTAGGGTAGAAATTGGCTATCTGCTAGCAAATTCTCAGGGTACTCCTTGGATTACAAGTGCTTGGGAAGATGGTTTAATTGCCCTTTTCTTCAAAAACGCCACCCGTGAAAGCTTGATCAAACTAGCAGCAGTTGACAATGCAGCTGCCTTACTCACCCAAAATTGGCCACAATTAGGGACACAATTACAAGAGTATGTCCGCGATCGCATCAAAACCACTTGGTTAGGTATTGCCAAACTTGCTTGTCTTGTCAACCCAAATCCAGAATTAGCAGAAATAGAGCTACAGGAACTAACCTATAGTCGTGCCGAAATCCGGGGTGTAACCACTGCTCTGAAACTATTACCGCAGTTTCAAGTAGTCGATATGTCGTTGCGAGAACAATACTTTTTGTTCCATGACGCAGATATGGTGTTTCCTGCTGCGGCAGTGCTAGCTGTGGCAGTTGATAATTTGGTAGAGGCGATGTCTGGTGACAAGCCACTACACACCGCAGTTGCTACAACAGAGCAAACCAAAGCAAGGGCTTGCCAAGTCTTGGCGCCTTTGATTAACCGCTACCTGAACCCTGATGATCTGGTCGCTCATCCCACTGCACTAGTGAGCGGGAAGGAGTTGATTATAGCATTAGATATTCCAGCTTCAGCAATCATTGGCCAACTGTTGAGAGAAATTGGTGTAGCACAAGCTGAGGGGAAAGTCTCAACACCAACAGAGGCGATCGCATTTGCACGTCAGTTACTTGAAACCTGATCAATTTGTGGTAATGCTACCTGAGCTTATTTTGTGCCAAACAACCGTAGGCGTAGCCCGCCGCAGGTCTTACCCTGAGCCTGCGCCGTACCCTTCGGTCTCGTAGAGAAGGGCATCGCCTGCATTTCTCAACCCAGGAATAATATAGCGATGTTCATCCAAATAGTCATCAATGGCGGCGGTATACAGGGGCACATCTAGTATGCCAGAAAGGGAACGTGGATTAATTAACAATTCAAAAATAAAATAGGAAATCAGACAGATACTCAAAATTAAACAACGCTATTTTTTTACATCAGGAAATTCATCATAATTAGCAATTAATCACCGCAAATTTAAAGATGACTTTAAAAATGATTTAATAGATATATTTTGTGAGAAGGTTAATACAAAGGTATATTCACTGATGTCAACTTCATGGATTCTTTATCTATTAATTCCTTACTTGAAGAGTTGAAAAACCCGGATGCCACAGTCCGCGAAAAGGCAACTAGAAAAATCTGGCGAATCTGGTTTCAGCAAAAGGGAATCTATGGGCTGGAAATAATTGATCGCAGTCAAAAGTTACTGGATGCAGGTGAAATTACTCAAGCTGAAACAGCGCTGACGGCACTAATCAAAGAACAGCCAGATTTTGCCGAAGCCTGGAATCGCCGTGCTTTCCTCTATTACAGTGTTGGTGATTATCAAAAATCTCTGACAGATTGTCAGATGGTTGTGCAGATAAATCCAATACATTTTGGGGCGCTTCATGGTATGGGCTTGTGTTATGCAGCACTAGGAGAGTATGGGGAAGCGATCCGAGCTTTTCAAGGCGCTCTAGAAATTCAGCCCTATTCACTAGTGAATCAAAAGTTGATTCTAGAATGTACATTTAGATTCAGCTACAACAGCAGATAAGCAATTCAAAATTCAGGCATTCAAAATTCAAAATGTTCGCCTAGCATCTGGTAGAAAAGAAACGCTATCAGGTAAGCATCCTGATAGTTGCCTAGATGCGAATTCAAGCAAAGACAGTTAAAAGAGGCAACTATACTGTCTTATGAATCCATTCTCATCAACAGCAATTTATCGCCTTAGTTGCCACAATTTTATTCAATACAGTTTTATCTGGATTGGTAGTAGCGTTATTGCTGCTTATACTAACAGCAACCAACCGTTAAATAGGAGTTTTCGGTTGGATAACGTTACGTTTGGTACAAACTGGATAGCACAAGCAGAACAAGATCGATTTTACCAGGCGATGTCTACGATGGTCACTGAGCCTTTCGACAAGCTCAGGGTAACACTTGCCGTACCCTTCCCTACGGGACGCCAGGGGCGAACGGGAAGCAAGCTACGCGCAGCGTCTCGTAGAGAAGTGCGGGCTGCGCCTACGCCACGGGTATCTACAAAGACTACGATTTAGATGTCACTCTCAAAATGGGTGTCCCCCAGGCTCCCAGTGCTACTTAATTGTTTATGGGGGCGCGGTAGATTTTTTCATAAAAGTCATCTAAATCTGCAATTATTACTATTATTTGGAAATTAGCGGAAATAGCTGTGCTATCAATGGCTAGGTCAAAGTTCAGCGTCTCGTAGACAAGGGTCGAAGTAGCCCTCACGCCCAAGTCTTGCCCACCCTGATTATGCAACTTGAATGCCGATTGGCTTACTAACCGTTGTTTACCCTTGGATTTGGGATTAGATTATGCCTAGCCTACGGAATTAGTGAAATTTTACCATCAAGAGGCGATCGCACTTCCCTTAATTAAAAATATCAGCGATCGGCCTCTCATGTCATTTAATAAACTTCTATATGGGTCGCCCGGGATTCGAACCCGGAACTAATCGGTTAAAAGCCGAGTACTCTACCGTTGAGTTAGCGACCCTTTCGCTGCATTTCGCAACTTTGCCATCATAGCATAGACATCTGTAGATTTGTAAAGGGATTTAGAAAAAATTAGCAGTCAACCTTACAGATGCTGTGCGGCTAGCTCCTGATGCTAACACAGTCAGGTTATCACCAGTATTGAGAGAGTTACGGGTGGCACTCCACGGTTCTAGACAGTAGAATTCTTTGCCTTTGACTGTCCAAAATACCAGGTAGGTAGAGAAATCATCATAATCCAAGGTGAGTTTTAACTTCCGGCTGTGGTCTATCGCAGTGGCCGATTGACTCGTTAGCTGTCCAAAGGCAAAATCAATTTCATCACGGCTAAAGTCAAAACTGCCGTCAAAAGAGTGAATTTCCTTAGTTTGATTGTCTTGATACTGCTTCGAGGGAATTTCAAGCTCTAGCTGAGTTTTATCACCACACAGAAAGTAGGGATGGAAACCAGCCGAAAAGGGCATTGGTGTGGATGACAAGTTTTTATACTGCTGGCGGACTTCTAGGGTATTACCTTGAAGTTCGTAGGTGAAAGCCAGCTGAAAATCAAAAGGATAAACTGCTTTAGTTTGCTCATTGCTATCAAGAACGACAGTGAGACTAGCTTTATCTCCAGTTTCTTGTTCTGTTGCTTTCCACGGCAATTCACGGGCAAATCCGTGTTGTTTGAGAGTATATTGTTGCCCGTTGTGAGTGTAAGTATTATCTGGTAGATTGCCACAAATAGGAAACAAAATCGGATTCCCACCTCTGACACTCAAATCAGGATGAGTAAAGCGTTCAGTGTCCAGGTAGAAAATCTCTTGCCCTTGAATGCGCCAACGAGTGATGATACCACCGCGTTCTGGTACGACTTCCAACTGAGAACCTGCGGCTTCATCAGAAAGAATGTAGGTCTTGTACTGTTGCTGTTGAACTGCAATGCTAAACACAAATTCTAGTCCTGGGTATAGGGATAGTTAGGAGTTAGGAGTTAACAATTCATAACTCCTAACTCCTAACTCTGTTACTCGTCTTCTGCAAACACGAAACGATATAACTCGCTGGGGTCTGGTTCGGGGCTGTCTTCGGCGAATTTAACGGCTTCGTCGATTACATCCTGAATTTTACGATCAATTGCTTTGATTTCTTGCTCATCCGCCAGGTTTTGCTCCAGCAAATAAGCTGCCAACTTCTTAATTGGGTCACGGGCGAACCAAAATTCTTTCTCAGCTTTGCTTCGCATTTCATCTGGGTCTGCTAAGGAGTGACCCCGGAAGCGGTAAGTAAGTGCTTCAATTAATGTTGGCCCTTCACCTGCACGGGCACGGGCTACAGCTTCTTGAGCCACGGCTCGTACTGCTAGTACATCCATGCCATCTACTTCCACGCCCACCATGTTAAATACACTGGCTTTTTTATAAATCTCTGGCTGGGAAGTCGCTCGCTCGTGAGACATCCCAATAGCCCACTTATTATTTTCGACCACAAACAAAATTGGCAGTTTCCATAGGGCTGCCATATTTAGGGTCTCGAAAAACTGACCGTTGTTAGCTGCACCGTCGCCAAAAAAGCAAGCCGTTACTTGGTCAGCACTTTCATCTCCCAGCACTTCGCGGCGGTATTTGCTTTGAAAAGCTGCTCCAGCTGCCACAGGAATTCCCTCAGCCACAAAAGCATAGCCACCCAACAAACGATGTTCCGCAGAAAACATGTGCATCGAACCACCGCGCCCTTTGCTGCAACCTGTGGCCTTGCCAAATAATTCTGCCATTACCTCTTTTGCTGGTACACCCGCACTCAGAGCATGAACGTGGTCGCGGTAAGTACTACAAACGTAATCTTCACCCGGTCGCATTGACTGCACAACACCACTGCAAACGGCTTCTTGACCGTTGTACAAATGGACAAAACCAAACATTTTGCCCCTGTAGTACATTTCAGCGCACTTGTCTTCAAACAAGCGCCCTAATACCATATCCTCATACAACCGTAACGCTTCTTCCTTAGTAATATGCGTAGTAGCAGGATTAAATGTGGGTAAAGTACGCTCTTGAACCATTATTTTTGAGTATCCGTGTTGTACAAGTTAAAGTTACGGTCTTTAATAAATTGGTCTGATAACACCTCAGCTTTTAACAGGCTAGCGTTTGTAAGACTCAACAATCAAACTTTATTTATGCACCAAAAAAGGGTCTTAGGGAATAGCTGAATTTTTAATTTTTGATTTTTAACTTTTCAGCCCATGCCCCGTGAGGATTTGACTCTAACGGCAACATCTACCGTTTTGGGTTTTTTCTCTCACGATTCCCCTTCATAGACTAGCAATTAAGATAGACTGCTTTCTGCATATCCATTAACAATTTTAAAAAAAGGACGCAAAAATCTCTATACCCAAATATCTATACCCAAATAGGTAATTGTAATTAAAGGTTAATTATGATATGATTTTTTTCTCATGTTATCAGGGTCAACCCCCAATAGTGGTATTTTTGTTACCTCATGCTGGGAAAGTCCCAAAAAAATCAACCATCAATAGATTCTTGCAACCACAATTATGTCGTCACTAAAAGCGGTGGTTATGGTTTGTGCTATCGAAGGCTGATAATAGTTGTGTTAAACAAAAATACTAAGAATTAAGACAAAAAACTGAGTCTTTCTAGGCGAAAGCAAAAAATTAGTACTAGAATGTGACTCAAAATTTCGGAAAGGTACAAAACAAGTTGTTGCAATATACACTTATAGAGTAAATTCTACACGGCGTTCTTATGGCACGGTTTTACACGCCTGGAAAGCTCTAGGTAAATTATGTTGATCACGGTGCAGGGGAAGTAGGCTGTGCGAATTCCGCTAGATTACTACCGAATTTTAGGACTCCCGTTAGCGGCAAGTGATGAACAATTGCGACAGGCATACAGCGATCGCATTGTCCAATTGCCACGACGTGAGTATTCTCAGGCTGCAATTTCTTCTCGTAAACAACTCATAGAAGAAGCTTACGTGGTTTTATCAGATCCAAAACAACGCAGTACCTACGATCAGCTTTATCTTGCCCACGCTTATGACCCTGATAACCTTGCTGCTGCCGCAGTAGCACTGGAAAATCGCACAGAAAGCACTAAAAGGGGTAGTAACACCCAGAGTCTGGGCATCGAAATTACCCAAGACGAATTAGTTGGCGCTTTATTAATTTTGCAAGAGTTGGGGGAATACGAACTTGTACTAAAACTAGGTCGTCCATACCTGGTAAATAAAAATAGTGCTACAAGTGCAAGAAAAGGCAATAATTTAGTAGACGAAGAAATAGACGAAAGTGCTGAACATCCAAATGTTGTTCTCACTGTAGCCCTTGCTTGTCTAGAATTGGGTCGCGAACAGTGGCAGCAAGGTCACTATGAAAATGCCGCCATATCCCTAGAAACTGGTCAAGAACTGCTAGCCCGCGAAGGGTTGTTCTCCAGTGTCCAGGCGGAAATTCAGGCGGATCTTTACAAATTGCGACCATATCGAATTTTGGAGTTGCTGGCACTACCTCAAGAGAAGACTTCCGAACGACGCCAAGGTTTGGAATTATTACAAAACCTCTTAGAAGATCGTGGCGGGATTGATGGCACGAGCAATGATGACTCTGGTTTAAATATAGATGACTTTCTGCGATTTATCCAGCAGTTACGCAACCACTTAACGGTCGCAGAGCAGCACAAGTTATTTGAAGCCCAAAGCAAACGTCCTTCTGCTGTTGCCACTTACTTAGCTGTTTATGCCTTGATAGCACGGGGATTTGCTCAACGGCAACCGGCTTTAATTCGTCAAGCAAGACAAATGCTCATGCGTCTGGGCAAGCGTCAAGATGTACATTTAGAACAGTCGCTATGTGCCTTACTCTTGGGACAAACCCAAGAAGCAACTCGTGTTTTAGAACTTAGTCAGGAGTACGAAGCTTTAGCTTTTATTCGGGAAAAATCTCAGGACTCTCCAGATTTGTTACCGGGGCTGTGTCTATATGCAGAACAGTGGTTGCAACACGAAGTATTTCCACATTTTCGAGATTTAGCAAACCAGCAAGCTTTCCTAAAAGATTACTTTGCTAACCAACAGGTGCAAGCTTATTTAGAAGCACTGCCAACGGATGCCGAAACAACTAATGAATGGGCTGTAATTAACCCCCAGCATTTTCCCCAGCCGCAGACAAATAATCCCCGTTTCCACAACAATTCAACTAAGACTTCTGGGCAATTTAATTACAGCAGAACACCTGACCTAGATTTGCCAGAAACACCAACAAAAGAAACACCCGAATATTCAAACTTGTTATCACCCATGTGGAATTCATCGGGGAGTGTAAAATCAGATGTTCCTACCGCCGAACGGATGAGCAGAGGCACTAATAACCATTTGAACGGTTCAGCTAAGACTGCTGCACCCGCTCATAACCAAAAGCGTCGGCGGAGAAAACCGACTCCATCTGCTAGCCGAGAGCGTGTACCAGATAATCGTCCTCATGCTCGTCGTCCCCGGCGGCGACGAACTTTTGCTAACACCATCGAAGGGAAAACACGAGTGGTCTGGAGGGTGTTTATTTCTTTGGTGAGTATATTAGTTTTCTGGGTGTTAGTTACAACAACTTTTGGATGGTTAAAAAATTTGTTTTTCCCTACACCACCTGCGCCTGGTTTAGAGTTGTCTGTACAGATAAATCAACCACCAATATCTATTCCTGATCGAAGCAAACCACAATCATCAGATAGTCCTTTAACAGATGCAACGGCAGAGGAAGTCATTCGGACTTGGCTATCTATCAAAGCCGCAGTTTTCGGGCCGAATCATGAAATTAATAATTTAGAGCAGATTTTAACTGGTTCAGCTTTGTCTCAATTGCGGCAGACTGCTCAACAGTATAGGTCAGACAATCTCTACCGCAAGTATGACCATAGCCTGAAGGTGGAATCTGTAGAGAAAATTGATTTATTTGCAGAGCGTGCCGCAGTGGAAGCTACGGTTAAGGAAGGGTCGCAGTTATATGAAAATGGTCAGTTTCAAAACTCTTCTAATGAGAATTTGCGAGTTCGGTATGATCTAATTCGACAACAAGGTAAATGGCGCATTCAGAATATATCTGTTGTCAATCAAATCAGATAAGTTTGGAAAGCCAACTTCAAAAAATCGTCGTCCGATCATGATGATTTTACGAAATTTTATGGGAATACTATAAATGGAAACCTAAATATTCCTCGGAGAGCATGATGAGCGTATTTAACAAAATTACAGCAACGTTTCAGCAGTCTAGACAATTTCTAAAAAGAAGTCTAGAAGAATACATTATGTTTAGCTCAGGCGCTAAACAGTTGACTTTGACAAAAAAAATGGTTTTACTTCTCTGTCAACAAGCCGAATCTAGAGTTGAGCAATTAAAAAGCTTAGAACCACACTCTGAGGAGGGACTTATTGCGACAATAGAGTACAAGAAAATTCAAGTGCAATTACATTTTACTCCTGAGAAAATAACTCTTCATGAAGATCGCCTTGAAGGAGAACTTCGCTTATTGAAACCCCTTCAGTTTGAGACTGAATCGATAGTTTACCGTTACCTGATTGCAGGTTGGACAACATTTTTGGGAGGTAAACTTCCGAATGGAGCTTTACCAAAAGAGGTTAGAATTGAAAATAATAAGGTTTACTATACTCTTCCTCGAAATCAATTGCAGCTTTTAGATGACCTTTTTTATAGTCTTGAAAATGGTTCTGCTTTGATTACTAACCTTAAACAAGGAGATTTAACTATTGAAACTTCAGTAGCTTTGAGTTGGAATAATTTCAAGCTTCAAAATCTGCTTCAACTTCTGAATCTCAAATAGGCGTAAAAATAGAGAAATAGTTTTTATTTTCCTTTTAATAATAGCCACAATCGCGCAGGTGTATTGCGCCGTCTAAGTTCTCAATTTGCTCTAATAGCTAGGACTTACGCATTGACAGAAATAACCAAATGTGCATCAACTATCGTTACAAGGCAGAGCCTTGTAATGCTCTTGTGGGAGGCTCTGCCTCCCAGTGATCACATTCCCAGACAGAGCCTGGGAACGAGGCAGGGCAAGACTTTTATCTTAATAAGCTTGATATCCACATGATGCTCAATTTGTAAAGTGCGTAAGTACTAGGAATAACGAACCGCAGAGGCGCAGAGTACACGGAGAAATCAGAATTTCAGAAATATTTTGCGTAAGTCCTAATAGTGAAACCCAACAAAATCAAGAATTCTTGGTGTTGGGTTGAGGAACGAAACCCAACCTACCCCTAGATTTATAAAAACTAATGACAACAAAGGTTTTTACTTAGAACTTTTTAACACCCGTAACAAACTCTTCAACATCAAATAAGCAGAAGTCCCTCCGGGATCTTGATGTCCGATACTCCGTTCTCCGAGATAGCTAGCGCGTCCCTTTTTCGCTTGCATCGGTATAGTTTCCTGCAAGCCTATTTGGGCTGCTGCTACAGCCTGTTGCATAGCTTCCAGCGTTCCCTTACTTTCTCCTACAGCTTGCCTAAAAGCGGCTACAGCCGGAGATAGCACATCCACCATTGTTTTGTCTCCTAGTTGCGCTTTGCCACGTTGCAGCACGCCGTCTAAGCCTGCTTGGAGTATTCCTAAAACATCTTGTTGTGTTAATTCTTGCTTACCAATTACTGCTGTACTTGCTCGTAAAAACCAGGTGCCATAAAGAGGACCACTGGCACCGCCAATAGAAGAAATCAAGGTCATACTCACGGCTTTGAGAATGTTACCGATGTCCTTGTCTGCAAAAGTTGGTAACTGAGCGATCGCCTTTTTGAAGCCCCGATCCATATTGATCCCGTGGTCTGCATCTCCGATCGCAGCATCTAATTCTGTCAAATATGCTTTGTTTTGCTCTATCTCAGTCGCAAATGCCTGCAACCATTGTAATATCTGCGCCTGACTCACCATATCAACATAATTCGTAATTAGTTAAATTCCCCAGCGCCAACTTGGTGTTTTTACTGGTGCATCCCATAACCGGATCATCTCATCATCTAATTTCAGCAGGGTAATGGAGCAACCTTGCATTTCTAGAGATGTAATATAAGGCCCAATCAAGTTTCGCACAATTTGTAATCCTTGCTGTTCGCAAATTTGGGCGAGTTTGCGGTAAACAATATACAGCTCGGAAACCGGAGTTCCACCCATACTATTGACAAAAGCTAACAGGCGATCGCCTTTTGCAAATGGGAGATTTATCAGTTCTACATCTACCCATTCTCCTTTGTCTTCATCCCACTCGCGTAGTATACGGCTGTATGCTGTATCCTCAATGAGCGATCGCGTCAAAATTTTGGTGAGATCATCTACTGATTTTATGGCTGTGCGTTCTATTCCTGGTTCACCGTGAATACCGATACCTAATTCAATTTCGCGATCGCTCAATTCAAATGTCGGCGTTCCATTAGCGGGAACTGTACAAGATGTTAGAGCAATTCCCATACTCCGCCCATTCAGATTTACTCGACGACATAAATTTGCTATTTGTGGCAAATCATACCCCATCTCTGCGGCTGCGCCACAAATTTTTTCTGCCAGTATTGTTGTTCCCACACCCCGGCGTCCTTGGGTATAGAGGCTATCTTTCACAGCCACATCGTCATCAATCAAAATATTTAGCGATCGAATACCCTCACCACGGGCTAACTCCGTTGCCATTTCAAAGTTCATGACATCGCCACTGTAATTTTTGACGATATAAAGGATACCAGAGCCTCCATTTACTTGCTTGGCAGCTGCTAGCATTTGGTCAGGAGTAGGTGAAGTAAAAACCTCACCAGGACAAGCGGCATCAAGCATTCCTTTACCCACGAAGCCAGCGTGCATTGGTTCATGTCCACTGCCACCACCAGAAATAATTGCTACTTTACCCTGTATAGGTGCATCGGCTCGATAGACAAAAGCGGGATCATAATTCAGTTTAATTAAATCGGAATGAGCCACCGCCAGACCTTCTAGACTTTCCTGCACAAAGTCTTCTGGCTTGTTGATCAGCTTTTTCATAATCTGTGTTTGGTTAAAAGGGTGGTAAAACCCAGATTATAGCGATCGCTCGTTTGTATGCAATATAGTCTGACCTCTCTCTAAATCTCTCTCCTAAAAGGAGAGAGACTTTGAGTTTTCCCCCTTAGAGCGTCGGGAAGGGGATTAGGGGATTAGGTTTTTCGTGGACTTTTGATATCACATGAAAAGTCAGTTATTTAAGTCAATCCAAAGATTCCATCAACTCAATACACTTGTGCATCTGCTGGCGCATGGTTTCTCGATCAGCATGAAACCTTCGTCCATGACCTGGTAGCACCCACTCAAAAGAGTAATTAGCCAAGTTACGCATTGATTTAGTCTGTTCTGACCAAGAATACCAGCAGGCACCGTGGAATGCAGCCAGTTGATGCAAGCTTTCTGACCAAGCGAGATGGTCGCCAGTAAACAGAAATTTATTTTTATAAAGTAGAACAGTTTGCCCTTTGGTGTGACCGGGAACTGGGATAATTAATAAATCTGGAGTCAAAGTAAATGGTTCAGAACCAGTTAGCTGTATTTCCACATTGCGAGTATCCGCAGAAATATCATCGATGTGGAGGATGCGATCGCACTGAAAATGCTCGGCAAACTTTTGATGATCTGCCACATCATCCTTATGAGTTAGGTACATATAACGAATTGGCCCCAGTTCTTCTAAACGCTTGACTAAAGGCGGCGTAAACCGGGGAGAATCCACCAAAATGTTACCTTCTGGAAGTTCAATTAAATAACTAGTAGCACCGTAAGATTTTTCCGAATGATAGCCGCAGTGGTAAACATTTTCCGCTACTAATATTGGAAACTTTTGTTGAGCAACTTTGATATCTTTAGGTTTCTCAACTGTGCCAATAGAACTAGTAGGACAAGCTAAAAGTGCTTCAAGGGCTGCTAATCTTTGGGACTCATTCGTTGGTTGATGATAAACCACCGACTGTTCATCAACACGAGAAAACACTTCAGGAGTCATCCAGCGACAGGTATCACAATCAATACACGTAGTATCTACATAAAAATCGCCGTTGACATTTTGCGATCGACGCTGATTTAAATGTGCCATATTAATCCTTTTGCTTCCAGGCGCTTACTGGGGAGCGATAAACTCTATATCACTAAGCTAGCAAAAGTAACTTGAGACTGGAGACGCCACTAGAAGTAATTTGCTCAAAAATATAAAGACTCGTGAAACCGAGTCAGCAGAAAATGGGAAAACTGAATGCCTAAAATATTATCAATAAGTAGGCATTAATGCGATTATTTTGTCTGACATATTTATTCCTAATGTATTGGTAGGTAAATTCCTTCATTAATACAATTCAACTCTGATTTTCCGCCTATAGCATCCCTATTTCCACTACACTTCTTGCTACTGCTAGCGTTGCCAAAAATGAAAAACTCCACCCACAAGGGGATGGAGTTTTTGGGCATGGGGAATGGGGCATGGGGCATGGGGAAGAAGTTACCAATGCCCAATGCCCAATGCCCAATGCCCCAAGCGGCGGGGCGACTATCCCTCTCCACCCACAAGGGGATGAAGTTTCCCGCCGCTTTCAATGAAAAACGTAAAACTGAAGGTACTTTACAAGGTACAGGCGATAATTGCTAGCGACGTTTAACAAGCGAAGAGAGACGCTAAACGAGTCTGGAATGGCTGACGAACCAGACTAACGACCCAATATGGCATAATTCCCTTTGTACCCGGTAGCGTCTTGTAGCTCATTCAACCGAGAACCACTATGTTATATGCTTAAATAAATCACGTTAACTCTATAAAAATAGATATTTTAAGTAACTTTGACAACAGAACTAGAAGACATTGCAATAAATAAATACGCCTTGGCACTACACACCACCACTCCCGAATTGGGTTTGGCAATTAGTAATTTTGCAGGCGAGACTCGCTCTCAAGTTTGGAATTTAGGGCGTGATTTATCTAGCTTAATACATCAATATTTAATTGAATTTATCAAACCGCAAACTTGGGCAGATTTGTCCTTTATCGCAGTTGCAAAAGGCCCTGGTGGCTTTACCGGAACTCGGATTGGTGTTGTCACTGCTCGGACTTTGGGGCAACAATTAGATATCCCTGTATTTGCGATTTCAACTTTGGCTGCGGTAGCTTGGTCAGAAGCAGGCAAAAGTCAAAATCCCAAAACTATCGCTGTGGAAATGCCAGCACAACGAGGTCAAATTTTTGCTGCTATTTATCAGTTTGAGCCAGATGGTTCTAAACTAAGAGCGTGTTTGTCAGATAGAGTCTTGACACCAGAAACATGGCAGGAAACTTTAGCGAATTGGAACACTAATTATCAGCTGATTCAAGCCCAATCTGGGTTAGCAGCGACGGTGACAAGTATTTTGGAATTAGCTAATCTCGATTGGCAAGAAGGCAAGTGTCCTAATTGGTCAGAGGCTTTGCCATATTATGGGCAGCATCCAGTACAGGAATAAATCTCTATAAAGATAAAAAGGGAAGGATTATCATTTCTTCCCTTTTTTATTTGTCTAGTTTTCTTAAGGCTGACAGGACATCATTTTTTAAAATATCTTTTACCTCATCCAAAATACGTTCATAGTCTCTGAGACAAGTTTCAGTCATCTTTTCAAAGAAATTTACTCACTTAATTACACTGTAGTAAAGTTACTGAATGCAAAAAAAGAATGAATTGCTACAGTCTAATTAAATAGACAAAGGTTTACATTTTGGCAAACCTTTTTTGGTTATTAGGGGATAAAAATAAAGATGAGTCAATCTAAATCTAATGGAGAAATGTACTTAGCTCTAGGACTCCTAACTATATCTATAGGAATTCTAGGAGTAGGTACAACCTTACCTAAAAAAGAGTCCCAAGGAATGACTCTATGTAGTTCAAAAGCAGGAGATACAGGTTACGTAAGCGGCATTATAACATCTGTAAAAAAAGATGGGGATAAGCTTACTGTTAACTTAACCGAAGGCACTAAAGGCTGTGATAGCTTAGTACAGAACACCACAAAAAGGGTATGGAATTTAATTATTCGTAGGTTGGGTAGAACTTTAGTGTTACCCAACATCAAGTCTGAATATTTGCGAACCCCTTTTACGGTGAGGTGTACTTAGTATTTGCTAAAGTATACCAATTTAAAAACCTCAAAACTGGGACTCGGATTAAGTTTAAAGCTAAAACCATAGATGAAGGAATGTATGACCTGATAGGTGAAGCAGAGATAGATCCTACAGTAGTAGATACAAATGGGGAAACAGAAAAACCTACTAAGATTACTGCATACATTACAGAAAGACCTCACTTTTATACCGGAGAAACCTTAGCTTTATTGCCCATTTATATGGAGCCAAGAACTCTAAAACTGAAAATAGATGAAGGTAATTCTAATCAAATCATTCTAAATAAAACTGCAACTGTATACTACTACCTATCTACAAGCGTAGTAACAAGCATCGAGTATCCTTAATCACCTTAACATTTAAAACTGGAACCTAAAATCATGCTATTAATTGGAATTGCATTAGGAAGTTTATTGGGTATAATTCTAGGATTAGTACCTTCATTTAATATTGGGTTTGCATATTTATTTGCAACCACATTAAAAGACCCCTATTTTGCAGTAGGACTGATTATAGGAGTAGATTCTACTTCTTCTATAATGAAACATTTAAGTATGCTTAATTCCTCTTCTGAAGAAGATGCCAGTGAATTATATAAAACTGATGCTAGTTTAATTTTAACTTCATTAGCATCAGGAATGTCTGGTAAATTCATTGGTAGTGCTGTAGGTATAGGTTTAATTATATTCCTACAAGGAAGTGAAATGAAGTTAGATGGTTTGGGTAAATGCCTATCAATATTCTTAATACTTGCTGTATGGCTAATCCTTGCAGGATTTAAATCAAAGAATCCTAAACTAGCGATCGCATCTTTAGTAGCCTCATGTTTACTTGCCCTAGTAGCCACAAATCTACCTATCAATCAACCAATGTTTGTACTGACATCATGTATGTTTTCTAGTACGCTGTTTAAAACATTAACAGAGAAGCAAGACAAACTTAAAGATCCTTATATTACTTCTTTCCATGAAGGAGTAGAAATAGTTTCAGGATTTTTTGCAGGAGCCTTATGCTCTATTTTATGGGGATTACCCACAAGTGTAGTTTGCAAAGCTGTAGAAGAAGATTATGACAAGCCCCATACAATAATTAGTAGAAAAGCATTTGCTGATGGAGTAACCTCTTCATTGGGATTGACAATATTTCTAGTACTACAAGGTAATAAAAATGCTTTAGCGAGCAATCTTGGATCATTACATATTCAATTTAATGATGTAGAGAATGTAGGAATTATTGCTACTAGCCTCTCATTATCCTTTGTAGGATATTTAATGTTTAATAATATTATGGACTTGCATATTAAAATTTATAATATAATGCCTAATGTGATTAATAAATTTATATTAGCATTAATTTTTATTACTTTAATATACTTGAGTAATGGTTGGTGCATACCCTTACTAGGAACAAGTCTTCTACTTAATAAACTAATTAGATTAGCAGAAGCGCCCAAAGAACTAAATTTAGGAGCATTAGCTATTTTACCAATGATGACTTTATTCTAAAACAGCCATAGCCAAACTGGGAGAGTCACCAGCAATACTATAACCCCAGCAGCTAAGGCAGTAACAGCCAGATCGCGATCGAGATTGAATGTTTCAGCAATTACCAGTGTGGCGAAAGCTGGAGGCATGGCCATTTGTAGGACAATGACTTTTGCGATCGCTCCAGTTAATCCAAACAGTGGTAAAATACTCCCTAATATCAAGGGAACTAGCAGCATTTTGATTCCCAAGCTCATCCCTGCTTGTGGTAGGCTACCCCAAGACTTGAGCAATGCCAGTCGCATTCCAATTAACATTAAAGATAAAGTTACGACACTCCAAGCAAATTTCTCTAACCAGAATTCCGCGACTGTGGGAATTGTCGCTTGTCGAAACAGCAAGCCAAATCCGAAACCCCACAGGGCAGGATTAATTAAGATGGACTTAGCAATCTGCCAATAATTATGTACACCACCGCCAAAACGCGCTGCTAGTAACACACCCAAGCCATAAGTTCCTGGGAATGAACCTAACAAATCGTAAAATAGCGCCCAAGCAAAGTATTCCTTCCCTACCATTGCTAAGGTAATGGGAAAACCAAGATAACCTGTGTTACCCAGCATTGCTGCTAATATCAAGCTAGCCTGAGTTGATTGTGTGGGGAGGGTATTTTTAAAATAGGCTTGTCCTTTAATGGCTAACCAAGCTAAAAATCCTCCTAGTAAAATAGCTAGGTAAGCGATCATAGGTGCAATCCAAATTTGTCCCGACAAGCTAGATTGATGCAAAAACGATACTATGCTGATGGGTACTCCCACCCAAAACAGAAACTGTCCCAAACGCGTAGGAACTGTCACAGGTAGTTTGCGTCCCACAATAAAACCTAGCAGGACTAATCCTCCCAGCTTGACGTATAGTTCTAAAAGGTTTATCAAGATTGCGCCTAAAAACCACAGATGTAAAATGCTAGCTGTTACGTCTACTTTTGTCCAGTACAAAATCTGTTATGGCTATCCCACAAAAACAGGAGTTTCCCCTTGAATAAGGCTGGGTTTTCTGGAAAACCGCAAAACTCATCCAATGACCTTGGTGATGATATTCCAGTGGCTGTACGCGATACCCCTGATGCAACACCTAAAATTTGGTTGCCAACTCGAATTGTGCTGATTGGCGGAGTTGCAGTATTTGTCCTGCTGGCTTTAATTAGCGGTTTTTTGTTTTTCCTCACGGCACCCAAAAAAACCGTCGATTCTCAACCCTCGGTCACTAGTTCTACACCTACACCGACTACAGAATCTGGTAATGTCAATACTGTGTTAGGGCATTTTCCATATCCAGAAGCCCCTGAGTCAGAACTAGTAACCATCTCCGCAAATAGGGGCATTAGAATGCGAAAAGCTGCTGCCCAAAAATTTGAGGAGATGGTAGCAGCAGCGCGGAGTGCAGGTGTAATTTTAGTACCTATTTCTGGCTTTCGCTCAGTCAAAGACCAAGAGCAGTTATTTTTTGCTGTCGGTGCCCAACGAAATCAGACGCCAGCACAACGAGCTGCCCTCAGCGCTCCTCCAGGTCATAGCGAACATCACACAGGTTATGCTGTGGATATTGGAGACGGAGCAGTACCAGCAACTAATCTCCAAACTAACTTTGACAATACCAAGGCTTATCAGTGGATGCAAGCAAATGCAGCGCGTTTCAGCTTTGAAATGTCATTTCCTAAAGATAATGTTCAAGGTGTGAGTTATGAGCCTTGGCACTGGCGTTTTGTCGGCGATCGCAATAGTTTGGAAATGTTCTACAAAGCCAGAAATTTGAAACCCGCTAAGATATCGCCATAGGAGACAGGAGTCATTCGATTTTAGATTTTGAATTTTGGATTTTGGATTGAAGGAAAAATCTAAAATCTAAAATTGCCAGAGTCAGGAGAGACAAGAGTCATTGGTTTTACTCCCTCTCGCCCTCTCCTAGTGGAGGCTGAAGCACCACTTCCTTAAGAGCTGGACAATAATATCCAGCGATGTCCTTAGCGATCGCATCTGGTCGGGAAATTTTATCTAGATTGCAAAGTAAAATCACGGTAATTTTGTTATCAATAAAGCGGGTAATGTTACTTGCGAATCCTAATATCGAACCATTATGACCAACTACTCGGCGATCGCCATAATTAAATACCCACCAACCTAAACCTGCAACATATCTCAACTTTTCCCAATCATCACCCTGATTTGGAGGATGAGGAGTCCACATTTTATCAAGGGTTGATTGCTTTAGCAGAGTTGCCCCACAAAGCCCCTGTTCCCACTTCACCATATCTTCTACACTGGAAAGTTGACCTCCAGCAGAATAGGTGACTGAGGGACTGTAGTAAGGTTTGTTAACAAGCTTGCTGTTTGGCAACCGATAGCCAGCAGCCCGGTGTGGCACAATGTCACTGGGATTATTCATCACAGTTGCATTCATTCCCAAAGGAGCAAAAATGCGATCTTGCAACAAATCTCCATAAGATTGTCCAGTTACCTTTTCTAGGATCAAACCCAATAGATAGTAGCCTGTGTTGTCATAGGCGCTAAATTCGCCCGGTTGGAACTTGAGGGGTAGGTGAGTAGCTAGAGCTAAAATTTCAGATTTAGATAAATCAAGATGGGTAATTTCCCAGTAGTTTGGGGCATCGGTATAGCTGGGAATTCCAGACTGATGAGACAGAATATGCTCGATTGTGACATTTTGCCACGTTATGGGTAGATAATCGAGATAATCTGCGATCGCATCTTCTAACGAAATTATCCCTTGCTCCACCAGCATCATTGTGACTGTAGCGGTAAAAGTTTTACCGACAGACGCAATTTCATAAACTGTATGTTCAGTAGCTGGAACGGAGTGTTCAATATTCGCCAGTCCATAGCCCTTAACTAAAATAGGCATCCCTTGCTGCACCACTGCAACAGAAAGTCCAGGAATCTGGTTTTTAGTCATTGTGGCTCGAATATAGTCGTCAATCACGATTTACCTCATTTTTGTTTGGCGAGGGCAAGACAAAATAATTCCAAATTCAAAATGTATTTTTAATCCTTCCTTCTCCTAGTCTCCAGTCACATGTCCTGAATTGGGGGTTTTAGCTTCTGATGGTTCAGGCTGAGGTTTTTTATACTTACCTGGATATTTATGTTGAAAATAAGCTTCCAACACCTGTAAAACCATCGGCCCACAAATAGTACCACCATGCTCGCCAGTATTTTCCCCAAAGGCCACAACCACAATTTCCGGCTTATTACTGGGGGCATAAGCACCAAACCAAGTATGATTTGGGCGACCACCACCAGCTTCAGCAGTGCCACTCTTTCCAGATGCTGGGGCAATTGTCGGCACGTTCAAGCTCTTACCTGTACCCTCACTCACCACCTTCCGCAGTCCCTCACGGAGAACTTTGATAGTTTCCGGCTTCATATTTAACGATGAGCGCCAACTTTTTGCTTCTTCGTTGTCTTTGAGTAAATGCGGCTGAACTCGATATCCGCCATTAGCAGGGACAGAAAACATAATCGCCGATTGCAGGGGTGTGACTTGCAAAGCGCCTTGACCAATTGACATATTAATAGTGTCGCCGACAGTCCAAGGCGTTTTCAAAACTTTCAGCTTCCATGTTTCATCTGGAACCAAGCCTTTTGATTCTTCGTTGGGAAATTCAATGCCAGTTTTTTGACCAAATCCGTATTTGCGACTCCATTCGATTAAAGTTGGGCCACCAACTTTTCTGCCAACTTGATAGAAGAATGTATCACTACTCATAGCGATCGCTCTGGGAAATCCTAATGGCCCGAATCCGGCGTGGTTCCACTCACCAAAAGTCACTCCCCCAACAGTCAGGGAGCCAAAGGTCTGTAATACTGAGTCTGGAGAGAATTTACCTGATTCCAGTCCAGCTGTTGTAGTGACGATTTTGAAAGTACTGGCGGGTGGAAAGGCACTCAAGGCACGATTGATCAAGGGATGCTCTTTACCTTGCACGCTTTCCCAATCTTTCTGGGAGAGTTTTTGTTTGGAGAAGATATTTGGGTCAAAGGTGGGGTAAGATACCATTGCTAAAACAGCACCATTCTTTGGATCAATTGCCGCGATCGCGCCTCGGTGATTTCCCAAAGCTTTTTCTGCTGCCTGTTGCACATCTAAATCTATGGTCAGGTGTAAATCGTTACCAGCTTTTGCCTGTTTCTCTCCCAAAACCCGGATTGGTCTACCCGCACCATCTACTTCCACCTGCTGACCGCCCCATTCGCCCCGCAGAGTTTTCTCATAAGCCTTTTCCACCCCCATCTGACCGATTACATCTCCCAGTCGGTAGCCTGACTGCTTCTTGTCCTTTAACTGGTCGGCGGTCAACTCCCGCGTATAACCTAGTACATGCGCCAATTCCTTGCCGTGGGGATAATAACGCACAGAATCTGTATTAATTTCCACTTCCGGGAGTTCATTTTTATACTCCTTTAATGCCGTGATTTCTGCTTCATTTAGATCACGAGCAACTCGGATGAGTGAAGAAGAATTCGCACCTGCTTGTTCTAATTTCTTTTCCATCTCATCTTGCGGAATGTTGAGAATTTGCGCTAGACGCGGGCCGACTACAGACCAGGAAGGCTTAGTATGTGCCATCGGCCACAAATATACAGAGCTAGGATAGCGAGTACTGGCTAAAAGCTTGCCATTCCGATCAAAAATATTGCCCCGTTCCGGTTGTTTGAGAATCATCCGAATTCGGTTCGCCTCGGCTCTTTGGCGGAGTTTTGGCCCTTCAACAATTTGCAAATATGCCAAACGAGCCTCAATACCAACGGTCATTAATAGGGTAAATACGATTAAAAATATTGATTGAAAACCACGCCCAACTGTACGTGTATCTTTTTTGCTGCCAAGTGATGGGAACATAAACAATTCAAAATTCAAAATTTAAAATGAATAAACGCAATCCTAGCTAGCCTTTTAGCAATTGCTTAGATGTAATTTTAATGCATATTAGCTTGATCAAAGAATGTCTCATAAGTGTATACTTTTATGGTGGGGGAATACTCAGTAATGAGTATGAAAGAATCGAGCGAGTATATTCTTAAACAATTGTTTTTGGCGGATACAATAAACCAAAGTGTCAATTGATCTAGTCTGCTCAATAGACTAGATCAATTGACAAAATCACGTAAGATCAGGGCATTCTACTGAGGATTATGGCTCAACTTGTCATGCAGAATCAGAGGGGGATAACAACTTTTCAGCCACTTGATGTTGAACTGCGTAACGTCTTCAAGTTTTTTAACCAAGAACCAGCAGTACATGGAATCGATTTGGATGTCAGACAAGGAGAATTTTTTAGTATTTTAGGCCCCTCCGGTTGTGGTAAAACAACAACACTGCGCTTAATTGCTGGGTTTGAAATCGCTGACGCTGGCAAGGTGTTGATTCAGGGTCAGTCTATGACTAATGTGCCGCCTTACCGCCGACCCGTCAATACTGTATTTCAAAGTTACGCTTTATTTAACCACCTGAATGTCTGGGATAACATCGCCTTTGGACTGAGGTTAAAAAAAATACCCAAATCGGAAATTGAAGCTAGAGTCCAAGAAGCTTTAAAACTCGTGAAAATGGAGAGTTTGCGATCGCGCTTTCCCAATCAACTTTCTGGTGGTCAACAGCAACGTGTCGCCTTAGCAAGGGCTTTAGTCAACCGTCCCACCGTGGTACTACTGGATGAACCTTTAGGGGCGTTAGATTTAAAACTGCGTAAAGAGATGCAGGTTGAGTTATCAAATTTACACAAAGGCTTGGGAGTGACCTTTGTGATGGTGACACACGACCAAGAAGAAGCATTGTGTTTGAGCGATCGCATTGCCGTGATGAACCAAGGCAAAATTGAACAAGTTGGCACTCCCAGCCAAATTTACGAACGCCCCCAGACAGCTTTTGTTGCTGATTTTATTGGCGATACTAATTTATTCAGTGGTGAAATTGTCGCGGTAGACTCCTCGAATGTGCAAATTTCGACAAAAACGGGACTCTCAATTGTCATTAGCCGCGCTGAAGATACACCAACTGAATTATCACAAGCGGTGGTAGTGAGTGTGCGCCCAGAAAAAATACAGCTTTCGCTTTATCCACCCAATTTGCCAGCTAACTGTTTTGAAGGACGGCTTGTGAATGTTATGTATTTGGGCACACACGTTAATTATGTTGTGGAATTAACAAATGGCATTAGCATCAATGTGTTGCAACCTAATACTTTTGGCGGTTTACCAGACCGCGACACACCCATCTACGCTTGGTGGACAGAAAATGATTGTTTAGCTATTAGTCAATAGTTATATAGCAGAATTCAGAATTCAGGAGTCAGAATTCAGAAGTAAAACAGGCTTTATACCTAGATTTGAGACGAATCGTTGTGTACAACACCCAACTTGAAATCTGCTGTATATTCAGTAATGGAATAATACCTTGACCCTGTACTAGGAATATCAACCCATGTCAATTTTGAAAAGAGTTCCTTGGGTGTCCCTGGCGCTAGTGCTGCTTAGTTACAGTACTTTGGGCTGGGTAATATCTGAAACACATGCTCGTCAGTTTGTATGGCTGGCAACTGTGATTGCTATCTTGTTGTTAATAGTAACGGTGACTGCTCCTTGGCCGAAGATGACTTATTACTACAGTATTTTGCTTAAATCAAATATCAGGTCTTTCGGCGTTGCCGTCTTAGCAGCTTTCTTGTTTTTTATCATGATTGCCTGGTTTCAGATATTTCTTGATACCTTACTCATTATTTCCGCGACTATATTAGTTAGGATAGACTTTCAAAGAGCGGGTCTTAGGGAAGGGCTAGCCTTTTCAACTGCGTCTATCTTTTCATTGGGAGGTTTAGCTTTGGGTGCGCTAATCTACAAGTTAATATATTCCCAAATTCCGCTAACGTGATCAAGTGGGCTGCGCCAAAACTTCAGAATTGATATTCCTTACCGAAAGATTGCCGACTTTTTTAAGAAGTCGGAAATCTTGTTCTCCAACAAACTTCGGCGGGTTTAAGTCCCCGGCTACAAGAGAAGCCGCAAGTATGTTAGGCGAGGTCTAAATCCCCCGAAGTAATGCGAGTCGAAAACCTTCCCCACAACAGCACTCAACTCTTAGAGACGCTGTTCGCGTCCGTTACAAAACTTAATTACGTTCGCGTAGCGTGCCGGAGGCTCTATTACAAATTACGAATTACGAATTATTTAATACTTACTTGGGTTCAAAATACAGCCTGTTCAAACAGCAGTAGAGAGAGGAAAAAATCCATGATAAAAATTGACACCCAACTAGTAACAACTGCTTTGGTTGCAGATTCTCCTACTTCCTTTGCTCCCCCCTTAGTAGTTAACCCCCAACTACAGCCAATCACAGCAACCAGCACTCCAAAAATAAACCCTTTTAGCAAGATAATAAATAAATCTGAGGGTTGTAAAAAATCTCTCACTGATTCTAAAAATGTTTCGGGAATAATTTGGTAAAAGTGTGATGCGGCAAAAACTCCGCCGAAGATGCCCGTAACTAAAGCCAAAATCGTCATCAAAGGCACCATCAAACAACAAGCAATGACTCTCGGAAGTACTAGATAATCAATTGGATCAGTTTTGAGCATATAAAGTGCATCAATTTGCTCTGTCACCCGCATTGCACCTATTTCTGCGGCAAAAGCAGAACCGACTTGTCCTGCCATAATACTAGCGGTCAAAATTGGAGCCAATTCTCTACAAAAAGCTAAGGCAAAAGCACCTCCTACAGCATTGACAGCCCCAAATCGGACTAATTCCCTCGCCGTCTGAATAGTAAAAATCATTCCTGCAAAACCACTGACAAGGAGAACTGGAGAGATAGAAACTGGCCCAGCAGTCACCAGATGTTGCAGAATCTTGCGGTAGTACGTTTTTCCTTGGAGTAAATGTAGCCACACTTGACCGAAAAGCAGTACTGCTGCAAAACAGCGTATAATCTCAGATTGCTCAGAATTTGTTTTTAATCGCAATTTTATCGTCCTTAAGACTGACTTTTTTGCACATATGTGATATCAATTCTCCAAAATAAGACTACAGATACAAATGGTGAAAACCCAGCCAGGTGTAATCTAAGTTTCTCAATTATATAGACGCACTTTGTGCGGCTTCCCGCAGGATATTACGAATTGGTATTAGGGTATGGTACATGAACAGACGCACTAGATGTTTAGATGTTTACCTTCAAAGTTGAGGAGCTGTTTGGGCATGGTTCAACTTAAGTTTAGTAAACTTTAGCGAAAAATAGCACTTATGGTATTGTGAGCTTTTTGCTACTGCTCTCATATTTTATGTGCTTGGGAGTTGCGATCGCTGGTCTGTCAAACTAGGAAAAGTAATTGACTCAACTCAAAGGGTTTAAAAATTTCATCATATTTCCAAATAATGTAATGTTAAACAATTTTTTATGAAGAGGATTAAATGCTTAATACTTATGTTGCTATTGATACTAGTGTTCTCAGTGGTAGATCCGGCTTTTGCATCTGTATGCCGCAATTACGCTGACTACGACGGGCTACGCCACCAGATTTGCATTCTCAGCATCAACCGAAGTGCTAAAAATTATTGGGAATATAGGGCAGCCGTTAGTGGGGATGGAGTAAAAAGACCCGTCGAGGTTTACAATTGCCGTGAACGAGTCAAAGTTCAACACGATGGAACTGTGTTGGCCTTTCAGCAAAAAGACCCTGGTGAGATGATATGCAGTTTTTTTAATTCTTCTGGGCGGTAAACACGCGCCAGATAATAAAGACCGTAAAACCTAGATAGGCGAATACTGTTAGCCATTCTTGCCAGCTACTAAATGCATTATTCATCAGCAAAAGCCGGAAAATCAATATTTGTAAATCTTACCGAAAAATTGGGTTTAAAGCCCCGTCGTAGAACGACGGCTTTGTATTTGGCAATCGCTTAATATAATCACGCAGAATTTCAGCCGGAGTAATCTGCTTAGATTCGGCATTTGCTTTAAGCTTTGTCCACTCTTCATCTGAAAACCTAAGATTGTATACTTTTGGTCTATTCATTTGTAGCCTCTATGCGCTACACTACTTCTAGCAGGAAAGGTAATCAACCTGGCTAAAAACCTTGTTGCCTAGCGGGTTTTCTGTTCCTTGACAATTAAATCTATGCGGTTCTACTGCATTGTTCTAGTTTTCTCCTAGCAGTAGGTAAAAGATTTATAGGAACTAGACGACTCAGAATTTTGAGACTATTTGTTTCAAACTAAACAGGACTTGCACGGCAGTTGCAACAAGAGTGGCTCGCCGCCCAACGCACTGCCTCAGCAATGCAATTAGGGTAGGGCATACCCAAAGTTAACGCTTGGGGAGAATCCCACCTCTGGTCTAGATGACGCAAGGACTCTAGTTTAAGTGGTCTCGTTGAACCAAGAATCCCCGTCGATTTATCGCGGGGAGTGTCAAACGCTGATGCTGTCAGTGCCTTGCTGTATTTTGGGAGATAAAGCAAAGTTACTCAAAAATTCTTCGCTAATTTTCCGGAATCGATCGCAACGGGGCGGTAGTACATATCAGAGCATCGATATTATACTGAACCTCTATAACTAACCTTCGGGGAATATAGCCCCATTGTTTCTCCTCAAAAGCCCGGTCTTCATGACCGGTTTTTTGATGTTTAGGGGCTGACAGATAAAAAAATACTCTACTTCTTGTGGGGTGGGCATCTTGCCATAGGTGTCAAGTTAAGCTCAAACTGACTATGTCAATAAGCATTTATGCTGAAAAATTCGGTTTGAAAGGGACGTGCGATTCGTTGATTAGTGAATCACGGTAATCAGCCCGTAAATAACTAATCCAGCCCGACAGCAGATTACTGTCATAAAAAGGCTGAACTCTCG